>NZ_CDBN01000015.1 GCF_000820085.1 Aeromonas sanarellii
TCATTGAACGGCTTCGGACATGGCATAGAGCAGTGGGTGCAGCAGATGGAGCGCCTTGCGCCCCTGAGCGGGCAGGACCGTTATCAGCAGCTGGAGCAGTTGCTGGGACAGCGGGATCTTGACGCCCTGCTGGCAATCTTTGCCGAGCGGGTGGCAAAGATTGTCCGGATCCACGCCCTCCACTTCGACTGTGGCCAGCCCCATCCCCTCATCTCCCACCCGCCCCAGGCCAGGCAGGTGCTGCACGGCTATCGCTTCGAGCTGCGGGGCCAGCACGACCAGTTGCTCGGCCAGCTGCATTACGAGCTGGAGCAGCCCCTGGGCGACGGCCAGCGCCGGCTGCTGGAGCAGTACCATCAGCTGTTCAGTCTCCCCCTGCCCCTCTATCTGCGGCTGGATCGGCTGGAGCAGCAGGTGCGGCTCGACCACCTGACCGGGCTCGGCAATCGCGCCTACTTCGACGAGGCCATCGGCCGGGCGGTTGAGCAGCACAGCCGGGAGCCCCACGGCCTGGTGCTGGTGCTGCTGGATCTCGATCGCTTCAAGCAGGTCAACGACACCTGGGGCCACCCGGTGGGGGATCTGGTGCTGAGCCGCTTCGCCCAGCTGCTGCAGGGTTGCATTCGCGGCACGGATCAGGCGTTTCGCCTCGGCGGGGACGAGTTTGCCCTGCTGCTGCAACCCGCCGACCCCGAGGCCTGGCGCCCGGTCTGGCTGCGGCTGCAACATGTGCTGCACAGCCACAAGGAGCTCAGCGCCTTCTCGGTGGGGTGCAGCCTGGGGGCCGCGAGCTGGCACTCGGGCATGGACGTGGAGCGGCTCTACGCGACGGCGGATGCCCACCTCTACGCCCGCAAGAAGGCCGGCGAAGCGGGCATCCCCGAATAGGGCGCCGTCAACCCCGCGCCGTCAATCGGCCCGGAGTGACGACACGCCGCCACTCCCAGGCCATGCCCCCTTCGGGCGCCAGAAATCCGTCGCAGACGAAGAGCCCGGCCACCAGGGCCGCCTGCTCGCCGTAATGGAGGATGGGAATGCGTCCCCGCTGCCAGGAGGGCACCCCATGCTCCTGCAGCAGCTTCTTCAGGCGCCGGCTGCCAGCCCGTCCCACCGGCTTGAGCATGACACCGGGCGCCACCTGGAAGCGTACCGAGAGCGGTTCGTCCTCCCGCGGCGCCCTCAGCCCCTCGCCACCCGATGACCACAGCCTGAACTGCCCCAAGCCGTCCGGCAGGGTGAGCGCCTCCCCCACCCCGATGGGCAGCACCTCCTCGCGGGGCGCCAGACCCGGCGCCACCAGATACAGCCGTCCCTGAAAGCGGCGACACTCCAGTCCCTGCAGGCTCAGCCTGGGGTTGGCGTCCTCGCGCGCCAACGCCACCTCCTGCCACAGCAGGCCCAGCAGCGCCCGGGACGGCATCTCCCCCCCCTGGCGGCGGATCCAGTGGCGCAGCAGGTTGTTGCGCCGCACCTCGGACAACCCGTGCAGAGGCGCGATGCGCAGCGCCTCTCCCTCCCCGGCCCGTAGCCAGTCCGCTTCGGCCAGCTCGCCGATGAGCACCTCCTGTTCGGCGCACAGGGCCATGCTGCGCGCCGCCGTCTGGGCCATGGCGGGCCAGCGCGCCTTGAGCTGGGGGATGAGCTGCTGGCGCAGGAAGTTGCGGTCATAGCTCGGGTCCTCGTTGCTCTCGTCCTCCACCCAGCCATAGGGCAGGGTGGCGGCCGCGTCGGCCAGCTCGGCCCGGCTGATCTCCAGCAAGGGGCGCAGCAAGCGGCCGCCGGCAAAGGGCTGGTCTGGCACCATGCCCGCCAGCCCGCGCAGCCCGGTGCCACGTTTGAGCGCCAGCAGCAGGGTCTCCAGCTGATCGTCCTGATGATGGGCGGTGAGCAGCCACTCCCCCTCCCCCAGGTGGGCGGCGAGGCGCTGATAGCGGGCCTCCCGCGCCTGGGCCTCCAGGCTATCGCCGTTGCCCCGGGCGAGGCGCACCCGCTCCACCACGAGGGGCACCGCCAGTTGCCGGCACACCCCCTCGCAATGGGCCACCCAGTCGTCGGCGTGGGGGCTCAGGCCATGGTGGACGTGCAGGGCGCGCAAGGCCAGGCCCTGTTCACGGGCAAAGCGGGCCGCCAGCACCAGCAGCACGGTGGAGTCGAGCCCGCCGCTGAAGGCCACCAGCAGGCCGCGGGAACCTTCCGGCGCGGGCAGAGTCTGACAAAAACGAGAATAAATACGAGAAATCATAGGCTTCCCCAATACGACCAGGGCGATCTTAGCAGAGTCGGGCTTATCAAGCGCTAACCCGGCTGCTAGAGTGAGACGCTCCCTGCGTGGGCAAGGAAGCCACCTAACCCGAATTGGAATACAACATAATGAACAACAAGAAAAACCTGCTGGCCGCCCTCGTCGGGCTGGCCCTGCTGGCCGGTTGCAGTCAGGCACCGGACGGCTCAGACAAGCACTCCGGCCTCGCGCTGGCCAACATGGACACCAGCGTCAAACCCGGCGACGACTTCTTCCGCTACGTGAACGGCCACTGGCTCGCCACCGCCAAGATCCCGGACGACAGGCCCGCCGACGGCGCCTTCTACCTGCTGCGGGACAAATCCCTGGCGGACGTGCGGGTGCTGGTGGAAGGACTGGACGGCAAGGCCGCCGCCGGCACCCCGGCCCAGCAGATCCACGACCTTTACCAGAGCTATCTGGATCAGACGACCCGCAACGCCAAGGGCACCACGCCCCTGCTACCGATGCTGAGCGAGATCGAGCAGATCCGGACCCCGAGTGATCTCGCCCGCGCCTTCGCCCAGAGCGGCCGCACCGGTGGCGGCGCCCCCTTCGGCTTCTGGATAGACGCGGACGCCAAGGCGCCGGACAGCTATGCGGTCTACCTCTACCAGGCCGGACTCAGCCTGCCAGACAGGGACTATTACCTCAAGACGGATGCCGCCAGCCAGGCGTTGCTGCACAAGTACGAGCAGCACATCGCCGCCATGCTGGCCCGTTTCGGCGAGACAGACGCGGGGGCCAAGGCCAAGCGCATCCTGGCCCTCGAGACCCGGATCGCCCGGATCCAGTGGGACAACGTGGCCCTGCGGGACAGAGAGAAGAACTACAACAAGGGGCCGGTGAGCGAGCTGGGGCGCCTCGCCCCCGCCATCGACTGGGACGCCTATCTCGGCCAGGCCGGCCTCGCGGGCCAGAGCAGCCTCGTCATCGGCCAGCCCACCTACCTCTCGGCCCTGAACGAGCTGATGACGACGACCCCGGTCGGCGACTGGCAGGCCTACCTCAAGTGGCAGCTCATCACGGACTACGCCCCCTACCTCGACAGCCAGACCGATGCCCTGAACTTCGCCTTCTTCGGCACCGCCCTGAGCGGCACGCCCAAGCAGCGCGCCCCCTGGGAGCGGGCGCTCGGGGTGCTGGACAACAACCTGGGGGAGGCGGTGGGCAAGCTCTATGTCGAGCGCTACTTCCCGCCAGAGGCCAAGGCCCGCATGGAGCAGCTGGTGGAGAACCTGCGCACCGCCTACGGCCAGAGCATCCAGGAGCTGGACTGGATGTCGCCGGCCACCAAGACCCAGGCCCTCGAGAAGCTCGCCAAGTTCAGGCCCAAGATAGGCTACCCGGACAAGTGGAAGGACTACGGCGCCATCGCCATCCGTGCCGATGATCTGGTGGGCAACCTGCAACGGGCCCGCGCCTTCGAATACGCCGACAACCTGGCGCGCCTCGGCAAGCCGGTGGACAGGGACGAGTGGCACATGTCGCCCCAGACGGTGAACGCCTACTACAACCCGAGCAACAACGAGATCGTCTTCCCGGCTGCCATCTTGCAGCCCCCCTTCTTCGACATGACGGCGGATGACGCGGTCAACTACGGCGCCATCGGCGGGGTCATCGGCCACGAGATGGGCCACGGTTTTGATGATCAGGGGGCCAAATCCGACGGTGACGGCGTGATGCGCGACTGGTGGACGCCCCAGGATCTCAAGGAGTTCCGCTTCCGCACCAGCCGGCTGGTGGCCCAGTACAACCGCTTCGAGCCCATCAAGGGCCAGTATGTCAACGGCCAGTTCACCCTGGGGGAGAACATCGGCGATCTGGGCGGCCTCACCATAGCCCACAAGGCCTATCTGCTGTCCCTGGATGGCAAGGAGGCGCCGGTGCTGGACGGCTTCACCGGGGAGCAGCGCTTCTTCCTCGGCTGGGCCCAGGTGTGGAAGGGTATGTATCGCCCCGAGCTGATGCAGATGCTGCTCGCCTCGGATCCCCACTCCCCGCCCGAATACAGGGTCAACGGCGTGGTGCCGAACATCCCCGCCTTCTACGAGGCGTTCAAGATCCAGCCGGGTGACAAGCTCTATCTGGACCCGGCCAAACGGGTCAAGATATGGTGATCACAGGGCGCTCAGGGGTTGCCGACAGGCGGCCCCGGACCGCATTCCGATGTGGCGGGGGCCAGCCCCTGCCCGTCGACACAGCAAGACAAGCAGCAACAAGGGTCATCTCCATGAAAGCCTTATACCTTACTCTCGGTCTGCTCACCCTGCCCCTGGCCAGCCAGGCGGCAGACGGGTTCTTCCAGCAGCAGACCCTGCCGGCAGGCCAGGTCATCACCGTCAGCGAGGGGCGCGGCGAGCCCGCCTCCACCGGCAGCTACGATGTGCGCCTCTACTCGGGTGCCAACCCCCAGTTCCCGCTGGATCAGTTCATCGACGGCAAGGTGCTGCCGCGGGACGGCAGCGTCAAGGCGCTGAAACTGCTGGATCTCAACGGTGACAAGCAGCCCGAGCTCATCGTCATCGTCGAGAGTGCCGGCAGCGGCAGCTACCTGAGCGCCGACGCCTTCACCATCCATCCCCAGGAGGGGCTGGAGAGCTTCAACCACGTGGAGGGGCTGGCCCCCGATGAAGATGTGATCCAGGCGCTCAAGGCCCCCCGCGACTGAACGCGCACCACAGCAAAGAGAACAAACCCCGCCATGCGGGGTTTGTTCTCTTTGGGGCCATCACTTGATGGCGCAGGGCGAATCGCTCCCCGGGGTACGGCGGCGCCGGCGCCGCCACAGGGAGAAGACGCCGTAGCCTGCGCTCAGCAGCACCGCATAGAGCACCTGGGAGGAGAGCGCCACCAGCACGGCGAGGCAGAGCAGGGCGCTCACCCCCGCCAGCCCCTTGCCCAGGCCGCCGAGCAGGCGCCAGCCTGCCGCCATGCAGAGCAGGTAGACCAGCACGAAGTTGCCGTTGGCGTAGCGGATGAGGGCGTCGAGCGGCAGCCTGAGCCAGAGGATCAGGGTGATGGAGACGAGGCAGATGGCGAGCACCCAGCACAGGGCATTGAGGGGGGCGCCACGGGCCGAGAGCCGGGCCATCGCGCCCGGCAGCTTGCCCTCCCGCGCCATGCTCCAGATAAGCCGCGCGAAGCCCTGCAGATAGATGTTGATGCTGGCGAAGCAGGAGAGGTAGCCGAGCACCGCCACCAGCCACTTGGCGGTGGGGCCGAACAAGAGTGAGAGCAGGGCCGGGATGGCGGTGGCGTTGGTCGCCTCGTCCCCGTAGAGGCCGTACTTCAGCACCACCAGGGAGTGGATCCAGTAGATGAGCCCGGCCAGCAGCACGCCGCCGAGCAGGGCGAGCGGGTAGTCCCGCTGCGGGCGCTTGAACTCCTCCCCCATGTGGGCGAAGGCCTCGAGCCCGACGAAACACCAGAACATCACCGCCAGCGCCGAGCCCATGGCGGGCCATTCGCTCGCCGCCGGCAACGGCTGGGCCGCGTCGCGCCAGCCGAGCTCCCCCTTGAACCAGATGAGCAGGGTCAGCCCCAGGATCGCCAGGGCAATCAGCAGTTGCAGGTTGCCGGAGGAGCGCGCCCCCCGCAGCCCCAGCAGGAAGACCCCGAGCAGGGTGAGCAGCTGGATGGCCCAGAGGGTCCACTCCCCCATGTCGAACAGGGCGTGCCAGAAACCGGCGGCTATGGTGAGGGCGGCGGGCAGCCCCACCGGCAGCACCGCCAGAAACAGGAAGGCGGAGAAGCGCTCGGCGCCGTTGCCAAAGGCGAGCCCGATGAGGTGGGGCGCCCCGCCGGCGTGGGGATAGCGGCGCCCGAGCCGCGCGAAGGTGAAGGCGATGGGCAGCACCAGCGCGATGAGCAGCAGCCAGGCCCAGAGCGACGCCCCGCCCGCCAGCGATGCCGCAGTCGCCGGTACCACGAAGATCCCGGTACCGAGCAACGAGGTGGCGAGCAGCCCCATCCCCTGCCAGAGCCCGAGCTCCTTTTTCAACCCAGACATATCCTTTTGTCCTGTCTAGAAAAACATCCCGCCATGTTAGGCCGCTGCCGCGGCTTTGTTAAGCTTTCGCGCATATAAAAAGGCCGCCTCAATCGAGGCGGCCTTTTCACCGAGACTGACCGGAGTCGTCAGGCAATCAGCTTGTAGATGATGCCGGACATGGCGATGAGGCCGATGAGAGTCACGAAGCCGTTGCTCAGGTTGCCGGCGTATTTGCGCATGGCGGGCACCTTGGCGATGGCGTACATCGGCATCAGGAACAGCAGCATCGCGATGATGGGGCCGCCCAGGTCTTCGATCATGCCGAGGATGCTCGGGTTGATGGTGGCGATGGCCCAGGTGGTCAGGATCATGAAGATCGCGGTCACCTTGTTCAGCTGCTTGACGTCGACGTTCTTGCCCTTCTCGCGCAGGGACTTGGCCATCAGGCCGTTCATGCCCTCTTGCGCCCCCAGGTAGTGACCCAGGAAGGACTTGCTGATGGCGACCATGGCGATGAGCGGTGCCACAGTGGCGATCACCGGGTTGTCGAAGTGGTTGGCCAGGTAGGAGAGGATGGAGATGTTCTGCTCCTTGGCCGCCGCCAGGTCAGCCGGGGAGAGGCTCAGCACGCAGCTGAACACGAAAAACATCACTGTCATCACCATCATGACGTGGGCGCCCAGCAGGATGTTGCTGCACTTCTTCTCGGCGTTGGCGCCGTAGCGGCCTTTGTTGTCCACCGCGAAGGAGGAGATGATCGGGGAGTGGTTGAAGGAGAACACCATCACCGGAATGGCCAGCCACAGGGTCTTGATGAAGTCACCGTTGAAGGCGTCGGACAGCGCCGGGGCTTCGGTGATGATGGCGCCGTTCCAGTGCGGGATCAGGTAGACCGCCAGGCCCATCAGGGTGATCACGAAGGGGAAGACCAGCACGCTCATCGCCTTGACGATGACCTGGCCGCCGAGGCGAACGATCGCCATCAGACCCAGGATCAGCACCAGGGAGAGGATGGCGCGGGGGGGCGCAGTCATGCCCAGCTGGTGCACCATCAGGCTCTCGACCGTGTTGGTGATGGCCACGGAGTACATCAGCAGGATGGGGTAGATGGCGAAGAAGTAGAGCAGGGTGATGAACTTGCCCGCGGTCTTGCCGAAGTGCTCCTCCACTACCTCGGTGATGTCGCCGTCACGGGTGGCACCGGACAGCACGAAGCGGGTCAGGCCACGGTGGGCGAAGAAGGTCAGCGGCAGGGCCAGGATCAGCATGGCCACCAGCGGCCACAGACCACCGACGCCTGCGTTGATCGGCAGGAAGAGGACACCGGCACCGATGGCGGTACCGTACAGACCCAGCATCCAGACCACGTCGGCCTTGTTGATGCCACGGGAGGAGGCGTTGCTTAAGCTGCCTTCAACTGCAATGTTCATGTCAGACATAGGGGTAATCCTGTCATCAAGGAAAGTGGAATCTCGTTGCTTATTTGGCCACCTGGCCGGTTCCGCATCCCTGGAACTGCTGCTGTTCATCCCTGCTCTTGTGTTCTCACGCCAGGGCAACCGGGCCATCACGTCCCGCGACAACCGAATTGCAACATACTGCAGCATGAAATCCTGAACCTGATGGCGGCGCCCTCTGCCGTTAACAAACTGACAACGACCGCCTCATCCGATGCGCTGACTCTAATTAAATGACCCAATTAATCACAGTGTTTTTTTGAATTAATCAACCAAAGTTTGACTCTGGTCGCCTTTCGATCGTGTCAGCTCACATTTTTAGCGCCAGATTGTTAGTATTTTTTAACAATTCAAATTTGTTTCAATAGATTCCAATACTTACCGCGATCACAAGTTCGCTACAAGGCCCGGCTCCGGGGTCGATTGTCTGGGTCGGCGCCTTGGCGTACCCTTGTGACTCGCCCTCTTCCTGCCGAGCCATGATGACCATCACCCGCACCGATCTCGCCGAACTGGCGGTGTTTGCCGCCGTCGCCCGCCACCAGAGTTTCAGCAAGGCCGCCCTCGAGCTCGGGGTCTCGGCCTCGGCGCTCAGCCACAGCCTGAAGGGGCTGGAGAACCGGCTCGGGATCCGGCTGCTCAACCGCAGCACCCGGGCCGTGGTGGCCACCGATGCGGGCCAGCGGCTGCTGGCCCAGGTGCTGCCCACCCTGACCCAGCTGGAGGGGGCGCTGGAGGAGCTGACCCGCCACGGCGACGAACCGGTCGGCCGCCTCAAGATCTGCGGACCCAGGGCCGCCATCCAGGAGCTGCTGACCCCGGTACTGATCGACTATCTGGTGCGCTACCCGCGCATGCAGGTGGAGGTGGTGGAGCTGGAGCTGATGCCGCGCCTCATCGAGGATGGATTCGACGCCGCCCTCTTCTACGGGGATCTGCTGCCCAAGGAGATGATCGCCGTGCCCCTCGGCGCCCAGCAGCGCTACCTGGTGGTGGGCGCCCCCGCCTATCTGGCGGCCAGGGGCATCCCCCGGCACCCGAGCGAGCTGAGCCAGCACGACTGCATCGGCTATCGCCTCACTCCCCATCACCACTATCGCTGGGCCTTCGCCGCCGACGACAAGCTGCTGGAGATAGAGGTGAGCGGCCCGCTCACCACCAGCACCCCGGCGCTCTACCTGGGGGCGGCCGAGGCGGGGCTGGGGCTGGCCTACTGCCAGGAGGAGGAGGTGAGGGAGGCGCTGGCCGCGGGGCGGCTGGTGAGCGTGCTGGACGACTGGAGCCCCAGCTTCGCCGGCTTCAACCTCTTCTATCCCGGCCGCCACCAGCTGGGCAGCGGCCTGCGCGCCCTGATCGACATGCTGAAGGCCCACCATCGGACGGATTGATTACTGAAAAATACTCAGCAATCCATCAAGGAAAAGCCTGATTATCGGTAAAAATAGAATAATTTAGACTGTCTGTCCGAGCATCGAACTCCCCGAGAGAACAGACATGTCCGCCTACTTCCATCTGCGCCAGCGGGCCATGACCCGCCGCTTCTGGGGCTATGCCCTCCCCTCCGTCCTCGCCATGCTGGTCTCCGGCGCCTATTACCTGGTGGACGGCATCTTCGTCGGCCACTACGTGGGGGCCGCGGGCCTCGCCGGCATCAACCTGGTCTACCCGGTCATCATGGTGCTGATAGGCCTGGCCGCCATGATCGCCATGGGGGCGGCCACCCTCATCTCCTTCCAGCAGGGCGCCAGAAACACGGCGCTCGCCCGTCAGGGGCTGGTCAACGGGCTCTGGCTGCTGGCACTGCTGGGGGCCCTGGCCCCGCTGCTGCTGCACCGCTGGCACATCGACATCCTGCTGGCCCTCGGCCTTGAGCGGGGCAGCGACACCTGGCAGCAGGCCAGCGACTACCTCGGCTGGATCGGCGGCGGCACCCTGCTGCTGGCGGGCAACCTCGCCGTGCCCTATCTGCTGCGCAACGACGGCCGCCCCCGCCTCGCCATGGTGCTGGTGAGCGGCGGCGCCCTGCTCAACATCCTGCTCAACTACATCATGGTCGGCCGGCTCGGGCTCGGCCTGACGGGCACGGCCCAGGCGACCCTGATGGCCGAGGGGATGGTCAGCCTGCTGGGCCTGGGCTACTTCTTCACCCCTTATGCTCGCCTGCGCCTCTCCTGGCGCCAGCTGCGCCCCAGCTTCCCGGCCATGCCGAACCTGCTGTTCACCGGGCTGCCGAGCCTCATCGCCCAGTTCAATCTGGGGCTCTTGCTGATGCTGCACAACAGCCAGCTGATGGTGCACGGCTCGGTCAAGGATCTGGCGGGTTTCACCGTGGCCGGCTACACAGAGGCGGTGTTCATCGTGGTGCTGCAGGGGTTGGCGTTTGGCATCCAGCCCCTGGTCAGCCAGGCGGCGGGCGCCCGTCGCCACCGCGATCTGAAATTCCTGATGGAGATGGGGCTCAGGATCACGCTCCTCTACGGTCTGGCGGTCTGGCTGCTGATCCAGCTGCTGCCGCAACCTGTCGCCATGCTCTACACCGGCAGCCAGGATGTCGAGCTGCTGGCCGCGGCCATGCGCAGCCTGACCCTCAACCTCGCCGCCATCCCGCTGGAGGGGATCGTCATGTTCGGCATAGTGCTGCTGCAAGCCATGGCCCGCACCCGCCAGGCGCTGCTGATCTCGGTCGCCAAGACGGTGCTGCTGCTGCCGCTCATCTTCCTGCTGCCGCTGCAATGGGGCCGGGACGGGGTGCTGCTGGCCCAGCCCACCACAGTGCTGCTGCTGACCCTGCCCCTGTGCTGGCTGCTGTGGCGGGAGTGGCATCGCCTCAGGCTGGCGTGCGCCCCCCTGAGCCGGCGTCGCCGGTCGCAGCCCGCCCGCCGGGAGGGGACCCTGGCGCGCCACACGAGCTAGCGTCGCGAGCCCCCTCGCCGGGTGATCCGTCCCTGATGGCAGATGGCTGGAATCCAATAGAAAAACGGGCCTCGCGGCCCGTTTTCATCTCTCTCGATCAGCGCAGCACCTTGACGGTGTAGCTGCCGTCGGCCTGACGATAGAGGCCGTGAATGTCGGTCTCGAAGCCCGGGTAGTGGGCCCCGATCTCGCACAGCATCTCGAGGAACTCGAGCACCGGCAGGGAGTCCTGGGTCACCATCTCGCCCGGCAGCACCAGGGGTACTCCCGGCGGGTAGGGCAATATCATGTTGGCGCTGATGCGGTCCACCATGTCGCGCAGCGGCACTTCCACCACCTTGCCGGCCAGCTCCTGCTGCCAGGCGGCGTGCGGGGTCATCTTCATCTCCGGCAGCACGTCGAACGCCTTGAACATCAGCTCCGGCAGACGGTACTTGCTGGTCAGCTCGTGAATGCGCTGGGCCAGCTCCTGAATGCGCATCCCTTCGTAGAAGCTCGGGTCTTCCCGATAGAGGCTCGGCAGTATGTTCTTGATGGTCAGGTTCAGGTCATAGCCACGCTTGAACTCGGTCAGGGCGCGCAGCAGCTGCATCGCCTTGGACTGATCGATACCGATGGAGAAGAGGAACAGCAGGTTGTAAGGGCCGGTCTTCTCCACCACGATGCCGCGCTCGTCCAGGAACTTGGAGACCAGTGAAGCAGGAATGCCCTTCTCCAGCAGCTGGCCGTCACGACCCATACCCGGGGTCAGCAGAGTGACCTTGATGGGATCCAGGTACATGTGGTTGTCGTCGATGTCCTTGAAGCCGTGCCAGTCATCTTTCGGATCCAGCTTCCAGCACTCGACGGTGTCGATGTTGTCCGGCTGCCATACGTCGAAGAACCAGCCTTCGCTCTGATCACGCAGACGCTTGATCTCTTTGCGGAAGGAGATGGCGCGATCGATGGAGTCCTTGATCAGCCGCTTGCCGGTGTTGCCACGCATCATGGCAGCGGAGATCTCGGTCGATGCCACGATGCCGTACTGCGGCGAGGTAGAGGTGTGCATCATGAAGGCTTCGTTGAAGGTCTCTTCCTCCACGTCACCCTTGATGTGGATCATCGAGGCCTGGGAGAAGGCCGCCAGCAGCTTGTGGGTGGACTGGGTTTCGTAGAACACCTTGCCCGGAATGGCGTCGCCGCTCATGCCGCACTTGCCTTCGTAGATCGGGCTGAAGTTGGTGTAGGGCACCCAGGCACTGTCGAAGTGGATGTAGGGGGTGTCCAGCGCCTCCTTGATGAAGCCGGTGTTGTAGAGCAGGCCGTCATAGGTGGAGTTGGTGATCACGGCGTAGCGCGGCGCCTGGGCACCCGGGGTGGCGGCGACCTTGGCGGCGATGGTCTCGCGGCTGAATTCGCTCCGGGGGATGCCCCCCAGAATGCCGTAGGCGTTGCGGGTCGGACGGAAGTAGAGCGGGGTCACGTCGTTCATCATCATCAGGTGAGTGAGCGACTTGTGGCAGTTGCGATCCACCAGCACAGTGCTGCCGGCCGGCGCCGAGTACATGCCGACGATCTTGTTGGCAGTGGAGGTGCCGTTGGTGACGATGTAGGAGCGATCGGCGTTGAAGGTACGGGCGATGTACTCCTCGGCTTCCTTGTGGGGACCCGAGTGGTCCAGCAGGGAGCCGAGCTCCGGCATGGAGATGGAGACGTCGGCCTTGAAGGCGTTCGGGCCGTAGAAGTCATAGAAGATGCTGCCGGCCGGGCTCATCTGGAAGGCGGTACCGCCCATGTGACCCGGGGTGCAGAAGGTGTATTTGCCCTCCTCCACGTACTTGAACAGCGCCTTGGTGAACGGCGGCAGGATGGCGTCCTGGTACTCCTGGGTGGCCTGACCCATCTTGAGGGTGATGTCGTCGGCCATGCCGAGACGGTACTCGAAGAAGTGCACGTTCAGACGCAGGTCGGTCAGGTGAATGTCCAGGGTGGACTGGTCGTTGGCGAAGGCGAAGATCGGCAGCTTCTCGTTGCGATCGTGGATCTCCTTGCACAGGCCCAGGGAGTATTTGTCCCAGTCGAAGATGGCGCCGCAGACGCGGGGGTTCTTCTCGATGAGCTTCAGCAGATCGGCCACGTCGACCGGGTAGACAACCTCGAAGCCCTTGCGCTCGAGGGAGGCTTGCAGCTGGCGAATCGGTTCTTCTTTGAAGAAGACACCCAGGTGGTTGAGGATGGCAATGATGTTCATCTTGATGCTCCACACATAAGGGGGGCGCTCTCCATCGGGGATGGGGAGTGGAGAGCGCAGGAATGGAAAAGGGAGGATTAGTGGCTGGTCTGTTCACTCAGCAGGGAGTCGTGCTGACGCAGACCCTGTTTCTTGGCGTAGAACATCAGGATGATGAGCGACACCACGAAGGTGGCCGTGAGGTTGGAGCCCTTGGCCCCCATCAGCGCCACCAGGCAGAACACGCAGGCCACGCCGGAGAAGATCATGGCGCCCATGCTGCGGGAGGTCATGCCCTCGAAGCGAATGAGGTTAATGCTGGAGTAGAAGTAGGGCAGCATGGTCAGCAGCACCGCATCTGTGGTCAGCACGTTGAAGAGATCGGCCGCGTGGGCGGACTGGGAGGTGAAGGCGGTCAGGCCGATCATCAGCGCGGTCATCTTGAGGGAGCCCAGGATCAGCCCCTTCTTGGCGACGCCGTTCTCGTCCACTTCGCCGTAGATTTTCGGGAAGTTGCCGTCATGGGCGGCGCGCTTGCCCGCCTCCCCCACCAGCATCATCCAGGAGCCCAGCGAGGTGAAGCAGGCCAGGGCGGTGAAGGCGGAGACGAAGGGGGCGGACCAGTCGCCGAAGATGGCGGAGGACGCCATGGCGAAGGGCGCGCCGGAGGCAGCCACTTCACCTGCCGGGAACATGCCGCCGATCACCTGGGTGGAGAGGATGTAGATGACGCCGGCGATGGCGGTACCCAGCATGGTGGCGAGCGGTACGGTGCGCTTGGGGTTCTTCACCATGCCGGAGGAGACGGCGGCAGATTCAACACCGACGAAGGACCAGAGGCAGATCAGCACGGCGCTGATGACCGCATGCAGATCGCTGCCGCTGGTGGTGTTCCAGTTCTGGCTGTAGACGGCGGCATCAAAATGGCCCCACCCCATCACGGCAGTACCCACGACCGGCAGCAGGATCAGCACCAGCCCCAGAGTACAGAGCCGGCTCACCCAACTGCCGCCCAGCAGGTTGACGAAGGTGAAGATCCAGACCGCCGCTATGGTGGCCAGGGCCGCCGGAATGGGGTCGTTGAGGATGGGGAAGAAGACCGAGAGGTAGGAGACGCCGGTAATGGCGATGGCCAGGTTGCCTATCCAGTTTGCGTGGTAGTAGAGCACGCCGGTCTGGAAGCCGAACACGGGGGAGATCTCGCCGGCGTAGGCGATGGGGCCGCCCTCCTGCGGGTTCTTGGTGGCGAGGCGGGCGAACACGAAGGCCAGCCCCATGGCGCCCACCAGGCAGATGGCCCAGCTGAACAGGGAGATGGAGCCGATAGTGGCCAGGGCCGAGGGCAGCAGCGCGATGCCGCTCCCCATCATGTTGCCGGCCACCACACCTGTACAGGCGATGAGGCCGATCTTCTTGCTCGAATCTAGGGGCATAAGCTCTCCGGGTCGATAAAGGGGCGATTCGTGACAATGGCGGACAGGCCGCCAGCGAATGGCCACAGACTAGGCCCCCGCGCCCCGGAAAACATAAGGACCCGCTCAGGGATAAAATCATGAGGGAAATTTCTTTCCCCTCCAGGAGATAGACTTAAAATCTTTTTAAAAACAGCACGTTGACGACATGCGGTCCGGCCACCTTGATAAAACCCTGATATCCCCACCCCGCCCCTATGGCGCCCTGATACGCCTTGCCAGTGCCCCTGAACATCCCTTGATATCTTTTCGGCCCCTCTCTGCCCAGATCCACCTCCCCTTGTCCCCAACCTCCCTCGCTTGGGCCCCAGTCTCCGGCCTTGACCCGCGCACCGAGGCAAAACCGGTGAGTCGGCGGGGCTGGCAAAAGCGGGGTGACATGGCGGTCGGGAAGGTTGGAGGGATTGAGGGTGAGAGGGTGAGAGGGTGAGAAACTGAGGGATTGAGAGAATGGGCGGATCAGGAAGATAAGGAGGGAAGATGCCTTTGGCGGGAGCGAATCGGCAGGGAGAAGCCGGATGTCGCCGGGGCTGCCCGCAGGCAGCCCAGTGTTCGGCAAGACGCTGGCGGTGGCACCAGCTAGAACAGCTTCACCTTGCTCTGGCCCAGGCTGTTGAACAGCGCCGGCGCCAGGGCCTCCATATTGCTGTAGAAGCCGAGGCGCTGGCGTTGGCCCCCAGCTAGAACAGCTTCACCTTGCTCTGACCCAGGCTGTTGAACAGCGCCGGCACCAGGGCCTCCATCCTGTCGTAGAAACCGAGGCGCTGGCGTTGGCCCCCAGCTAGAACAGCTTCACCTTGCTCTGACCCAGGTTGTTGAACAGCGCCGGCGCCAGGGCCTCCATATTGCTGTAGAAGCCGAGGCGCTGGCACAGCAGATAGGTCTGCTCGGTCGCCTCCATCAGGAAGGCCTGGCTGTAGGCGTCTCCCGCCGCCTCGGGGCGGCCGTCCAGCTCCGCCAGCTTGCCGCGCAAGATGTGATAGAGCACGGTGCGCCCCCGCTCGGCGGCCCGGGCCAGCTGACGCTGTGCCTCCTGCGGCTGGCCGTTCAGTATGGCCTGCAGGGCCAGGGCCTCCCATACCCGGGCCGGCAAGCCGGCCTGCTCCCCCGCGATCCGGGCCAGATGGGTGCCGATCGCCTGCACCCGCTCGCTCTGGGGCTTCCCGGCCAGGGTGGCCAGCGCCTCCCCCGCCAGGTAGCGCTCCGCCAGCAGCAGCGGCTGATCCGGCTGGGCCGCCAGCGACCCGTCGAGCAGCTCGACGCCGCGCCCGAGGGCCACCTGATCCTGCTTGTTGGTGTAGTAGTGGGCCTCCATCAGCGCCATCAGCGCCCCGTCATCCGTGGGCCAGCCCACCCCGGGCGTGACGTCCGGCCGCTCCAGCACCCGCAGCAGATCCAGGCTGCTGGCCTCTAGCACCTCGTGCACGTTGTGGCGGCTGAGCCGGTACTGGTGGCTGAACAGCACCCGGCTGGTGTTGATGTTGCGGTATTCCAGATCCAGGTAGGTGCCCCCCGGCTGGCGGGAGACCCGCACGCTCAGCTCCTTGCCTGGCCGTATCCCCCCCACCAGGGTATTGGCGCCGTACTGCACCCGCAGCGTCGTGGCGGCGGCCACCTCCCCCATTAGGGCGCGGGTGATGCCGTCGGCGAGGCGCACGTTCTCGTTGCTGCCGTCCATGCCGGTGTGGAAGCGAAACACCAGCAGCTCGGGATCCAGCATGCCGTGCACGCTGGGGCTGGTGTGCTGGTAGCCGAGCAGGCTGACCAGGGTCACCAGCAGCAGGGCCACGAAGATGTCGAACCCTATCATCCGCCGGCGGCTGTGCCCGTCCCTGGCCCGGGTCGAGATGGCGCGGGTCAGGGGGCCCGCCGGGAAGGGGGCTGAACCGGGGGCCAGAGCGTCTGCCTCCACCGGTGGTTCGGCCTCGGGGGCCTTCGCCTCGGGCGCGGACTGCACCGACTCCGCCTGCAGCGGGCGCACCGGCGCCACCAGCTTGTAGCCGCGCTTGGGGACGGTGGCGATGTAGTCGGCCGCATCGGGACGGCCATCTTTCAGGATCTTGCGCAGCTCGAAGATGGACTGGGTGACCACCTGATCGGTCACCTCGGCGCCGTCCCACACCTCGTCGATCAGGGTGTCGCGACAGAATACTGTGCCGGCGTGGCTCGCCAGAAAGTGCAGCAGGTTGACCAGCCTGGGCTCGAGGTAGACCTCGCGCTCGGGGCGACACAGCATGTTGTCGTCGACCCTCAGGGTCCAGTCATGGATCTCAAAAACCGATTCGCTCATGTTTCACTCACTGCAGATGAAGACGGTGACGATGAGAGTGACGGGCAGGAGCCGAGGACGCAGAGACACGGGGAAGCGATACAGCCGGGGCGATGATGCGTTCTGCGAGTCAGCCTGGCGGGGCCAGCCTGCCGACGTCTGGGGCGCATCCTTGCGGGCATTTCGCTCCGGGGAGCGAAGGGAAGGCACTGTAAGCAAAACGGGAGCCGGATCCCACTTTTTTCGCCGATTAATCGCCGCGGCCTTGATCCCGCAGGGGTTTTTGGTGAGCTCACCGCCGAAGCGGTAGTCCTATGAGACTGGATTGCCGGCAACAAAAAGGCCCCCGACGGAGCGGGGGCCTCTTGGTCTCGTTCGGGAAGAAACGGCTTAGCAGTAGCCGTAACCCAGCAGACGCTGGTAGCGCTGCTCCAGCAGCTGTTCGCTGTCCAGCGGGCGCAGGGCGTCGAGGTCCTGCTTGATGCGGGTCTTGAGGTTCTTCGCCATCTTCTCCAGATCCCGGTGGGCGCCGCCGAGGGGCTCTTCCACGATGGAATCGATGAGCTTCAGCTCCTTCAGGCGCTGGGCGGTGATGCCCATGGCGTCCGCGGCCACCGGCGCCTTGTCGGCGCTCTTCCACAGGATGGAGGCGCAGCCTTCCGGCGAGATGACGGAGTAGGTGGAGTACTGCAGCATGTTGACGCGGTCGCCCACACCGATGGCCAGGGCGCCGCCGGAGCCGCCTTCACCGATCACGGTGCAGACCACGGGCACGGTCAGGCCGGCCATGACTTTCAGGTTGCGGGCGATGGCCTCGGACTGGCCACGCTCCTCGGCCCCCACACCCGGATAGGCGCCCGGGGTGTCGATGAAGGTGATGATCGGCATCTTGAAGCGCTCGGCCATCTCCATCAGGCGCAGGGCCTTGCGGTACCCTTCCGGGCGCGGCATGCCGAAGTTGCGCTTGATCTTCTCCTTGGTCTCGCGACCCTTCTGGTGGCCGATGATCATCACGGGCTCGCCGTCGAGGCGGGCGATGCCGCCGACGATGGCCTTGTCATCCGCATAGGCGCGATCGCCGGCCAGCTCGTCGAAGTCGGTGAAGATGTGCTCGATGTAGTCGAGGGTGTAGGGGCGCTGAGGATGACGCGCCATCTGGGACACCTGCCAGGCCCCCAGATCGCCGAAGATCTTCTTGGTCAGCTCTTCGTTTTTCTTCTCCAGCCGACGGATATCCTCGCTCAGATCCACGGCACTGTTGTGCTCGCTCACATGGCGAAGTTCATCGATCTGTGCCTGCAATTCGGCGATCGGCTGTTCAAAATCCAGAAAAAGACTCATAGGGACAATAGATCCTCTAATCAAAAACCAATTCAACCCGCTCTCGTCCAAGCAGGACTCGCAAGTCATCTATCAGTTGATCGGTGGGCGTCACCCGCCACTCGGTACCGAGCGTCAATCGCACCCGGGAGCCGGGGCGACGATAGTTTACCTGAACCGGACAGACTCCGGCACGGGCGGGCTCCAAAATCTCGCACAAACGCGGGAAAAAGCGCTCGTCAATGCGTTGTTCATCGAGGGAGATGCGGATCGCCCTGGCGAAACGCTCCCTCGCATCGTTGATATCCAGCAATTCGCGGGCCGACATTTTAAGGCCACCGGAGAAGTCATCAAAGCTGACCTGTCCAGAAACCACTAAAATACGGTCTTTTTGCATCAATTCTTCGTATTTTTCCAGCGCTTCACTGAAGAGAGTCACATCCAGACGGCCGGATCTGTCGTCCAGGGTGAAGATCCCCATCTTGTTGCCGCGCTTGGTCACCATGCTGCGGGCCGCGATCACCAGCCCCGCCGCCGTGGTCACCGTATCCCGGGAGGTGGGATGCAGATCGCACAGCCGGCCCGAGGTGTAGCGCCGCAGCTCGCTGCTGTACTGGTTGATGGGGTGACCGGTCAGGTAGAGCCCGAGGGTCTCGCGCTCCCCTTCCAGCCACACCTTGTCGGGCCAGTGGGGCACGTTGGCGAACGCCTTCTTGACGTCGTCGATCTCCTCGGTGAGCACGCCGAACATGTCGACCTGGCCCACCGCCTGTGCTTTGGCGTGTTGCTCGGCGGCGCGCATCGCCTCCTCCAGGGTCGCCATCAGGGCGGCGCGGTGGGGGCCGAGGCGGTCCATGGCGCCGGAGAGGATCAGCTTCTCCATCACCCGCTTGTTGAGCTTCTTGATGTCGACCCGGTTGCAGAAGTCGAACAGATCCCGGAAGGGGCCGTCCCGATCCCGCGCCTCCAGGATCGCCTCGATGGGGCCCTCGCCCACCCCCTTCACCGCGCCGATGCCGTAGACGATGTGGCCGTCCTCGTTGACGCTGAAACGGTAGCGGCCGGTGTTGACGTCAGGCGGTATCACGGTCAGCCCCATGCGCTGACACTCGTCCACCAGGGTCACTATCTTGTCGGTGTTGTCCATGTCGGCGGTCATGACCGCCGCCATGAACTCCGCCGGGAAGTGGGTCTTGAGCCAGAGCGTCTGGTAGGAGACCAGCGCATAGGCGGCGGAGTGGGACTTGTTGAAGCCATAGCCCGCGAACTTCTCCACCAGATCGAAGATCTTCATCGCCAGCTCGCCGTCGACCCCGTTCTTGACGGCCCCCTCCTCGAAGCCGGCCCGCTGCTTGGCCATCTCCTCGGGTTTCTTCTTGCCCATGGCCCGGCGCAGCATGTCCGCGCCGCCGAGCGTGTAGCCCGCCAGGGTCTGGGCGATCTGCATCACCTGCTCCTGGTAGAGGATGATGCCGTAGGTGGGCTCGAGTATGGGTTTGAGGCTCTCGTGCTGCCACTTCTCGTCCGGGTAGGAGATGGCCTCGTTGCCGTGCTTGCGGTCGATGAAGTTGTCCACCATGCCGGACTGGAGCGGGCCCGGACGGAACAGGGCCACCAGGGCGATCATGTCTTCGAAGCAGTCGGGTTGCAGCCGCTTGATGAGGTCCTTCATGCCGCGGGATTCGAGCTGGAATACCGCCGTCGTCTCGTAGCGCTGCAAGAGCGCGAACGACTTCTTGTCGTCGATGGGGATGGCGGCGATGTCGACCGGCGGCTTGCCCTCTTTGGCGAGACGCGGGTTAATCATGCCGAGCGCCCAGTCGATGATGGTGAGGGTGCGCAGCCCCAGGAAGTCGAACTTCACCAGACCCGCGTATTCCACGTCGTTCTTGTCGAACTGGGTGACCGGGTGGTGACCCTCGTCATCGCAATACAGCGGCGCGAAGTCGGTGATCCTGGTGGGGGCAATGACCACGCCACCGGCGTGCTTGCCGGCGTTGCGCACCACCCCTTCCAGCCTCTTCGCCATGTCGATGAGGTCCTTGACCTCCTCGTCCTGCTCGTAGAGCTCGGGCAGCTTGGGCTCGACCTCGAACGCCTTGGCGAGCGTCATGCCGGGGTCGGGCGGAATGAGCTTGGAGATGCGATCCACGAAACCGTAGGCGTGGCCCAGCACCCTTCCTACGTCCCGCACCACCGCCTTGGCCGCCATGCTGCCGAAGGTGATGATCTGGGAGACCGCCTCCCGACCGTACATCTCGGAGACGTGCTCGATCACCTCGTCCCGCCGGTCCATGCAGAAGTCGACGTCGAAGTCGGGCATGGAGACCCGCTCGGGGTTCAGGAAGCGTTCGAACAGCAGATCAAATTCCAGCGGGTCCAGATCGGTGATCTTGAGGGCGTAGGCTACGAGCGACCCCGCCCCAGAGCCCCGGCCGGGACCGACCGGGATGCCGTTGTCCTTGGACCACTGGATAAACTCCATCACGATGAGGAAGTAACCCGGGAAGCCCATCTGGTTGATCACCTTGAGCTCGATGTCGAGACGCTCGTCATACTCGGGGCGGCGCTCGGCCCGCACCGCGGGATCCGGGAACAGGAAGGCGAGCCTGTCCTCCAAGCCCTCTTTTGACTTCATCACCAGGAAGTCTTCGGTGGTCATGTCACCGGTGGGGAAGTTCGGCAGAAAGTATTCGCCCAGGCGCACCGTCACGTTGCAGCGCTTGGCGATCTCCACCGTGTTCTCCAGGGCCTCCGGGATGTCGGCGAACAGCTCGCACATCTCCTCCTGGCTGCGCAGGTACTGCTGCGGGCTGTAGCGGCGCGGACGGCGCTTGTCCATCAGGGTGTAGCCGTCGTGGATGGCAACCCGGATCTCGTGGGCGTCGAAGTCGTCGGCACCGAGGAACACCACCTCGTTCGTGGCCACCACGGGCACCTCGAACTCGGTCGCCAGGGCGACCGCCATATGGAGGTAGACCTCCTCGTCTGGGCGACCGGTACGCAGCAGCTCCAGGTAGTAGGCGTCGGGGAAGTGGTGCTGGTAGAAGGCGAGGCACTGCTCCACCATCTGGCGGTTGCCCTTGAGCAGGAACTTGCCCACGTCTCCCTCCCGGCCGCCGGAGAGGACGATCACCCCTTTGGCGTGCTCGCCCAGCCAGGCCTTGTCGATGACGGGGCGGCCCTGCACGTGGCCACGCTGATAGCCCCGGGAGATGAGCAGGGTGATGTTCTGGTAGCCGTCGTTGTCCATGGCGAGCAGGGTGAGGCGGAACTGCTCGTCCCCGAGCTCATCGCTCTGCACCCAGAAATCCGCACCGACCAGGGGCTTGATCCCCTTGCCGTGGGCAGAGCCGTAGAAGCGCACCAGGCCGCACATGTTCATCTGGTCCGTCAGGGCCAGGGCCGGCATGTTGTTGGCGGCGGCGGCGGAGACGATGGGACCGATCTTCTGCAGGCCGTCGACCATGGAGAAGTCGGAGTGCACCCTCAGGTGGATGAAGCGGGGATCAGCCATGGTCACGCCCTCTCATTGCGCAAGCAGAAATCGTTCAGACAGATCGGCATGGGTTATTCGATCCCCAGGGCGCGGCGCACCGGCTTGAAGCTCTGCCGGTACTCGGGCAGGGGCCC
Organism: Aeromonas sanarellii; assembly: GCF_000820085.1. Taxonomy (GTDB): domain Bacteria; phylum Pseudomonadota; class Gammaproteobacteria; order Enterobacterales; family Aeromonadaceae; genus Aeromonas; species Aeromonas sanarellii. The sequence continues at coordinate 21,549 of NZ_CDBN01000015.1, forward strand.
GCGCGAGGCCAAAATGGCGAGGTGCTCGGCGGTGGGATAGCCCTTGTGGCGGGCGAAGCCGTACTCGGGATGGCGGGCATCCAGCTCGGTCATCTCGGCGTCGCGGGTCACCTTGGCGAGGATGGAGGCGGCGCTGATGGCGGCCACCAGGCTGTCCCCCTTGACCACGGCGCGGGCCTCCATCGGCAGGGACGGGCAGCGGTTGCCGTCGATAAACACCAGCTCCGGCTGGACGGAGAGCCCCGCCACGGCGCGCTGCATCGCCAGCATGGTGGCGTGCAGTATGTTGAGTTCGTCGATCTCCGCCGGGCTGGCGCGACCGATGGCCCAGGCCAGGGCCTTCGCCTTGATCTCGTCATGGAGGGCCAGGCGCTTCTTCTCGGAGAGCTTCTTGGAGTCGGCCAGGCCTTCGATCGGGTTGGCGGGATCCAGGATCACCGCGGCGGTGACCACGTCACCCACCAGGGGGCCGCGACCCACCTCGTCCACCCCGGCAATCAGCTTGTCTTGAGGAATATCGATCGTCATCTCACAGCCTTGAATCAAAACCGGCCCCGCAGGGCCAGTATCAGCACAACATCACGCCAAAAGCGCACATTCCAGCCCAACTAGCGGTCAAGCAGCGCCACCACCGCCTCGGCGGCCTTCACGTCGGCATTGCAGCGGATCTTCTCGTGCAGCTTGGTGAAGGTCGCGATGAGCTCGCTGTTGTCGTGCTCCAGCAGTTTGCTGACCTCTTCCACCAGATTGCAGGGGGTGCACTCGTGCTGGATGAGTTCGGGCACCAGCATCCTGTCCGCCAGCAGATTGGGCAGGGAGACGTATTCCGTCTTCACCAGCCACTGGGCCAGCCAGTAGCTGAAGGGTTTGAGCTTGTAGCCCACCACCATGGGTTTCTTCACCAGCATGGCTTCCAGCGCGGCTGTGCCGGAGGCGAGCATCACCACGTCGGCGGCGATCATGGCCTCGCGGCCCTGGCCGTCCAGCAGCACCATGTCGAGATCCGGCGCCACCTCGGCCTTGATGGCGAGGAACTGCTCGCGCCGCTTCTGGTTGACCAGGGGCACGATGAAGCCGAGATCCGGGCAGTGCACCGTCAGGTGCTTGCACGCCTCGAGGAAGACCGGCGCCATGAAGGCCACTTCCGCATGCCGGCTGCCAGGCAGCACCGCCAGCCAGCGGCGGGCGGGATCGATGCCGAGCTCCTTGCGCACGGCGGCCTGATCCGGTACCAGCGGGATGTCGTCCGCCATGGTGTGGCCGACGAACCGGCAGGGGGCATCGAAACGGTCGTAGAAGGCTTTCTCGAACGGCAGGAAGGCGAGCACCATGTCGGTGGCGGCCTTGATCTTGTGAATGCGGCCCTGACGCCAGGCCCAGACCGAGGGGCTGACGTAGTGGACCGTCTTGATACCGGCGCGGCGCAGTTTCAGCTCCACCCCGATATTGAAATCCGGCGCATCCACACCGACGAAGATGTCGGGAGGATTGGCAATGAAGTGGCGCAGCAGCTCGCGGCGCACCTGCAGGATGCGGGGCAGACGTCCCAGCACCTCGGCGATGCCCATGACGGAGAGCTCCTCCATCTCGAACAGCGCCTTGACGCCCAGGGCCTGCATGCGCGGCCCGGCGATCCCTTCAAACTGCGCGTCGGGGTAGCGACGCTGCAGCTCGCGCACCAGCCCTGCGGCCAGGATGTCGCCGGAGGTCTCTCCGGCGACGATGCCGATGCGGATGGGCTTAGGCACGGATGATCCCGCGCTCGTTGTCCTTGAGGAAATCCACATAAAGCTGGATGGCAGGCTCGGCCTGGGCCATCTCGCTCAGCACCGGCAGCACCTCTTCGATGGTCTTGCCGGAGCGGAAGATCTCCTTGTAGGCACGCTTGACGGCGGAGATCGCCTCGGCGCTGAAGCCGCGACGACGCAGCCCCTCGGAGTTGACCCCGAACGGCTTGGCATAGTTGCCGGCCGCCATCACGTAGGGCGGCACGTCCTTGTTCAGGGCGGCGCAGCCACCGACGAAGGCGTGGGAGCCGACGCGACCGAACTGGTGAATGGCAGACAGACCGCCGAAGATCACGAAGTCACCGATGTGCACGTGGCCCGCCAGGGTGGCGTTGTTGGCGAAGATGCAGTTGTCACCGATGATGCAGTCGTGGGCCACGTGGACGTTGACCATGAACAGGTTGCCGCTGCCCACCTTGGTCAGGCTCTGATCCTGGGTGGTGCCGCGGTGCACGGTGCAGTTCTCGCGAAACACGTTGTTGTCGCCAATCTCGAGGAAGGTGCGCTCGCCGGCGTACTTCTTGTCCTGGCAATCCTCACCGATGGAGGTGTGCTGGAAGATCTTGTTGCCGCGACCTATCCTGGTCGGCCCCTTGATCACCACATGGGAGCTCACCCAGGTGTTGTCGCCGATTTCCACGTCGGCACCGATGACGGTGAAGGGACCGATCTCGACCCCTTTGCCGATGACGGCAGACTCATGGACGATGGCGGTGTCGTGGATGATGGCAGTCTGGTCGATCACGGTTACACCTCGCGTTTGGCGCACATCAGTTCGGCGGTACAGACCACTTCACCGTCGACGGTGGCGACACCGGTGAACTTGGCAATGCCGCGGCGCTCCTTCAGAAACTCTACGTCCAGCACCAGCTGATCGCCAGGGCCGACCGGGCGCTTGAAGCGGGCGTTGTCGATGGAGGCGAAATAGTAGAGCTCGTTGGGGGACGGCTTGCCCACCATGGTAAAGGCCAGGATACCGGTCGCCTGGGCCATGGCCTCCAGGATCAGCACGCCGGGGAACACCGGCTTGGCCGGGAAGTGGCCCTGGAAGATCGGCTCGTTGAACGAGACGTTCTTGATGGCGCGCAGGGTCTTGCGCTCATCGCTGATCTCGTAGTTTTCCACCTTGTCCACCATCAGGAAGGGATAACGGTGGGGCAGCAGATCCATGATTTCCTGGATGCCCAGGCTCTTCTTTTCAGTAGTCAAAACAGTACCCTATACCAATCGTGATTATTCTTGATCCAGCTTTTTCTCAAGTCGGCTCAACCGCTTGTGCATCTCTTCGATACGCATCACCCGGGCGGCGGTCTTGCGCCACTCTTTATTGGTTTGCAGGGGGATGCCGGAAGAGTAGATACCGGGCTCCGTGATGGGTCGCATCACCATGGCCATGCCGGTGACGGTGGCCTGGTCGCAGATCTCCATGTGCCCGTTGAAGACGGAGGCGCCGCCAATGATACAGTATTTGCCGACCTTGAGACTACCGGCCATCACGGTGGAGCCCGCCACGGCGGTGCCGTAGCCGATCTCGACGTTGTGGGCGATCTGGCACTGGTTGTCGATGATGACGTTGTCGGCGATGCGGGTATCTTCCAGCGCACCGCGGTCGATGGTGGTGCAGGCACCGATCTCGACCCGGTTGCCTATGGTCACGCCACCGAGCTGGGGGATCTTGATCCACTCGCCACGCTCGTTGGCATAACCGAAACCGTCGGCCCCGATCACGGTCCCGGCTTGCACCAGACAGTCCGTGCCCAGGGTCACGTTGTGATAGAGGGTGACGTTGGCCCACAACCGGGAGCGTGCTCCCAGTCGGGTGTTCTGGCCAACGAAACAGCCAGGACCGATGCGGACATCATCCCCCAGCACCACGCCGGATTCGATGACCGCATTGGCGCCGATGGCCACTCTCTCGCCCAGTTGCACGTCCGCCGCGATGACGGCGCTCGGATGGATATCCATGGCCGGCTGCGGCGTGGTGTCCAGCAGTTGGGCTACCCGGGCAAAGCCCACGTAGGGGTCCTTGAGCACCAGGGCATTGGTGGGACAAAACGGCAGGTCCGCTTCGGTGATGAGCACGGCGGTCGCCTTGCTCTGCTCCAGGAAATGCCGGTACTTCTTGTTGGACAGGAAGGCGATCTCCCCCTCCCCGGCTTTTTCCAGTGTCGCGACCTTGCGAATTTCCCGGGTCCCATCCCCATGGACCTCGGCCCCCAGTTGCTGGGCCAGCTGTGCGAGAGTGAATGCCATCAATTAGTTGCTCTTGCTAACCTGAGAGATAACCTGGCCGGAGATGTCCAGCTTGCTGGCGGCATAGGGCGCGGCGTTGCGCTCCAGCACCAGATCGTAGCCATTGCTCTTGGCGATGGCATCGATGGCAGCCTGTACCTTGGTCAGGATCTTGTTGCGCTCTTCCGCCTGACGACGGCCGTTGTCCTGCTCGAACGCCTGACGCTTCTGGTTGAACTCCATCTGCAGCTTGGCCAGCTTCTCCTGGCTCTGCTTCTTCTGCTCGGCGCTCATGAAGGCTTCGTCCTTCTTGAACTTCTCGACCAGCGCCTGACCATCGGATTCCAGCTTCTGCAGCTCGCGCATGCGCGGCTCGAATTCACCTTTCAGCTTCTTGGCAACGGCTTCACGCTGGGGCAGCTTCTGGAAGACTTCGCCCATGTCGACCACGGCAATCTTGGTCTCAGCCCAGGCGGAGCCCATGCCGGCAGCCATCAGTGCAAAACTCAAACCAGCTACTTTCAACGCTTTATTCACACTTACTCCTTGGTCCCTCGGTCGAGGGCTACCTGATTTACCTGATTGTGCAAGCGATCCACAAGACCGTCTTGTTACCTGGTGAGGCACGCACACCGCGCGACCCATCATGCTTCTCCCCCGCCGCAGCGGGGGTCGTCCGACCCGATTAGAAGGTACGGCCGATGTTGAAGGAGAAGACTTCGGTGTCGTCCCCTTCGTATTTCTTGATCGGTTTCGCCAGCACGAACACCAGGGGCCCCATGGGAGAGAGCCACTGCAGCGACAGACCGGTCGACACCCGGATGTTGGTGGGGTCGGAGTAGTCCATCAGATAGTTGCAGCCGCTGAAGCAACGGTTCTGGTACTGGCCATATTCGAAGGTGGTGTCCCACACGGTACCCGCATCGACGAAGAAGCTGGTCCGCAGCTGGGGCTGGTAGCTTTCCGAGGCGAACGGCGTCGGCACTATCATCTCGAGGGACGCCACCGCCAGGGCATTGCCGCCCACCGAGCTGTCAGTGCCCTGGATGACGTCGTTGCCGCCCAGGTTGTAGTAATAGAGCGCCTTCGGACCCACGGTGTTGCTCTTGAAGCCGCGCAGGGTGTCGAAGCCACCGGCATAGTAGTTCTCGAAGAACGGCAGCACATGGTCGTAGTCGCCGTTGCTGCCGTAGCCGTTGCCATAGGAGGCGCGGGCCTTGGCCAGCATCACCCACTGGTGATCCGCATCGAACGGGAAGTAGTGGGAGTCTTCGGCGTTGAGCTTGAAGTACTGCAGATCCATGCCAGGTACCGTCACCTTGGCGTTCACCCGCTGACGGTCACCGGCGGTCGGGAACTGGCCCTTGTTGAGGGTGGAACGGGTCCAGCCGGCGGTGACGTCGACGGTGTTGAACACCATGCGGTTGTCGCCGTCCAGGTTGGCCTGATAGACCTTCCAGAACTCATCCACCTGCACATAGGGGTTGGGCTGGGAGAGCTTGTTGTTCTCGTAGCCCAGGCTGAAGTCGAGACGGTTGTTCTCGTTGACCGGGAAGCCGCTGGAGAGACGGAAGCCGATGGTGGTGTTCTCGTAGTCGACGATGTTGGCATCGGCCGCGCTGAACTTGTTGTAGTAGAGACGGCCGCCCAGGCTGACCCCATCGACGGTGAAGTAGGGATCGTTGTAGCTCAGATCGATGTTCTTCGAGTAGTCGTTGGTGCTGGCGTTGATGCCGATCTTCTTGCCGGTCCCCATGAAGTTGTCCTGCTGCAGACCCGCCTGCAGGCTCAGACCCGATTCGGTGCCATAGCCGATACCGGCGTTGATGGACCCCGCGGGCTGCTCCTTCACCTTGAAGTCGAGATCGACCTGGTCGTCGCTGCCGGGCACCCGCTTGGTATCCACTTCTGCGGTTTCGAAGAAGCCGAGGCGGTTGAGACGGGTCTTGGACTGCTCGACGTTGTCGGAGGAGAGCCAGGTGCCCTCCATCTGGCGCATCTCGCGACGCAGCACTTCGTCCTTGGTGGTGACATTGCCGCTGAAGTTGATGTTGCGCACGTAGACCCGGGGGCCCGGCTCCACGTTGACGATGAGCTCGACTTCCTTGGTCTCGTCATTGATCTGGGGGAAGGTGACGACTTTGGGATAGGCGTAGCCGTAACGGCCGAGGAACTTGGAGAGCACCTCTTCGGTGTGGGTCACCTGGCTCGCGGAATAGACGCTGCCGGCCTCGATGGGGATCAGCCCCTTCATCTCGCCGCCGCGATCGATGAGGTCGCCCTTGAGCTGGACGCCTGAGACCTTGTACTGGTCCCCTTCCTTGATGTTGAGGGTGACGTAGACCCCCTTCTTGTCCGGGGTCATGGAGACCTGGGTGGACTCCTGGGCGAAGCGGATGTAGCCGCGGTCCATGTAGTAGGAGCGCAGCACTTCGATGTCGCCGGCCAGCTTCTGCTTCTGATAGCGCTGATCGCCGGTGAAGTTCCACCAGGGCACGTCGTCCTTGAGGGAGAGCTGGGCCAGCAGCTTCTCTTCCGGGAACACCTGGTTGCCGACGATGTTGATCTGCTGGATCTTCGCCGCTTCCCCTTCCACGAAGGTGAACTTGAGGTCGACCCGGTTGCGCGGCAGCGGAGTGACGATGGCCTTGACCTTGGCGGAGTACTTGCCCACGCCGTAGTAGAAATCTTCCAGTCCCTTCTCGAGGGAGCTCAGCACGGTGCGATCCAGGGGATCACCGACCCGGATGCCGGAGGACTCCAGGCTCTGGGTCAGCTGCTCCTCCTTGATGTCCTTGTTACCGGAGAACTCGATGCTGGAGATGGTCGGGCGTTCCTTCACCACAACCTGCAGCACCTGGCCGTCACGATAGACCTTGACGTCCTCGAAGTTGCCGGAGGCATAGAGCTTCTTGATGGCGTTCGCCAGGGCCACGGAGTCGACGGAGTCACCGACCCGCACCGGCAGATTCAACAGGGCGGCACCCAGGGTCACCCGCTGCAGACCCTCGACCTGAATGTCTTGCACCACAAAAGAGGCCGGGGCAGCCTGAGCCAGGAAGCTGGCCCCCAGCAGGCAACTCAACACCAATGCTTTTTTAACAGCCATTTTGTTCTTATGTGTCCTTGTTGATGCTCTGGCCTCAGAGGCGAGCGAAATCATTAAACAGCGCAATGCCCATCAGTAACATCAGAATGGCGGCGCCTATCCTGAACCCAACTTCCTGAATTTTTTCCGGTACCGGCTTGCCGGTGATCGCCTCGATGAGGAAATAGACCAGGTGGCCACCATCGAGAACCGGCAGGGGGAACAGATTGATGATCCCCAGGTTGACGCTGATGAGCGCCAGGAACCCCAGGAAATAGACCAACCCGTAATCGGCGCTGCTGCCGGCCCCCTTGGCGATGGAGATGGGGCCGCTCAGATTGTCCAGGGAGACGATGCCACCGATCAGCTTGCCAATCATGTCGAAGGTCAGGGTGATCAGGCTCCAGGTCTTCTGGACCCCATGCCACAGGGCTTGCAAAGGCCCATACTGTAACAGAGTTCGATACTCATCCGGTAATGGAACCAGTTGCGGCGACAGGCCGACGAAACCGACCAGCTGGCCTCTCACCTTCTTCACATCCGGGGTCAGGGTCAGGGTCAGATCGCTGCCCGCCCGCTCCACCGTCACCTGCAGTGGCTGCTCCGGGGATTGCTGCACCCGCTCGACAAACTGGGCCCATTCGGTGATGGCTTGGCCATCGACGCCCTTGATGCGATCCCCAACCAGCAGGCCGGCCTTCTCGCTGGCGCTCGATGGCACCACGGCCTCGACCACGGGCAGCACCTTGCCGCCCAGCGGCACTATCCCCAGGCTGCCGATGGGGGACTCCTTGTCCGGATCGAACTGCCAGCCGGCGAGCTGCAGCGTCTTGTCCACCGCATAGCTGGTGTGGGCCGCCTTGAGCTTGAGCTGGACCGAATCGTCCCCCAGGTGGCTGATGAGGGCATAGGTCACGCTTTCCCAGTCACCTGTCTCCTCGCCACCGACGCCGACTATCTCCATGCCCGGTTCGATGCCGGCCTGGGCGACGATGGAGGCGGGGCGCACCTCGCCCACCACAGGTTTGACGCTCGGGACGCCGATCATGAACATCAGCCAGAAGGCGAACAGGGCAAACACGAAGTTGGCCATGGGGCCGGCCGCGACGATGGCCATCCGTGCCCAGACGCTCTTGTGGTTGAAGGCGTACTGCTCCTCACCCGGCTTGAGATCGTCGACCCGGCCGTCCAGCATCTTGACGTAGCCACCCAGGGGAATGAGCGCCAGCACGTATTCGGTGCCATCCTTGCCGAGCCGGCGCCAGATCGCCTTGCCAAAGCCGATGGAGAAACGCTCCACCTTGACGCCACAGCGACGGGCGACCCAGAAGTGGCCGAATTCATGGACCGCTACCAGGAGCCCGAGGGCGACGATGAAGGCGCCTATGTTCCACAGCAGGGTTCCCATCAGCCACGCACCTCGAGGTCATGACCAGTCCTGCGCAGAGCATGGAGAGAGGCACCTGGCCACCACAGTCCGTTCATACGGCAAGCTCCTTTATCAGTTGCTGGGCACGGACACGGGCCGCACCATCCAGGGCAATGAGATCCTCCAGGGAGCCTGCGGCACTCGTGCCCAGCGCGCTCATGACGGATTCGTTGACTCTGGCAATATCCATAAATCCAATCCGCTCTGCAAGAAAAGCCGCGACGGCCTCCTCGTTGGCGGCATTGAGGGAGGTAGTAGCCCCCTGCCCCTGCTGGCAGGCAGCGATGGCCAGCCGCAAGCAAGGATAGCGCTCGTAGTCGGGGCGAATGAAGCTGAACTCTCCGACACTGAAGAAATCCAAAGGTTCCACACTGGACTCGATGCGAGCCGGATAAGCCAAGGCGTGGGCGATGGGGGTGCACATGTCGGGGTTGCCGAGCTGGGCCAGCACGGAGCCGTCTTTGTACTGCACCATGGAGTGGATGACCGACTGGGGGTGGATCACCACCTGGATCTGCTCGGGCGCCGCGTTGAACAGCCAGCGCGCCTCTATGTACTCCAGCCCCTTGTTGATCATGGTGGCGGAGTCCACCGAGATCTTGGCCCCCATGGACCAGTTAGGATGGGCCACCGCCTGGGCAGGGGTGACCTTGGCCAGCTCGCCGATCTCCGTGTAGCGGAACGGACCGCCCGAGCCGGTCAACAGTATCTTGCTGATGCCAGCCGCGGCCAGATCGCAGAAGCCCGGCTGGCGCTGGATGGCCTCGGGCAGGCACTGGAAGATGGCGTTGTGTTCGCTGTCGATGGGCAGCAGCTCGGCGCCGTGCTGGCGCACCGCCTCCATGAAGAAGGCGCCCGACATGACCAGCGCCTCCTTGTTGGCCAGCAGGATGCGCTTGCCGGCCCGCACCGCGGCCATGGTGGGCGCCAGACCCGCCGCGCCGACGATGGCCGCCATCACGCTGTGGGCCTCGGGGTGGGACGCCACCTCGCACAGGGCCGCCTGGCCACTGAGCACCCGGGTCGCAGAGCCATGGGCCTTGAGCCTGCCCGCCAGATCGCTGGCTGCGCCTTCGTCCACCATGACGGCGAAGCGGGGAGAGAATTCGAGGCAGTCGCGCAGCATGGCCTCCACGCTGCGAGCCGCCGTCAGCGCCAGCACCTGCCAGCGCCCAGGATTGTGCCGCAGTACCTTGAGGGTGCTCTGACCGATGGAGCCGGACGCTCCCAGGATCACCAGGTTATGCATCAAGACTCCTGAATGGGTAACAGACTGATGGAGCGGGACGCTCCCGGGATCATCAGCGCGCGGGGCATCAAAACTCCTGACCGAGCAACAGGTAGCTGAGCAGGAACACGGGCAGGGCCGCCGTCAGGCTGTCGATGCGATCGAGGATGCCGCCGTGGCCCGGCAGCAGGGTGCCGGAATCCTTGATGCCCGCTTCACGCTTGAACATGCTCTCGGTGAGATCGCCGAGTACGGAGGCGAGCACCGCCAGCAGGGAGCAGATCAGCACGGCCGCCATCTTGGCCGGCACGAAGCCCATGAACCAGGTGACGCCGATGGCCAGAAGGCTCGCGGTGAACAGGCCGCCCAGCATGCCCTCTATGGTCTTGCCCGGGCTGACGGCCGGCGCCAGCTTGTGTTTGCCGAACGCCTTGCCGAAAAAATATGCGCCAGAATCTGCCGCCCAGACCAGTCCCATCACGAACAGCAGTATCCAGGCCCCCATCATGGGGTCGTGGTAGAAGTTGTAGCCCCGGATGGCCACCAGGGACCAGAAGAAGGGCACCAGGGTCACCAGGCCGAACAGGGACTTGAGCCAGACGGACTCTCGCCACAGCTTGGCGCTCTGCGGGTAGCGCAGCACCAGCAGCAGCCCCAGCAGCCACCAGCTGACCGCGGTCCAGAGCACGCCCATCACCAGTGGGTGCAGTTGAGGGATCCAGAGCTGCTCTACCGGCACCCAGAACAGGCTGGCCCCCAGCAGCAGACAGAACACCACCGGCAGCCATTGCTGCGGCTGGGCGGTCACGAAGGCGCTCCACTCGCGGCTGGCCAGCAGAAAGACCAGGGCGGCGAGCAGGGCAAAGAATTTCAATGGCAGGAAAAACAGCGCCCCCAACACCAGGGGCACTAACAGTAATGCGGTAATAATTCGTTGTTTTAGCAAAAGAAACCTCTCTCTTGGGAGCGGGGTTTAGCCGGTCTGTTGCGCGGCGATCAGTTCCCGGATCTGTTCGCCCGTACAGCCGAAGCGACGCTCGCGAGCAACGAAGGAGGCAACCGCCCCACTGAACTCGGCCTCGTCGAAATCGGGCCACAGGACCGGGGTAAAATAGAGTTCAGCATAGGCAAGCTGCCACAGCACGAAGTTGCTGATGCGATGGTCCCCGCCGGTGCGGATCAGCAGATCCACCGGCGGCAGGTCGGCCATGCAGACCTCGCGCGCCAGCGCGGCCTCATCGACCGCCTCGGCATCCAGCTCGCCGGCGGCCACGGCACGGGCCAGCTTGCGGGCCGCCTGGGCGATGTCCCACTGGCCGCCATAGTTGGCGGCGATGTTGAGGGTCATCCCCCGGTTGTTGGCGGTCAGGGCCTCGGCCTTGGCGATCCTGGCCTGCAGCCGCTCGCTGAAGCGGGCGGTATCGCCAATGACCTTGAGACGGATGCCGTTGCTGTGCAGCTTGCTCACCTCACGCCCCAACACCGTCATGAAGAGCTCCATGAGCGCATTGACCTCCCCCTCGGGGCGGCGCCAGTTTTCACTGGAGAACGCAAACAGGGTCAGCGCCTCCATCTTGGCACGGGCGGCAAAGGAGACGGCCTCACGCACGGATTTCACGCCCGCCTTGTGGCCAGAGACCCGCATCTTGCCACGGTTCTGAGCCCAGCGACCGTTGCCATCCATGATGATGGCGACGTGACGGGGCAAGGACGAGCTGGCGCTATCGCCCAGCGCTGCCAAAAGCGACATTCATTTCTCCCACAAAGACAAAAGCGCCGTGCAGGGGCACTACACGGCGCTCGTAATATACCTGTCGGAGGCTTAGATTTCCATTAGCTCCTTTTCCTTCACAACCAGGGCGTCATCCACCAGCTTGATGAAGGTATCGGTCAGCTTCTGGATCTCTTCCTGGGCGCGACGGTCGTCATCCTCGGAGATCTCTTTGTCTTTGAGCAGGGCTTTCAGGTCGGCGTTGGCATCGCGGCGGATGTTGCGAATGGCAACCCGGGCGCCTTCGGCCTCGGCACGGACGATCTTGGTCAGATCGCGACGACGCTCCTCGGTCAGCGGCGGCAGCGGCACGCGCAGGGTCTGGCCGTTGCTGGACGGATTCAGGCCCAGATCGGAGGTCAGGATGGCTTTTTCCACCGCCTGGATCATGGAGCGATCGAAGATGGAGATGGAGAGGGTACGGGCATCTTCTGCCACCACGTTGGCCAACTGCTTCAGAGGAGTGGCAGCACCGTAATACTCCACCTGGATGCCGTCGAGCAGGCTCGGGTGAGCACGACCGGTACGGATCTTGGACATCTGGGTCTTGAGCGACTCTACGCTTTTGCCCATGCGGTCCTTGGCGTCGTTTTTAATCTCGTTGATCACAGTGGTTTTCCTTTTGGCGAACGAGCCGGCGGGCGGCCCGTATCTATCTTGTTGACTGGCGTAATGGACAAGCGAGCCTGGGGCTCACACTTGCCTTACTTGCTGGCCTGGTGGATCAGGGTACCTTCCGGCTCGCCCATGATCACCCGGCGCAGTGCGCCCGGTTTGTTCATGTTGAACACCCGGATCGGCAGATCGTGGTCGCGGGCCAGGGTAAAAGCAGCAAGATCCATCACTTTGAGTTCTTTTTCAAGAACTTCATCATAACTCAGTTCTTGATAGAGCACGGCATCCGGGTTCTTGACCGGATCGTCGGTGAACACGCCATCGACCTTGGTGGCCTTGAGCACCACGTCGGCTTCGATCTCGATGCCGCGCAGGCAGGCTGCCGAGTCGGTGGTAAAGAAGGGGTTGCCGGTACCGGCGGAGAAGATCACCACCTTGCCGGCGCGCAGCTGGCTGATGGCCTCTGCCCAGCTGTAGGAGTCGCAGACCCCCTGCAGGGAGATGGCCGACATCAGGCGGGCATTCACATAAGCACGATGCAGGGCATCACGCATGGCCAGGCCGTTCATGACGGTCGCCAGCATGCCCATGTGGTCACCCACCACGCGGTTCATGCCCGCCTTGGCAAGGCCGGCACCACGGAACAGGTTGCCGCCACCGATGACCAGACCGACCTGTACACCCAGCTCAACCAGCTCTTTGATCTCTTGGGCCATCCGTTCCAGCACCGCCGGATCAATGCCGAAACCCTCGGATCCTTGCAGGGCTTCACCACTCAACTTCAGAAGAACACGTCTGTATGCAGGCTTGGGATTGGTACTCATGTCACTGATTCCTGGTCATATAAAGACCGCGACATAAGTCGCGGTCTGGGGAAACGGAAAAACCGGTTCGATTAGGCCTTCTGAGCGGCCGCGATCTGGGCTGCTACTTCAGCAGCGAAGTCGGTCTCTTGCTTCTCGATGCCTTCGCCCACTTCGAAACGGGTGAAGGAAACGACGTCAGCGCCTTCTTTCTTCAGCAGCTCGGCAACGGTCATGGAAGGATCCTTCACGAACGGCTGACCAGTCAGGGAAACCTCACCGGTGAACTTCTTCATGCGGCCTTCAACCATCTTCTCGGCGATCTCTTTCGGCTTGCCGGAGTTGATGGCGATGTCGATCTGGATTTCGCGCTCCTTGGCAACGACTTCGGCAGACACGTCTTCGGGCTTGACGAATTGCGGGCTGTTGGCAGCGACGTGCATGGCCAGATCTTTGGCCAGTTCTTCGGAGCCACCGGCCAGCTTGGTGATAACACCGATGCGGGAGCCGTGAACGTAGGTGCCCAGGTTGTCACCTTCAACCAGCATCACGCGACGCAGGTTCATGTTCTCACCGATCTTGGCGATCAGGTTGGTGATGGTCAGCTCGACGGACTCACCGTTGCCGAAGTCGGCGGCTTTCAGCGCGTCAACATCAGCGATTTTCTGGGTAGCGGCGATCTCGACGATCTTCTGACCCATGGCCAGGAAACCGGCATCCTTGGAAACGAAGTCAGTCTCGCAGTTCAGCTCGATCATGACGGCAACGTTGCCTTCGGTACGGGCGAAGATCACGCCTTCGGCGGCGATACGGCCCGCTTTCTTGGCGGCCTTGGCCTGACCGGATTTACGCATGTTCTCGATAGCCAGTTCGATGTCACCGTTGGCTTCTTCCAGCGCTTTTTTGCAATCCATCATGCCAGCGGCGGTGCGCTCGCGCAGTTCTTTTACCAGGGCGGCAGAAATGTTTGCCATGTCCAGTATCCTCGGTCTTGAATTGACAAGAAACAGGGGCCACAAGGGCCCCTGCTAACCAATTACATCAGCTTGGTTAATAAGGGCTTTGCAGTCCTTATCAATTACTCAGCTTCAACGAAGCCATCTTGTTCGGCTTGAACAACGATGTCCTGCTCACGGGCTTCCAGAACGGTGTCAGCAGCAGCGTTCAGGTACAGCTGTACGGCACGGATAGCGTCGTCGTTACCCGGGATGACATAGTCAACGCCGTCCGGGTTGGAGTTGGTATCAACGATGGAAACTACCGGGATACCCAGGTTGTTGGCTTCTTTGATAGCGATGTGCTCGTGGTCGGCGTCGACAACGAACAGAACGTCAGGCAGGCCGCCCATGTTCTTGATACCACCCAGGCTCTTCTCCAGCTTGTCCATTTCGCGAGTACGCATCAGCGCCTCTTTCTTGGTCAGCTTGTCGAAGGTACCGTCCTGGCTCTGGGTTTCCAGATCTTTCAGGCGCTTGATGGACTGACGAACGGTTTTCCAGTTGGTCAGCATGCCGCCCAGCCAGCGGTGGTTAACATAGAACTGGTCGCAACGCTCAGCGGCTTCTTTAACGGCTTCAGACGCGGCACGCTTGGTACCAACGAACAGTACCTTGCCTTTCTTGGCAGCTACGGAGCTGATGAAGTTCATGGCATCGTCAAACATCGGAACGGTTTTTTCCAGGTTGATGATGTGAACCTTGCTGCGGGCGCCGAAGATGTAGGACTTCATTTTCGGGTTCCAGTAACGGGTCTGGTGACCGAAGTGAACGCCGGCTTGCAGCATGTCGCGCATAGAAACTTTAGCCATTTTATACCTCTGTATTGGGGTTAGGCCTCCACACATCCCATGTAACCGACCCCAGAGGGGCACCCCGGTACAGGTGTCGATGTGTGTGTGTTGTTTGAGTAAGGGTGATGGTATGGGAAGACAAGTTCCCCATTCCGGCGCGCTTTATACCATAACTTTGGTCAGGACACCACCAGCCAGGGCGCTAAAAATGGATCCCGAACCAGGGTGCGATCGCCTGATGACGTTGCGATGACGATCACACTGGAAGTAAACGGGGGTTGGGGATAAAATTTCGCCCTGATTGCAAACGCATCTATTTTTCATTACCCGATTGCCGGACATCAACGGATGCGCGATCGGGCCCCAAGAGAGATCCCATGTCCATTAAAATCAAGACACCGGAAGAGATTGAAAAAATGCGCGTTGCCGGCCAGCTGGCCGCCGACGTGCTGGTCATGATCGCCCCCCACGTCAAGGCGGGCGTCACCACCGACGAACTGAACACCCTGTGCCACAACCACATCGTCGACGTACAGCAGGCCATCCCCGCGCCGCTGAATTATCACGGCTTCCCCAAGTCCATCTGCACTTCGGTGAACGATGTCATCTGCCACGGCATCCCGAACCACAAGAAGCTGCGCGATGGCGACATCATCAATCTGGACATCACCGTCATCAAGGACGGCTATCACGGCGACACCTCCGCCATGTTCATCGTGGGCCAGACCACTCCCCTGCGCCGCCAGCTGTGCAAGGTGGCCCAGGATAGCCTCTACGCCGCCATCAAGCGGGTACGCCCCGGCATGTGCATCACCGAGATCGGCGCCGTGATCCAGCCCATCGTCGAGCAGGCCGGCTTCTCCGTGGTGCGCGACTACTGCGGCCACGGCATCGGCGCCGAATTCCACGAGGAGCCGCAGATCCTGCACTACCGCAACGGCGGCAAGCTGGAGCTGAAACCTGGCATGTGCTTCACCATAGAGCCCATGGTCAACAGCAAGAAGTACCACTGCAAGGTCAACCCGAAGGATGGCTGGACCGTCACCACCAAGGATGGCGGCGACTCCGCCCAGTGGGAACACACTCTGCTGGTGACCGAGGACGGCTGCGAGGTGCTCACCCTGCGCCCCGACGACACCATCGAGCGCGTTATCCGCCACGTTTGACATTCAACCCCGGCCGCACGCCGGGGTTGCTCTTTATCCGGCCAGACCGAGAGTGCGAGATGCCATGGATGCCAGCCTGCTTTCCCCCCACCTGTTGCCCGACGATCAGCTCACCCGCGACAACTGCAAGGAGTACCTGAGCCGCTTCCTCGCCTGGTTGCACGAACGCTTCGATGCCGGTGACAACATCATCGAACTGGTGGCCACCCGCTCCGAATACATGGATGCGCTGCTGACGAGGCTGTGGCACAAGTTCGGCTTCGACAAGACGGAACTCACCCTCATTGCGGTGGGTGGCTATGGCCGGGGCGAGCTGCACCCCCACTCCGACATCGACCTGCTGCTGCTCTACGAAGGGGATGAACTGGACGAGGTGCTGGGGCTGCGCATCGGCGAGTTCATCACCCTCTTGTGGGATCTCAAGCTGGAAGTGGGACAATCGGTGCGCAACGTGGCCGAGTGCATCGAGCAGGGGCGCGCCGACATCACGGTCGCCACCAACCTCATCGAGGCGCGCTACATCACGGGTCGCCTGGCGGGGTTCGAACAGTTGCAGGCCGCCACCCTGCCCCAGCATTTCTGGCCGAGCGAGGCTTTCTTTCGCGCCAAGCGCGAAGAGCAGGCCCTGCGCCACCAGCAGTTTCTCGGCACCGCCTACAAGCTGGAGCCGGATCTCAAGAACAATCCGGGGGGCCTGCGCGACATCCAGACCCTGGCCTGGGTCGCCCGCCGCCACTTCGGCGCCACCACCCTGTTCGAGATGACCAGTCACGGTTTCCTCAACCGGGCCGAGTACCGCGAACTGCTCGACTGCCAGAACTTCCTCTGGAAGGTGCGCTTCGCCCTGCACATGGCCATCAACAAGGGGGACAACCGCCTGCTGTTCGACCGCCAGCGCACCGTGGCCCAGATGCTGGGCTTCGAGGGGGAAGGCAACGGCCCGGTCGAGCAGATGATGAAGCGCTTCTACCAGACGGTGCGGCGGGTGGCCGAGCTCAACGAGATGCTGCTGCAACTGTTTGACGAGGCGATCCTCGGCAACACCGCCATGGACGTGCGCCGCATCAGCGACGAGTTCCAGCTGCGCGGTCGCCTCATCGATGCGGTGGATTCCGAACTGTTCGGCCGGGATCCGGCCGCCATCCTGCGGCTCTTCTACCAGATAGCCCAGCACCCGGAGATCGCCGGCATCCACTCCGCCACCCTGCGCCAGTTGCGCGAGGCCAGGCGCACCCTGAGCTGCTGGCTGCAGGATCTGCCCGAGTGCCGCCGCCTCTTCATGGCGCTGCTGCGCCACCCCAACGGCATCGGCCAGCCGCTCACGCTCATGCACAAGTACGGGATCCTCGCGGCCTACCTGCCCCAGTGGAACCTCATCGTCGGCCAGATGCAGTTCGACATGTTCCACGCCTACACGGTGGACGAACACACCCACAGGCTGCTCCAGAACATCCATCGCTTCCCCAACCCGGCCAGCCGCCAGACCCACCCGCTCTGCCACGAGGTATTCACCCAGCTGCGCAAGCCCGAGCTGCTCAGCATCGCGGCCCTGTTCCACGACATCGCCAAGGGGCGGCGGGGGGATCACTCCGAACTCGGCGCCGTGGATGCGCTGGAGTTCTGCCAGTTGCACGGGCTGGATCGCTACGAGAGCCGGCTGGTCGCCTGGCTGGTGCGCCACCACCTGCTGATGTCGGTCACCGCCCAGCGCCGCGACATCTACGATCCGGACGTGGTCACCGACTTTGCCCAGAAGGTGCGCGACGAATTACACCTCGATCTGCTCTATTGCCTGACCGTGGCGGACATCTGCGCCACCAACGACACCCTGTGGAACGACTGGAAGGGGACCCTGCTGCGGGAGCTCTACTTCGCCACCCAGAAGGCCCTGCGCCAGGGTCTGGAGAACCCGCCGGACATGCGGCTCAAGATCCGCGAGAACCAGCGTCAGGCACGGCAGATCCTGGCCCAGCGCGAGGTATCCCTGGATGCGGTCAACGCCCTCTGGAACGACTTCAAGGCCGACTACTTCCTGCGCCACAGTCCGGAGCAGATCGCCTGGCACTGCCGCAAGATCATCGCCCACGGCGACAACCCGGCGCCCCTGGTGCTCATCGGCAAGCACCCCATCCGGGGCGGCAGCGAGGTGTTCATCTATTGCCGCGACATGCCCAACCTGTTCGCCACCGTGGCCTCGGCACTGGATCAGAAGAACCTGAGCATCCACGACGCCCAGATCATGAACTCGCGCAACGACTATGTGCTGGACACCTTCATCGTGCTGGAACCGAGCGGCGAACCCATCAGCCCCAACCGCACCGCCACCATCAAGAAGGCGCTGGAGAAGGCGCTGCAGGAGCCGGGCAAGCTGGTGCTGCGCAGCAAGCCCCTGTCACGGCGCCACCGCCAGTTCAGCGTGCCGACCCGGGTGGTGTTTCTGCCCCACAGGGGCGAAAACCGTCACACCCTGCTGGAGCTGACGGCACTGGATACCCCTGGCCTGCTGGCCCGCATCGGTGCCGTGTTCCAGCAATGCGGCCTGTCGCTGCACGCCGCCAAGATCACCACCATAGGCGAGCGGGTGGAAGACTTCTTCAGCCTCACCACCCTGGCCGGGGAGCCCCTGAGCCAGGCCGAGCAGCAGGCGCTGGAAGAGCGGTTGGTCAATCAGCTCAACCCGCAGGAATCCGGCGAGGCGGAGGGCTGAACAGGCCGGAGGAAGGCCCCATAAGAGCCTTTATCTCGTATTAATTTTTCAATCATAACAAGTGGTTGGGCCACTCAAGCACAATAAATCGCCTTTCTTCTCAAGAAATCGGCGAGAGCCCTTAAAAACAATTGGAAAAGTGTGATACAACAAACAGAATTTTTTAGAGGAAACTTGTCATGACCCAGTTGCAACAGACCATAGAAGCGGCCTTCGAGCGCCGTGACTCCATCACCCCCGGCTCCGTCGATGCCGCCACCAAGGCCGCCATCCTGGAGGCCATCGATCTGCTGGACTCCGGCAAGGCCCGCGTCGCCGAGAAGATCGCCGGCGAGTGGGTCGTCCACCAGTGGCTGAAGAAGGCGGTGCTGCTCTATTTCCGCATCAATGACAACGGCATCATCAAGGGCGACGACGCCCAGTACTACGACAAGGTTCCCCTCAAGTTCTCCGACTACAGCGCCGAACAGTTCAAGGCCGCCGGTGTACGCGTAGTGCCGCCGGCCACCGCGCGCAAGGGCTCCTTCATCGCCCCCAATACCGTGCTGATGCCCTCCTACGTCAACATCGGCGCCTTCGTGGATGAAGGCACCATGGTCGACACCTGGGCCACCGTGGGCTCCTGCGCCCAGATCGGCAAGAACGTGCACCTCTCCGGCGGCGTCGGCATCGGTGGCGTGCTGGAGCCGCTGCAGGCCAACCCGACCATCATCGAAGACAACTGCTTCATCGGTGCCCGTTCCGAGGTGGTGGAAGGGGTGATCGTCGAGGAGGGCTCCGTCATCTCCATGGGTGTCTTCATCGGCCAGTCCACCCGTATCTATGACCGTGAAACCGGCGAGATCCACTATGGCCGCGTCCCGGCCGGCTCCGTGGTCGTCTCCGGCTCCCTGCCCTCCAAGTGCGGCAAGTACAGCCTGTACGCCGCCGTCATCGTCAAGAAGGTGGATGCCAAGACCCGCGCCAAGGTCGGCATCAACGCCCTGCTGCGTTCCATCGACGAGTAATCCTCTTGGCCGTGATTAAAAGGGCGCCTGATGGCGCCTTTTTTGTTGCTCTTGTCCCGCCCGCACCCGTTTTTCCAATACACCAACGAGAGTCTCTTCATCACTTCGCCAGGCGGCGATAGCGGCAAGGGGCTCTTCCCATGATCCATCCCCTGAACACAGCACTCCTTTGAGCCCCTCCTGAATTTGGCGCACCTGTCACAGGCAAGCGGGCCCGACTCGGGTAAGATAAACAGGTCAGGATCGTTTCAAACCAAGGAAGCCCGATGTACGAGAATCTGAAGAGCCTGGGGATCCAGGAACCCACCTCAGTGGACAGCTACACCCTGCGCCAGGAGGCCAACCACGACATTCTCAAGATCTATTTCAAGAAGCAGAAGGGCGAGTTCTTCGCCAAGAGCGTCAAGTTCAAGTATCCCCGCCAGCGCAAGACCATGCTGGTCAACTCGGGTACCCATGAATACAAGGACGTCACCGAGATCAACGCCAACCTCAAGTACGTGGTGGATGAACTCGACAGCCTGACCCAGGGCGGACAGACCCAGGCCGATCCGGACATCAAGCAGAAGATACTGCGGGACCTGCGCCATCTGGAGAAGGTGGTACAGAACAAGATCAGCGAGATTGAGCGGGATCTGGAGAAACTCTGACCCCATTCCATTCAAAAAGGCGCCATCAGGCGCCTTTTTTATGGCCGCTGGCCAGCCCTACGCCACAAGCCAGGCCCGGGACCCTGCGCGATGATGCCGACTCCTGAACGGCGGGCAGCAAAAAGGGAGGCTTGTGCCTCCCCTTTCGGAACTCGGTATGAAAGCAGGGATTAGTTGCTCTTCATCCAGATGTCCATGTCGGTTTTCAGGTTGTCGGACTTGGTGCCGAAGATAGCCTGTACACCGGAACCGGCAACCACCACACCGGCAGCGCCCAGCTTCTTCAGACCAGCCTGGTCAACCTTGGCCACGTCCTTCACACCGACACGCAGACGGGTGATGCAGGCGTCCAGGGAGGCGATGTTCTCTTTGCCACCGAAGGCGGAGACCAGAGCGGCAGACATCTCATCCTTGCTCTGACCGGCAGAGGACTCTTGTGCGCTCTCATCTTCGCGACCCGGCGTCTTCAGGTTCATGGCACGGATCACCACGGTGAAGACCACGTAGTAGATGACGGCGTAAACCAGACCCAGACCCACCAGCAGCAGCATGTTGTCGGCACGGGGTGATTGCACCACGAAGTCGATGAAGCCGTTGGAGAAGGTGTGACCGTGCACGACACCCAGCGTGTTGGTCAGGACATAGGCCAGACCCGCCAGCAGCGCGTGAATGGCGTACAGCACCGGAGCCACGAACAGGAAGGAAAACTCGATAGGTTCGGTAATACCGGTCAGGAAGGAGGTCAGGGCGGCAGAGGCCATGATACCGACGATCTTGGCACGGTTTTCCGGCTTGGCAGCGTGTGCGATGGCAAACGCAGCGGCAGGCAGACCGAACATCTTGAACAGGTAACCACCGGCCAGCTGACCGAAGCCGTTACCGGCAGCGCGGGACGCATCGTCCGCGGTCAGGAAGCAGGTCATGATGCCGTGCACGGTTTCACCGGCGGCGTTAACACAGGTACCCGCCTGGTAGAAGAAAGGCACGTTCCAGATGTGGTGCAGACCGAACGGGATCAGGGAGCGCTCAACCACGCCGTAGATACCGAAGGCCAGAACCGGGTTCTGGTTGGCAGCCCAGTCGGAGAAGGCACCGATGGCACCACCGATCGGCGGCCAGATGAAGGAGAGGACCACACCCAGACCGATGGAGACGAAACCGGTGATGATGGGCACGGCACGCTTGCCTGCGAAGAAGCCGAGGTACTCGGGCAGCTGGATCTTGTAGAAGCGGTTGAACGCCCAGGCGGCAACACCACCGGCGAGGATACCGCCCAGCACACCGGTATCGATGCTCTCGACGCCCATCACAGGGGCCATCACCTTCAGGGTGGCGACCATGATGCCGTAGCCGACGATGGCGGACAGGCCGGATACACCGTCGTTATTGGTGAAGCCGAGAGCGACGCCCACGGCAAACAGCAGAGCCATCTGGCCGAAGACGGAACCACCGGCCTGCTCCATCAGTTGGGAGACGATTTCCGGCAGCCAGCTGAAGTGGGCAGCCCCCACCCCCAGCAGAATACCTGCTACGGGCAAGACCGATACAGGCAGCATCAGCGCCTTACCGACCTTTTGCAGATTAGAGAATGCATTTTTTAACATGTGTGCGCTCCTGAATGGATTTTTTTTCCGACAACGACCCCGTACAGTTTATGGATGACCACCTGCTTCATCCGCGATTGTACTGGAGCGTTTCCCGGGTTGCTTATTTTGACCACCAGAATATAACCCAGCAGATATGGAATTGCCTCTACCGAGGACAAGGGAATAATAAATTTGGAGGAGAGATCACAAGATAATAAATAAGCAGGAAGGGTGTAATCTTGAATATTATTTCGCGTTGTTATAGCAATACCGCAAAAAGAAAAAAACCACTTCAAAATAAATCAAGGAGAAACAAAATAATACACAGAGAAACCCAATGTAACTAAACGTAACCAAGCGCTGCTTTATATTATCAAGTCTACCGATTAAAAAGGCCTCCAACAAGGGAGGCCTCCAACAAATAGCAATTTAAATAAGTCAGGATATTTAGTTCTTTTGTGACCGTTTCACCGCATCAATAAAGACGGATTTCGCCTTGGTTGACCCGGCACGTTCCGCTTCATTCACCAGTTGCATCGCCTTGTCGATATCCCCGGCCTTCACCGCCTTCTCGATCTGGGCGTTGTAGAAGCTCTCGGTCTCGCTCAGCATGGCGGGAGCCGGCGTACTCGGTGCTGCGGCCACTGCCGCCGTGGTGACGGCCGAGGCAGCCACGGCTGTTGTGGCCGGCTTGGCCTGACTCATCGCCACCTTGTCCGAATATTCGGGCTTGAAGACGGCCTCGATACCCTGCCCCTTGGCCATGTCGACAGCCTTGATCTGCACCAGGCCCCAGGGTGAATGCGGGATCACGGGATCCTTGATATCCGGCTCGACCGTGCCATTGGCACGGGCAAAGGCCTTGGCCGGGTGCAAGATGGTAGTGCTGCCGGACAGCTCATTCCCCGGGGCATATATGACCATATAGGTTTCGCTGGCGGGATTGCCCGGCATGCTGCGGTCCACGAACACCTTGCCTTCGATCCTGTCATTGTCGAGCAGGTGGGCGGGTTGATAACTGAATACGGACTCACCCAATACGCGAGTCACCTTGAACTGGGCATCCAGCATGATCACCTTGGGAATCATCACCGTCTTGCTCACCTGGGACGCCAGCGTGATGGCCAGGTTGCCGGTATTGACGGGCAGGCGATAGGCGGCAAAGTAGCTCATCCCCTCGTCGAACTGATAACTGGGCTGCTTGCCATCTATGGTCAGCAGCGTCTCGCCTTCCGGCAGAGAAACATAATTGAATTCGTTGAAATCCTGGCAGCAGCTCGTCGTCTGGGAGAGCGCCTGCTTGGCCTGGTCGGCATTGCTCAGGATGGAGGCGTGCTCCTGCACGGGCACGACCATGCTACCGGAACAGCCGGCCAACAGCGCGGTAACCACGGCCGCGATAGACATCTTTACCAGTTTCATTCTTCTTATCTCCATAACCCGGTTGCCAAATCCAGCGAAACAAAACTGCCCCCATAAGGGGGCAGTGACTAACTTAACTGAAGATACTGCTTACCACCAAGCTTCTGCTTGTACACCCACTTGCCAGGTGTCATCGGAAGTGCCGCCTTCGAAGCTGTTCTTGCTACCGCTGGAATCGGCTTCGGTGTCAGCCAGGTAGGAGGCGAACACACGGATTTCCGGACGGGCCCAGAAGCTGGAGCCGGCAGACCAGGCCTGAGCCAGGGTCAGCTTGTAACCACCATCCTTGTCGCTGCCGCCGTTGTTGTAGCTGGTCTTGTCCTTGAACACACCACCCTCGAAGATGGTCTTGTTGAAGTCATCCCACTTGTACATCGGACGGATAACGGCAGACAGGGTTTCGGTCTTGTCGTGGCCGCTCCACATCTCGTTGCCTACACCGTAGACCAGCTGGTGGCCCATCTCCCAGGAGTTACCCATCGGGATGACGCCCCAGTTGATGAAGCGGTAGCCGTCGGCACCGTCTTTGGCCTCGGCACCGTACCAGGAACCATCACCGTAGTAAGCCATGGTCTTGGAGTAGCCTTCGGTACCGTACTGCAGCACGGTCTTGTTGAAGCCACCGAAGATGCCCTGGGTCAGTTCGGCGGTCAGCATGAGACCGTCTTTCATGTTGTCGTTTTTCAGATCTTTCTGGGCTTCGGTCTCATTGACCAGAGCATACATGGCGCCCACTTCCAGGGAGCCGTCTTGCCACAGCGGGATGCCGGCATAACGCACGTCCAGGGTGTTGACGTTCAGATCTTCGTTCTTCTGGAAGACGCCGGGGCTGGTTTCGGTGTACTGGCCGAATACGTCAGCAGCGCTGCGGTCGTTGCGGACCCAAGCCAGGGAGAGCTTGCCCGGACCAGCCTGGATACCTTCGATACCGGCACCCGGACCAGAGATGTTCCAGTAGTAGAAGTCAGAGATATGGATGTCGTGACGCTGGTAGAAGCGCTTGCCAGCCCAGAGGGTGGCTTCCGGCGCGAAGCCCAGCAGGCCCTTGGCTTGCACGTTGAACTGACGCAGAGCGAATTCGGAGTCGCCGTTGCACTGCTTGGCGTCGAAGTTGCAGACGGTACCGGTACCTTCCCAGTCGTTGGAACCGTTGGAAGTCATTGCAAACATGGAGTCTACATAGAAAGTCTTGCCGTCTTTGTTGAAGACTTCCTGACCGAGTTGTACTTCGCCGTAGGTGTCGTTTTCGTTACCCAGACGACCGACCTTGTTGACGTTGTATTTGACCATGTCCCCGTCACCGGAAACACCGACACCTGAACGGAAGTAGCCGTGGAAATCAACGGCGAAGGCGGCTTGGGAAGCCAGGGCTGCGGTAACTGCTGCAGCGATCGGGAGCCACTTTGCTTTCATTTTCATTTTCCTTATTCCCGCTGAGAGGAGTGTGATCCTGATATTCAAGTTCTTATCACCGGAAAAACGTTTTGGTGATAACCGAGGTCGATTATATGTACCCGGTTTCGCCACAAACATGAGCTGATTCACAAAATGGTGACAAATCGCCCCCCTCAATCCACAGGAGAGAGAGTCAGTCAAGAAAAGCAGAACAAGAACAACAAATCACCCAGAAAGAGCCAATCACAGCAACAACAGACCATTAAAAATGCATTCAAACATTAATTTGCGATGAGAGTTAAGTTAAAAACCAGTCATTCAGTGGCAAAAACATGATTGAAATCGCTTTCAATGGGGAACTTTTAATTTTCTGGTTTGTCGCGTTTTTGATGAATATGGGTCTGTCGGTGCACTCTGTTCGAGAGAAAAATAACCGGCAGTCAGACAGGATAATATTTGAGAGCAGAAGCAATGAGTCCCAAAATAATGCTCCCCCGTCAGCAGGCTCACGGGGGAGACATTTAAAATATGCGCCAATCCGGCTACAGCCTATTTTCCCAGGTTTTCAGCCAGGCCAGCGCCGCCACCTCTGGCTCATCCACCACAGTCGCGTCTATCTCCAGACGCGGTATCAGGGGAACGGCCGCCAGCTCCTGCAACAACTCATCCAGCCTTCGCCCCGCCCCGCAGAAATGCTCATAGCTGCTGTCCCCCATGGCGATGAGGGCATAGCGCCACCCCTTCATATAAGGGGCACGATCGGCCAGGGCGCTGGCAAAGGGTTGCAAGTTGGGGGGAATATCGCCCTGCCCCGTGGTGGCGCTGACGATCAGCAGAAAACGGGAGGCATCGATGTCCTCCAGTTCGGCCTCGTCGAAGATACGGCAGACATGGCCGCTGGCTTGCAGGTGGTCGCTCAGGGTCTCGGCCACCAGCATGGCGGCGCCATAGACTGTGCCGACCAGGATGTCGATCTCGGCCATCAGCGACTCCTCAGGGGAAGAGGCTGGCCCGCTTCGGGCGGGATGCTCGGGGGATTTCCCCCAGGCTGGACATGATGACACGCGGTGAAGGGAGAAGTATCTCGTTGAGCCATAAGTCATTCCTCTGACGGACCTGGCCTACAGCATGCCACAGCCCGGTCAGAGGAAACAGATGAAGACTGACTCAGACGCCGTAGTCGCTCTCGCTGGCGGGCCAGCCCAGTTCGGCGAACAGCTGCAGCACCTGGGGCCCCAACGGCGCCTGGATCCGCATCGGCACCTTGAGCACGGGATGCTCGAAGCTGATCTTGTGGGCGATCAGCAGCAGCCTGTCGCAGCCGTAGTGCTCGCGAAAGAAGCGGTTATGCCGGCCATCGCCATGGGTGGTGTCGCCGACGATGGGATGGAACAGGTGATCCAGGTGGCGGCGTAGCTGGTGCTTGCGCCCCGTCTTGGGGAAGAGCCGTACCAGGCTGTAGCGGCTGGTGGGATGCTTCTTGGAGACCGCATGGGGCAGCTCGACCCTGTGCAGGCGGCGAAACGCGGTCACCGCCTCCTGGGCGGGGCGATCCGGGTCGCTCATGGCGTCGGCTATCTTGTCCAGCTGCTCCTTGAGCGGGTAATCGATGAGCCCCTCCTCGGGGGCCCATCCCCGCACCAGCGCCAGATATTCCTTGTGTACGCGGCGCTCGGCGAAAGCCTCTGTCAGGGTGCGGGCCACCGCCGGATCCAGCGCAAACAGCAGCACCCCAGAAGTGGGCCTGTCGAGCCTGTGTACCGGATAGACATGGCGACCGCCGATGAGATCTCGGGTCATCTGCATGGCGAAGCGGGTCTCCCCCTTGTCGAGCCAGCTGCGGTGCACCAGAAGACCCGACGGCTTGTTGACCGCCACCAGCCAGTCATCCTGATAGAGCAGGGTCGGTACCAAGGCGTTCTCTGCGCTGACCGGCTCACCCATCATTGCTCGACCACTTTGCCGGAGAGCAGCAGATCGAAGCGGGCGATCAGACGCAGCAGGGCTTCCACCTCGGCCAGCTCTTCCTTGTAGACTTCGCTCGCCATGGGGTAGAGGGAGACGCTGGTCGGCAACGGCGCCTGCAGCAGCACCAGCTGCTCCATGCGGGGGATCAGCACGAATTGCAGCCACTGATCGAAACTCAGGGTATCGACGCAGAACGGCAGCTCGCTTGCCAGCGCCTCGCTGCCCGGATGCTCGGCTTGCCAGCGTTCCAGGCGTTGCAACTCGGCGGTCAACTCTCCCAGCAGGCCGGCGACCAGCAGATATTGATTCATCTCACTTCCTCAGCGTGCGGCCGACGGATGTCGGCGCCCCACTCAACAGAGCCATCAAAAAGGGGCGTTACTATACACCGCCCCCGGGACGGCTGCCATGCTGCCGTCGCCCTCTCGCCCGCTGCGACCGCCACTGGCTATCTGGTGCAGCCTCCTTATAATCCCCGGCATCACCTTCAAGCCGGATCTCCTCATGTCTTCCATCAATACGCTGACCGAATTTCTGACCCAGGCCGATACCCAGTTCCAGCTGTTCGACATGGGCCGCCAGGTGCGCCCGCTGGCGAGCGACCTCTTCGTGCGCATCGAGCAGCAGCAGGAGCCCTACCCCTGGCCGTTGCAGCAACATGCCTGGCTCGGCGTGCACTTCTTCCAGCCCGCCGAGTCAAGACACTACCTCTGGTTCCTCAAGTTTGCCCTCGATGAGCGCGGTCTGCTCATCTCCAGCGGCCCCAAGCACTTCATGGACCAGGTGGTCGAGACCCTGGGTTACAAGCTCACCGGGGAGCTGGATGAGGAGAAGGCGCAGCGTCTGGCCGACAACCCCTACACCTTCCGTCCGGCCGAGGCCAAGATGGCCAGCCTGCACGCCAAGCTGGCCCGCCAGCTGGAGCAGGCCCCTTCCTCCTACTACGAGGCGCTCTGCCACTATCTGGCGGCGCCGGGGGAAGAGGGGTGGCAGCACCTGGGGCTGCAGGGCTTTGCCGATCTGGCGGAGCGGCTGCAGGATGAGCGCAACCTGGCCCTGGTGTGCAAGGCGTTGCCGAAGCTCCCGCAGGCACCGCTCTACGCCCTGTGCCAGAGCCTGGAGAACGCGCCCCTCCCCCTCGCCCTGCAAGGCGCGCTGCTGGAGCGCATCGGCAAGGAGCAGGAGTGCGTCGAGCCCGATGCCGAGACCCTGGCCTATCTGTGCCGGGCCCTGGCCTCCTGCCCGGGCAACGAGCTGCGCAGCAACAAGCTGCTGACCCTGCTGCAGACCCGTCCCAGCCCCTCCCTGCTGCTCGCCATCGCGGGCCGCCTCTGGCCCGATCTGAAAAGCCCGGCGTTGCTCGGCCTGTTCCTCGAGCAGCTCGCCCTGCAACCCACCCAGTTCTTCAACCAGGTATTTGCCGAGCTCGTCACTTTACCGGCCCTGCGCAATGATATGCTGGCGAGACTGCGCGACCCCGCACGGAGCGAGGCCCTCGGCCAGGCCATAGGCCGCCTGTTCGCCTCGGCGTAGGAACGCTTGCTGGCCCGGCTCCCCTCCTGGAGCCGGGCCCCACCGACATCACAGAAGGAACCCGTTGATGGGAGAAATGCTTGGGATCTTGCTGCTCGGCCTCGTTGGCTGGGCCTTCTGGCAACAGCGCCGTCAGGCGGAGCTGGCCTGGCAATACATGCGCCGCTACTGCCAGCACCACGACCTGCAACTGCTGTCGCTGGCACGCACCCATCGCGCACTGGGGCACAAGCCCCTGCGCCTGCTGACCTACTACCAGTTCGAGTTCTCCAGCGACGGCGAGAGCCATTACCAGGGCCAGCTGTGCATGCAGGGGCTGCACGTCGCCGGGGTCGAGCTGCCACCCCATCGTCTGCCCTCCTAGGCCGGGTCAAGGCCCCGGGGGCTGGCTATAATTCTCGACAACCCCCTGCAAGGAGCGCCGAGATGGAATTGCTGACCCATGACATGACAGCCCTATTTGCCCAGCTGGGACTGGCCAATGACGAGACCAGCCTGCACCGCTTCATCCGCGAGCACCCCCTGGACAACCAGACCCTGCTGCCCGAGGCCCCGTTCTGGACCCCTTCCCAGGCGGGCTTCCTGCGCGATGCGCTCTGGAATGACTCAGACTGGGCGGAAGCCATCGACCAGCTGGACGTGATGCTGCGCCAGACCCACTGACGCTCCCGCTTTCCCGGCAGCCGGGCTTTGGGTAAGCACTGTGCCCCCAGTCACATCTCAATCGCCCTGGCCTCCCCCCACGTCAACCAGCTGAGCCAGTCCCCCTCGCGCCGCTTTCCTGATGGGCAGGCTTTGATTAAGCTCTGTGCCACCATCCGCAAGCAGCAAGACGGCCGCGCAGGAGCCAAGATGTCAGCCCAAGAGATCATCCAGATAGCCAACGAACTCAGTGCCAGGGGGATCACCCCCTCCACCGCCATGGTCAAGGCCCGCCTCAGCCATCCCGTGCCCATGGCCGAGCTGCTCAAGGTGCTGAGCCAGTGGAAGCAGCAGCCCCAGTCGGCTGAGCCCGCGCCCGCCAGCGTCCCCGCGACGCCCCCTGCGGCCCCGGAAACCGTCAGCCTGCTGCAACTGAGCGAACAGCTCGCCCGGCTCGAGCAGAAGGTCGATCGCCTCACCGACCTGCTGCTCGACCACCAGCGGGATTGACGCGTCACCATGTACATCCTCGAACTCACCTTTGAGTGCTACCGCGATACCTCCCTCGGGGAGGCCGAGCGGGCCATAGTCCACTACCTCGACATGCTGCGCTACCAGGGGCAGATCCTGGGGCGGGAGTTTCCCACCAGCATGCACCCAGGCCATTTCATCAGCCGGGTGGTCTGCCCGGAGCAGGACAGCCTGCACCCGGACAATCAGAGCGAACTGGTGGCCCTGGCCGAACAGGGCCTGCACCAGGCCGGGCTGCTGGCTCCCAAACTCCAGCTTCAGGGCATGGATCTGCTGTCCGACAGCACGGATCCGTGCGGCCAGGAGGGCGAGCGCCCGAGCTGGATGCTGCTCTATACCAGCTTCCTGCACAGCTGCTCTCCCCTGCGCTGCGGCGACCATTTCGCCCCCATTCCGCTCTATCGGCTGCCTGCCGTCGCCAACGGCGACCACAAGCAGATCATCAAGTGGCAGGAGGATTGGGAGGCCTGCGATCAGCTGCAGATGAACGGCTCCATCGCCGAGCACGCCGCCCTGCACGAAATCGGCGAGGTGGGCAGCCGGCTGCAACGCCGGGGCAGCGATCTCGTCAGGCGGCTGGAGGCCCTGAGCGGCATCCCTACCTATTACTATCTCTACCGGGTCGGCGGCCTGAGCGCCGCCGAAGAGCGGGCCCGCCCCTGCCCCGGCTGTGGCGGCGACTGGGCGCTGACCGCCCCCCTGCACGAGATCTTCGACTTCAAGTGCGATCCCTGCCGCCTGGTGTCCAACCTCTCCTGGGACTTCAAGGACTAGGGCCGCCGGCGCGCCCCCCATAAAAAGAGAGGGCCTTGCCAGATGGCAAGGCCCTCTCTCATCCTGCTCATCCTGCCCGTCTCAATGGGACAGGGTCTCCAGCCGCGCCAGAAATGCCGGCAGCGAGGGGGCCAGCACCAGGCGGCGACCTGAGTCCAGCCACTCCAGCCACACCTGGCCGCTCTCGTTGTCGAGCGACACCAGCGTCATCTCGTTGCGGGTGGTGGCGATGAAGAGCGAGGGGGAACGCTTCAGCTTGCGCAGCATCAGCAGGTGACCGATGAGGTTCTCCTTGAGCAGGTCCAGATCGTCCTCGTTCCACGGCAGGATCAGCTCGATGCGCAGCCCCTTGTAGGAACAGGGAAGGGGGCGGCTGAACCAGTGACCAAACAGGGCAAGGGCGCTCGGATGCAGGGTCAGTTCGAGGGCATCGGCCATGGCCGCGAAGTCGGCAGGCTGGTCGCGCCTGTGGGGGCGCCAGGCCACCCGCCCCTCTTTGGGCTCATCCAGCTCGCAGGGAGAGCGCCACTCGGCCTCCCACTCGCACAGGGGCAACCCCCGTCTCGCCTCGCCATCGCGCTGCCAGCGTAAAAAGAACTGCTCCAGAGCAGACAGGACTTGATCCGTCATCGATATTCCCCACAATAGCGGCCTCTGATCGCCGCAAGACAGTGACCGAAAAATCCGGCCATTGCACCATCAAACCCTTTGTCAGACAAGCGTGAGCAAACCAGCATGAGCAAACAAGAGAGATACGCCGGCGCCAGTGCGCTGCAGGGCCTGAGCCTGGGGCAACAGTCCGCCTACATCAGCCAGTACACCCCGAGTCTGCTGCAACCTGTGCCACGCAGCCTGAACCGCGACGATCTGGGCCTTGGCGAGACCCTGCCGTTCGAGGGCTGCGACATCTGGACCCTGTACGAACTCTCCTGGCTCAATGCCAAGGGCAAGCCCGTGGTCGCCCTCGGCGAGGTTGCCGTGCCCGCCGCCAGCCCGAACCTCATCGAATCAAAATCCTTCAAGCTCTACCTCAACTCCTTCAACCAGACGCGCTGCGACTCCCTGGAGGCGGTACAGGCGCTGCTGGTTCAGGATCTGAGCGCCTGCGCCGGCGCCCCCGTGAGCGTCACCCTCTTTACCCTCGATGAGGCCCCCCACCAGATAGTGCAGCTGCCCGGTGAATGCATCGACGATCTGGATATCGAGGTGGATGGCTACGAGTTTGACGAGACCCTGTTGCAAGGGGCCGCCGGCACCGAGATCGTGGAGGAGACCCTGCACAGCCACCTGCTCAAGTCCAACTGCCTGGTCACCAGCCAGCCGGACTGGGGTTCCGTGGTGATCCGCTATCGTGGCCCGCGCCTCGACCGGGAGAAGCTCTTGCGCTACCTCATCTCGTTCCGCCAGCACAACGAGTTCCACGAGCAGTGCATCGAGCGCATCTTCACCGATCTCAAGCACTTCTGCGCCCCGACACAGCTGACCGTCCACGCCCGCTACACCCGCCGCGGCGGACTGGACATCAACCCCTTCCGCAGCGACTGGGAGCCGGTTCCCGCGAATCTGCGCCTCATCCGCCAGTAAGCCGGACACTCGGGTTCCGACACATCCGGCCCATCACGCATCTCATCAATGAACTCTGGACGGGCGGGGGTGGGCTTGGATAACATGCCTGCACCTCCGTGCCGTCCTTAATCCAATGAATCAACTGTTTTTTCTGGCAATGATGATGTCCTCCCTGTCGGCTCCGGATCTGGATCTGGCGAAGGAGCAGTTGTCCATCGATCTGCAGCAGGCCCAGACCCTGGTGCTGACCGATCCCGCCAGATGTGTCCAGATCGCCACCGCCTTTCTGGAACGCACGGCCAGCAACCCCAAGCAGATCATCAGCAATCGCCAGGAGTACGGTTATCGGGAGCCCATGCTGAACTACGGCTCCGCCACCCAGACCACGGGGGCCTACCTGCTCAAGGGAGAGTGCCTGCAGCAGCTGGGGCAATTCAAACCGGCCCAGGAGTCCTTCGCGAAGGGCATCGCCATGGCCGAGAAGGAGCAGCAGTTCGAGCTGCACGCCCATGGCCTCTACCTCCAGATCCGCAGCCAGACCCTGCAGCTGCACGCCCACGGTGCCGGCGCCGCCCAGCTCGACAAGCTGGACAAGCTGCTCGCCAGCCCCCCGCTCAAAGAGAGCCAGTTGCAGGTCTACGCCCGTCTGCTGCATGTCAACGCCAGCATGGAAGAGCGACAGTTCGATCTGGCCAAACGCCAGCTGGCGGAGGCGCGCCAGTGGGCCGAGCAGGCCAAGAACCCCCTGGCCAGGGCCTGGACCAGCGCCGTGGGGGGCGATCTCTATCAGGCCCTGGGCCAGCCCCAGCTCGCCCTCGGGGAGTATATCGATGCCCAGCAGCAGGCCAGGGATCTGCAGGATCCCCTGTTCCTCGGCCTGCTCTCCAACCAGATGGTCAGCCTCTATCAGGCGGAACAGGAGCCACAGAAGGCGCTGCAATACGCCAACGAGGCGGCCAATTACTTCCATGCCCTAGGCAACCCCCCCCTGCTCAGCGACGCCCTGATCGTGCTCGCCCGTCTCAATCGCGATCTGGGGGAGATGAACATGGCGCTGGTCTATTTCTTCAATGCCCTGGATCTGCTGGACGAGAACAGCAACCGCATCCGCATCGCCCACCTCAAGTTCGAGATTGGCAAGACCTATCTGCAGACCGGCAACCTGAACCTGGCCCGCAACTACCTGAATGCCGCGCGCCAGTCCCACGAGCTGGGGGACGACAAGGAGTCCCTGATCGATACCCTGCTACTGCTCGGGGATCTCCACCTCAAGCAGCAGGAGGCGGGGATCGCCATCCTGCAGCTGGAGAACGCCCTGACCCTGGCGAACCGGATTGGCGACATCCGGCGCCAGCTGGAGATCTTCCGCCTGCTCTCCATCGCCTACGAGCAGAAGGGCTACCTGCAGCAGGCCCTCGAGAGCTACAAGAATTTTCATCAGCGCAGCGAGCTGGTGCGCCAGCAGCAGATCGCGCTGGAGCAGGAGGCGGTGCGCGACAACTATGCCCAGGTGGAGCGGGCCCAGCAGGTCAAGGAGCTGGAGCAGCAGCTCGACCAGAGCCAGCACCAGCAGGAGCGCTACCTCTGGTCCAGCGTCAGCACCGGGCTGCTGCTGGCGCTCTTCATCTACCTGTTCTTCACCCTCTGGCTCAAGCTGAGGGTCGCCCGCCTGAATGCCAAGCAGCTGGGGGAAGCCCTGCTGGTGGAGCCGCGCAGCGGCCTGGCCAACTGGCAACGGCTGATGAGCCGCTGGCCGAGGGAGATGGCCAAGCGCCAGCAGAAGTCCGAGCGCTGGTACCTGAGCGAGCGCCCCACCAGCGAGTTTGACGACAAGCTGCACTACCTGCTGTTCCGGGTGCCCTTCCTGGTCAACAGCCTGGAGCAGCATGGCTATCAGGTCAGCCGCGAGATTGAGCAGGCCTTCGGCCACTACGTCGCCAAACTGACCCCGAAGGATGGCCGCATCTACGACCTGCGCGAGGGACATCTGCTCTATGTGGTGCCCCAGCGCCACGTGGCCCAGCTGCACCAGCTGGCGCAGGAGCTGCTGGACACCCTGGCCGCCTTCCCCTGCGAACACCCGCTGGACAGGCACATCAGTCTCGGCATCGTCAGCCACCCCTTCCTGCCCAAGGCGGCCATGGCGCTCGACCACCACGGCCTGTTCGACCTCTGCTACCTGGCGCTGTCGGGGGCCATGCAGCTCAGCGACAAATACCAGCAAAACGTCTGGCTCGAACTCGCGGCCATCGACTGCCAGCAGGCCGCATTTTTTAATGGGGATGTGTGGCAATGCTGCTTGATGGCAATTGACAAGGGACTGGTAAAAGTAAATTCTTCTCATGAAAAGCAATGGGTTAACTGGCTTGCTCTTTCACGGACGAAAGCGCCGGACCATGCGTGACAAAAAGGTACTCAACGGGGTCTTTCATTGGCTGACTGTTGCTGGACGATACAAAAACGATAATGACAACAGGGCGACCTGAACAATGAATGATATGGCTGCCGTAACCGGACAACTGGCAAGACTCAGGGAATCCCTCCAGCAAAAACAGCAGGAACTCGATGGCATGGCCACGTTCTCCGAAACCGAACGTGCCCGCAGCATCCAGTTCATCGGCAAGCTGATGCAGGCCTGCCGTGGCCACGATCGCGAGCTGGACAACCGGCTGGCCAAGCTCAAGCAGAAGCTGGACGGCTCCCCCCCGCTCACCTCCATCGATGCCGAACTCGCCACCATCGAGAAGCTGTTGCAGCAGCACAGCCACGCCATGGAGGAGTCCATCAGCCTGACCCGGGCCGCCATCGATCTGGGCAGCAAGCAGCTCAAGACCATCAAGGGCTTCCCGGAAGAGACCCGGCGAGCGCTCAAGGAGTTTCTCGCCAGCCCGGAGAGCTACGGCATCGGGGATCACCAAAAGAAGGTGATCCGCCTGCTGGAGTTCTACCAGCAGGCCATCAAGATCCAGCTGCTGCCACGCCAGCCGCTGATCCCGCCTTCGGCGGAGATCCCCACCGAGCTCTCCAGTCCGTCCCCTTCAGATTCATTCGATGTCAAGGCGCACGCCCAGATCTCCGATGAGTTGCAGCGCCTCATCACAGAGCTGGATTTTGCCGGCGCCGTGGGCGAGAGCCTGGCCGACATCCGCCGCCAGTTGCTCGGGGGCATCACCCCTGCCCTGCTGGCCGAAGTCTGCCTGCAGATCATCGAGCTCATCATCGAAGGCACCCGGGAGGAGCGCAAAGCCTCCCAGGCCTTCCTCAGCACCCTGAACGAGAGCCTCTCCGCGGTCCATTTCAGCTTCACCGAGACCCTGGACGAGGGGCGCGCCCTGCAGGATGCCGCCCACCTCAGCGGCCAGGCGCTGGAACGGGAACTGGCCGCCATCGATCGGGCCCTGATCACCCATGACTCCCCCGCACGGCTCAAGGGAGCCATCGGCGGTCACCTGGACACCATCCGCCGCCTGCAGCAGGAACGGGAGGAGATGGTCAGCCGCGAACGCCATCTGCTCACCCACCTCTCCAACATGGAAGCCAAGCTGCGGCTGATGAAGGAGGAAACGGCCGAGTACAAGAAGCGGCTCACCATCCAGAAGCACAAGCTGTTCCTCGACAGCCTGACCCAGGTGCACAACCGGGCGGCCCTCGACGAACGGCTGGAACTCGAATACAAGCGCTGGCTGCGTTACGGCACCCCACTGTGCCTGGCCATCATCGACATCGATCACTTCAAGCACATCAACGACAACTACGGCCACATGGCCGGCGACAAGGCCCTGAAAGTGGTGGCCAAGGCCCTGCAGAACGCCTTGCGCGACACCGACTTCATCGCCCGCTTCGGCGGGGAGGAGTTCGTGGTATTGCTGCCGAACATCAACCCGGACAAGTACCAGAAGCCCTTGGAGAACCTGCGCCAGACGGTCAAGAGCATCCCGTTCCGCTTCCGCGATGCCAGGGTCGAGATCACCATCTCCATCGGGGCCACCCTGTTCCGCCCGGGCGACCATACCACGGACGTCTTCGAGCGCGCCGACAAGGCGCTCTACAGCTCCAAGCACTCGGGCCGGGATCAGGTCAATCTCGCCTGAATCCGGACTTGACCGCGGCTAAAAAACCGGCAAACGCACTTTCCCCCTATTCCCCTGCCCACCCCCTTGCCTCTACTATCGAACCGAGGGATGCCAAGGCATCCCGTTTTCTCCCCAGGGAAAGCACAACGATAACAAGCGAGTGAAAGGGGAAATTATGATTACACACATCAATCCCGTGGGCAGCATGGACCTGCTGTCCCAGCTCGAGGTGGATCGCCTCAAGCAGACCGCCTCCAGCGATATCTATCAACTGTTTCGCAACTGCTCGCTGGCGGTGCTCAACTCCGGCAGCCACACCGACAGTTCCAAAGAGATACTGGAACGCTTCAAGTCCTTCGATATTCACGTGATCCGGCGCGAGCGCGGGGTCAAGCTCGAGCTGTTCAACGCCCCCGAGCACGCCTTCGTCGATGGCGAGATCATCCGCGGCATCCAGGAGCACCTCTTCTCCGTGCTGCGGGACATCCTCTATGTGTCGACCCAGCTCGAGTCCAACCGTTTGGTCAACCTGACCAGCTCCACCCACATCTCCAACGTGGTGTTCGCCATCCTGCGCAACGCCAAGGCGATCCTGCCCGGCGCCGACCCCAACCTGGTGGTCTGCTGGGGCGGCCACTCCATCAACGAGGTGGAGTACCAGTACACCCGCGCGGTGGGGAGCGAGCTGGGGCTGCGGGAGCTCAACATCTGCACCGGCTGCGGCCCGGGTGCCATGGAGGGCCCCATGAAGGGAGCCGCCGTCGGCCACGCCAAGCAGCGGGTGCGCAACGGCCGCTACATCGGCCTGACCGAACCCTCCATCATCGCCGCCGAGCCGCCGAACCCCATCGTCAACGAACTGGTGATCCTGCCGGACATCGAGAAGCGACTGGAGGCCTTCGTGCGCCTGGGCCACGGCATCATCATCTTCCCGGGCGGGGTGGGCACCGCCGAGGAGCTGCTCTACCTGCTCGGCATCATGATGCACCCGGCCAACGAGCGCCAACCCATCCCCATAGTGCTCACCGGCCCCAGGGAGAGCGCCGACTACTTCCGCGCCATCGACGACTTCGTCAAGGCGACCCTGGGGGAAACCGCCACCAGCCTCTACCGGATCATCATCGGCGATGCGCCCGAGGTGGCCCGCGTCATGAAGGAGGCGATGCCGAAGATCCGCGAGTATCGCAAGTCGGTGGGGGATGCCTACTCCTTCAACTGGTCATTGCGGATAGAGCCGGAGTTCCAGCTGCCGTTCGAGCCGGATCACGCCAGCATGGCCAGCCTGGATCTGCACCGCAACCAGCCGCCCCAGTTGCTGGCGGCCAACCTGCGCCGCGCCTTCTCCGGCATCGTCGCCGGCAACGTCAAGGAAGGGGGCATCCGGGCCATCGAGAAGAAGGGCCCCTTCAAGCTGCACGGCGACAAGGAGCTGATGCACCTGATGGACAGGCTGCTGGAGAGCTTCGTCAGGCAGCAGCGCATGAAGCTGCCGGGCAGCCAGTACATCCCCTGCTACGAAATCGTGAAATGAGGGGCATGCCCCCGAGTGACCCAAGGGGCCGACAGGCCCCTTCTTCGCATCTTGCCGTTACGCCCCTTCAGGGTTAGCAAGGCGTTCATCCCTTGTTACAATGGGCCGTCCCGACCGCCAAGAGTGCCCCTTCCATGCCAAACCTCAGGCCGCACCTGCTTATCATCGATGCCCTCAACCTGAT
Organism: Aeromonas sanarellii; assembly: GCF_000820085.1. Classification (GTDB taxonomy): domain Bacteria; phylum Pseudomonadota; class Gammaproteobacteria; order Enterobacterales; family Aeromonadaceae; genus Aeromonas; species Aeromonas sanarellii. The sequence goes on from NZ_CDBN01000015.1 coordinate 59,026, forward strand.
CCGTCGGCTGCACGCGGTCCAGGCCCAGCAGGGGTTGACTCCGGCCCAGGCCCTGATCGCCACCCGCGCCAACCTCATCAACACCAGCAAGAAGCTGCTGGCCAACAGCGAGCCGACCCATGCCATCGCGGTATTCGACGGCGAGGTGCACAGCTGGCGCAAGGAGATTTATCCGGCCTACAAGGAGGGGCGAACCCCCATGCCCCAGGAGCTGAGAGAGGGGCTCGCCGGGCTGCAGGATGCCTTCTGGGAGTGCGGCGTCGATGCCCTGCTCTCCCAGACCGACGAGGCGGACGATCTCATCGCCACCCTGGCCGACGGCATGGCCAGGCGCGGGGCGCGGGCCACCATCATCTCCACCGACAAGGGGTTCTGCCAGCTCATCTGCCCGCAGATCCGGGTACGGGACTACTTCAACAAGCGCTGGCTGGATGCCGCCTTCGTCCAGCAGCAGTACGGCGTTGCGCCATCGCAGCTGGTGGACTTCTGGGCCCTGACCGGGATAGGCGGCTCCAACATCAAGGGGGTGCCGGGCATAGGTCCCAAGACCGCCACCCAGTTGCTGCAGCAATACGGGACCCTGGCCGCCCTGCTCGATGCCTGCGAGCAGGAGAGCGCGGCCAAACCCCTGCTCAAGCTGCGCCAGCACAGGGATGACGCCCTGCTGGCCCAGCGGCTGGTACGGCTGCAGCTGGACATTCCCCTCGGCTTCAACCTCAGGGAGATCCGCTACCCGCCCGCACAGGAAGCAGGGGCCTGATCACCAGCACACCCTTCCCCCAGACAGGCCGTACCTGTTGACATAAATGGGATATATGTAAAGAAACATGGAGAAAGTGGTGCAAAAATGGTATAAAACCGCCGAATCCTCCCCCTCTGTTCCCTAGAAGTGGATACGTCTCATGTCAAAAAGAAAAATTACCGTCATCCCGGGCGACGGCATAGGCCCCAGCATCATCGAATCCGCCATCCAGATCCTGACCCACGCGGGGTGTGATTTCGACTACGAATATGCAGACGCAGGCCTGGTCGCGCTGGAGAAACACGGCGAGCTGCTGCCCCAGTCCACGCTGGATCTCATCGAGAAGAACAAGGTCACCCTGAAGGGCCCGCTCACCACCCCGGTCGGCGGCGGCTTTACCTCCATCAACGTCTCCCTGCGCAAGAAGTTCAACCTCTACGCCAACGTGCGCCCCGTGCTCTCCTTCAAGGGCACCAGGAGCCGCTACGACAACATCGACATCATCACGGTGCGCGAGAACACCGAGGGCATGTACTCGGGCGCGGGCCAGAAGCGCAGCGATGACAACCAGAGCGCCGAGGCGATGAGCATCATCACCCGGGAAGGGGCCGAGCGCATCGTCACCTTCGCCTTCGAGCTGGCGCGTCAGGAAGGGCGCAAGAAGGTCACCATCATCCACAAGGCCAACATCCTCAAGTCCACCTCCGGCCTGTTCCTGGAAGTGGCGCGCGAGGTGGCCGCCCGCTACCCGGACATCCAGAACGAGGAGATGATCGTCGACGCCGCCTGCATGAACCTGGTGATGTACCCGGAGCGGTTCGATGTCATGGTCACCACCAACCTGTTCGGCGACATCCTCTCGGATCTGTGCGCCGGTCTGGTGGGGGGCTTAGGCATGGCGCCGGGCGCCAACATAGGTGAAGGGGCCGCCATCTTCGAAGCGGTGCACGGCTCTGCGCCGGACATTGCCGGCAAGAACATCGCCAACCCCACCTCGGTGATCCTCGCCTCCATCCAGATGCTGGAGTACCTGAGCATGCAGGACAAGGCGGAGCGCATTCGCGAGGCCGTGCGCTCGACCATCGAGTCCGGCGATCGGGTGACCCGGGACCTGGGGGGCTCCGCCTCCACCAGCGAATTCACCCAGGCCATCATAGATCGTCTGTGAATCCTGTCTAACCGATTGATCTAAAAAGGGAGCTTAGGCTCCCTTCATTTCATGCCGGATCCCCCTACCTCCCTCGTCAGATGAATACTATGTTCATATGGAGGATAAGGAGATCCACCATGCGTGCTACTTTCATCTTGCTGATCGTCAGCAGCAGTGCCCTGGCCCTGGACAGGCCCATCGACAATGCCTGGCTGACAAAACCTCCCCAGCACGAGCCGCCTGCCAAGCAGGTCTGGACGTCGAACCTGGATACCAACGACCTGCTCAAGGCCCCCAAACCCCTCTCCTTCGGCCTGGACATCGTGACCGACAGCAACGGCAACAGCCAGGTGACCCCCTATCAGAAACTGAACCTGACCGCCGAGAAGAGCGTGAGCCTCTCCTTCGAGAAGCACAAACCCAGGATCAAGTTCAACGCCGGGGGACTCAACACCGCGGTCAAGCTGCGCGGAGACGGCGTCAAGATGCAGTTCACCCCGACCGACAAGAGCATCCCCCTGCAGGTGGAGATCAAGGTCACGGACGACGAATCCAAGGTTACCTTCGACTACCGTTTCTAACGGGGTCAGGGAACAAAAAACCGGACGGGTTACCCCGTCCGGTTTTTTTGCCATCGCTCTTGCCATCACTATGGTCGTGATCGTCCGATTACGCCTCGCCAATCGAACTGGCTTTCTGACCGGCGATCAGGTCTTGGGCGACAGCTTGGAGACCCAGAACTTGTTGTAGACATGTACCGTGATCTCTTCCCGATCGTGGTAGAGCTGCTTGGCCTGGATCACGAAGCCGTTGTCGATCTCCCTGAGCAGCTCCCGCAGCACCTCGATGTTGTGCACCGCCTCGGCGTAGCGCTTCTTCATCGGCAGCTTGAGGTTGAACATGGCCTCCTGGCAGTCGTTCTCCCTGAACCAGTCGGCGATCATGTGGGTCACCCGCGCCGGCTTGTCCACCATGTCGCACACCAGCCAGTAGGTGTTCTTCTTGCTCGGACGCCAGACAAAGCCGTCGTCGCGGATGTGCTTGACCTGACCGGTATCCATCAGGGACTGCGCCATCATGCCGTTGTCCACCGCGGTCACCATCATGCCGCGACGCACCAGCTGATAGGTCCAGCCCCCCGGGCAGGCGCCGAGATCCACCGCCTTCAGGCCGGAGCACAGGCGCAAGTCCCACTCTTCCCGCGGCACGAAGACGTAGAAGGCCTCTTCCAGCTTGAGGCTGGAGCGGCTCGGCGCATCGGCCGGGAAGCGCAGGCGCGGGATCCCCATGTGGAACGCGGAGTTGTTGAAGGAGTAGGAGTAACCCAGCATCAGGTGATCGTTGGCCAGGAAGAAGGCGTGGAACACCGGACGGTGGGGCGTTTCCTTCTTGGTCAGGATCTCGTTGCCGCGCAGGGCCTGGCGCAGGGGCACGGTGAACTTGCGGCAGAAGGCGGAGAGCTCCTTCGCCTCGTTGGTGTCGGCCGTCTCCACCCGCAGATCGCCGCAGATGGCGTAGCCCCGGGTCGCCTCGACGATGGGAGTGACCCGATCGGAGAGATCCAGCTCCTTCAGCTCGTGGGTCACCACCAGCATCTGGCGGATGAAGATGAGCTCCCGGAACGGCAGCTTGCGGGCCAGCAGGTCGGCCTGCTCCTCGTCATACAGCTCGAAGAGCACGTAACCGCTGTCGTCCTTGACCCGGGCGAAACCGTAACACTGCATGTTGCTGGCACGCTCGGTGATCTCTGCCGCCGCCTCTTTCTCAAAACCCGGGCGGCAATAAAGCAGCAGATTATTCATTCTTTCCTCCAAGACGACAGCCGGCCCATATCAGAGCCGCCCATCCCAACATAAAACAGAGGCCACCGGCCGGGGTGATAAGCCCCAGCCCCTTGCTGCCGAGCAGCACCATGGCGTAAATACTGCCGGAGAATCCCAGGATCCCCAGCACAAAGGCCGTGCCCGCGAAGGTAATCACCTTGCCGCGCACGCCGCAGAGCCCCAGCACCATCAGGGCCAGGGCGTGGAAAAACTGATACTGCACGGCAGTGTTGAACGCCGCCAGCAGCGAGGGGGCGATACCGGTCGCCGCCAGCCCGTGGGCGCCATAGGCCCCCAGTATGGTGGCCGTCAGGCCGAAGAAACCGGCAAGCACCAGCCAGTGTCGTTGGATCTGCATCTTTTCTCCTTGCATTCGCGCCCCTCAGGCGTGCGCCAGCCTGTCGGTGACAAAGGCCCGGATCCGCTCCGCCGCCTCCCGCAGGTTGTCCTGCTCGCCAAGACCGCTCGCCTTTCTCGGCTTGAAACCATGATCCCCGTCGGTCAGCCAGTGGACCGATACGGCGGGGGAGAAGGGGAAGTCGGCCAGCTCGGCGCGGCTGCCGAAGGTATCGCGCTCCCCCTGCAGCAGCAGGGTGGGCGTCGTGATCTGCTTGAGCACCTCCCCTCGCCAGCTATCGGGCTTGGCCGGGGGGTGGAAAGGATACCCGAGAACGACCAATCCTGCAGCATTCATCTCATCGCAGATCTCGGCGGCCATGCGCCCGCCCATGGACTTGCCCGCCAGAAACAGCCTGGGATGGGAAAACTCCTTCGCCATTTGCCGCCAGTGTGCCAGCAGCACGGGTTGTCTGTCCGGCGGCCTGCGTTTGCCGTCCTGGGCCCGCTTGCTCATATAGGGGAAGTTGAAGCGCACCACTTCGATGTCCGGCCCGGCCAGCAGAGCCGAGAGCCGGGCGAGGAAGTCGTGCTCCATGTCGGCACCCGCGCCGTGGGCCAGCAGAATGCGAACGGGGGCGTCGTGCGCCCCCTCCCGGATCACGTCCAGCGCCTCAGCCATCGGCGAGCCGGGCCCGGCGACGGGCCTCCTCCTGCTCCACCAGCTCCAGCATCCAGTCGCGGAAGGCCACTATCTTGCCCTGATCGGACTGCTGCTCCTGGCACACCAGGTAGAAGGCGTTCTTGCTCACCAGCACCTGCTCGAACGGGCAGATGAGGCGCCCCGCCTCGATCTCCGGCTGGGCCAGCACGCTGTGGCCCAGCGCCACCCCCTGACCGTGGATCGCCGCCTGGATCACCATGGTGGAGTGGCTGAAGATGGGTCCCTGGTTGACGTTTGGCGCGTCGATGTCGAGCTGGCGGAACCAGGCCTTCCAGTCGCGTCGGGAGGTGTCGTGCAGCAGGGTGTGCCGGGTCAGATCCTCCGGGGTGCGCAGGGGCTTGGGGCCGCTCAGCAAGAGCGGCGAACAGACCGGGATCAGGTACTCGGTGTGCAACTTGTCAGAGCGCAACCCAGGCCAGTTGCCGCGACCGTAGTAGATGGCCACGTCCACGTCGTCGGTGAGCGAGCCCTCGTCCATGTCCACCGCCTTGATCCGCACGTCGATATCCGGGTGGCGCTCGCTGAACTTCACCAGCCTGGGCACCAGCCACTGGATGGCGAAACTCGGCTGCAGGGAGACGGTGAGCGCCCCCTTGGCACTGCGGGCCAGCAGCTTGTCGGTCGCCTCCGAGATGGAGGCGAAGATGTCCTTGATGTCGAGGAAGTAGCTCTGCCCCTCCTCGGTCAACAGCAGGGAGCGGTTCTTGCGGCGAAACAGCTTGATGCCGAGGTACTCCTCCAGCGCCTTGATCTGGTGGCTGATGGCGGCCTGGGTCACGAACAGCTCTTCTGCTGCGCGGGTAAAGCTCAAGTGACGAGCCGCGGCTTCAAACGCCTTCAGTGCATTGAGCGGAGGTAAACGACGAGACATGGGATCGGCCGACGATGAATTTTTCTAATGGGGCGCATTATAAATTGTCGGTTGCGGGTCGACCAGTGAATAAACATAATTCGCCCTGCAATTCGTTGTCATATGGCTCACACCTTCTCTTCCATGTTGGTTTACATGTGGTTTTTGTGGGTGGGCTGACAAAGATTGTGGTGTTGTGTTTCTTCCTCTGCGGGAAGAAGGGGCTAAATCAGGTCGATTTAACCCAGTCTGTCATCTGAATGTGTTTGGCGCCTCCCCTGGATGGCGCCTTTTTTCTTATCCCTGCACGCGTCACTACACCCGGAACTGCCCCACCAGTTGCTGCTGCTTGTCCGCCAGTTGCGACAGCTCCCGTCCGTTGTCGGCGGAGTTGGCCGCCTCGGCCCGGATGCTGTGGCTCACATCGCGGATGTTGCTGACGTTGCGGTTGATCTCGTCCGCCACCCCGCTCTGCTCCTGCGCCGCCCTCGCGATCTGCTCGTTCATCTGGTGGATGGTGCCGACCGACTGGATGATCTGCTCCAGCACGCTGACCGACAGCTCCACCTTGCCGAGGGTCACGTCCGCCTGGCTGTGGCCGGTCAGGATCGCCTTCACCACCGCCTCGGTGCCGGACTGCAGCTCGGTGATCAGCGTCTGGATCTCGACGATGGCGTTCTGGGTGCGGCCCGCCAGATTGCGCACCTCGTCCGCCACCACGGCGAACCCGCGCCCCTGCTCGCCGGCCCGCGCCGCCTCGATGGCGGCGTTGAGCGCCAGCAAGTTGGTCTGTTCGGCTATTCCCTGGATCACCACCAGGATGTCGTTGATGTTGTCGCTGTTGGCGGCCAAATGCTCCACCACCGGCTTGGCGTCGCTGATCACCGTCATCAGCCTGGACATGGCCTCCTGTGTCTGCGCCACCACGGACTTGCCCTCCTGGGCCGCCATGTCCGCCTGATTGGCCGCACTCACCGCCGAGTTCGCGTTGCCGGCCACCTGCAGGGCGGTGGCGCTCAGCTCCTCGAACGCCGTCGCCACCAGGTCCACCTCCTGATACTGGGCCTGCATGCCGGCACTGGTCCGGGCAGCTCCCTGGGCCGCCAGGGCCGCGCTGGCCCGGGTACCCGAGACGGTGTCGATCACCTGGCTGATGGTGGATTGCAGCTTGTCCAGGAAGTTGTTGAACCACTTGGCCAGCTCGCCTATCTCGTCGTCCCGCTGCAGCACGATACGCTGGGTCAGATCCCCCTCGCCGCTGGCGATGTCCTTGAGACGAGCCACCACGGTCCGGATGGGCGCGACGATGCGCTGCGCCATCAGCCAGATGCAGAACAGGGCGATCACCGAGATCCCTCCACCGATCAGCAGCTGGGCGGCCACGCTGTGCTGGGCCTGCTCCTCAAGCTGCCCCTGCAGTTGCAGGGCGGAGGCGAGCACCACGGCGCGGGGCAGCTCGATGTAGATGCCCCACTTGCGATCCGTGCCGCGCATGCTGACCGGCACGAAGGTCTGCAACAGGGCGCCGTCCGGGCTCCAACGGGTGGCCACGTCCCCCTTGGCGAGCCAGCCGTCGAGATCCTGCGCCAACGGCGATTGCGCCAGGCGGTTGCCAGGGGCGACCTGGAATCCCTCCACACCGGCGACCCGTCCCTCGTGGCTGAGCAGCAGCACCTTGCCCTGCCCCCCGTAGAGGGTCTTGTCCATCTCCTCCACCAGGCTCTGCAGGGTGGCTAGGGAGATGTCGACCCCGACCATGCCGAGCAGATTGCCCTCCTCCAGCAGGGGAGCCGTCACCGAGGTCATCAGCACCGACTTGCCCCCCACCTCGTCCACATAGGGTTCGAGCAGGCAGAGGGCCTTGCTGCGAATGCTGCAGCTGTACCAGTCGTTCTCCAGGCCGCCGTGCTCTGACGGTTTGTCATTGGCCAGCATGGCCTCGTCCATCACCTCCAGGGTCACCTTGCCATCGACCCTGGCCCAGTAGCTGGAGAAACGTCCCTTGTCGTTGGCCCCGAGCGCGGTCGAGCCCTGATAGTTGGCGTCTTCGCCGTCGAGCTGGTTCGGCTCGAACACCCCGTAGACCCCGATCAGGTTGGCGGAAGACTCCGCCGCATCCTGCAACTGCTGGTTGACCGCATTGCGCAGCGCCTCGGAGTGGACGAAGTTGTCGGCCGCATTCTTGCGCTGGAACAATATGCCTTCGGCCAGCAGGGTGGCCCTGAAATAGGCTTCGTCGAGGTAGCTGGTGACCCGGGCCGCCTGGGTGGCCCCCATGGCCTGCATCCAGTTTTCTGCCGCGTGCTGCCCCTCCAGCGTGGTGGAGGTGAGCACCTGCTCCTGCATGCGGGCCGCGTTGAAGAGGGAAGAGGCGACCAGGGCGGCGGCACTGGCCAACAGGCAACAACCGGCGATCAGGGTGATCCGTCCCTGAACAGAAAAAGCACTCATGTATGATTTCCTGACTTCTACAGAGGTAGACACTGTATCGGATTTGGAAACAAAAACTTAACTAAATCAACTCAGATCCAGGCTCAGTTGGTTGATTTCATCGCTGCCGGGCAGACCGACCACCAGGCCGAGCAGACGAATGGGCTTTCCTTGAGCCCGTTGCAGGCCCTCGTGCAGCAGATCGTGGAAGCGGGTCGCCTGATAGCTGCCTTTGCGATAGACGGTGGTCTGGTGAAAGTCGGCGAATTTCAGCTTGATCCCCTGCCCCATCAGCGCCTCGGTGGGGCAGGACTTCGCGAAACGCAGCTCCAGCTCGGGAATGAGCCGGCTGAGCACTTCCCAGCAGGCCGCCTCGTCCAGCACGTCGCTGGCCAGGGTCGTCTCCACGCCGACCGTCTTGCGCACCCGCTGGGGCTGCACCGGCTGCTCGTCGTGACCCCAGATCCGCCCGGCCAGCATCTCCCCGAGCTTGCCGAAACGAGCGATCAGCTCCTCGTTGCCGAGCTGGCGCGCATCCTCGCAGGAGTAGAGGCCTTGCGACTCCAGCCGCTCCGCCGTCTTGCGCCCGACCCCGGGCAGCTTGGCCAAAGGCAGCTGGCGCACGAACTCGTCCACCTCCCGGGGGTGGATGACGAACAGACCGTCCGGCTTGCGCTGCTCGGAGGCGAGCTTGGCCAGGAACTTGTTCGGCGCCACCCCGGCGGAGGCGGTCAACCCCAGCTCGGCCAGGATGGCGGCACGGATCTCCATCGCCATCAGGGTGGCGCTGCCGCCGCAGTGGGGGCTGTCGGTGACGTCGAGGTAGGCCTCATCCAGCGACAGGGGCTCCACCCGCTCGGTATAGCGCAGGAAGATGGCGCGCAACTGGCGGGAGGTCTCCTTGTAGACGGCCATCCGCCCGGGGATCAGCACCAGCGGCGGGCAGAGCTTCCTGGCCAGGGCGCTCGGCATGGCGGATCGCACCCCGAAGCGGCGCGCCACATAGTTGCAGGTGGAGATGACGCCGCGCCTGTCCGCCGAGCCGCCGATGGCGAGCGGCACCTCCCGCAGGGCCGGGTTGTCCCGCATCTCCACCGCCGCGAAGAAGCAGTCCATGTCGATGTGAATGATCTTGCGCATACCACTGTACAAATAAACAGTTAACTGAGCCCATGCTACCCTAGCCCTGTCATTTCTGCCAGTCACGCAGGGCCGCCAGGGAGATAGACTCCCGAGGCAAGATGGGATCTAAGGGAGAAGAGAGATGAGAGCAATCTGGCTTGGACTCTGCCTGCTGCCACTGCTGGGCACGGCAAAGGATTACCCGACCGCCGAGTGCAGTTGGCTGTTCGAGCGCATCGAGATACTGGAGAAGGCCATCAAACAGGGGGACAAACTGGGCACCAGGGAGGAGCTGGCAAAGCGAAAGAAAGAGTTCAAGCTCAAGGCGTGCAGCCAATACGACTACTGAGTCCATACCACATAAAAAAGCGAGCCGACCCGGGTCGACTCGCTTGCATGCCAGGTGCCTGCCGGTGCAGGCAACAGCGTCAGAGGATGCGGTTCTCCTCCAGCATCTTGCGACGGGCCTCTTCCTTGGCCATCTTCTTCTTGCGGTTGTCGCAGGGCTCGGGGCAGTCGCACTCCTTCTCGATGCCTATGGTGCCAAGGCCGCCACAGGAGCCGGAGATGCTCTTCTTCTGGAAGATGTAGCCGATGGCCATGGCCACCACCACCGCCAGAAACACCCCGAAGGTGATCAGAAAAATCTGCATGTCGTTACCCCTTACTTCTTGACCAGATAGGGTTTGAAGGCCTCCGAGTAGGTCTCCTCGAAGCCGTCGTCCGTCTTGGTGATCACGAAGATCGCCAGGCCCCGCTCCCTGGCATAGGCCAAGCTCTTCTCCGGGCCCATGACGGTCAGCGCCGTGGCCAGCCCGTCCGCCGTCATGCAGGAGGGGTGGATCACGGTCACCGACACCATACGATGCTGGATAGGCTTGCCCGTCAGCGGATCTATGGTGTGGGAGAAGCGCTTGCCGTCCATCTCGTAGTAGTTGCGATAGTCCCCCGAGGTAGCCACGCCATTGTCGCCCGGCACTATCACCTCCTGCACCGAGCCGGCGTTGAGGGTCGGCTTCTCGATGGCCACCCGCCAGGGATGCCCCTTGCCGTTGACCCCGTTGATGCGCAGCTCGCCGCCGATCTCCACCAGGTAGTTGCGCGCCCCCAAGGATTCCAGATATTCGGCCACCTTGTCCACCCCGAAGCCCTTGGCGATGGCGGAGAGGTCCACGTAGAGATCCGGGATGTCCTTCTGCAGGGTGTCCGCGTCTACCGAGGTGATCACGTGCAGATTGCCGAGCCCGGTCTTCTGACGGGTCTGGCTGATCAGCTCGTCGGACGGCACCTTGGTCGGCTTGGCATCCGGGCCAAAGCCCCACAGATTGACCAGGGGGCCCACGGTCACGTCCAGCGCGCCGCGGCTCTCGCGGCCGATGTGTATGGCCTCTGTCACCACCCGTGCGGTGTCGCGAGAGACCACCACCGGGGTATTGTCCCTGTGCTGGTTGAAGCGCGACAACTCGGAATCGGGTCTGTAGGTGGACATCTGATCGTTGACCCGCTCCAGCAGGACGTCGACCTCCGCCTGCAACTTGGCCCCATCCTTGACGGCGTCATCCGCCACCTTGATGGAGTAGTAGGTCCCCATGGTGCTGCCGGTGATGTGGATCTCCGGCTTGGATTGGACCGTTTCCTGACCGCACCCCGTCAAGAAAAAGGCTAGCCCGAAGGCTAGCCAGGTCTTTACAACGCTGTGCATGGATCAACCACCGAAGTCATCCAGCAGGATGTTTTCGTCTTCAACGCCGAGATTTTTCAGCATGTTGATGACGGCCGCGTTCATCACGGGAGGCCCGCACATGTAGAACTCGCAATCTTCCGGCGCCTCGTGGTTCTTGAGGTAGTTCTCATAGAGCACGTTGTGGATGAAGCCGGTATAGCCGTCCCAGTTGTCTTCCGGTTGCGGATCCGACAGGGCGACGTGCCACTGGAAGTTGTCGTTCTCGGCCGCCAGCATGTCGAAGTCCTCGACATAGAACATCTCGCGCTTGGAACGGGCACCGTACCAGAAGCTCATCTTGCGCTTGGTCTTCAGACGGCGCAGCTGGTCGAAGATGTGGGAGCGCATCGGCGCCATGCCCGCACCACCGCCGATGAACACCATCTCGGCGTCGGTGTCCTTGGCGAAGAACTCGCCGAACGGACCGGAGATGGTCACCTTGTCCCCCGCCTTCAGGCTGAAGATGTAGGAGGACATCTGGCCGGGAGGAGCGGTCCAGTTGCTGGGCGGCGGGGTCGCGATCCGCACGTTCAGCATGATGATGCCGAACTCTTCCGGATAGTTCGCCATGGAGTAGGCACGGATGATCGGCTCGTTGACCTTGGACTCCAGCTCGAAGATCTTGAAACGATCCCAGTCGCCGCGATACTCCTCGGGAATGTCGAAGTTCTTGTACTGCACGTGGTGGGCAGGGGCTTCGATCTGGATATAACCACCGGCGCGGAACGGCACGCTCTCCCCATCGGGGATCTGCAGCTTGAGCTCCTTGATGAAGGTGGCCTTGTTGTCATTGGAGATGACGGTACAGTCCCACTTCTTCACGCCGAAGATCTCTTCCGGCAGCTCGATGTCCATGTCGGAGCGCACGGTGACCTGGCAGGCCAGACGCTCGCCGTGACGGGCTTCGCCCTTGCTGATGTGATCCAGCTCGGTCGGCAGGATATCGCCGCCGCCGGACTTCACCCGCACCTTGCACTGACCACAGGAGCCGCCGCCGCCGCAGGCGGAGGAGACGAAGATACCGCTGCCGGCCAGCACGCCGAGCAGCTTGCCACCCGCCGGGCTGGTCACAGCCTTGGCCGGGTCGCCGTTGATGCTGATTGTCACGTCACCGGCGGTCACCAGCTTGGACTTGGCAAACAGAATGACTGCCACCAAGGCCAGCAGGATCACGGTGAACATGACCACACCCAAAATAATTTCCATCTATATTTCCTTTCCGATTACAGGGAAATACCAGAGAAGGACATGAAGCCCAGCGCCATCAGACCCGCGGTGATGAAGGTGATGCCGAGACCGCGCAGGCCTTCCGGAACATCGGAATACTTCATCTTCTCGCGGATCCCCGCCATCGCGACGATGGCCAGCATCCAGCCTGCACCCGACCCCACGCCATAGACTACGGACTCCACGAAGTTGTAGTCACGCTGCACCATGAAGGAGACGCCGCCGAAGATGGCGCAGTTCACGGTGATGAGCGGCAGGAAGATACCGAGGGCGTTGTAGAGGGCCGGGAAATACTTGTCCAGCGCCATCTCCAGGATCTGCACCAGGGCCGCGATCACCCCGATGAAGGTGATGAAGCTCAGGAAGCTGAGATCCAGACCGGACACCAGGGCGCCGTCTTTGAGCACGTAGTTGTAGATCAGGTTGTTGGCCGGGACGGCCACGGTCTGAACCACGATAACGGCGATCCCCAGGCCCATGGCGGTCTTGACCTTCTTGGACACCGCCAGGAAGGTACACATCCCCAGGAAGAAGGAGAGCGCCAGGTTCTCGATGAAGATCGAGCGAATCAACAGACTGATATAGTGTTCCATACCTTAATCCTTCGCCTCCACCTGCTTGGGATCCTTGGTGCGCACGCCCCAGATGATCAGACCAATGATGAAGAACGCACTCGGCGGCAGCAGCAGCAGGCCGTTGGGCACATACCAGCCACCATTGTTCACCAGCGGCAGCAGCTCGATGCCGAACCAGGTGCCGGAACCCAGGATCTCGCGCACTGTGGCCACGGTCAGCAGCACGGCGCCATAACCCAGACCGTTGCCGATGCCGTCCAGGAAGGAGGGCAGCGGGGCACTCTTCATGGCGTAGGCTTCGGCACGACCCATCACGATACAGTTGGTGATGATGAGGCCGACGAACACCGACAGTTGCTTGGAGATGTCGTAGGCATACGCCTTGAGCACCTGGTCAACCACGATAACCAGGGACGCGATCACCGCCATCTGGGCGATGATCCGCACGCTGTTCGGGATCTGGTTGCGGATCAGGGAGATGAACAGGTTCGAGAAGGCGGTGACCGCGGTCACGGCCAGCGTCATCACGAACGCCGTCTTCATCTGACTGGTAACGGCCAGCGCGGAACAGACACCCAGCACCTGCAGTGCGATGGGGTTGTTGCCAAGCACAGGCGTCAACAGCAACTTTTTCATTTCGCTCTTGTCAGCCATTGTTGATTTCTCCTGCACGTACCTTGGCCAGGAAGGGACCGAAGGCCTTGGGGCCCATCCAGAAGTCGAAGGTGTGCTGTACACCATTGCCGGTCAGGGTCGCGCCGGACAGGCCGTCGATTTCATGCTCGGAGCCAGCCGGAGCATGGCCCTTGATCACCCTCAGCGCCGGCTGGCCATCCTGATCGAACAGCTTCTTGCCGACAAACAGCTCGCGCCAGGCCGGGTTCTCGATCTCGCCGCCCAGACCCGGGGTCTCGCCGTGGTCATAGTAGGTGATGCCCTTGATGGTCTGGCCGTCGGCCGCGACCGCCACGAAGGCATACATGGTGGACCACAGACCCTGGCCGTAGATCGGCAGGATGATGTTGTCGACCTTGCCTTCGGCGTCTTTCGCGAAGAACACGGGGACCAGCTTGGAGATTTGACGCAGGCCGGCCTTGTCGTCGGCCGGGGCCAGACGAATGCTCTTGGCCGGGTCTTTCGCCGCCAGCTTGGTGTCGAAGTTGTCGGCATCGCCGTCGACGAACTCGCCGGTGGCCAGATCGACCAGACGCGCCTCAATCTTGTCGCCATACAGCTTGGCCAGGTCGCGCTTGGCCACAGCGCTGATGTCGACGCCGGCGACGGACAGGATGTTGCTTTGCTTGTCCAGCGCCTTGTTTTCCAGCTGGGCCGGACGCAGACCCACGGCGGCCACGGAGACCACAATGGAGCAGACCAGACACAGACCAGTCACTACGGCGAGAGTGCCGGTAGTAGAGTCTTTATTAAACGCCACGTGCGATCCTCCGCTTGATGTTCGCCTGCGCCACGAAATGGTCAAACAGGGGGGCAAACAGGTTGGCAAACAGAATGGCCAGCATCATGCCTTCCGGGAACGCGGGGTTCACGACCCGGATCAGCACCACCATCACCCCGATCAGGGCGCCGTACCACCACTTGCCCTTGTTGGTGAAGGCAGCGGAGACGGGGTCGGTCGCCATGAAGGCCATGCCGAACGCGAAGCCACCCAGCACCAGGTGCCAGTGCCACGGCATGTTGAACATGGGGTTGGTATCGGAGCCGATGACGTTGAACAGCAGGGAGGTCGCTACCATGCCCACCATGACGCCGGCGATGATGCGCCAGGAGGCGATACGCATGTAGACGATCATGGCCGCGCCGATGAGGATCATCAGGGTGGAGACTTCACCGATGGAACCCGGCAGGTTGCCGAGGAAGGCGTCCATCCAGCTGATGGCCTCGCCGGTGGCACCGTTGATCAGCGCCATCTGGCCACCCTGTGCCCACTGGCTCAGCGCGGTGGCGCCGGAGAAGCCGTCGACGGCGACCCAGACCGCATCACCAGAGATCTGACCCGGGTAGGCGAAGAACAGGAAGGCACGACCCGCCAGCGCCGGGTTCAGGAAGTTCTTGCCGGTACCACCGAACACTTCCTTGGCCAGCACCACACCGAAGGTGATACCCAGGGCAGCTTGCCACAGGGGCAGCTCGGGCGGCACGATCAGCGCGAACAGGATGGAGGTCACGAAGAAGCCTTCGTTGATCTCGTGCTTGCGCACCATGGCGAACAGCACTTCCCAGAAGCCACCGACCAGGAACACGGTCAGGTAGATGGGCAGGAAGTGGGCAGCACCGATCAGCATCTTGCTGCCGATGCCGGCCACGGCCGGATCCAGCGAGGCACCAAACAGGGTAGCCAGGGCGTATTGCCAGGAATCGGCACCGGCTGCCGTGCCCAGGTGGGCGATGGCGGCGATGGCCTGGTTGCCGACGTTGTACATGCCCCAGAACATGGCCGGGAACACGGCCAGCCACACCATGATCATCATGCGCTTCAGATCGATGGCGTCACGGACGTGGGCGGCATTGCGGGTCACGGAACCCGGGGTATAAAACAGGGTGTACGCCGCTTCAAACAGGGCATAGTACTTGGCGTACTTGCCACCCGGCTCGAAGTGATGTTCCATATTTTCAAGAAGTTGCTTGAAACTCATCGCTTAACCTTCCAGTTCTATCTTGGTCAGGCACTCACGCAAGACCGGGCCGTACTCTGTCTTGCCGGGGCAGACGAAGGTACAGAGCGCCAGATCTTCCTCATCCAGCTCCAGGCAGCCGAGCGCCTGCGCGCTGTCGGTGTCGCCGGAGATCAGATCCCGCAGCAGCAGGGTCGGCAGGATGTCGAGCGGCATCACGCGCTCATAGTTGCCGATAGGCACCATGGAGCGATCACTACCGTTGGTGGTGGTAGTGAAGTTGATGAGTTTGCCCTTCATCAGATGAGAGAGGGTGGTACGGGTGATGGAGAACTTGCTGGCACTGGGTTTGACCCAGCCCAGGAACTCTTTCTCGCGACCTTCGCCCAGCACGCTCACCTGGTTGTGGAAGCGACCCAGGTAGTCATGGACCCCTTCGGCCTTGGCACCGCTCAGCAGGGAACCGGAGATGACGCGGTTTTCATCGGCGCGCAGCTCGTTGTTGGTGAGCTGGCTGAGGCAGGCACCGAGGCGGGTGCGCAGCAGGCGCGGCTTGATCACGTTCGGGCCGGCCAGGGAGATCACCTTGTCGGTGAAGATCTGGCCGGAGGTGAACAGTTTGCCGTAGGCGATCACGTCCTGGTAGTTGATGTGCCACTGCACCTTGTTGGCACCGACCGGATCCAGGAAGTGGATGTGGGTGCCCGGCAGACCGGCGGGGTGCGGGCCGACGAACACGGCTTCCTTGACCTGGGCCAGGGAGGAGTGCGGCAGGCTGCCTTCGCCCTTGCAGACGTGGACTGTGCCGTCGGTCAGGCGGGTCAGCACGGCCAGACCGTCGAGGAAGGCCTGGGCCTGTTCCTTGATGATCAGCTCCGCACTGGCGGCCAGCGGATTGGTGTCCATGGCGGTGACGAAGATGGCGCGCGGGGCTGAACCCAGGGCCGGCACCTTGCTGAACGGACGGGTACGCAGCGCGGTCCATTGGCCCGATGCGACCAGGATCTCCTGCACCTTGCTGCGCTCGAGCTTGGGCAGCTCGGCGGAGGCAAAGTGCTCGAAGGTCACCTGCTCGTCAGAGCCATCGATGTCGATGACAACGGATTGCAGAACACGCTTGGCACCACGGTTGATCTCAGAAACCACACCGGTGGCAGGGGCCGTGAATTTAACGCCGGGATTCTTCTTATCTTCGAAGAGCTCCTGACCTTTAATGACGCGATCACCTACTTTGACAAACATAGTAGGACGCATCCCCACGAACTCTTCGCCGAGTGTAGCAACACGGGTGATGGCCGGGCCATCGTAGATTACTTGCTCCGGAGCACCCAGCACGGGGATGTCCAGTCCTCTTTTAATTGTAATCATACTCACTTGCACTACCGTTAAGGGAAGACAGGTTGGTTAGCGCCGAGAAATACATCACGACGAGTTGTTGAATGAGCCCGTCCATATCGCGACAAACTGTCGAGAAAACAAACAAATCAGCAACATACAGGATCATTCAAAAGCGCCTGAGTTTACCACCTTAGGCAAGTTTGCCGCCACGCCAAATGGGGAAAATCCCCGCCCTATCACAAAATTAACCTTCAATGAATATTTTCCCTCCGCCCCTGCAACCCGTGGTTTTAAAGGATTTTTCGCAAAGCTAACCCTATAGGGGTATTTTTTGGAGTGTGCGGAGAAGGATTAGAAAAAATAATCCTCCTCTTGCCCGCCTGGGGCGATCCGCTCGTGATGATTCAGTTAATTGGTCGAGGATTGAGTAATCAAAAGGTCAATGATTCACGCAAAGGGGGATTTGCTGACACAGCTCGGCGTCTTGGGGGCCTGCTCCCGGGCCAGCCACTCGGCTTGTGTATAGGTATGCAACGCCAGCGCATGGATGGCGCCCGCCAGCTCCTCGGCCAGCACGGCATTGACCTGGCGATGGCGCCCCAGCAGGCGCTGCCCCTCGAACACCTGGCTCACCACCACCACCTTGAAGTGGCTTTCAGACCCAGGTGCTACCCTGTGCATGTAGCTCTCGTTGATCACCTCCAGGTGGCTCGGGGAGAGCGCGGCGGCCAGCTTGGCCTCTATCTGCTGTTGCATGCTCACGGTGAAGACTCCTCGTCGAATGTCCGGCCATTAATGTCCCGCCATTGTAGCCAGGGTTGCCTGCCGGATGCATCAGGCGTGAGGGAATTGGCCATCCCCCGGTCGCACCGGGCTGGTGAATTTCTCCGTCGCCGCTAGAATAGCGCCACTTTCACCGCTGCCGGGCAATACGGGGCAGACGGTCGCCATTCATCAACCACAATGTTGGACTCCTGCCTATGCAAACCCTGCTCGACACGGCCCACTGCCGCCTGACCCTGTACCGTTACCCGCGGCAGAACCAGGATCCCCTGCAGGCCTGGGATGCGGCGGACGAGTATCTGATCAATGAGCTTGCCGAATCGCAGCAAGCACCTGATGGTCCCGTCATCATCATGAACGACGGCTTCGGCGCCCTGGCGGCCTTCCTGCACGCCCACGCCCCCGTCTGCGTGACCGATTCCCATGTCGGCGAGCGGGCGACCCTGGCCAACCTGGCGGAGAATGGCCTGGATCCCGATGCCATCCGCCTGCAGGATGCCCTGGCACCACTGCCCGATGCCCCGGCTCTGGTGGTGATCAAGGTTTCCAAGTACCAGGCGCTGCTGGAGCAGCAACTGCTGGCGCTGCGCCAGGTGGTCACGCCGGCGACCCGCATCCTGGCCGCCGGCAAGGCCAAGGACATTCACACCTCCACCCTCAAGCTGTTCGAGAAGTATCTGGGCGAGACCCGCACCTCGCTCGCCTGGAAGAAGGCGCGGCTCATTCACTGCACGCCGGCCGCCGAGCGCCCGCCCCTGCCCAACCCCTTCCCGACCGTCTGGCCGCTGGAGGGCAGCGGCATGCTGATCCACAACCATGCCAACGTGTTTTCCCGCACCAGTCTGGATATCGGTGCCCGCTTCATGCTGGACAATTTGCCGATCCACAGCGCGCGCAAGGTGATCGATCTGGGCTGTGGCAACGGCGTGCTCGGGCTTTCGCTATTGGCCAAGGACAGCGAGGTGGAGGTGACCTTCATCGACGAGTCCTATATGGCGGTCGCCTCGGCGCGGCTGAACGTCGAGCACAACCTGCCGGATGCCCTGCCCCGCGCCCACTTCCTGGTCAACAACTGTCTCGACGGCGTGCCGGCCGGCTCGGCGGATCGCATCCTCTGCAACCCGCCGTTCCATCAGTTGCAGGCGATCACCGATCACATCGCCTGGCAGATGTTCACCGATGCGCACCGGGTGTTGCCTCAGGGGGGGGAACTCTGGATAGTAGGCAACCGTCACCTGGACTATCACAACAAACTCAAGCGCCTGTTTGGCAACGCACAAGTCGTTGCGTCGAACAGCAAATTCGTTATTTTGAAAGCCATCAAACGCTGAAGCTAAAGCCAAAGGAAACCCATGATGAAAAAGTCACTCTTGCTGCTGGCCGCCCTGGTGCTGGGTGGTTGTGCCACTCACTGGCCGGAGAGCGCCCTGCTCAACCCGCAAATCATCCCCTCCAACCAGCAGTACTACTCAGGCAACCGCATCACCATGGAAGGGGTGGACAAGCGCGAGGCCGCCTACGTCTTCTCCATCAAGAAGAAAGAGAAGGCCCCCGTGCTGGTCAACAGCAGCCAGCCCCTCAACAGCCTGCTGGCGGAAAAACTGGCGGAAGGGCTGCGCAGCCAGGGGCTGGAAGTGGGCAACAGCGGCACCACCAACCTGACCCTGGCCATCTCCACCGCAGCCGTCACCGTGGAAGAGAAGACCTTCACCTATGTCACCAAGTCCCGCGTCAGCCTGCAGGTGATCGCCGACTTCCAGGGCAGCAAGCTGACCAAGCAGTTCAACATGTCCTCCAGCAAGGAAGGCCCGGGGGAGCCGAGCATGGCGGATCTGGAGTCCACCCTGAACCAGCAACTGGGCAGCGTGCTGCAGCAGATCATGGCCGACGAGGCGCTGCGCGGCTATCTCAAGGGTCAGCCGAGCTGAGCGAGGACATATAGATGAAGAAACTCTGGTTACTGATCACCCTGATCGCCCCCCTGGCCTTTGCCGGCCAAAAGGTCCATATGGAGACCAATCATGGCACCATAGTGGTGGAGCTGGCTCCCAAGCAGGCGCCGCAGACGGTGAAGAACTTCCTGCGCTACGTGGCGGACGGCAGCTATGACGGCAGCCTCTTCCACCGGGTGATCCAGAACTTCGTGGTACAGGGCGGGGGCTACAATCAGCAGTTCCAGCCGCTGCCGACCTTCGATCCCGTGGTCAACGAGTCCAGGGGCGGCCTGCCCAACAAGCGCGGCAGCATCGCCATGGCCCGCACCCAGGCAGTCGACAGCGCCACTCGCCAGTTCTACTTCAACCTGGTGGACAACGACAACCTCAACGCCAATGCCGGCGCCGGTTACACCGTGTTCGGCCAGGTGGTGCAGGGCATGGAGGTGCTGGACAAGCTGGCCCAGGTCCAGACGGGCTACAGCTCCATCCTGCGTGCCAACGACGTGCCCACCAGCCCCATCATCCTGAAAAAAGTGGTGCTGCTGGCGGACAAATAACGCGCGCCGGATCACACTCCGCCGCCCCCATGAACGGGTCACCGGTATCCTTTTCTATACTCAGCCCTTGCCCGAGGTTTGCGGGAGATGCAGCGACTGAGCCAGGAGGAACCGGTGACCTGTCACGATTACATAGCCCAACACGCCGGCCCGCTGGCCCAGGCGGTCCGTCATTTCCTGGCACGGGAAATCCCCTATCACCAGCTGGAAGACTTGAGCTGGCAGCTTCTCTCCCTCTGGCAGGCCCTCCCCGTCATCCCCCTGGACAAGTCCCCCGCCAGCGAACAGGAGGGCGTATTCTGGCACCTGCTGCACAGCCTGCACCTGTGGGATGAACAGCAACTCGTCAGCGAGACCTGGCTGCGCCTGCAGCTGATGGCCTGCGCCAATTTTCTCGTCGCCGAGGGGCCCTGCCCGGGCCACTGCATCGGCTCGCGCCCCTGAATCCTGCCCGTCCCGTTCGGCTTGCCTTGGCTAGGCCGCGCGAACCTGACAAAATGACCCCCTTTTCCCAGAGGAGTCAGGCAGTTGAACAATCTCAGCCCGCCCAGCCATACCCCGGGCCGTGCCACCAGCTGGCGAGATGCCCTCGCCGTCTATCTGGAAGCGCGGGTGCTCATCCTGTTTGCCATGGGATTTTCCTCCGGCCTGCCGCTGCTGCTGGTCTTTGGCACCCTGTCGTTCTGGTTGCGCGAGGCGGATGTCAGCCTGACCGACATCGGCTACATGAGCTGGGTGGCGCTGGCCTATGGCTTCAAGTGGCTATGGTCACCCCTGGTGGATCGACTGCCCCTGCCCCTGCTTTCACGGCTGCTGGGGCGGCGGCGCAGCTGGATGCTGCTCTCCCAGGTGCTGATCGCACTCTCCCTGGTCGGCATGGCCTATTGCGATCCCAAGACCCAGCTCGCCCAGCTCGCCCTGTTCGCCCTGCTGGTGGCCTTCGCCTCCGCCACCCAGGACATCGTCATCGACGCCTATCGTATAGAGTCTGCACCGGAGCGGCTGCAGGCGGCCATGGCGGCCTCCTACATGACGGGTTACCGGCTCGCCATGATCATGGCCGGTGCCGGGGCCCTGGCGCTGGCCGCCTGGCTCGGCAGCAACAGCGGCTATGACTATCGCGGCTGGCAGCTTACCTATCTGCTGATGGGGGGCCTGATGTCCCTCGGCGTCATCACCACCCTGGTCAGTCACGAGCCGGATATCGATCTCAAGGGTCAGGACGAGCAGCAGATGGCACGCAAGGCGTTGCTGCTGGAGCGGGGCTGGGCGCCCACGCTGGCCGGGCTGGGCGCCTGGACCTACGAGGCCATCTGGTGTCCCTTCGCCGACTTCTTCCGCCGCTACGGCTCCTCGGCCCTGCTGATCCTCGGGCTTATCGCCTGCTATCGCATCTCGGACGTGGTGATGGGGGTGATGTCCAACAGCTTCTACGTGGACCTGCAATTCAGCAAGACGGAAGTGGCCACCATCACCAAGGTGTACGGCGTCATCATGACGCTGGTGGGGGCGGCGCTCGGTGGGGTGCTGGTGATGCGCTTCGGCACCCTGCGGATCCTGTTCCTCGGCGCCGTGCTGACCGCCAGCACCAACCTGCTGTTCGCCCTGCTCAACGAGGTGGGCCACAACCTGGAGCTGCTGACCCTCATCATCTCGCTGGACAACCTCAGCGCCGGCATCGCGACGGCTGCGTTTGTGACCTATCTGTCGAGCCTCACCAACGTGGCCTTCTCGGCCACCCAGTACGCGCTGTTCAGCTCCATCATGCTGCTGCTGCCCAAGCTGCTTGCGGGTTTCTCCGGTCGGGTGGTCGAGCTGATCGGCTACAGCCACTTCTTCATCGGCACCAGCCTGCTCGGCATTCCGGTGATGATACTGATCATTATGGTTGCCAAACGAGGCAGTGCTTTGTCACCAGAAACGAACAAATAGCAAGCGTTTGCGGATTTTTGGGGGTGATTAGATTCACAAATCCTGACAAAGTTCCCTGGCTCTTGTTTATCCGTTGAATTTATTTGGCTAGAATCCCTTCCGCTCCTTGTGGGCAGGCTACGGAAAACCTCAACTAACGCACAAGAGACCAATAAAATGGCCAAATTTACCAAGACTCTGATCGCTGCCGGTCTGCTGGCTGCCTCCGCCACTCCGGCCCTGGCTGCCGATTACAGCGGCGACATCCACAAGAACGACTACAAGTGGTTCCAGTTCAACGTGATGCACACCATCGACCAGCTGCCCTACGCTGAGTCCGAAGGTGGCTACAACGATACCTACTTCGAAATGGAGTTTGGTGGCCGTTCCGGTATCTTCGATCTGTACGGTTACGTCGACGTGTTCGACATCTTCCAGAACCGTCACGACGACAAGCACAACCAGGACAACCTGTTCATCAAGTTCGCACCGCGTATCTCCATCGATGCCATGACCGGCAAAGATCTCTCCTTCGGCCCGGTGCAGGAAGTCTACATCGCCAACCTGATCAACGTGGGGGGTCCGGATGGTCTGTTTGAAGCAATGACCGGTCTGGGTGCAGACGTACAAGTGCCCTGGTTCGGCAAGGTTGGCATGAACCTGTATGCCCGTCACGTCAACGAAGGCGGTGGCGAGCAGGGCTGGAACGGCTATCAGTTCTCCATGAACTGGTTCAAGCCTTTCTACACCTTCTCCAACGGCAGCTTCGTAGCCTATCAGGGTTACCTGGATCACCTGTTTGATGCCAAGGACACTTCCACCGACGGTACCGCCATGTTCAACGGCCTGTACTGGCACTCCGACCGCTACGCCGTCGGTTACGGCCTGAAGTACTTCAACGACATCTACGGTATCCAGAATGGTTCCTACGGTTTGAAGACCACTGGTTTTGGCCACTACTTCTCCGTGACCTACAAGTTCTAATCGAACGGGTTACGCAGAAACAAAAAACCGGAGCAGTCGCTCCGGTTTTTTTATGGCGCCTTCGCCGACCTCTTTGCCGTGACAATGGGGAGGACCGAGCCCTCCCCGTCCGCCATTAGTCGCGGAAGTTCTGGAACTGCATCGGCTGACCCAGCTCGGCGCCACGCACCAGGGCCATGGTCTCCTGCAGATCGTCGCGCTTCTTGCCGGTGACCCGCACCTCGTCGCCCTGGATCGCGGCCTGCACCTTGATCTTGGAGTCCTTGATGAGCTTCACCAGCTTCTTGGCGACTTCCTTGTCGATCCCCTGCTTGAATTTCACGGTCAGGTGGAAACGCTTGCCGGAGTGAACGCTGTCACCCACGTCCATGGAGCTGTTCTCGATGTTGCGCTTGAGCAGGGCGCCGCGCAGGATCTCGACCATCTGCTTGAGCTGGAAGTCGGCGTCGGCCTCCAGCTTCACCTCTTCCTTGTTCAATTCGAAGCTGGCTTCCACGCCACGAAAATCGAAACGGGTCGCCAGTTCACGATTGGCGTTATCGACGGCGTTCAACACCTCGTTCATTTTGACTTCAGAGACAATATCGAATGACGGCATAGCCGGGCTCCTCATGCTGTGCTTCAGGTTGTGCTTATCGGTGGGCAAATCTACCAGAAAACGGGCAAATTTGCTGATTTCGATGGGACTGCTCTGCTAGAATCCCCTGCGCACAGGAATGGTGAGACCCGTTAGAACCCTTTCAGGATCTGTCGCGAGAGATCGGGAAACTCGGTGAAGAGCGCCGCAGGAACCGGAGTGTATATGAATGCATGAGCCTCCGGTTTCACATAAGCGGGCCGCGCATGAGCCTTGAACACAACCTCTCAGCAAGATCATGAACCGGTTCTTGGTGTCCACCAGCGACATCTTCCCTTATCCCGGTAGGCGGTTGACCGGATTGCAGCCCTTACCCTGATCGAGCCTCTCCATGCCAAGCGGATTACGCGACAACAACCTGAAAACCCGCCGTCACCCCGTCTCTCCCGAGTGGACCTTGCTGGGCTGCGGCGCCCTGGGTGGCGTCTTCGCCTCCCTGTTGACCCTAAGCGGCCAACCGACGCGCATCCTGCTGCGCGAGCGGCACCGTGCCACCCTGCACCCCGGCATCGACTTCACCTCCCTCGACGGCCATACCCAGCTCCTTGCCATCGAGCGCGCCTTCATCGACAAGCCAGGCCCCATCAGACGCCTGCTGGTGATGACCAAGGCGGGGCAGGTCATTTCGGCCCTCACCCCCCTGGTCGGGCAACTGGCAGCAGGGGTTCCCATCGTACTGCTGCACAACGGCATGGGGGTCGCCGAACGGGTGGCAGCCCTTTTCCCCCACAATCCTGTCATCGCCGGCGTCACCAGCCACGGCGCCCTGCAGAGCGGCCACTTCGTGTTCCGCCACACCGGCAAGGGGGAGACCTGGCTCGGCCCCGTCAATGAGGCGGCCCGCTCCTGTGCCCATCTGGCGGACGAGCTCGCTCGCGCCCTCGGCCAGGCCGGCTGGGATGAGCAGATCCTCACCCGCCAGTGGCAGAAACTCGCCGTCAACTGCGCCATCAATCCGCTCACCGCCCTGTATCGACTCAAGAATGGCGATCTGGCGGGCCCGCGCTTTGCCGACGTCTTGCAGCAGATCTGCGTGGAAGTGGCGGACGTGATGCAGGCCGAAGGCCAGCCGACCGGCAGCGATGAGCTGCTGCGCCGGGTCATGACGGTGGTGGAGCTCACCGCCGACAATTACTCTTCCATGTATCAGGACATGGAGCAGGGCCGAGAGACCGAGATCGAGGCCATCACCGGCTTCCTGCTCGGCAAGGCCGCGGCGCACGGCATCGCGGTACCGGTCAACCAGGGCCTCTATCAGGCCGTCAAAGAGAAACGCTGAGCCCGGGAGTGCGGGCGGCGGAGGAGTGCAGGATGAGCGTACTGGTATTGGTGGCCCCCGGGTCGGAAGAGATAGAGACGGTCGCCATCGTCGACACCCTGGTGCGCGGGGGCATGGAGGTGGTGCTGGCCTCCTGCTGTCCGGCGGGGCAGCGCCAGATCCGCGCCTCTCGCGGCGTGCAGCTGGTGGCGGATTGCCACCTCGACGAGCTGACCAGCCGTGATTTCGAAGCCATGGTCGTGCCCGGCGGGCTGCCTGGCAGCGAAGTGATCCGCGACACGCCCCTCGCCATCGACCTGCTGAGAGAACAGGCCCAGCTCGGCCGCTGGCGCGCGGCCATCTGCGCCGCCCCCGCCGTGGTGCTGCACCATCACGGCTTGCTGGGGGATGCCAGCGTCACCTGCCATCCCGGCTTTCAGGCCCGCCTGCCTGCGGCGCAGCTGAGCACGGCACGGGTGGTACGGGACGACGACCATCACCTGATCACCAGTCAGGGCCCGGGCACCGCCATCGAGTTCGCCCTCGAACTGGTGCGGGTGCTGCGCGGCGATGAAACCGCCCGTGCGGTAGCCGGGCCCATGGTGCTAGCTCCTTCGGTGCAGTCATAACGGCTTACCCGGTATCTCCTGTAACGACAGAGCCCCTTGTCTAACGGCAAGGGGCTCTGCTATTGGCGACTTGCAAAGTAGCGGTCCCCCAACGGCACGCCAACCAGACTTTGATGCACAGACCTACCACCAGAGATCGGCAATAGTGTCCCCATACCGAGCAGACTGGGGCATAGCTGTCGAAAAGCCCCGTACAGATCACCTCGACCTTGTCTCTTCGTAGCTGCACTCCCAGCCCCCCTGATAAAGATCGATGCCAGCAACGCCTCGATAAGGCAACGGACCCAGGACCAGCCAGGTGCCTCTGGCAGCCTGCCGGCCGCCATCGGCGTCGTCATATCGCCAGCGCAGCCCCGATCAGGGCATCAGGGTCACAGGATGCGCTTTCCCTGGGCGTCCACCACCTGCTCACCATCTTCCTTGGTGAAGGCCCCTCGCTGGGGGTTGGGCAGTATGTCCAGCACCACTTCGGACGGGCGGCACAGCCGGACGCCCAGCGGGGTGACGACGATGGGCCGGTTGATCAGGATAGGATGGGCCAGCATGGTGTCGATCAGTTCCCCGTCGCTCAACCTCTCCTCGGCCAGCCCCAATGCCTCGTATGGGGGCACGTTCCGGCGCAGCAGCTCGCGTACCGGCATGGCCATGGCGGCAATGAGTGCGATCAGGGTTTCACGGCTCGGCGGTGTCTCCAGATAGTGGATAACGGTCGGTTCAACCCCTGAGTTGCGGATAAGCGCCAGTGTATTGCGGGAGGTGCCGCAGGCAGGGTTGTGGTAGATGGTTATTGCAGTCATATGGTTCCCTTTATTGCGTATGCAGTCCGAGCCTTACGCCGTCTTGCCTTCGTACCACGGCTTGGTGGCATTCACGACCTTCACGACCAGCAGCA
Source organism: Aeromonas sanarellii (assembly GCF_000820085.1). GTDB lineage: Bacteria > Pseudomonadota > Gammaproteobacteria > Enterobacterales > Aeromonadaceae > Aeromonas > Aeromonas sanarellii. Next base: position 85,287 of record NZ_CDBN01000015.1, read on the forward strand.
TGATAGGCACCTCGATCAATACCCCAACCACGGTTGCCAATGCGGCGCCCGAGTGGAAACCGAACAAGCTGATGGCAGCCGCGACGGCGAGTTCAAAGAAGTTGGATGCACCTATGAGGGCTGACGGACAGGCCACCGAATGCTTTTCTCCCACTTTTTTGTTGAGCCAGTAGGCCAGGCTGGCATTGAAGATGACCTGGATCAGGATGGGCACGGCCAGCAGGGCAATGACCAGAGGTTGCTCAATGATGGCATTGCCTTGGAAGGCAAACAGCAGTACCAGGGTCAGCAGCAGCGCTGCCACGGACCAAGGCTGGATCTTGTGCATCGCCTCATCAAAGCTGGCTTGTCCGTGGCGCAACAAGGCTTTGCGGATAAGCTGAGCCATGATCACCGGGATAACGATGTAGAGCACCACAGAGATAAGCAGGGTGTCCCATGGCACGGTAATGCTGGACACGCCCAGCAAGAGACCCACAACGGGCGCAAACGCAAACACCATGATGAGGTCGTTCAAGGCCACCTGAGACAAGGTGAAGTAGGGGTCTCCGTTCGTCAGTCTGCTCCAGACAAAGACCATGGCTGTACATGGCGCTGCGGCTAGCAAAATGAGTCCGGCAATATAGCTATCCAACTGATCGCCAGGAAGCATGTCGGCAAACAGTACACGAATGAACAACCACCCAAGGAAGGCCATGGAGAAGGGCTTGACCAACCAGTTGATAAACAGGGTCACACCAATCCCTTTTACATGCCCCCTTACTTGATGCAGCGCAGAGAAGTCGATCTTGAGCAGCATGGGGATGATCATGACCCAAATCAGCAGACCGACAGGCAGATTGACCTGCGCAATCTCCATGGCGCCAATCGCCTTGAACAGGCTGGGAAATACCTGCCCCAAGGTGATCCCGACCAGGATGCAGATTGCCACCCATGCGGTCAGATAGCGTTCAAAAAAACCGATGGCAGGCGCTTCGGCTGCCTTGCATTGTGCTGACATGACGACTCCAAAGGGTCACAGACCCATCAAAAAGAGGAGGGTCAGCGACCCTCGTTACCAACATTCAACTGATGGCGCGGCAGACCCAGGGAGATCAACGCCGCCAGCAGAATAAAGAGAGTGGAGATCCAGAGGCAGGCCTCGAGACCATAAAGCTGGAACACCAGCCCGGAGAGCAGGGTGCCAAGCAGGCGCCCCAGGGCATTGGCCATGTAGTAGAAGCCCACATCCAGCGATACCCCATCTGCACCGGCATAGCTGACGATGAGGTAGCTGTGCAGGGAAGAGTTGATGGCAAACAGAGCGCCAAACACCATCAAGCCGCCCACCAGGCTGATGGCCGGATGCACCTCATAGTGGAGCGCCAGGGCAATCAGGGCCTGGACCAGAGCCAGCGACAGTGCCCAGCCCATGGCGGCCTTGCCATCGGGCACCCGCCCCTCGCGCTTGCCGGTAAAGCGGGGGGCCTGGGTCTGTACCACCCCGTAGGCGATGATCCAGAGCGCCAGGAAGCCCCCCACATACCCGTGATCCCAGCCAAAACTGGAGGCGAGGTAGACAGGCAGCGCCACCACAAACCAGACATCGCGGGCACCAAACAGGAAGAGGCGGGCCGCCGAGAGGTAATTGATGGCCCGGCTCTTGGAGAAGAGCTCGCTGAACTTGGGCTTGTTCCTGGCTTTGCCGAGATCCCGTGTCAGGGTCAGCATACTGGCGCCCCACACCAGCGCCAGGAGCAGTGCCATGACCAGCACGGCCCCCTGAAACCCGAACAGGGTCAACAGGACGCCCCCAAGGAAGAACCCCATCCCCTTCAGGGCATTCTTCGAGCCCGTCAGGAGTGCTACCCACTGGTAGAGCTGGCCCTGCTCCTCTCCCGGCACCAGCAACTTGATGGCGCTCTTGGCACTCATCTTGTTGAGGTCTTTGGCCACTCCTGAGAGCGCCTGCGCGCCCATCACCCAGGGCACCGTCAGCCAGAGCGGTGGCACCAGCAGCATGCCCAGCGCCAGTACCTGAAGGGCGAGGCCTATGTTCATGGTGCGGTTGAGCCCGAGGCGGGCGCCGAGCCAGCCCCCCACCAGATTGGTCACCACCCCGAAGATCTCGTAGAAGAGAAACAGGGAGGCGATGGCCAGCGGGCTATAACCGAGCCCGTGGAAGTAGAGCACCACCAGCATGCGCAGGGCGCCATCGGTCAGGGTGAAGGCCCAGTAGTTGCCGGTCACCAGCAGGTATTGGCGAGCATCGGGGGAGAGGCGGGTCAGTGCCATGGCCGGGTTATCCTTGCGCCTTGTCCATTTGACCAATCATGCGCATCAGCTCGGCGGTGCGGTTGGCATAGCCCCACTCGTTGTCATACCAGGCGTAGATCTTCACCTGGGTGTCATTGACCACCATGGTAGAGAGGGCATCTATGGTGCAGGAGCGCGGATCCGTCCTGTAATCCACCGACACCAGGGGGCGCTCCTCATACCCCATGATCCCCTCGAGCTCGTTCATGGCGGCGGCCTTGAGCAGTGCATTGACCTCGCCCTCGGTAGTGGGGCGGCTCACCTCGAACACGCAGTCGGTGAGGGAGGCGTTGGCGAGCGGCACCCGCACCGCATGACCGTTCAGCTTGCCCTTGAGCTCGGGGAAGATGTGAGTGATGGCGGTGGCAGACCCCGTGGTGGTGGGGATGAGGCTCAGGCCGCAGGCCCTGGCACGGCGCAGGTCGGCGTGGGGGGCATCCAGGATGGTCTGGGTGTTGGTGATGTCGTGGATGGTGGTCATGGCGCCGTGCCTGATGCCGAGCTGCTCGTGGATCACCTTCACCACGGGCGCCAGGCAGTTGGTGGTGCAGGAGGCTGCCGTCACGATAGGGTGCTGCGCCTTGTCGTAGAGGTGGTGGTTGACCCCCATCACGACGTTGAGGATCCCCTCCTCCTTGACCGGAGCTGTCACCACGACCCGCCTCACTCCTTGCGCCAGATAGGCGTCAAGCAGCGCCTTGGTTTTCATCTTGCCGGAAGCCTCGATCACCACATCACAACCAGACCAGTCGGTCTGACCGATCTCCTTGTTGCGAGTGCAGAGGATGCGATGGTTACCGATCACCATCTCGTCCCCTTCGCTGCTGGCTTCATGATGCCAGCGGCCATGGACAGAATCGAAGGTGATGAGGTGTGCCAGCGAGGCAGCATCGCCAGCCGGGTCATTGATGCGTACAAACTCCACATCCGCCCAGTCGAAGGCGGCGCGAAATGAGAGACGGCCCATGCGGCCAAAGCCGTTGATACCAACCTTGATAGTCATGCTGTTTTCCTTAACCGGCGAATGCGTAGTGGGTGTTGAGGTAGTCGACGTGCGGGGTCAGGGTCAACGCCTTGGGACGCAGCCCTTGTACCAGGGTCTTGACCTTGGCGGGGGCGTAACCCGTCTCCAGCAGCAGGATGGCCGCCATTAGTCCGGTACGACCCGAGCCGCCACGGCAATGAATGGCCAGGGTCTGACCCGCCGCCAGACGCGCCAGCAAGTCCGCCTTGTGGTTGGCAAACGCGGCGGCAAACTGTGCCTCGGGGGCGCAGTCGTCCTCGACCGGCAAGTGGAACCAGGCCAGCCCCAGGGCATTGCACTCGGCGGGCACGGCATCGGCCTTGAATTCGCTAAGCTCGGCACTCGGCATCAGGGTGACCAGGGCGTCTGCTCCGGCGGCTTGCAGGGTCTTGAGGGAGTCCTGCAGGGAGGCAGCCTTAGTGCCTGGGCAGGGAGTGAAGATAAGGCGGGCGCCATTATCCAGCGTCAGGATGTCAAACGGGTGCATGATAAACAGCGACTCCATGTCTCGTTGAGAACGTCAGATTGATGAAAAATCGGGGGTGACCGGCGCACGGGCACGGAGCACGAGAAGGCGGCCGCGCACGCCGCACCTTGCCACTCTCTCATCCCTTCTTCGGGGCGGGGTGACACAACCCTTGCAGCGCTTCCCTTCCCACCGGCCCGACGGCCAGCAAGGGCACCACGGCATAACGCCGGGCATGCGCCTCCTTGATCGCGGCGATGTGGGGCTGCTGGCGACGGGCGCGCTGGGCCAGCAGGGGGGACGTCACGAGGGCCGGGGAGAGCACATGATTGACCACCCAGGCCCAGGGCTCGATGCCGGCGCGGCGCAGGTCGGCTTGCAGGTTGGCCGCCTCCTGCACCGGAGTCGGTTCGGGCAGGGTGACTATCATCACCTTGGTCTGTTTCGGGTCTTGCAACTGCATCATGGGGGTGGTGAAGTGCATCCCCTTGCCCCCCATCTGGCGGGCGATCTCCCTGTGATAGGCACCGGTCGCATCGAGCAGCAGCAGGGTGTGGCCGGTCGGTGCCGTGTCCATCACCACGAAGCGCCTGCCCGCCTCGCGAATGATCCGCGAGAAAGCCTGAAACACGGCGATCTCTTCGGTACAGGGGGAGCGCAGATCTTCTTCCAGCAGGGCGCGCCCCTGGGCATCCAGGCTCGCCCCCTTGGTGGCCAACACCTGGGCACGGTAACGCTCGGTCTCGGCGTGAGGATCGATGCGGCTCACCGCCAGGTTTGGCAGTGCTCCTGCCAGGGTCTCCCCCAGATGGGCGGCAGGATCGGACGTGGTGAGATGCACCGGCAACCCGCGACTGGCGAGTTCCACCGCCACCGCGGCCGCCAGAGTGGTTTTACCCACACCGCCCTTGCCCATCAGCATGATGAGCCCGTGGCCATCGCGGGCCAGCTCATCGACCAGTTGCTGCAACCCGGGGTGCTGCCCGGGGTGCTGCCCAGGGGGCGTGTTCTCGGCCTCACATGCCCCGTTGACGGACGCGGCACCGAGCAACTGACGCAGGCTCTCCACCCCCACCAGATTGGTCGCCAGGAGCGGCACTCTGTCTTGCGGCAGACTGGTCAGCAACGGTGGCATCTGCGCCATCGCCTCTTGCTCTCGCTGCCACAGGGCGCGGGCCAGGGGATCCTCGGCCAGCTCGCTTTGCGGGAAGATGCCATTGATGACCAGCTGCTGATTGGCAAGGCCGATGGCCGCCAGCTCGTCGTGGGTACGCGCCACTTCCCGCAGGGTCGAGGCCTGCGCACGGGCCACCAGGATGAGCCGGGTTCGCTTTGCATCCGACAGGGCCGCGACGGCCTCTGCGTATTGGCTACGCTGTTTTTCCAATCCGGCCAACGGCCCCAGACAGGAAGCATCCCCCTTGCCCTGCTCCAGAAACTCGTTCCATGCCCCCGGCAATTGCAACAGACGGATGGTGTGGCCGGTCGGTGCCGTATCGAAGACGATGTGGTCGTACTCCCCCACCAGGCGGCTGTCGGTCAAGAGGCCGGTGAACTCGTCAAAGGCGGCGATCTCGGTGGTGCAGGCACCGGAGAGCTGCTCCTCGATGCTGCGCACCACGCTCGGGGGCAGCTTGCCACGCACCGGGCCGACGATCCGCTCCCGATAGGCCTGCGCGGCGGCTTGTGGGTCAATCTCCAGAGCCGACAGCCCATCGACCTGGGGGATCCGGGTTACCTGGTTCCCGATCCGGGTATCGAACACCTGGCCTACGTTTGAGGCCGGATCCGTGCTCACCAGCAGCACCCGCTTGCCACTGTCACACAGGGCAACCGCACTGGCGCAGGCCAGCGAGGTCTTGCCCACTCCCCCCTTGCCGGTGAAGAAGAGAAACGGGGGCGCATCATGGAAAAACGAGTAGTTCAGACACGGGCAGGCCAGTAACCGGGACATACGAGGCTCCTCTCTGGGCAACGGCCAGGATTGGCGAGATGGCGATTTAGCAGCAACCACTGCTGCCGGAGCAGCATCCACTCTTGACGATCCCCTTGATGGCGGCCTGCGGGGCGGGCAGACCGGCATAACGGGCCAGTTCAGCGCGGCCGGGGTAACGACCGGTGAGCACCACCTGGCCATCCACCAGCACCAGGGGTAGCCCCTCCTCTCCCGCATGAGTCAGGAAAGCGCTGACCGCAGGCGTCTCGGCAAACTGCATGGGCTGCTGAGCCAGATTGAAACGCTCGATGGCCACCCCCTGCGATCTGACCCAGGCGACATCGGCGGCAAAACTCACCAGGCGCTGTTCTACCTCGGTCCCACACACACCGCTGGCACAGCACAGTGCCGGATCGAACACTTGAATGACGGACATGGCATTACTCCTTGTTGCAGCAGGGCTGCGCAGGCAATACATGGGGCGAGCAGCCGGACTCGGCTCTCATCACCCCGCAGGCTTCCGGGTGACCGGCGCAGCACTCCTCGGTGAGGTAGCCGATAAGGCTCAGCATCAGGGGAATGTTGGCGCGATAGCGCAGGAAGCGCCCCTCCTGCTCCACCGAGAGCAGGCCCGCGTGCAGCATGGCCTTCAGGTGAAACGAGAGGGTATTGGGGGCGATGTCGAGCTCGCTGGCAAGCTGACCGGCAACCAGCCCCTCCAGCCCCGCCTTGACCAGCAGGCGCCACACATCGAGGCGAATGCCGGAGGCGAGGGATTCAAACACCTTGGTAGCGATCTCTTTGTTCATGACAAGGCCTTTCATTCACTTCAATAAATCAACTATACAAGAAATATTGAAATGATCAACGCGGCGGCACTCCGATAGCCCCCCGCCTCAATGCGCAGCCACAACGACCCCCGCCCCGCCTGGCCGGCCGCGGCCCTGGGTAATACCGGTTTCCCGGCAGGCGACCAGTCTCCAAGAACCTTGGTGGCAAGGGGCCGGCAGAGGAGTCCATAGGACAGCAGGCGGAAGAAAAGGAGACAGGCCATAAACGAAAAAACCCATCTCATTCAATGAGATGGGTTTAAATATGTGGCGGAGGGGGTGGGATTTGAACCCACGGATGGTCGCCCATCGCCGGTTTTCAAGACCGGTGCATTCAGCCGCTCTGCCACCCCTCCGCAGCAGTGCGACGCATATTACCCATGCCCCCCGCCCTTGTAAATCCCCACCCAGTTTGTTTGCCCATTTATTGGGCTATCTGGCGCACAAGGGCTGCAAACTCGCTCCCAACCCCGCTTTTTAAAGCAGATGGCTTGACTTGAAAACAGACTCACCCACTATAGTGACCACTACGATATTCCCAGCAAGATGGACTTATGAAAATCACACATGCCCTGTTCGCCGCCCTCACCGGCGCGACCCTGCTCATGGCGCCGGTACAGGCGAGCGAGCTGACCAAAAGCGATGTCGAGCAGATAGTGCGCGACTATCTGGTCAAAAATCCTGAGATCCTGGTCGAGATGTCCAACGCCCTGCGTGCCAAGCAGGAGAGCCAGCAGGCCGAGAACGACAAGACGCTGATCCAGGCCCATGCCAAGCAGCTCTATTCCAACCAGGATCCCGAGAGCGGCAATCCCAAGGGCAGCCTGACCGTGGTCGAGTTCTTCGACTACAACTGCGGTTATTGCAAACGCGCCCATCCCCTCGTCCAGCAACTGCTCGATGAAGACAAGGACATCCGCTATATCTACAAGCAGTTCCCCATCCTGAGCGAGACCTCCTACTACGCCGCCCGCGCGGCGCTGGCGGTGCAGCTCGGTCAGCCCGACAAGTACCAGGCCTTCCACGACAAGCTGTACGCCCATCAGGGATCGCTGGCCGACGAGGCCCAGGTGCAGGCCATCGCCAAGTCCGCCGGGGTGGACTGGAGCAAGGTCGAGGCGAAGATCAAGGATGGCAGCATCGATCAGAACCTGGGAACCAACCGCGCCCTGGCCGAGGCCATGAGCATCTCCGGTACCCCGGGGTTCATCATCGGCGACCAGATCCTGCGCGGCGCCCCCCGCGATCTGGCGAGCCTCAAGGCCATCGTCAAGGATGTGCGCGCCGGCAAGAGCATTCAGTAACCCGCGCGTTGTTCATGAAAAAACGCCCCGGCATGCCGGGGCGTTTTGCTATTCAGGCTTTAACACTCAGGCCTGATAGCCGTCGGGGTTCTGGCTTTGCCAGCGCCAGGTATCGATCATCATCTGCTCCAGACCCCGCTCGGCCTGCCAGCCCAGCTCGTCACGGGCCAGGGTGGGCTCGGCCCAGCACTCGGCGATGTCGCCAGGGCGGCGGGGCTTGATCTGATAAGGGATGGCGCGGCCGCTGGCCGCCTCGAACGCCTTGACCATCTCCAGCACGGAATAGCCCTGGCCGGTGCCGAGGTTATAGGTGAAGACCCCGGTGTCGCCCGCGATGCGGGCCAGCGCCTTGAGGTGACCGATGGCGAGATCCACGACGTGGATGTAGTCGCGCACCCCGGTGCCATCCGGCGTCGGGTAGTCGTTGCCGAATACCCCCAGCTCCTTGAGCTTGCCCACCCCAACCTGGCTGATATAGGGCAGCAGGTTGTTGGGAATGCCGTTGGGATCTTCCCCGATGAGGCCGCTCTCGTGGGCACCGACCGGGTTGAAGTAGCGCAGCAGGACGATGGCCCAGCGAGGGTCGGATTTGGACAGATCCCTCAGTATCTCTTCCACCATCAGCTTGGAGCGGCCATAAGGGTTGGTGGCGCCGGTGGGGAAGTCTTCCCGCAGGGGCACAGACGCGGGATCCCCATAGACGGTGGCCGAGGAGCTGAACACCAGGCGGAACACGCCGGCCCTGGCCATCTCCTCGCACAGCACCAGGGTGCCTGTGATGTTGTTCTGATAGTAGGTGAGCGGGATCTGGCTGGACTCCCCCACCGCCTTGAGGCCGGCGAAGTGGATCACGGATTCGATCCTGTGCTCGGCAAACAGCCGCTGCAGGCAGGCCCTGTCCAGAATGTCCCCCTCCACGAAGGTGACCGGCTTGCCGGTGATCCGCTCCACTCGCCTGAGGGACTCAGGCGATGAGTTGGAGAGGTTGTCCAGAACTACCACCTGCTGCCCGGTACCGAGCAGCTCGACCAGGGTGTGGGAACCGATGTAACCGGCACCGCCTGTGACCAATATTGTCATGTCTAATCCCGTGTTCTGATGAAACTGGGCTGAGTGTACCCGCCGGGCCGATGCGAGAAAAGCACGAGGCTCTGATGACACCATCAATAATCCAGGCTGATATCCCCCCTGGCGGTACAGGAGCAGGCCAGGGCGACGCCGCCCTCCAGATCCTGCGCGCTCAATGTCATCACGCTCTGGCGCTCGATCTCCCCTTCCGTGGTGCAGCGGCAGGCGCCGCACACCCCGGCGCGGCAGGCCGCCATCATGGTCTCCCCCGCCCCCTCCAGCGCCGCCAGCAGGGTCTGGCCCGGCAGTATCTTCACCTTCTTGCCGCTCTTTTTCAGGGTCAGCCAGAAGTGGTCGCTGCCGGTGTCCACTGGCACTGCGCTCGATGTCACAGCAGGCAGACCGAAGGACTCCTGGTGCAACTGCCCGGCGGGCAGGCCGAGCCCGGCCAGCATCTCGCTCACCGCGGCCATGTAGGGCGCGGGTCCGCACAGATAGACGTGGCGGCTCAAGAGATCCGGCGCCAATTCCCTCAGCATCTCCGGCGTGAGCCTGCCTACCCAGGGGTGCTCTGAAGGGGCTTCTTCCAGTATCAGGGCATGGCGCACACCGGCATGGGCCTCTGCCAGCGCGGCCAGCTCGTCTGCGAAGATCACATCCTCGGGGGATCTGGCGCTGTGGATGAAGCGGATATCCGCCTCGGGCCGCCTGGCGAGCTCGTCCCGCAGCATGGCCCACATGGGGGTGATGCCGGAGCCGGCGCTGAGCAGCAGTGGCCGCTCGCAGGGGAGCGCCGTCAGGTGGAAGTCGCCGAAGGGGCCGTCGACCCGGATCTCGTCCCCGACCTGCAGGCTCTGGTGCAGGTGGTGGGAGACCAGCCCCACGTCCTTGATGGTGACCTGCCAGAAAGGATCCTGCGGGCTGGAGGAGAGGGTATAGGCGCGGCACTGGGGCTTGCCGTCAATCTCGGTGTGCAGGGTGACGCACTGACCGGCCAGCACCGGGGGCAGTTCGCCCGCCAGCGGGGCAAACTGCCAGCTCGCCACGTCGTGGGTATCTGCAAGGCGACCTATGCAGCGCAAGGTGAAAGAGGTGGAGGTCATCGCAAGGCTCCTCTTGTTGAAAGAATGGCGTCGAAAAAAGGCGAGCCATCAGGCTCGCCAAAGGCTTACAACATGCTGAGCGTGTCAGGCTGTGTCTCGGGTCAGGCCGCCAGGATCTCGGCGAGATCCGCTTCTGCGGTAGTGGTACCTTTCAGACCGAACTGCTCTTCCAGCACCTTGAGCAGGGCCGGGGTGAGGAAGGCAGGGGCGGTCGGGCCGGTGCGGATGTCCTTCACACCCAGTGCCAGCAGGGTGAGCAGGATGACGATGGCTTTCTGCTCGAACCAGGAGAGCACCAGGGTCAGGGGCAGATCGTTGACGCCGCACTCGAACGCCTCGGAGAGCGCCAGGGCCAGCTGGATGGCGGAGTAGGCGTCGTTGCACTGACCCACGTCCAGCAGGCGCGGAATGCCGCCGATGTCGCCGAAATCGAGCTTGTTGAACTTGTACTTGCCGCAGCCCAAGGTCAGCAGCAGGCTGTCCTGCGGGATCGCCTTGGCAAACTCGGTGTAGTAGGCGCGCTCGGCACGGTCACCGTCACAGCCCCCCACCAGGAAGAAGTGGCTGATTTCGCCGGCCTTCACCTTGTCAATCACCGCAGGGGCAGCCTGCATCAGGGCGTTGCGGGCAAAGCCGATGGTGATGAAGTGCTCGAGCTCAACGTGCTTGAAGCCTTCCAGCGCCTGCGCCTTGGCGATGACCGCAGAGAAATCTTCCCCTTCCAGGTGGGTCACGCCAGGCCAGCCGACGATGGAGCGGGTGAAGATGCGATCCGAGTAGTTACCCACGTTCGGGTCGATGATGCAGTTGGAGGTCATCACCACGGCGCCCGGGAAGTTCGCGAACTCCTTCTGCTGGTTCTGCCAGGCGGAGCCGTAGTTGCCCACCAGGTGCGGGTACTGCTTGAAGAAGGGGTAGGCCAGCGCCGGCAGCATCTCGCCATGGGTGTAGACATTGATGCCGGTGCCCTTGGTCTGCTCCAGGATGAGCTTGAGATCCACCATGTCGTGACCGGAAACCAGGATGCACTTGCCCGGTACCGGAGTAACGCGCACCCGGGTCGGCTCCGGATGGCCAAAGGCGGTGGTTTCACCGAGATCCAGCATCTCCATGATCTTGAAGTTCAGCAGACCGATCTCCATGGAGCACTTGAACAGCGGTTCCAGCTCGCTCGGATCCGTGCCGAGCCAGCTCATGATGCGATGGAATTCGGCGGCCACCCCGGCATCCTGCTGATCCAGCACCCGGGCGTGTTCCATGTAGGCGGCGGCCCCCTTGAGACCGTAGAGGCAGAGCAGGCGCAGCCCCATGATGTCTTCGTTGACCTCGTTCTTGCCGCGGTTGACCGCGGTCTGCGGCGCCTGCGCGAGCTGGGCCAGCAGATCGGCACCCGGCTCGAAACGGGCGGCGGAGGGCAGTGTGTCGGCCTGCACCGCCAGTGGTGCCAGCTTGGCGGCCAGTTGCTGACGATAGGCCAGCGCCTGGTTGACATAGGCCACGATGCGGGCGGAGTCGAAGTTGACGTTGGTGAGGGTGGCGAAGAAGGCCTTGGGCACAAAGGCGTCGATCTCGCTGTCGATCATGCCGTGCTCGCGGGCCGCCAGGGCCCAGGTGCTGAGACCCTGCAGGGTGTAGATCAGCACATCCTGCAGATCCGAGGTTTCCGCCGTCTTGCCGCACATGCCTTGTGCGTAAGCGCAGCCATTGCCTGCCGGGGTACGAATTGTCTGTTCACATTGCACACAAAACATCATGCCTCTCCTAATTGGACATTTCAGTTGTTTGTTTTGTGGCGATTCTATTCCTCCGACTCAAAACTTAATAGGCATTCAATTTACCAATTAACTTTTCATTGATGCAGATCAAATACAAAAAAGCCGCCCGAATCGGGCGGCAAGCGGGTGGATAAAAGGAGAGACAACTCGGGTTTACAACAGCAGGGGCAATGATACGGACCGGGGCATGGGCATCCGGCCCCAGGGTCATCAGGCCAGGTAGGCGCGCAGCATCCAGACCAGCTTCTCCTGCTGCTGCACATAGTCGGAGAGGATGGATGCTGTCCCCTCGTCGCCAGCCTCGGCGGCCTGCCCCAGGATGCGGCGCTGGGCCACCAGCAGCTCGCGGAAGCTCTCCAGCAGGGATTCGACGCAGGCACGGCCGTCGTGCAGCCCCTTCTGCTCGGGGATGGCGGACACCTGGATGTAGTCGCTGAAGCTGTGCAGGGGCACCCCATCCAGGGTCAGGATGCGCTCGGCCAGGGCATCGACCTTCAGCAGCAGATCGTTGTAGATCTCCTCGAACTTCAGGTGCAGTTCGAAGAACTGGTTGCCACGGATGTTCCAGTGGAAGCCGCGAACATTCATGTAGAGGATCTGGTAGCTGGCCAGCAGCCTGTTCAGCTCGGCGGCCAGGGCTTGGGATTGAACGGTATCAAGACCGATGGGGCTCTTCATGATTCACCTCCAGGTGGTAAGCATTATCGGGAACAGGGTCAGCATATCCCCGCACAGACTCAAAGGACAATCGGCTCTACCTTGCCGACCCATAGTGAACGGCTATCGCCGATGGGCAAAAGCCTCCCTTTCATCGCTCGAGCCGCTCGATGTAGAGGATCACCTCGCCGAGGTGAATGCCGAACTTGCTGATCCCGGCGCGGTTGATCAGGCGATCTTCATCCAGCAGGTACATCCAGTCGTCGAAGCTCACCCGCACCACCTCCCCGTCCGGCAGCGCCAGATCCAGCTGATAACGCCAGTTGAGTGCAAAGCCTGCCGTCTTGCCCACGGCCTCCCCCACCACGTCGGCGGCGGTGCCGCGCCAGTGACCATCCGCCCCCTTGCTCAAAAACCAGGTGCGGGTCTGCCTGCGGCCATCGTCGAAGTAGAACTGCTCGAGCAGCTCCCCCTTTCCATCCTGCCAGTGCCCCTGCATCTCGACCCGAAAGCGACTGGTCACTTCGCCGCTACGGTCCGTCACCAGGCCGTGAGCCACCAGCTTGCCATTGAAGAAACGGGCCAGATCCCAACCCGGCTGGGAGCCGCGATAATCGTCCAGACTGGCGCCGCAGCCAGAGAGCCACAGCAGGGGCAGCAACCAGGCAAGACGCCACCAGGAAGAGAGCTTCATGGAATACTCCATCAGGATTGGCCGCGCAGGCGGCGGGTAAGGGCGGGATCCCGGCTGTCGTCGGTCAGCCAGATGGCAAGAAATGCAGGGGCGAAGGCGGGATCATCGAGAGAGCCGAGCAGGCGATCACGCAACCAGAAGTGGCCCATGCCCTGCTCGTCCACATAGAAAACCAGTTTGTCACCGGGGGCCACATCCGGCCAGAGGGCGGCCAGTTTTGCCAGCCAGCGTTGGCGCTCACTCTCGCTGCCAAGGCCGAGCCGTTGCCACTCGGCGGCGGTCGCCTCCAGCAGATCCTGGCGTTCGATGGCCCTGGCATAGGTGAGGCTGAGGGCCTGGGGATAGCGCCCCGGCTGATAGCGGCCGCTCTCACTGTAGAGGGTGGCGTCATAGAGCTTGAACCAGAGCCAGCGCATCTCCCCCTGCCCCACGGTGCGCAGTCCCTGCCAGGGTGCGGCTAAGGTCTGGGCGGTCGCAAACAGCGGCAGGCTCAAGGCCGCCAGCAGCAGGCTAGTTCCACCCCATGTGCCAACGGGCGGGATCCTCCAGTTCATGCCAGTCCATCTCCTGTTCCTGCAGGGTATTGATATCCTGCATCACCACGCTCGCCAGGTGGCCCTGGGCGTCCCGCTGGCAGGCCACCACCAGATAGAAACGCTCGGCCAGCTCGCACTGGCCATCCCTGGTCCACTTGGAAAACAACAAGGCGTCGGTCGAAAAGGTGTTCATCTCGCATCACCCTCCAGCTTGACCGTTACCCACAGGAGTACGGGTAACCACCACATCCAGATCACCGCCAGCAGTGCCGTGCTGATCCAGATGCCCCAGGGTAAGTTTACAGCCCCCATGGCGGCCCCCGCCACATAGGAGGAGGCGCCCCCCAGCATGCCGAACAGCCCCTGCTGCCAGCGCGGCAGGGGCCGCAGCCAGCGCAGGCCGTGGGAGAGGGTCAGGGCAAAACCGCACCAGAGCAGCACCAGCCAGAGCGGAAAACCGGACGAAAAGTGAAACAGGCCGAGCCACCAGAGCAGGAGGTCGAGCAGCCAGCCAGCCAGGGCGACGGGAATGAGCCGCCAGTCCTGCCAGCGGCGGGGGGAGAAGAGAAAATGGAGCAGCAACAGCGCCAGCAGCGGGCCCGGTTGCTGCCATTTCACCGCCAGCACCCAGTAGAGGTTGAATCCCAGCAGGTGGGCCCACTGCCACATGGTCAGTGACCGCTTACCGGCAGGTCTCCCGCCCAGCCATGGGGGCCCGGCTTGGCCGCCTCCAGCTGCACCAGGCTGATGGCCCGCTCCCAGAAGCCCCCTTCGCAATAGGCGAAGTAGAAGTGCCACAGCCGGATGAAATCCTGGCTGTAGCCGAGCCTCGGCAGCTCGGGGGCCAGCGCCAGGAAGCGCTCGCACCAGTGGGCCAGGGTACGGGCATAGTGATGGCCGTGATCGTGCAGCCGCACCAGCTGCATGTCGGTCTCCCGCGCCAGCAGCCCCGCCATCTGGGAGACGCAGGGCAGGCAGCCACCCGGGAAGATGTAGCGCTGGATGAAGTCCACCCCGCGCAGATACTGGGCGTGGCGCTGATCGGCAATGGTGATGGCCTGGATCAGCAGACGACCGCCGGGCTTGAGCAGGCGTGACAGCTGGCGGAAGTAGTCCGGCAGGAAGGCGTGCCCCACAGCCTCTATCATCTCGATGGAGACCAGCTTGTCGAAGCGCCCCTCCAGCTTGCGGTAATCCTCCAGCAGCAAGGTGATGCGATCCTCCAGCCCCTCCCGCTCGATCCACGCCTTGGCGTAGTCGTGCTGGGCCCGGGAGATAGTGGTGGTGGTGACCCGGCAGCCATGGTGACGGGCGGCATAGACGGCGAGGCCACCCCAGCCGGTGCCTATCTCCAGCAGATGATCGTCAGGCCCGAGCGCCAGCCGTTCGCAGATGGTGCGCAGCTTGGCCTGCTGCCCCTCCTCGAGACTGGCATCGGCACTCGGGTAGATGGCGCTCGAATACTGCATGTGGCTGTCGAGAAAGCCCTGATAGAGGGCGTTGCCGAGATCGTAGTGGGCGGCGATGTTGGATCTCGACCCGGTCAGGGTATTGCGATTGAGCCAGTGACGCACCTTGTTGAACGGGAAGCTGAGCCAGCCGAGGCGCCGCTCCAGGCTGTCGAGCAGCGCCAGATTCCTGGCCAGCAACCGCACCAGGGCCACCGGATCCGGGCTGGTCCAGAGCCCCTCCACCCAGGTTTCCCCGGCGGATATGCTGCCCCCCTGCAGCAGGCGGCGATAGAAGGCCGGATCCAGCACCACCAGCTCGGCGTGCAGGTCGCTGCCCGCGGCGCCGAAGCTGTGACGCTCGCCGCCATCGCGCAGCAGCAGCTGGCCATGTTCGAGGCGCCCCAGCAGCCTGAGCAGCAATTGCCTGGCCCCCTTGTCGATGAAAGAGGCAGAGAGGGTTGATTGAGCAAGTTCCATTAGCGGCTCTCCGGGTGGGTGAAGATGGGCGTTCGTTTGATAAAAAGGCGCAAGGCCTGCCAGTAGATCCCGAGCAGCACCCTCATGGTCATCCAGGGCCAGCGGGCCAGCAGCGCCGCCAGCCCCCTGCGCGACAGCGGTGCCCGGCGCAGGGCCAGGGTGGCGTCGAACAGCTTGGCCTCACCGGATACGGGATGGCTCTCGATGTGGATCAATGCCTCCTCCTTCGGCGGCCGGATGCGCCAGTGGTAGCGCATGGCCAGCCCCATGAAGGGGGATACGTGAAAATCCTTGTCGTGGGGGGCGAGCGCCGCCAGATCCAGCAGGTAGTAGTGGCGCTGGTTCCAGGGGGTGTTCGACACCTCGGCCAGCAGGTAGCGGGCTTCCCCCTGCCGCTCGCAGAAGTAGAAGTTGACCGGGCTGAAGTAGAAGCCGAGGCAGCGCACGTTGCCGAGCAGCAGTACCCGCCCCCCGGGTTCGGCATCGCCACCCAGTTCGGCCACCTTGTCCCACACCGCCTGCTTGAGGGGCCCCTCGCTGCCTCTCAGGTAGTCGTCGCGGCGAAAGGCGAGCAGCCCGGCCCGCTCCACGGCGAACCAGCGCCCCTGCTCAAGCCCGGGCAGTTCGTCCAGATCCAGCCCCAGCATGAAGAGGCTGTAGGAGAAGGCGTGGGGACGCGGCGCGAAGCGGCGGTGGCGCACCGAACCCTGCCAGATGGCGCTGATGGCGGCGTTCACAGGCGGGCCCCGAAGCGGCTGGCCACGTCCAGGGCGCTGCGCACCCCGTCCTCGTGAAAGCCGTTGTACCAGTAGGCACCGCAGAAGTGGGTATGCTGCCGGCCGCAGATCTCGGCGCGTCGGCCCTGGGCGGCGATGGAGCCCTGATTGAATACGGGGTGGTGATAGACGAAGCGGCGCAGCACCTTGCGCTCATCTACCCGCCCCTCTGGATTGAGGCTGACGCAGAAGGGCTGCGGCGAGCTCAGCCCCTGCAGTATGTTCATGTTGTAAGTCACCAGGGGGCGCGCCCCGTCATCCTCGCCGAGCCGATAGTTCCAGCTGGCCCAGGCCTTGCGGCGCACGGGCAGGCAGCCCGCATCCGTGTGCAGCCAGACGTCGTTGGCCTGGTAGGGCATGGCGCCGAGGATGGCCCGCTCTCCTTCGCTCGCATCCGTCAGCAGGGCCAGCGCCTGATCGCTGTGGCAGGCGAGGATCACCTCGTCGAACCGCTCCTCGCCATAACTGCTCTGGAGCAGGACCCCGTCCGCCCCCCGGCGGATCCCCAGCACCGGGCAGGCGAGGCGGATCCGCGGCAGCCAGCCCACCGTGAGCGGCCCTATGTATTCCCGCGAGCCGCCGGGAATGACGTACCACTGGGGCCGGTTGGCCACCTCCAGCAAGCCATGGTTGGCGAAGAAGCGCAGGAAGAAGCCGAGGGGGAAGGCCCGCATGTCCGCCAGCGTCGATGACCAGATGGCCGCCCCCATGGGCAGGATGTAGTGGCGGGCGAAGTAGTCGCTGAAACCGCCCGCCTGCAGGAAGGCCCCCAGGGTCAGTCCGGGCTCCGCCTCCTGCTGCCGGTGCTGTGCAAGCCAGGCCCGAGCCTCCCGGTTGAAGCGCAGGATCTCGGCGACGAAGCGGTAGAAGCGCGGGCTCAGCAGGTTGCTGCGCTGGGCGAACAGGGTGTCGAGGTTGTGGCCGTTGTACTCCAGCCCCTCGGGGCTTCTGACCGAGAAGCTCATCTCGGCCGGTTGCCGCCCGACCCCGATCCGCTCAAGCAACTTCAGGAAGTGGGGGTAGGTGCGGTCATTGAAGACGATGAAACCGGTGTCGATGGCATGGCTGCGCCCGCCCAGCTCCACGTCGACGGTGGCGGTGTGGCCCCCCAGGGTCGGCGCCGCCTCGAACAGGGTAATGTCATGGAGTTTGTGGAGCAGGAAGCCGGCGGTGAGCCCCGAAATACCTGAGCCGACGATGGCGATCTTTTTCTTCATGAAGTGCGTCCTTTCGAAACGAGTGTGCGGCCGAGGCGCAGCCAGAGCCCCGTCGGCAGAGCCCCCAGCAGGCGCAGCAGCCAGGTGAAGCGGCGGGGGAAGTGGATCTGGTGGCGACCGGCGGCGAGCCCCGTCATGATGGCGCGGGCAGCCTGCTCCACCGTCACCAGGCAGGGCATGGGAAAATCATTCTTGTCGGTGAGCGGCGTCTGCACGAAGCCGGGGCGGATCAGGGTCACCCCTATCCTCTTGCCCGCCAGTTCGAGGCGCAGGGTATCGGCCAGGTAGTCGAGGGCCGCCTTGGAGGCGCCATAGGCCTCGGCCCTGGGCAGCGGCAGCCAGCTCACCGAGGAGCTGACGATGGCAAGGCGCGCCCCTGGCCCCAGCAGCGGCAAGAAGGCGGCCAACGCATGACCCGTGGCGAGGAGGTTGGTCTCGATGACCCGGGCAAAGAGGGCGCCGTCAAAGCCCTCTGTCAGGTCCATGTATTCGCAGTTGCCGGCGTTGAGGATCAGCAGGTCAAGGGGGGGCAGGCTGGCGGCGATCCCCGTCATGGCCACGCTGTCGCGGGCATCGAACCCCAGGGGCGTGATCCCCGCGTCCGCCAAAGCCTGCAAGCGCATCTCGTCCCGGCCGCAGCCCCACACCTGCCAGCCAGCGCGCCGGTAATCCAGCGCCAGCTGGCGGCCGATGCCGGAGGTGGCGCCGGTGATCAGCACCCGGCCGCTCATGCGCCTAGCCTCCCCTTGAGGGTGCGCACCACGGCGCCCAGCAGCGGCAGCTGCTCGTAGAGCATGGCCCCGAGATCGAAGTAGTCCCGGTGCAGGCACACCTTGCCTTCCTCGTCGAATGCGAGGCGGGTGGCCCCCTCCACCGTCACAGGCGCACCGCCGCGCAACCTTGGGTGGGAGAAGGTCATGGTCCAGCCGAGCCAGGCCTGGCGCCCCTGCAGCAGCTGGCTGGTGATGTCGAAGCGGCAGTAGGCAAGGCGCCGATAGAGGACGGCAAAATAGTCGGTGAGCGCCGCCAACCCCTCGATGCGGTGGGCCGGGTCGATGAAGATCACCTCTTTCCCATAGACCTCGGGCAGACGGTGCAGCTCTGCGCTGCTCAGCTGCTGATAGAGGGCGACAAAGCGGGCCAGCGACTCATCCATGTTATCTCTCCAGTTCGCGGAACATCTCGATGGCTTTCACCCGGGCAACGGCATGGTCCACCATGGGCGCCGGGTAATCCCGCCGCCCCTTGAGCCGCAACCAGTCGTGGGGCTCGTGCACATAGGCGGCAGGCACATCGGCCAGCTCAGTGACCCAGATACGAATGAACTCCCCTTGCGGATCAAATCGTTGCCCCTGGGTGGTGGGGTTGAAGACCCTGAAATAGGGTGCCGCATCGACCCCGGTGCCCGCCGCCCACTGCCAGCCGCCGTTGTTGGCCGCCAGATCCCCGTCGATGAGCCGGCTCATGAAGTAGTCCTCCCCGAGCCGCCAGTGGATGTGCAGATCCTTGGTGAGGAAGCTCGCCACTATCATCCGCAGCCGGTTGTGCATCCAGCCGGTGGCGTTGAGGCAGCGCATGGCCGCATCGACCACGGGGTAGCCGGTGCGCCCCTCGCACCAGGCGGCGAAGGCCTCCGGATCCCAGCTCCAGGGCAGGGCCGCCGTCTCTGGCTTGAAGGGGCGGTTCATGGAGAGGGCCGGGATCAGCACCAGCAGGTGGCGGTAGAACTCGCGCCAGATGAGCTCGTTGAGCCAGACAAAACCGGGCTGCGCCTTCGACTGGGGCCGGTAGCCGAGGCGCTGCTGCAGCGCCCCCACGCACTGGCGCGGGCTGATGATGCCCGCCGCCAGATAGGGGGAGAGCACGGACGTGCCGGCCTGCGCCGGAAAGTCCCGGGTCTCGCCGTAGTCCAGCACCGCCTGATCCAGAAAAATGTTCAAACGACGCAGAGCTTCCACCTCGCCCACAGGCCAGCGGGCGTCCGCCGTCAGCTCCCCCAGTGCGTCGTCCACCCACTCCCGCTCGGCCAGGGGCAGCCACGGCAACGGCTCGCCGCGCGGTGCGGGGGCCCGGTGAATGACGAAGCCATCCTCCTCGAGGGCCTTGAGCCAGGCGCGGCTGAAGGGAGTGAACACCTTGAACATCTCCCCCGAACCGGTCAGCACCCGCCCAGGCGGCAGCACGCAGCAGCCGTTGAACCAGTGGCTGGTCATGCCCTGCTCCGCCAGCGCGGCGGTGACCGCCTGATCGCGGCGCAGCTCGTCTATCTCGATGGCCTGGTTGGCATAGAGCTCGCTTACCCCGAGCTCGCGGCTTAAGTCAGCCAGCACCGCCGGCACCTCGGCAAAGGTCTCGACCCGCAGCAGATGGAGCGGGATGCCGAGGGCCGCCAGCTCGCGGCCCAGCGCATCGAGCTGCGCCAGGATGAAGCGCTGGCGGACCGGGGCCAACTTGTGCTGCCGCCACTGGGTCGGCGAGAGGATGAAGAGCGCCGCGACCGGCTCCTCCCCGGCGCAGGCGTGCCGCAGGGCCGGGTTGTCGGCCAGGCGCAGATCGTTTCGAAACCAGACCAGCCTCATGATGGTTTTCTCCCGCCCTTGCCCCTCGCCTTGGCAGTGCGGGGCGTCGCACTGACCTCGGCCAGGGTGGCGTGCCAGTCCCGGGCACGCAGCCACTCCTCGTCGTAGAGGCGTCCCAGCTCGCCAAAGAAGCGGGTGCCGGCAGGCCACTCGGCGGCCAGATCCTGCTTGCCGAGCCCGGCTCCCAGCAGTATCAGCCAGGGGGGAGTGGCGCGTCCCTCCAGCAGGGAGGCATGGCGGGGCTCCACCGCCCCCAGCAGCTGCACCTCATAACCCTGACCGATGAGCTCATAAGCGGCCCAGACCAGATCGAGGGGCCCCACCTGCCCCCAGCTTGCCAGGGTGACGGGGATGCCCTTCTCCTGCTCGATGAGGTGGCGGGCGAAGCGGGTATGCAGCCAGCCGAGCCACACCTGGTGCAGCAGCTCGCCATCGGGGCGCTCGCGCCAGAGCCCCAGCAGCCGCTCCACCAGGGGTTGCAGCACCCGGCTGCGCACCAGCTCGAACGGATAGCTCGCCAACAGCTCGCCGAGCAGGGCCTCGGCCTTGCGCTGATTGAAGGCGAGCAGCGCCTGACCAAACTGCTCCAGGGTCTGCTGCCAGTGATCGCTCACCGGCGCGATCTGGGGTTCGCTCAGGAGCCCCTTGACCTGGCCTATGCTCACTCCCCGTTCCAGCCAGCTCAGGATCTCGCCGATCTGGCGGATGTCCTGCTCGCTGTAGAGGCGGTGCCCCTTCTCGGTACGGGCCGGCTGCACCAGCCCGTAGCGGCGCTGCCAGGCGCGCAGGGTGACGGCGTTGACCCCGGTGAGGCGGGAGACCTCGCGGATGGGGTAGATCCCCTCCTCCGGCGAAGGGGCATGGGGTAAATCAGACATAACGACTTCCATCAAGGGTTGCGGGAAAGACCCCGGCTATCCGCCGGGGCCTGCACAGGGTGTTCAGAGCCCGTAACGCAGTTTCAGCGTATCGGGATGAGGGTCGGGATAGCGCTGCTCGACCATATGGCACCACGTTTTTAGAGCCCGTAACGCAGTTTCAACGTATCGGGATGGGGATTGAGATAGACCTGATCCGAGAGATAGGGGTTGGGGTGCTCGCGCAGGTAGTGGCGGATCAGGGTGAGCGGCACCAGCAGCGGGAAGACGCCGGTACGGTACTTGTCGATGGCCTCGCACAGCTCCTGTTTCTGGGCCGGGGTCAGCATCCGCTTGAAGTAACCCTGCAGGTGCATCAGCACATTGGTGTGGCTGCGGCGGTTGGCGCGGATCGTCAGCGCCGCCATCAGCCCCTGGATGTAGCTGTCGGCCACCTCCTGCAGGTTGGCCTTGCCGAGGTTGCCGAGCAGCCGACCCAGGGCGCGGTAGTGGCTGGTGGCATGGGAGAGCACCAGGTACTTGTAGCGCGAATGGAAGCGGATGAGGGCGGAGGCGGTGATCCCTCGGGCACAGAGCTGCTGCCAGTCGTGATAGGCGAAGACCCGCAGCACGAAGTTCTCCCGCAATATGGGGTCACACAGTCGGCCGTCCTCCTCCACCGGCAGCAGGGGGTTGGCTTCCATCAGCGCCCTGGCGAACAGGCCGACCCCCTCCTTGGCGCAGCCCTCGTTGTTGGCACCATAGATGCGCACCCGCTCCATGCCGCAGCTGGGGGACTTGGCACAGAGGATATAACCGGAGATGAAGTCGAGCTGGCGCGCCTTCTGCTCACTAAAAGCGATGAGCTTGTCGGTGACGTCGAAGCTGCCGTTGCTCGCCTCGGCGCGGATCTCGCCGTGGCGCTTCACCAGCCGGATGGCGGCACGGGGGGCGCCGAGGCCGATGGCCATCTCCGGGCAGACGGGGTGATAGTCGAAATGGGCGCCGAGATCCCGCTCGCAGAAGCTGGAGCGCTTGTGTCCACCGTCGAAGCGAACCTCCTGTCCGAGCAGACAGGCGCTGATACCGACCTTTATCTTGTACATGGAAACACCCCTTGTATAAGTATTGAATCCGTTATAGCAGTTATACAAGAAAATGGAAGTTGTATAACTATTGCGGACTGATACGACAGGAGAGCGACGACAGGATCAACCACAGACAAAAAAACCCATGACCGGGGTCATGGGTAAAAAGGAAGACACTACAGGCAGGAAGATCAGAAGCTGTATTTCACGCCCAGGCTGGAGATGGAGCCTTTTTGCAGATCCCAGTTGCGATAGGTGTAGTCGGCGGTGAGGGCCAGGTTCTGGGTCAGCTTGTAGGCCGCCCCCGCCTTGAAGTCGTGCATGTCGTCGGTCATGTTGGCGTAGCGGTAACCGGTGGAGAGCTCGACGGCGCCGATGTCGTAGCGCAGGCCCACTTCCCCGTACAGGCTGCCGCTCTGCTTGCGGGTGATGTCGTCCCAGCCGCTGTCATTCACGTTGGAGGCGAGCTCGCGCTCCAGGCTGTAGCCCATCAGACCGGTTTCGCCGTACAGGTTCAGGCCGGTGCTGAGGGGAGTGAAGACCCCCACCCCCAGGCTGGAGATGGCCATGCTGTCGTTGCCGCTGCTGCGGGAGGTGTATTCGGTACCGACCCGACCGTAGACGTTGCTGCCAAAGCTCTTGGAGAGATCCAGGCTCAGACCGCCGAAATCGCGGTTGTCGCTGTCCTTGCCACCGATGTAGTCCGACTTGGTGTGCGCCCAGGTGGCAGAGCCCTTGGCGTAGCTGAAGGCATCCTGTGCTAGGACGGAGGTGGAAGATAGACCGGCCAGAACCAGAACAGACAGTGCGATCTTTTGCATTTTGTTGACTCCATGGGTTGAGTGAGGGGACCTCACTGGAATGGAGTCATTGTGACGGGCAAACGGGGAGGCGCCGAGCGGCAAGCTGTTGCCAAACCATGGCAGATGTAAGCGGATATTGCTGGCGGTTACCGGTGCAACACTCTGCGGGGGAGCGAGGGCTCCCCCGCCGTCATCCTAGCGGAACTCCACCTCGTCGATCTGCACCCGCACCAGCGGCTTGCCGGTCAGACTGGCCGGTCGAGCCAGCTCGATGGCCCGGGACGCTCTCGCCTCCCCCTTGCGCAGATAGGACTCGGGCAAGCGGTTCTCCCCGACCCAGAAACGCACGGGCTGGCTCGAGAGCTGCACGCCCTCGGCGCTGAACAGGATCAGGCTGCCGTTCACCCGCACCACGTTGCGGCTGCCGGTGTTGCTCACCAGGAACTGCAGGCTCAGGGGATCCTCGCCCGTTACCTGGTCCAGCTTCACCGTGATGCCGTCCCGGGTCGCCTGGGAGAGCAGCTCGGGATGGGCCAGGGCTTGCTCGGTCAGCACCGGGGCCGCCACGCTTGCCGTCACCGTCTTGCCGGGGCTCGCCTCGGCGGGCTTGACCAGCAGGTATTCCCAGGTGAAGTCATCGTTGAGCTGTACCTGGCGGCCGTCGGGCAGGGTGATCTGGTGCAGGGGGGCGGCCTCGGCCAGCAGAGGGAAGAGGCAGAGGGCAACCAGCAGTCGGGAGAGGGGCTTCATGGGCAAAGACTCGGTAAGGGACGGAGAAGCAGCAGTATAAAGAGTCGGGCCCCCCTTGCCTATGACCCGACTCACGTTGCGACCCCGGCGCGGGATCAGATGACCAGGGACTGGGGATCCTCCCCCGCGGCCATATCCAGGGTCACCAGATCGAACTGGGCGCTCTTGAGCGCCTTCTGGATGCTCGGCTGCATGTCGAACACCAGGGCCCGCATGCGCTGGGGAACCTGGATCCTCGCCAGGGTGGTGACCCTGTCCGCCAGGGTATGGAAGAAGACCTGGGCACCATCCAGCCCCATGTCGAACAGCATCTGCTCGGCCATGTCGACCATGCGCAGATTCCGCCGATCCAGAGACTCGATGTCGGAGAAGCGCCGGCTCAGGCAGGCCTCCCCTCCCTTGCCCCAGAGATCCAGCTGCCGCTTGTGGAAACCGTAGCGAAAGTCCCGCTGGGTCATGCCCTGCTCGGCAAACAGCCAGAGGGTGTTGGCTGGCAGGCTGTGAAACCGGCGCAGATACTCCCGCATCTCCTCGACGGAGGCCGACATCAGCAGCGGCGGACCGTCGTCATGCTCGAGCTGCCGGCACAGATAGCGCACCGGATCCGTCACCTCGTCGAGGTGGCCGAGGTGCACGCTGAAGATCATCTCGTCCGTCTTGAGCACCTGGTGGGGGATGCCGTAGTGCCGGCAATAGCGCCTGGCCCTGGCCACCGACTGACGGCTGAGGGTGGGGTTGTCCAGGGTGATGGCGCGAAAGCGGACCCCGCTGGCCCGGCAAAGATCCATGCTGTAGCAGGATTCCAGTCGACCGGAGAAGGAGACAAGCAGTTCGCCGTAACCGGCCAGGGTATTGATGAGCCTCTGTTCCCTGGCTTGGAAGGTCTGATCGTATCCCCGATTCAGCGCGACTACATTGGCATCCATAACAACAACTCCGGATGATGAATTGGATACCATTTTGCGCGTACCAAGCTGAATATACCCTTAAATGACATGGTCAAATCTGAACGTTATTTGCTCTATGGCAACGCTTGACTCGCTTTCTTCGCCACCCATCCTGGGTTCTCCACCCCCTCAGGCGGGCAGCAGGCCCTGCTCCACCAGGTGCTGGCGGCACCAGGGCGCATCGGTGAAGACCAGCCCCCGCAGGCCGAGCGCCTCGGCCGCCGCCACGTTGGCCGGGCTGTCGTCGATAAAGAGGCACTCCTCGGCCTGCAAGTCAAACGACACCAGCAGGTAGCGGTAGATGTCGGGCTCCGGCTTCATCATCCGCACCCGGGCCGACACCACCTTGCCGCTGAAGAAGCGCCAGAAATCCTGCCGCTCCAGCCAGTCGATGCTGGCGTGGCCCATGTTGGAGAGGGCGTAGAGGGCGTGGCCGGCGCCATGCAGCTCCTCGATGAGGGCCACCATGGCGGGATCCGGCAGCAGGGAGGCGGGAACCGCCTGCAGGATGGCGAGGTTGTCCGCCGCGCTCAGGCCGGTGCGCGCCTGCGCCTGGCGGGCCATGGTGTGAAGGGAGAGGGTGCCCCTGTCCACCTCCAGCCAGTCCGGGTGGTTGAACAGCCGCTCCGCCAGCTCCGCCGCCCCCTGGGGTCCTCGCACCGCACTCACTATGCCGACCGGATCCCAGCTCACCACCACCCGACCCAGATCGAAGATAATCGCCATCGCCTCGCCTCCTCTTTTCGTTGTCACAGATCGGGCCAAAACGGCGCTCACTCCCCCTGGCAGCCCGAGCCACTACCCTGCCCCGTTCAACGCCCCCGGGCAAGTTTTACTTGCATCGCACCGCCAAATCCCTTAATGGTTATGGCGTTACCTTCAGGACACGCCCATGCACACAGCATTCTTCTTTGTTTTCTCGTTTACCCGGCCCACATGAGGGAAGGCCCGTCGTCACGTGAACCATTCGCGTAAACAGAAACCAAAGACGAATCGAGCCTCCCCAGCGGAGGCTTTTTTTTGCACCAACCACCACAGAAGATTTGGATAGGGAACCACCATGGCTACGCTCGACGAGATCAGACACGACATCACCCAGTTGGATCAGGAGCTGCTCGCCCTGCTGGCCAAGCGCAAGACCCTCAGCATCGAGGTTGCCCGCGCCAAGCAGGCCAACCCCCGTCCCATCCGTGACCACCAGCGCGAGCAGGATCTACTGGTCGCCCTGATCCAGAAGGGGCGCGCGCTCGGGCTGGACGCCCAGTACATCACCCGCATCTATCACACCATCATCGAGGACTCCGTGCTCTCCCAGCAGGCCTACCTGCAGAGCCTGCTGAACCCCCAGCAGCAGGAGCCCATGACCAGCGTCGCCTACCTGGGCCCGCGCGGCTCTTACTCCAGCCTGGCGGCCCGCAAATACCTGGCCCGCTACAAGGATCAGGTGATCGAGGTGAACTGCCAGAACTTCCGCGAGGTGCTGGACACCGTGGAGTCGGGCCGCGCCGCCTTCGGGGTGCTGCCCATCGAGAACACCAGCTCGGGCTCCATCAACGAGGTGTATGACGTGATGCAGCACACCACCCTCTCCATCGTCGGCGAGCTCACCTACCCCATAGAGCACTGCATCCTCACCGCCGTGCCCACCGAGCTCTCTCGCATCAAGACCTTCTACGCCCACCCCCAGGTGTTCCAGCAGTGCTCCCACTATCTGAGCAAGCTGGAAGGGGCGCGCCACGAGATCTGCGACTCCTCCTCCAGCGCCATGATGAAGGTGAAGGAGCTGGCGAGCCCGGAGGCGGCGGCCATCGGCAGCGCCGCCGGCGGCGAGCTCTATGGCCTGGACGTGCTGGCCGAGCAGCTCGCGAACCAGAAGGAGAACTACAGCCGCTTCATAGTAGTGGCGCGCAAGCCCATCGACGTGGCGCCCCAGATCCCGGCCAAGACCACCCTCATCATGTCCACCTCCCAGAAGCCGGGCTCTCTGGTGGAGGCGCTGCTGGTGCTGCGCAGCCACGAGATCAACATGACCAAGCTGGAATCCCGTCCGGTGCAGGGCAACCCCTGGGAAGAGATGTTCTACCTGGACGTCTCCGCCAACCTGCAGACCCCGGCCATGCAGGCCGCCCTGCTGGAGCTGACCAAGATCACCCGCTACATCAAGGTGCTGGGCTGCTACCCGAGCGAAGACGTCAAGCCGACCGCAGTGCCGCCGGTACTGATGGGCAACCAGTGAGCCCTGGGGCTGCCGCCCCGAGACCAGCAAAATAAGCAGAAGGCGAACCCTGGGGTTCGCCTTCTGTGTCTGTGCCTGGCGCCGCTTGTGCCCGCCTGACTGTCAGGCGCCTCAGAACTGACCCGCCATCAGCTGGTTCAGGTGGTAGAGGTTGCGGGTATCGAGCTCCAGTTCGGTGGCATAGGTGTTGCCACGGGGATAGGTCGCCACTACACGGGCACCGCGCACCATGCCGGCCACCGACACGTCCAGGGAGTTGGAGGTCTGGGTCAGGTCCTTGTAGCTGCTCTGGCCGCGCACCTGCTGGCCGTTGAGCTGCTCGGCCAGCTCCCGGTAGGCATCCATCTTGGAGGCCCGGATCGCCTGCAGCATCTTCTCGGACTGGGAGGGACCGGGCTGGATGTCGATCACCGCATAGCCCACCGCCTTGAGTACCGGGAAATCATCCGGCTTCTCGCCCACGTCGTAGTTCACCACCCGGTTGCCGCTGCACGCCGTCAGCAGTATTGCCATCAGGCAACCCAACAAGATTTTCATCGCAGTTTCCCCGTCTCGCAGTTCACCACACCAGATTTTCCGCTGCACGCCGTCAGCAACATGGCCATCAGGCAACCCAACAAGATGTTCATCGCCGTTTACTCCTCAGGGGGTCAGGTTGACCAGATGGCCGGACGGGCTCTGGCCGCCCCGCATCAGGTAACCGCGGTTGATGGAGGCCCGGCCAAAGGAGTTGCTGGCGCCGGACAGATACTGTTTCGGGATCAGGCTCTGGGCCGTGGTCTCCACCATCTTGGTCCGCAGATCGATGATGCGGGCGTTGACCAGGATCCCCTGCTGGTTGCGGCTGAAGGTGCCGGTCAGGATGCGGGAGATGGGCAGACGGGACGAGAGATCCTTGTAGTTGCGGCTCATCACGAAGTCCCCCTGCGGGGTCACCTGGATGCTGCCCGTGGTCTTGAAGTCCACCACCACCTCGCCGCGCCGGTTCAACTCGTAGATGAAGCTCTCCTCGATCTGCTGCCCCATCCAGTTGGTGTCCTTCAGGGTGTCGAGATCGACGAAGGACGCGACCGCGATGGGCTCGCTCAGGGTGGTGAGGGACTTGCGCTCCATCAGCTGATCCGTCATGCGCGCCACCAGCCAGTTCAGCTCCATCCCCTTCGCCGCCTGGCGAGGATCCCCCTGATCCCGG
This sequence comes from Aeromonas sanarellii, assembly GCF_000820085.1. GTDB lineage: Bacteria > Pseudomonadota > Gammaproteobacteria > Enterobacterales > Aeromonadaceae > Aeromonas > Aeromonas sanarellii. The sequence continues at coordinate 113,348 of NZ_CDBN01000015.1, forward strand.
TTGATGGGGTCGGTCGACCCGCAACCGGCCAATGCCAGCGCCACCGCCAGCACCGTGATAACTCTCTTCATGGATACTTTTCCTGCATCTGCACCTGACCTGTTATCGGTCGCAAACGCCAACACTTGAGCCGGGAATGCACCCAGGATCCCCCGACGATCCGCACAGGGGCCGGCCGCGCCGGACGGCACCAGCCGGCGCAACGAGGATCCCCGGCCCCGGGGACAAGGCATGGATCTTGCTTTTATTTGGCTGCCCGATGTGGATCGGGTCAGTGTCCAGGCCCCTGGCCCGCCTTGCCGGCGGCCACGGGGTCACCCATTCAAGGTGTCCGTCATGAAAGTTTCGCTGCTGTTAACCCTGCTGCTGGCCAGCCTGTCGGCCCGGGCCGAGCTCATCGAGGCCCAGGGCAGTGCCGCCATCCTGGGGGGTGACGAGGTCTATGCCCGCGAGCAGGCAACCCGGGATGCGCTGCGCCAGGCCCTGCTGGCCAGCGGCGCCTCCGTCTCCAGCATCCAGCGCCTGGAAAATGGCAGCCTGCGCTCGGAGCAGATCCAGATCCGTTCCGGCGGCGACATCCGCCAGTACCGCCTCAAGCGCGAAGAGGTGCGCAACGGCCGCATGTACATCACGCTGGTGGCCGACATCCAGGCCGAGCGCCAGATCTGCCAGACCCAGCACTACGCCAAGGATTTGACGCTGGTACGCCTGCGCATGCGCTACCCGGATCAGGCGAGCACCGGCGCCCTGGACGACATGCCCGCCGATCTCTCCCGCCGCCTGTTCGAGACCCTGGCGGCAGCCCCCCAGGGGGTGGTCGCCCGCCAGTGGCTGGACGAGAACCTGCGCATCGATCCGCTCCACCTGCAGCAGGGGGATCGCAGCGCCCTCGAGGAGATCAAGGCCCTGAGCCTGCGCACCGACAGCCAGTACCTGGTGCTCGGCAGCATCGACGATCTCTCCCTCGAGCCTCAGGGCAACGCCCTGACCAGCTGGTATGAGGATCCCGTGCGCAATTTCCGTATGCAGCTCTACCTGTTTGACGGCATCAACGGCACCCTGCTCGGTCGCAAGGAGTACCAGGGGCGTGCCAACTGGACCTTCTCCAAGCGGGAACAGGTCGGCAGCAGCGGCGGCCGGTTCTGGCAGTCGAGTTATGGCCAGGAGGTGGGCTACCAGTTGAAGGAGGCTGCCCAGGACATCGTCGCCGAGCTTGCCTGCGCCCCCGTCACCGCCCGGATCGTGGCCCAGCACGAGCGCGGTCCCCACATCAATCTGGGCCGTCGCAACGGCGTCAAGCTCGGGGATCAGTTCCGCGTCCAGCACAGCGCCGACTTCGTCGACCCCTACGGCAAGTCCAGGGTGATGCGCAATCCCGCCGACGGCCTGTTCGAGGTGGTGCAGGTGTTCGAGGACGGCGCCGTCATCAGCAGTCAGAACAAATATTCGCCATTCAATGTCCAAATCGGTGATTTGGCCGTATTGGAATAGGAATCAAGGGTTTAAAAGCACAATGCTTCTTGTATAATGCCCGCCACAAGGTTCCCGTAGCTCAGCAGGATAGAGCGGTCCCCTCCTAAGGGACAGGCCACTGGTTCGACTCCAGTCGGGAACGCCATACAAAACAAGGGGTTGGCATCGCAAGATGCCAACCCCTTGGTCGTTCTTGGCCCCTCCATCGTCCCCCGCCAGCACTGTGCGCAGTGCGGCCCCTGCCCCGGGGGCTGGCGACAACCGGGGCAAGGGCTCGCCGTCCACCTGCCCATCCATGATCCCGATCACCCTCTGCCCTCGCCGCCAACGGCGAGCCGGCGCCGTCATCTACGCTTGAAGGGCGCCGTCCGGGATGACGGCCACTCTCCATCCGTTTGAGACACAAGAAGGACATCATGGGCAGCAAAAAAAAATCCAGGGCTGAACAGCCGGTCGTGGTCGAGGAGCAGAAGCCCCTCGGCAACAAGGAGTACGAGAAGGAGCTGCGCCGCCTGCACGTGGAGCTGGTGAAGCTGCAGCAGTGGGTGGTGCACAAGGGGCTCAAGGTCTGCATCGTGTTCGAGGGGCGCGACGGGGCCGGCAAGGGGGGCACCATCAAGGCGATCACCGAGCGGGTCAGCCCCCGGGTCTTTCGCGTCGTCGCGCTGCCCGCCCCCACGGAGCGGGAGAAGAGCCAGCTCTATTTCCAGCGCTACATCCCCCACCTGCCGGCGGCGGGCGAGATCGTCATCTTCGATCGCAGCTGGTACAACAGGGCCGGCGTGGAGCGCGTCATGGGCTTTTGCAGCGAGGAGGCGAGCGACAAATTCCTGGCAGGCACCCCCATGGTGGAGAAGGCCATGGTCGATTCGGGCATCATACTGCTGAAGTACTGGCTGGAGGTGACCCCAGAGGAGCAGGAGCGGCGGCTGCGGGATCGCATCGACGACGGTCGCAAGATCTGGAAGCTCTCCCCCATGGACATCAAGTCCTTCAACCGCTGGGATGACTACACCCGGGCGCGGGATGCCATGTTCATCGCCACCGACACCGCCTGGGCCCCCTGGTTCGTGGCCCGCTCCGAGGACAAGAAGCGGGTGCGCCTCAACATCATCTCCCACCTGCTGTCGCACATCCCCTACGAGGCGCTGCCGGCCGAGCCGGTCAAGCTACCCAGGCGCAAGATAGGCAAGGTCACCCCCTCGGAACACCCGCTGCGCATCATTCCGGAGCGCTTCTAGGCAAGCGGGGTGAGCCCGGGCTCACCCCTGCCCTGCCGATACTGGCGGATGGCCGCCCTGGCATTGAACAGCATGCGGCCCTCCCCCAGCTGGCTGGCCAGCCCGCTGCGGCGCACGTTCTCGAGCACCCCGGGATTGAGCCCGGCCAGCCAGAGCGTGACCCCCTTGTCACGCACCTGTCGCTCCCCCTCCATCAGCATCATCAGGGCCGAGTATTCCACGTCCTGCACCCGGCTCATGTCGAGCACCACCACCTCGGGCCTGTGCGTCTCGGTCAGCTGCCGGACCTGGGCCGCCACGTGTTGCGCGTTGATGAAGAAGAGGCGCCCCTCCGGGCGCAGGATCAGCAGGCCCGGGATGGTCTCGTCATCGGGATGCTGCTCGCTGAGCGGGCGCAGCACATCCTCCCCAGGCTTGCGGCCGATCACATAGACCCTGGGGTGCGCCGTCTGGCTCGCCAGCCCCAGCAGGGAGGCGAGGATGGCGACCACTATGCCCTCCAGGGTGCCGAACAGCAGCACCCCCAGGCAGGCGATGACGGCCCAGCGAAACTCCATCATGCGGATCTGCCCTATCTTGCGAAACTCCCCCGGCTGGATGAGCCCCACCGAGTAGACGATGACCACCATCGCCAGGGTGGCGCTCGGCAGCCAGGAGAGCAGCGGGGCGAGGAAGATCATGGTGGCCAGCGCCATCGCGGCGGTGACGGCGGAGGCCCGCTGGCTCAGGCCCCCGACGGAGCGCACCACCGCCGTCTGGGAGGTGCCGCCCCCCGCCGGCATGCTGCCGCAGAAGGCGCCCCCCAGGTTGGCCAGCCCGGTGGCCACCAGTTCCCGGTTTGCATTGATCTCGGGCTCCTCCTTCCCCACGAAGGCCCGCCCGGCGGCTATGGTCTCGGTGAAGCTCATCAGCGCTATGCCCGCCGCCCCCGGCAGCAGCTGCAACACCAGGGTCGGATCCGGCATCGTCAGGCCGGGCAGGCCGGTGGGAATGCTCCCGACGATGGCGACGCCCGCCTCGTTCAGGCCGAGGCCCCACACCAGCGCGATGCCGACACCCACCCCCAGCAGGGGGGCGGGAGAGTGGGGAAAGCGCCACTCCATGAACACCAGCACCACCAGGGTGGCGAGGGCGACCCCCAGGGTCAGCCAGGAGGTCTGGGGCAGCGCCTGGCCGAGGTGGTAGAGATCCAGGAAGAAGTTCTCCTTCTGGAGGTGCACCCCGAACAGCTTGGGCAGCTGGTCGAGGATGATCACCAGCCCTATGCCGCTCTTGAACCCCACCAGCACCGGCAGGGAGATGAAGTTGGCGATGAAGCCGAGCCGCAGCGCGGCCGCCAGCATCAGCATGGCCCCCACCATCAGGGTCAGGGTGGCCGTCACAGTGAGCAGCCGGCCGGGGTCGCCGTCCGGTACCACCAGTCCGAGCTGGGTGGCGGTCAGGATAGCCAGGGTGCTGGTGGAGCTGACGCTGAGCACCCGGGAGGAACCCAGCAAGGCGTAGATCACCATGGGCACGAACGCGGTGTAGAGACCGATCGCCACCGGCAACCCCGCCACCGTGGCATAAGCCATGGCCTTGGGCAGCACCACGGCCGCCGCGGTGACGCCGGCCAGCAGATCGGACAGGAGGCGCCCAGGCGCCGACGCAAGTGATGACATCTGAATCCTCCATTATCCCGGGCCCGGGCTGGCGCACTATTCGCCTTGATGACAGTGTGAAGTGTAGGCGGCGAAGTGATGCAATAGCTTGTTGTGTCTCACGTTTTTCCCGCTCCCTTCCCCTATACTTCAGCGACGTTCAGGCCTGGCCCGAGAGAGGATATCCCCCATGTTGCGACTGCTTGCCCTGCTGCTTGTCTGCCTGGCGCTCCCGGTGCGGGCGCTGACCCTGACCCAAGTGGCGGGGGATCTGCGCCACCCCTGGGGGCTCGCGTTTCTCCCCGATGGCGGCTACCTCGTCAGCGAGCGCCCGGGCCGCCTGCTGCGCATCGACGCAGACGGCAACCGCCAGGTGATCTCGGGCCTGCCCCCCCTCGCCGCCGCGGGTCAGGGGGGGCTGCTCGATCTCGCCCTGGACGGCGATGACTGGGTGTATCTCAGCTACAGCGAGCCGGGGGACGGCGGCGCCGGCACCGCAGTGGCCCGAGCCCGGTTGCAAAAGGACGCCCTCGTCGACTGGCAACTGCTGTTTCGCCAGCAGCCCAAGGTCGCCGGCGGCGCCCACTTCGGCTCCCGCCTGGTACTGACCGAGGATGGCTATCTCTTCATCACCCTGGGCGATCGCTACAGCGAGCGGGAGCGGGCCCAGACCCTCGACAACCACCTCGGCAAGACGGTGCGCCTGCACAAGGATGGCCGGGTCCCCGCCGACAATCCCTTCGTCAAGACGGCGGGGGCCCTGCCGGAGATCTGGAGCCTGGGTCATCGCAACATGCAGGGGGCGGCGCTGCGCCCGGTTAGCCAGCAATTCTGGGCCCACGAGCACGGCCCCCAGGGCGGGGACGAGGTGAACCTCATCCTGCCCGGCCACAACTACGGCTGGCCCAGAGTGACCTTCGGCGAGGAGTACGGTGGCGGCAAGATTGGCGTGGGCCAGAGCGCGCCGGGCCTGACGGCGCCGCGCTGGATCTGGGTGCCCTCCATCGCCCCCTCGGGCATGACCTTTTATCAGGGGGAGCTGTTCAAGGAGTGGCGGGGGGATCTGCTGGTCGGCGCCCTGCGCGGTCAGGCCCTGTTGCGCCTGCGCCTCGACGGGGACACCATAGTGTCACAGGAGCGGTTGCTGACCGATCTGGGGGAGCGGATCCGTACCGTCAAGGAGGGCCCCGACGGCGCGCTCTATCTGCTGACGGACTCGGGTCAGGGACGCCTGCTCAAACTGACCCCATAGGATGCAAGGAGGAAGGATGAACGCAAATCGCATGCTGCTGGTGCTCTGTGCCAGCCTCTGGTTGCTGGGCTGCAACACCATCCACGGGATGGGACGGGACATCGAGAAGGCGGGGGAGGTGATCCAGGGCTCCGCCAACCTGGCGGAGGAGCCGGCGGCAGGCAGCCGCTGACCCGGGGCCCGTCCCTGACCAGTCTCAGGGACGAGTCCCCCTCACTCGGCGCTGACCGCCAGGCTGGCCAGCGGTGCCATGGTCACCCTGACCCCGTGCTGGGCCAGCGCCTCGCGGGCGCTCTGGGGCAGCTGCTCGTCGGTGATCACCTGATCGATCGCATCCCAGCCCACCACGTTGAAAGTCCCCACCTTGCCATATTTGGACGAGTCGCAGATGAGGATGCGGGTCGCCGCCGACTCCACCACGGCCCGCTTCACCGGCACCTTCTGTTCGCTAGGGGTGGAGATCCCCTGACTGTCCCAGGAGGAGGCTGACAGGAAGGCAACGTCCAGATGGAGGTTGCGCAGGAAGTGGGCGGTGGCCTCCCCGGCGCAGGACTGGTTCTCGCGAATGACCTGGCCCCCGGTGTGATAGAGGCGGCAGCGGCCGTGCTCGATGAGATAGGCGCACACCATGAAGTCGTTGGTCACTATCATCAGGTCTTCCCGCAGCGCCAACTCCCGGGCCAGCTCCAGGGAGGTGGTGCCGGCATCCAGATAGACGGTGCACCCCTCGCTCACCTGGGCGGCGGCGAGCCGGGCGATGGCCAGCTTGGCCCCCTGCATCAGGCTGCGCTTGGCAGCGTGGGAGGGCTCGCTCTTGATCCGCTGGGAGAGGCTGACCCCGCCGGAGACAGAGAGTACCCGCCCCTGCTCCTCCAGCTTCTGGATGTCGCGCCTGATGGTCATGTGGGAGACCTGCAGCCAGTCGGTCAGCTCCACTATGCTGACCACGCCGCGCTCTGCCAGCAGTTGCAGGATACGTTGCTGTCGCTCTACGGGAATCATCTTGCCTCGCGCCTCGGGAAAAGGAAGGTGCCATTCTACCCCAGCGACCTGGGAAAAAATGATAAATAACCTGAAACGGGCTCACAAATCACATTTATTCACACTAAAAACGCCAAAACTTGACTCGAAAGAATCTTAACCCACACAAATAACAAAAATTAACACCAAATAAGTTATTTTTTGTGACGACTACCTGATATTTCATCGCCGCAAGCCTCTACTATCGGCTCATCAGTCGTAATCGAGGAATCACGAGATGAGCACTCCCTATCATGTTGCGGTCATCGGCCTGGGCGCCATGGGCATGGGCGCCGCCCGCTCCTGCCTGCGGGCCGGGCTCACCACCTATGGCATCGACCTCAGCGAACAGGCCCGCGGCCAGCTGCAGCAGGCCGGTGCCGCCGCCGTCATGGCCGATGCCAGGCCCCTGGCCGAGACGCTCGATGCCGTGTTGCTGCTGGTGGTCAACGCCACCCAGGTGCGCCGCATCCTGCTCGGCGAAGCGGGGCTGGCTCGCCACCTCAAACCGGGCACCGCCATCATGGTCTCTTCCACCATAGCCGCCGAAGAGGCGAGCGCCCTGGCCGCCGAGCTGGCGCAGCTGGGACTGCCGATGCTGGATGCGCCGGTTTCCGGTGGCGCCATCAAGGCCGACGCGGGCGAAATGACGGTGATGGCAGCAGGCTCCGACACCGCCTTCGACAAGCTGGCCCCGGTGCTGGATGCGGTGGCCGGCAAGGTCTACCGGGTCGGCAGCGAGCCGGGCCAGGGCAGCACGGTCAAGATCATCCACCAGCTGCTGGCCGGGGTGCACATAGCCGTCGCCGCCGAGGCCATGGCGCTGGCCAGCCGGGCAGGGGTGTCCCTGGATCTCATGTATGACGTGGTGACCCATGCCGCCGGCAACTCCTGGATGTTTGAAAACCGCATGCCCCGGGTGCTGGCCGGTGACTACCAGGCCCGCTCCGCAGTGGACATCTTCGTCAAGGATCTCACCCTGGTGGCGGACACCGCCAAGGCGCTGCGCTTCCCGCTGCCGCTCGCGAGCACGGCGCTGAACATGTTCCTCGGCGCCAGCAACGCAGGGCACGGCCAGGAAGATGACAGCGCCGTCATCAAGATCTTCTCAGGCATCACCCTGCCGGGTCAGGAGGATCAGGCATGAAACTCGGTGTCATCGCAGACGACTTCACTGGCGCCACCGACATCGCCGGTTTCCTGGTGGAGAACGGCCTCTCCACCCTGCAACTCGCTGGCGTGCCGGAGCATGACGGGGATCTGCCCCCGGTCGATGCCGTGGTGATCAGCCTCAAGAGCCGCTCCTGCCCCGCAGGCGAAGCGGTGCGCGACTCCCTGGCGGCCCTCGACTGGCTCAAGGCCCGCGGCTGCCCGCGCATCTACCAGAAGTACTGCTCCACCTTCGACAGCACGGCGGCGGGCAATATCGGCCCCGTCACCGACGCCCTGCTGGCGGCGCTGGAGAGCAAGTTCACCCTGATCTGCCCGGCCCTGCCGGTGAATGGTCGCACCGTCTATCAGGGCAACCTCTTCGTCGGCGCCCAGCCGCTGGCCGAGTCCGGCATGCGCCACCACCCCATCACCCCCATGACCGACAGCAACCTGCTGCGGCTGATGGAGGGACAGGCCCAGGGCCGCGCCGGTCTGGTGCCGTTCAATACCATCGCACAGGGTGCCACCGCCATTGCCGACGCCTTTGAGCAGCTAACACAAGCTGGCGTGCGCTACGCCGTGGTCGACACCCTGACCGAGCAGCACCTGCTGGACATCGCCACCGCCGCCCTCGACATGCCCCTGGTGACCGGCGGATCCGGCCTCGCCATCGGCCTGGCCCGCCAACTTGGCAGCGGCGATCTGCAGGGTGCCCGCGAGGCGGGCTGGCCCAGAGGCACCCGCGCCGCGGTGCTGTCGGGATCCTGCTCCGAGATGACCAACCGCCAGGTGGCCCGCTACCGCCAGCACGCCCCAGCCCTGGCGTTGGACGTGGTGCGTTGCCTCGAGGAGGCCGACTACCCGGCCGAGCTGGCGCGCTGGGTACTGGCCCAGCCCCGGACCCCGGCGCCGCTCGTCTACGCCACCACCAGCCCGGTTGAGCTGGCCCGCATTCAGGAGACCCACGGCCAGCAGGCGGCCAGCGACGCGGTGGAGCACTGCTTTGCCCGCCTCGCCCAACTGCTGCAGGAGGCCGGGGTGGATCGCTTCATCATCGCCGGTGGTGAGACCTCGAGCCGGGTCACCCAGGCCCTCGGCGTCAAGGCGTTCCACATAGGCCCGCAGATCGCCCCCGGTGTGCCCTGGGTGCGGGCCCTCGACGCCCCCCTGTCGCTGGCCCTCAAGTCCGGCAATTTCGGGAGCGACGACTTCTTCGACAAGGCTCAGGAGTACTTCCATGACTGAACAGGCACTGCGCGACACCATGGTGATGCTGGGGGCCTCCCTCTTCCAGCGCGGTTACGCCACCGGGGGCGCCGGCAACCTCTCCGCCCTGCTGCCGGACGGCACCCTGATCGCCACTCCCACCGGCTCCTGCCTGGGACGCCTGAGCGCCGACAGGCTCTCTCACGTCAACCTGCAGGGGGAACACCTGGGGGGGGATCGCCCCTCCAAGGAGGTGGCCTTCCACCTCGCCATCTACCACAACAATCCGGACTGCCGGGCCGTGGTGCACCTGCACTGCACCCACCTGACCGCCCTCTCCTGCCTGGAGGGGCTGGATCCGGCCAACGTCATCCGCCCCTTCACCCCCTACTACGTGATGCGGGTCGGCCAGTTGCCGCTCATCCCCTACTACAAACCGGGGGATGCCCGCATCGCCGAGGAGCTGGGGCGCCGCGCCCCCGAGGGCAACGCCTTCCTGCTTGCCAACCACGGCCCCGTGGTGACGGGCAAGGATCTGGTGGATGCAGTCAACAACATGGAAGAGCTGGAGGAGACGGCGCGCCTGGCACTGATGCTCCATGGCCACTCCATCCGCTACCTGAGCGAACCCGAAATTGATGAATTGAGGAGGATGAAACCATGAGCAAGTTTGCCGCCAATCTCACCATGCTGTTTACCGAGGTGCCGTTCCTGGAGCGCTTCGCCGCCGCCCGCGACGCAGGCTTCGCCGCGGTGGAGTTCCTCTTCCCCTACGAGTGGCCGGCCGCAGAGCTGGGCCGCCGCTTGCGCGAGCAGGGACTCTCCCAGGCCCTGTTCAACATGCCGCCGGGCAACTGGGGGGCGGGGGAGCGCGGCATGGCCGCCATCCCGGGGCGGGAAGCGGAGTTTCGCGCCCACCTGCCAACCGTGCGTGACTACGCCCTGGCGCTCGGCTGCACCAAGGTGCACGCCATGAGCGGCATAGTCGACCCGGCTCATAGCCTCTCGGCCCACCGCCAGACCCTGATCGACAACATCCGCTTCGCCGCCGACTTCCTGGCCGAAGACGGCATCAAGGTACTGCTCGAGCCCCTCAACGATCGGGATGTGCCCGGCTACTTCCTGGCCCACCAGCTCGACGCCCTGGCCCTGGTGCAGGAGATAGACAGACCCAACGTGGGGGTGCAGCTCGACCTCTACCACGCCCAGATCATGGACGGGGATCTCACCCGTCTCATCGGCAAGCTGGGCCAGGCCATCGGCCACGTCCAGATCGCCTCGGTGCCGGATCGCCACGAGCCGGACGAAGGGGAGATCGCCTACCCCCACCTGTTCAAGGTGCTGGCGCAGGCGGGCTACCACGACTGGATAGGCTGCGAATACAACCCCAGAGCCAGCACCCGGGAAGGGCTGGGCTGGCTGACACAACAATAACGACCCTGAACATGAACGAGTCTGAGGATAACAAGATGCAGATCATCATCACCGGCGGCGGTGGCTTCCTGGGCCAGAAACTGGCCCGGGCCCTGCTGCAAGGCCCCCACCCCTTCACCGAGCTGCTGCTGGTGGACATCCAGCAGCCGCAATCCCCCCTGCCGGACCCCAGGGTTCGTTGCCTGCGGGCCGACCTCACCGAACCCGGTGTCGCCGAGTCCCTTATCGGCGAGCGGACCGCCGTGGTCTACCACCTGGCCGCCATCGTCAGCAGCCACGCGGAGCAGGACTTCGATCTGGGCTGGAAGGTCAACCTGGACACCACCCGCACCCTGCTGGAGGCGTGCCGCCATGCCCGGCCGGGCATCCGCTTCGTCTTCACCAGCTCGCTCGCCGTCTATGGCGGCCCGCTGCCGGAGCTGGTGAATGACGGCACGGCCCTGACCCCCACTTCCTCCTACGGTGCCCAGAAGGCCATGGGGGAACTGCTGGTCAACGACTACAGCCGCAAGGGCTTCGTCGACGGTCTGGTATTGCGCCTGCCCACCATCTGCGTGCGGCCGGGCAAGCCGAACCGCGCCGCCTCCTCCTTTGTCAGCAGCATCATCCGCGAACCGCTGCAAGGGGAGAGCGCCATCTGCCCGGTGAGCTCGGATCTGCGACTCTGGCTCTCCAGCCCCGCCACCGTGGTCGCGAACTTCCTGCTCGCGGCCAGGCTTCCCGCCACCGGTGACGCCCGCAGCATCAACCTGCCCGGCATCAGCGTGACCGTCGGCGAGATGCTGGAGGCCCTCGCCAGAGTCGGGGGTCAGGCGGCCCGGGATCGGGTGCAGTTTGCCGCCGATCCGGCCATCGAGCGCATCGTCGCGAGCTGGCCGGGGCGCATCGACAACCAGCGGGCCAGCGCCCTCGGCTTCGCGGCAGACAGGACGTTTGCCGACATCATCGACAGTTTCATCACCCATGACATGCAGGAGGCATCATGAGCGACATCCCAACCCCCATCATCGGTCTCATCATCGCGGTCTTCGTGCTGGTGTTCCTGGTCATCCGTACCCGGGTGCACGCCCTGATCGCCATGCTGGCGGCGGCCTGCATCGCCGGGATCACCGGCGGCATGAGCATCGACAAGACCCTCACCGTGATCACCCAGGGCTTTGGCTCCACCCTCGGCAGCATCGGCATCGTCATCGGCCTCGGGGTCATGATGGGTCGCCTGCTTGAGGTCTCCGGCGCCGCCGAACAGATCGCCTACAGCTTCATCAAGTGGCTCGGCAAGCGCCGCGAGGAGTGGGCCCTGGCCATCACGGGCTACATCGTCAGCATCCCCATCTTCGTGGATTCCGCCTTCGTCATCCTCTATCCGGTGGCCAAGGCGCTGGCGAAAAGCGGCAAGCGCTCCCTGCTCACCCTGGGGGTGGCGCTCGCGGGCGGCCTGGTGGTAACCCACCATACCGTGCCGCCGACCCCAGGCCCGCTGGGGGTTGCAGGCCTGTTTGGCGTGGACATCGGCGCCATGCTGCTGACCGGCATGGCCCTGGCCATCCCCTGCGTGCTCGGCATCGTCTTCTACGCCCAGTGGCTCGACAAGAAGTACCCCGAGTTCGGTGCCCAGGCCGCCCAGACCCCGGACGAGCTGCAAGCCACCTATGAGCAGTACCTCAAGGAGAAGGAGGGCAAGACCCTGCCGAGCCTGACCCTGTCGCTGCTGCCGATCCTGGTGCCCATCGTGCTCATCTTCGTCAAGGCCATCTTCACCACTCTGGCCACCCTGGAGGGCATGGACGGCCTGATGGCGAACCCCCTGGTGCAGGGCATCAACTTCATCGGCACCCCCATCATCGCGCTGGCCATCAGCGTGCTGCTGGCGGTCTATACCCTGGTCCCGCACATGGACAGGCACGCCACCGCCGCCCGCCTGGAAGAGGGGTTGCAATCCGCCGGCATCATCTTGCTGGTGACCGGTGCCGGTGGGGCGCTGGGGGCCGTGCTGCGCGACAGTGGTGCAGGCCAGCAACTGGCCGAGCAGATCGCCCAATTGCCCATCTCCCCCATCCTGATCCCCTTCATCGTGGCGACTCTGGTGCGCCTCATCCAGGGGTCCGGCACCGTGGCCATGGTGACGGCGGCCTCCATCTCCGCCCCCATCCTGGCGCAGATCCCCGGGGTCAACATGTTGCTGGCCGCCCAGGCCGCCACCATGGGGTCGCTCTTCTTCGGTTACTTCAACGACAGCCTGTTCTGGGTGGTCAACCGCATGATGGGGATCTCCGACGTCAAGCAACAGATGATCGTCTGGTCCATCCCGACCACCATCGCCTGGGCCATCGGCGGCACCGGCGTCGCCCTGCTGAACCTGCTGTTCGGCTCCGGCGGCACCTGGTTCGACCCCGTGCTGCCGCTGCTGGTGCTGGCCCTCATCGTCTGGTACGTCAAGGGGCAGTCCCTGGCCCCGGCGGCAGGGGCCGTCCCGAGCCGGGAGTCATAACTCGCACCGTCACGGCAACGCTGTGTGACGAGGGCCAGTCTGCTAGACTGGCCCTCTTTTTCGTTCATTCATCTTGCAAAGGAGTGTTGGATGCCTGCGTCTTCCTGGTGGGACAAGTCCACCGGTTTTGCCCTGCTCACCATCTTGTTGTGGGCCTCCCTCGCCGCGCTCACCTCCCGGATCACCAGCGTCTCGCCGCTGGTACTGGTCGGGCTGGTGCTGCTGTTCTGCGGGGCGGGCACCCTGCCATTCTGGCGCCAGTGGCGCGCCAGCCCCCTCACCTGGCTGGTGACAATCACCGCCCTGCTGCTCTATCACCTGCTGCTGTTCACAAGCTTTCGCCACGCCCCCGTGCTGGAGGCAAACCTCATCAACTACCTCTGGCCCCTGTGCATCATCCTGTTCACCCCCTTGCTGCTGCCGGGTCATCCCCTGAGCCTGTCCCATCTGCTGGCCGGGGCCCTGGGTCTCGCGGGATCGGTGCTGGTGATGGTCGATGGTCACCTGCAACTGCAACAGGCCCATCTGCCCGGCTACCTGCTGGCCCTCGGCGCTGCCATCGTCTGGGGCGCCTATTCCGTGCTCTCCCGCCGCCTGCCTCCCGCTCCCGCCGTGGTCACGGCCGCCGCCTGCCTGCCCGCAGGGCTCCTGGCCCTGCTGCTGGCATGGATGCTGGAAGGCCCCTTGCCATTCGCCCGGATCCCCCAGGGGGACTGGCTGCTCATCGCCGGGCTCGCCCTCGGCCCCATGGGGGCGGCCTTCGTCACCTGGTATCTGGCGCTGCGGGACGGGGATCCGCGCCGCATCGGGGCACTCGCCTACCTCACCCCCTTGCTGAGTACCCTGCTGCTGGTCTGGCTCAACGGCGAAGCGCTCACCCCGCGCCATCTGCTGGCGGGGGCCCTTATCATGGGCGGCGCCCTGCTGGGCCTGCTGGTAAAAACACCCAAGACTCAGCCAGTTGCAGAGCCTATGTCATAAAAACGCCATCAGGCCTGCTTAAGCTCACGCCCATTGCGTGGTTCAAGCAGGACTGAAAAGTGAAAATTGCCCATTACGCCTCCCTCTCCTCCCTCGTCTTGTTGCTGGTGGCCGGTGTTCAGGCCGCCGCCCTCTATCAGGGCTGGCAGCAGTTCAACCGGGCCGAGCAGGCCCAGCGCCAGCAGGAGCAACTGCAGCGGCAGCTGAGCGGCTCCCTGCAAGGGGCGCTTCGCGACTACCTCGGCAGCGGGGATCCCCTGCTGCTGGCCCAGGCCCAGGGCGTACGCCAGCAGGCGCTGGCCCTGCTATCCAGCCAGGACGACACCCTGACCGGCCCTCTGCGGGCCCGGCTCGAACAGATGGGGGCACGTATCGACGGCGACTACCTGGCGGCGGGCAAGCTCTCCGGCAACAGCCAGTGGTTGCTGCAAAATGCCGAGAACGAGTTGACCACCCAGGCCCGCGCCCTGCTGCGCTATGGCCAGCAGGGGGTCGCCTCCGGGCGGGATCCGGCGCTCGCCGAGCAGTATCGCCAGGGGGCCGTCGACATACTGGCCGCCCTGCCCGCCCTCGCCCACCAGCGCCAGAACTACATGGAGCAGGCGAGCGCCAAGCGCCTCGAAGGGCTGCAGTTCGAGCTGGCCGCCCTGCAAAGGCAGGCAGACTCCCTGGCGGCCTTGCCGAGCCTGGATTTCTTCGAGGAGGCCCCGGCCGACGAGTTCACCCTGGGGGAGCCGCAGCGCAAGGAGCTCGGGGATCAGCCCAAAGCCGAGCTGACCTCCCTGCTCAAACGCTATCCGCAGGAGCTCCAGAACAGCCGCAAGGCGCTGCAACAGCAGCAGGCCGCGCGTCAGATGGTGCAGCAGGACATCAGCCAGCTGCTGCAGGCCGGGGAACAGCTGGGAGAGCGGCTCGCCGCCGCCCGTCAGACGATGAACCGGGAGCTGGCCACCGTGCTCGGCGTGCTGGCGCTCTGCCTGGTGGTGGTCGCCCTGCTGTTCGCTCTGGTGCAGCGCCGCTGGCTGGTCAGCCCCCTGCTGCAACTGCGGGCCGCCTTCCTGCAGCTCGATGCCACGGGTCAGGCCCAGCTGCTGGCCCAGGGGCGCGAGCGCAACGAGCTTGCCGACATAGTCGCGAGCTACAACCGCCTCATTGAGCGGCTGCAACAGGATCAGCAGCAGAAGGCGGGGCAACTCTCCAGCGTCTCCTCCAGCCTGCAGGAGATGGTGGCCCAGGTGCAGGAGATCCATCACAGTACCCGCACCACGGAGCAGGCGGTGGATGAGAGCGACACCATGATGCAGGAGCTCAACCAGCTCGCCAGCGAGGTGCACCAGGTCGCCGCCGAAATCGCCCAGCACGCCCAGCACAACGAACACTCCATGACCCAGAGCGAGCAGCTGGTGGGTGGCATGCTGACGGCCACCGCCCAGACCGGGCTTGCCATCGACGAGAGCAGCGCGGCCCTGGCCCAACTCACCCGCTCGGTGGAGGACGTGACCGCCATCGTCGACGTCATCGGCCACATCTCCCAGCAGACCAACCTGCTGGCGCTCAACGCCGCCATCGAAGCGGCCCGCGCCGGGGAGCAGGGACGCGGCTTTGCGGTCGTCGCCGACGAGGTGCGTCACCTCTCCGCCGACACCCAGCGCTCCCTCGGCCAGATCACCGAGATCCTGGCGAGCCTCACCCAGGCGGGGGATCAGCTCGCCACCGTGCTGTCCCGCATCACCGCGGAGGCCGCCGATCAGCGCCAGCAGGCCGAACAGCTGCGCCAGACCACCCAGACGGTGCGGGAGATGGCGCGCAGCACCGCCGTCATCGCGCTGCAGGGGGCCGACAACGCCCGCAGCCAGGAGCACAGGCTCGCCAGCTTCGCCGCCCTCATCGGCCGCATCAGCCAGCACGCCCGTCAGGGCAGCCGTCTCTCGGTGCAGGTCTCGGAGCACATCCACCACCAGGCCCAGCAGATCCCCCGGATCCTGAGCCAGGCCTGATCCCGGGCCCGGCGCCGTGCCGGGCCGGGCCGGGCCGGGCCGGGCCTGCGTTTCCTCCCATACTCGCCGCCGGGATCTCCAGTCCGGGCCCACAGGCCGGCGAGGCCGGAACAATCCTTCGCGACTCTTCCCCCATGCCGGCACCCGGGTTGCAGACAAGGCTCCCCAGCCTGCGTCGGCGATGTGCATCCGGAGCAGGCCGAATCTTTTTTTGTGACACAAAATTATATGTTGCCACCAAGTTAACAAAGAAAGTTCTGCCTTCCCGACAAGATCCGCACAGGATAACGGTGAACACCACCTGAAAGCGCTCTCATTGCCGATGTACGTGGGCTTGGAGTGCCCACATCAAGAATCATGATTATTTGCACTCGGTCATATTTTTGAAACTTGGCGGGAACTTCATGTTGATATTTCGCACCGCGAACGTACTCTTGAGTTGTCCGATCGCCAAGGGTCGGCACACACAAAATAAAGACTGTCACGATACAGACCGCCCATCACAGATGCGCCAAGGCATCCGGGAAAGGGCCACAGCACAGACAGACGTTTTTTTGCCCTGCGGGGCCTTGATTGCAATGCCAATACCGAGCGGCGGGTCTGCGTCCGACTGCCGGATAAAAAAGCTAAGTCCATAAAATCAGGAGCAATAACAAATGGAAAAAGTGATCTTCAAGCGCGCCGCCTTGAGTGCCTCCGTGGTCGCGGCACTGGTCGCCCCGGGAATGGCGCTCGCAGCCCAGGACATGATGAGCCCCGAGTACGGCAAGTCCTACGAGGCGTTCACCGAGGATGCCAAAGTCACCGGCGGTCTCTTCTACTTCCAGCGCGAGCGTGACCGCAAGCAGGCCGGCCCCGGCCAAGATGGCAAATACCACTCCAACCTGAGCCATGCCACCACCCAGGCGGCCCTGAACTTCAACTCCGGCTATGCCTGGGACGTGGTGGGTATCGACCTGGGCGGCTTCGGCGCCTATGACCTGGCCGTCGACGAGAGCAACGGCGTCAACGAAGAGAACGAATTCTCCTTCTGGGGCGACCAGTGGGGTTCAGGTGGTGACGGCGTCCCCGAGAACGGCTTCAGCCTCTCCAACGCCGCCCTGAAATTCAAGTTCGGTGAGCATGTCACCGCCAAGGGGGGTTATACCCAGCTCTACGTACCCGGCATCCTGGGGGTCAACTGGTCCTATCAACCCGGTACCTACCGCGGCGGCCAGATCGAAGGCACCTTCGGCGGCCTCTACCTGACCTACGCCATCGCCGACGAATACAAGGCGCCCTGGTTCAAGAACACCGCCGGCTTCTCCAAGAGCAACCCCTATGCCAGCGATCCCTTCAGCGACGAGAACAAGATCGACTACATCCACGGTCTGGCCGCGCGCTACACCTTCGAGAACGGCACCGCCATCACGGGTGCTTTCGGTCAGTCCGAAGGCTACATGGACAGCTACCACTTCAAGCTGGCCCACAAGTTCGACGTACTGGGTGGCCTGAACACCAGCTACCAGTTCTACGGCTCCGAGACCGACAACAACGATTACGACGGCCTGGCATGGCAGCAAGCGCTGACCGCCTCCTGGAACTACGCCCAGTATGGCTTCCGTCTGGAAGGGCTGTGGACCAAGGCCGAGGGTGACCAGGGCAACTACCTGCCCCGTCTGACCCGCGGCTACGGCAACTCCCAGGGCGCGAACGAGATCTGGTGGGATTCCCGCTCTGACTGGAACCACAACGACGAGAAGGCCGTGTTCTTCGGCGTGACCCGTTCCCTGGACGATCTGGTGGGCGCCCCTGGCTGGGCCGCCGGTATCTCCGGTGCCTACGGCTGGGATGCCAACAACGGCGACAGCTCCCTGGAAGGCGGCAAAGAGTGGGCGGCGAACTTCGACGTCATGTACACGGTGCAGGATGGCAAGCTGAAGGGCACCCTGTTCAAGCTGCACTACACCGACTACAACAACGAACAGGACGACAAGGGCAGCTGGTACTACCCGAACATGTTCAGCTCCGAGCATGACGTCAAGTTCCACATCATCATGCCGTTCACCATCCTGTAAGCAGGGGGTTGAACTTCAGCAAACCGGGCCGATTGGCCCGGTTTTCTTTTTTCTGATCAGCGGGTTAACATGCAAAGCCGCTGGCACTTTTGCCCGCCCCGTCACCACAAGGATGCGACCATGTCCCGCTTCGTTCTGATCACAGGCTGCTCCAGCGGCATCGGCCTCGCCGCCGCCAGGGCGCTCGGCGCCCACGGCTTCACCGTCATCGCCTCCGCCCGCAAGGCCGGGGACGTGGCCCTGTTGCAGCAACAGGGTCTCTTGGCGGTGCAACTGGATCTGGCGGACAGCGCCAGCATAGAGCGAGGGGCGGCAGAGGCGCTGGCCCTGGCAGAAGGGCGCCTCTACGGCCTCTTCAACAACGGCGCCTACGGCCAGCCCGGTGCGCTGGAAGATCTGCCCACCGAGGCGCTGCGCGAGCAGTTCGAGACCAACCTCTTTGGCTGGCATCACCTCATTCGCCAGATATTGCCCCCCATGCTGGCGGCAGGCGAGGGGCGCATCGTGCAGAACAGCTCCGTGCTTGGCCTGGTGGCCATGAAGTATCGTGGCGCCTACAACGCCAGCAAGTTCGCGCTGGAAGGCTATACCGACACCCTGCGCCTGGAACTCGCGGGCAGCGGCGTGCACATCAGCCTGATCGAACCCGGCCCCATCGACACCCGGTTTCGCGCCAATGCCCGGGAGGCCTTCCTGCGCCACATAGATCCCGCCACCAGCCGCCATCAGGACGCCTATGCCCAGACACTGGCCAGGCTGGAGCGTGAAGGGGGTGCCCGGGGCTTTACCCTGCCAAGCGAGGCCTGCATCCCGCCGTTAGTGCATGCGCTCACGAGCAAGCGTCCCAGGCACCGCTACCCGGTCACCTTCCCGACCAAATTGTTTACCGTGCTGCGCCGCCTGCTGCCAAGCCGCTGGCTTGACAAGCTGCTGATCAAATCCGCCTGATAAAAGGGGCCCTCGGCGGGCCTCCTCTTGACATGCACCTGTCTCAGCAACGATACCCGCTCAATAGTGCTGGCCGTTGCTGTAGTAGTGACTCTTGACGATGGGCAGCACCTGCACCACCACATAGGTCTGCTCCCCCAGCACCCCTTTCAGGTGGCGGGTGATGAGGGCGGCGGCGGCATCCTGCATCTCCTGCGGTCGCTCGAACCAGACCAGCTCCACGAAGGGGAAACCGGCTTCGGGCTGGCCATCTCGTACCCACTGGCTCGGCACGCACTCCAGGGTGACGAACTCCGGCTTGCCACCGGTCAGGGCGCAGAGATCCGTCATCAGGGGGGCGCTTATCCGCTGCAGGGTGTCGACAGAAACTGCCCGAAAACGAAGGTGGGGCATGGGAAACCTCTTGGCTGTGACAAATGAGGACTTATCATAGAGCACTCATCCAGCTCACATAAGGTGCCTCATGAGATTCCATCCCACGCTGCTCTCCTTCCTGCTCTGCCTGCTGCTGCCGCTCCATGCCATGGCCGATCCGGCCTTCTACCGCATCAACAAGGGCAACGAACAGCACTGGCTGCTGGGGTCCATCCATGCGGGCAAACCCTCTCTCTATCCCCTGCCGGACCCGGTGGAGCGCGCCTGGCAGCAGAGCCGCGCCCTGGTGATGGAGGTGGACATGACCCACATCAGCCAGGAGCAGTGGCAGGAGATGGGCGCCATCACCCGGCTCGTCGACGGCAAGACCCTCAAGGATCACCTGCCCATCGACCTCTACCGTCGCACCCTCATCGCCGCGGGCCAGAACGGTCTGAACGAGAGCATGCTGGCCCCGCTGCGTCCCTGGTTTGCGGCCATTACCCTGACCCAGGCGGCCCTGGAGCGCACCGGCTATCGCGGTGAATACGGTGTCGACCAGCACTTCGCCAAGCGGGCGAACGACGGCGGCAAACCCATCGTCGGGCTGGAGACCCTGCTGGAGCAGCTCGGCTATCTCGCGAGCGTCGGCGACAACCAGACCCTGATGCTGGAGAGCACCCTGGACGAGCTGCCCGACATCCAGCAGGGGTTCGACGCCGTGATGACCGCCTGGCAGAACGGGGATCAGGACACCCTCATCAATCTGCTCAGGGAGGAGATGGCGCCGCCCAAGCTGCAAGCCTGGCTGGAACAGACCCTGCTGGCAGAGCGCAACCGCAACTGGGTCAAGAAGTGGCCCAGCCTGCCGAACGAGAGCTTTATCGTGGTAGGGGCCCTGCATCTTTACGGCGAGCATGGGCTGCTCGCCCTGCTGGAGCAGCAGGGCTGGCGCATCACGCCCCTCACCGAACCGACCCTGGAGAAAGCAAAATAGCGTCCAGTCCGGCGACCTGACGCGCCGGATGCGCGTCGGCTCACAGAATTTGCTGCCGATTAAATAACCAGAGAGGGAGTTGATCGAGATCATCCCCTCCCTCCTGAAGAGGTATCTATCATGCCTGTCACCGCCCAGTGACAGGAGTGAACGAGATGGAATTCTGGATGAACCTGATGTTCGGCAACAGCGTGGGGCTGATGTCCATGCTGGTGATTTTCGGCACCTTCCTGCTCATCAGCGCCTATGCGGTCTATTTCATCTACAAGGTGATGCACGCAGAGCCCCCCAAAGAGGGGCAATAACCAGGCTCGCTCAGACCGCCCTCCCCGGCAGAGCCGGGGCCCGCGAGCGTTGCCATTCTAAGGCCCACCAAGGCCCGCTATACTGGCTCCCTCATTTTCATGCGGGGAGCCTGCCGTGTCTCATAACGACGAACTCTCACTGTTCCTGCAGGAAGTGGCCGACGTGCGGCCCCTTCGCAGCGACCATATCGCCCCCGTTGCGGGCAACAACCAGCCCACCGAGGCGCAACTCGCGCGCCGGGAAGCCGCCACCGCCGAACAACTCACCCTGGATCACCTCGGCACGGAAGCAGTCGAGATGCTGGACCCCCACGCCATCGTCGGCTTCAAGCGTGACGGCGTGCAGGAGGGGGTCTACAAGAAGCTGCGCCTTGGCAAGTACGAGCTGCAAGGCTCCCTCGACCTGCACCACAAGACGCTCAACGAGGCCCGTATCGCCCTGGTGCAGTTCATTGCCGAATGCGAAGTGCGGGATATCCGCTGCCTGCTGATCCTGCACGGCAAGGGGGAGCGCAGCACCCCGCGTGCCCTGCTCAAGAGCCATGTCAGCGCCTGGCTGCCACAGTTGCCTTCGGTGATGGCCATGCACAGCGCCGAGCGCCGCCACGGCGGCAGCGGTGCGCTCTACGTATTGCTGCGCAAGAGCGAGCGCAAGAAGGCGGAAAACCGCGAACGGCACCAGAAGCGCCTAGGCTGACCGCCTGAGGGTGGCCCCCGCCCGCGGCACAGTGCTAGCATCGGACGGCCCCGATCATGCCAGGTACGGGGTGCATACCATCAGGGACGATAACAAGGACAATCCCATGTCATATCAAAAACTCGAACAACATCAGCAACAGCTGCACCGCCTCTCCCACCTGTCCGCCATCTGCGGCTGGGATCAGGCCGCCATGATGCCGGAGGGGGGCAACGAGGCCCGCGCCGAGGCGATGGCGGAGCTCGGCGTGCTGATCCACGGCAAGCGCACCGCCCCGGAACTCGGCGACTGGATAGCGGCGGCCGAAGAAGAACCACTGGATGCGGCCCAGCGTGCGAACCTCGCGGAGATCAAGCGCCACTGGCAGGATGCGAGCCTGCTGCCAAGCGATCTGGTGGAGGCGCTCTCCCTGGCCGGCAGCAAGTGCGAGCACGCCTGGCGCCGCCAGCGCAAGGAGAACGACTGGGCGGGCTTTGCCCCGAATCTCGAGGAGGTGGTGCGGCTGTCGCGGGAGGTGGCACGCCTGCGCGCCGAGGCGCTCGGGGTGCGTCCCTATGATGCCATGCTGGCGCTGTACGAACCCGGCATGACGAGCGCGCGGCTGGACCAGATCTTCGGCGATCTCACGAGCTGGCTGCCCGGCCTCATCCAGACCGTGAGCGAGCGGCAGAAGCGCGACGTGATCCTGACGCCGCAAGGCCCGTTCCCGGTTGCGACGCAGCAGGCGCTCGGCCAGGAGGTGATGGGGCTGCTCGGCTTTGATTTCGCGCACGGCCGGCTCGACGTGAGCAGCCACCCGTTCTGCGGCGGCGTGCCGACGGACGTGCGCATCACCACGCGCTACAACGAGGACGAATTCGTCTCCAGCCTGATGGGCATAGTGCACGAGACGGGCCACGCGCGCTACGAGCAGGGCTTGCCGCGCACTCTGCTCGGCCAGCCGGTGGCCGAGGCACGCTCCATGGGCATTCACGAGAGCCAGAGCCTGTTCTGCGAGATGCAGCTCGGCCATCACCCCGCGTTCCTTTCGCTGATAGCGCCGCGCATCCGCGCGCACTTCGGCGAGCAGGCCGCGCTCGCGCCGGCGAACCTCGAGAAGCTGTACAACAGGGTCGAGCCCGGCTTCATCCGCGTCGATGCGGACGAGGTCACCTACCCGGCGCACGTCATCCTGCGCTACGAGCTGGAGCGGGACTTGATAGAAGGGCGCATCGAGGTCGCGGACATCCCCGCGCTGTGGGATGCGAAGATGCAGCAGTGGCTCGGGCTGTCCACGAACGGCAACTACCGGGACGGCTGCATGCAGGACATCCACTGGACGGACGGCTCGTTTGGCTACTTCCCGAGCTACACGCTCGGCGCCATGTACGCGGCGCAGCTGCGCTTCGCGCTGGAGCGTGAGCTCGGCGACATGGGCACGCTCGTAGAGTCCGGCCGTCTGCCGGAGATCTTTGGCTGGCTCGGCCGCCACATCTGGTCCCAGGGCAGCCTGCACGGCACGGACGAGCTCATTCGCCGCGCGACCGGCGAGGCGCTCAATCCGCAGTGGCTGCGCAAGCACCTCGAACAGCGCTATCTGAAATAACCGCTCCCGGGCGCGCCCCTCGTCGCGCCCGCTTTTCCCCTGCCCGACTATTTTTGCTATCCCTGTCCGTTTCTGGCTAGTCACCCCTCTCGCACCCGCTTAGTCTCTGGGACATGCCCACAGCAATCCGAGTCATGTCATGACCACAGTGCCCCTGCATTCATCCCAAAGGGACGAGATCATCCCGGGCCTCACCCGGGAGCAATGCCACGCCGCGCGGCTCGCGCGAGACGCGCGGTTCGACGGCCGCTTCTTCACAGGGGTGCTGTCCACCGGCATCTATTGCCGCCCCGTGTGTCCTGCGCGCGCGCCGCACGAGCACAACGTGCAGTATTTTCGCTTCGCGGCGGCGGCGGAGCAGCACGGGCTGCGCCCCTGCCTGCGCTGTCGCCCCGAGCTCGCACCGGCGCAGAGCGGCGATCTGCCGCCGCTCGTCGCCCAGGTGCTGGCGCGCATCGAGCGCGGCGAGCTCGCGGAGCACAGCCTGGGCACGCTCGCGGCGCAGGCGGGGATCACGGAGCGCACGCTGCGGCGCCAGTTCGAGCAACACCTCGGTGCGTCGCCGAAACAGGTGGAGCAGACGCGCCGCCTGCTGCTCGCGAAGCGGCTGCTGACGGAGACGCGCCTGCCCATCACGGACGTGGCGTTTGCCGCAGGCTTTGCGAGCATTCGTCGCTTCAACGACGCCTGGCTGCAGGCGTATGGCCTCGCACCGAGCGCGCTGCGCAAGCAGGAAGGGGGGACTGGCGAGGCGGCGCCGCAATCGAGCCTGCAACTGCACCTGCTGTATCGCCCACCGTTCGACGTCCAGGCCATGCTCGCGTTCTACCGGCTGCGCGCCATTCCGGGGCTGGAGCGGGTGGATGAGCACGGTTACGAGCGGCGTCACCGGGTCGGCGAGCAGGAGGGGCTCATCCGCATCGAGCCCGTCGAGGGGGAGAGGCTCAGGCTGACGGTGCAGGATCTGCCGCCGGGCGCGCTGCCGGACATCCTGTACCGCGTGCGCCGCATGTGGGATCTCGACGCCGACATGGGGCGCATCGGCGATCTGCTCGGGCAAGATCCGCTGCTGGCGCGGATACAGGCACGCTGGCCAGGGGTACGGCTGCCGGGCGGCTGGGACGAATACGAGGTGATGCTGCGCGCCATCGTCGGCCAGCAGGTGTCGGTCAAGGGTGCCATCACCATCATGGGGCGCCTGGTGGCGCGCACCCTGGCGCAGTTCGGCACGGCTCAGCTGCCCACGCCGGCCCAGCTGTGCGAGCTGGATCTGGACGGCATCGGCATGCCGGGCAGCCGCATCCGCACGCTGAAAGGGCTGGCCTCGGCGCTCGCAAGCGGCGCGCTCATTCTGGGCACGGCAAGCGACGAGCAACTGCTCGCGCTGCCGGGCATAGGCCCCTGGACGGTCGCCTACTGGCGGCTGCGCTGCGGGCTGGACACGGATGCCTTCCCCGCCTCGGATCTCGTGCTGCAAAAGGCGCTCGGGGGCGGTGCCAGGCTGCCGGTGAAGGAGGCAGAGGCGCGAAGCGCCCCCTGGCAGCCGTGGCGCGCCTATGCCGCGAGCTGGCTGTGGCACGCCATGAGTGAACAACCGGCGCTGCTCACGCAGCCCGGACCTGAACAGGACGAGGAGACGACATCATGATCCGTTACGACTTTCTGGAGACCCTGTGCGGTCGGCTGCTGATCGCCATCGACGATCACGGCCTGGTGCACGTGGACTTTGTGGCAGGGCTGCGCCCCTTGCCCGACATGAGCGGCTGGCGGCAGGACCGCGAGGCGCTGGCCCCCTTCCTTGCCGAGTTTGAGGCCTACTTCGCGGGCCGGCTGCAACGCTTTACGCTGCCGCTCGCGGCTCGGGGCACGGCGTTTCAGCAAGCGGTATGGCAGGCGCTGTGCGACATCCCCTACGGGGAGACCCGCAGCTACGGCGACATCGCCCGCGCCATCGGCAAGCCGAGTGCGGTGCGGGCGGTGGGGGCCGCGAACGGTCGCAATCCGCTGTCCATCATAGTGCCCTGCCACCGGGTGATCGGTCAGAACGGCAGCCTCACCGGCTATGCGGGAGGCCTGCCCATCAAGCAGGCGCTGCTACGCCTCGAGGGGATCCCGCGCTGATCCGCCGCATCCTCTCCCCGGCCAGGGGCCATTCGGTCCCTAGCACCCAATCCATCCGGTCTGCACTGTCAGGGGGTGCGTCGTCTGGCACTCTCAAGACAAGGGATTGAAAAAACAGCGTTTATACCGACGGCGTCAACCTGGAAGAACCGGGACGCCGCCCCTGGCTCGAATACTTGCCCGTGACGGCCCTCCCTCCCCTGCGCCTGCGCCCGTTTGGGCGAATACTTCACCTACCGGGATGACGCTGTGCCTTGCCAACGTGTTGACCAGAGAGATCACGGCGTGTTCCTGGCGATCCGGTCGCGGCCCTGGGCTGCGATCCGTTTGAAATGAGGAGGCAACATGTTAACTCCAGTCACCGTCACTCAATTTCAGGTGCGTTCCCACGGCGCCCCCGACGAGGTGCGCACCCCCGACAAGACCCGGGTCGAGGTCGTCAAACTCGATGGCTACACCATAGGGCGGTTCAACTTCGCCCCCGGTTGGCGCTGGTCTGACTGCATCAAACCTGTCGTCAAGACGGAGCAATGCCAGCTCTCGCACCTGGGTTACGCCGTCTCGGGGTCACTCACGGTGCGCCTGACAGATGGCACCCTCAAAACCATCAACGCCGGCGAGTCCTACACCATACCGCCGGGGCACGATGCCTGGGTCGAGGGGGATCAGCCCTTCGTTGGCATCGAGGTGCTGAGCGCCGATCAGTTCGCCAAGCCATAGTGTGTCGTCGGCAACCCGCCAGGGTTGCGCGCGAACCTTCCGGTGGGCGCTCGCCCACCGGCACAGCCCCCCAGCAGCCCGGTCTTGTCCACCCCATCATGGTTCCACTGCCGTACCGCTTCCCCCTGATGGCTGGAGACGCGGGCAGGATAGTGGCGCCCCTTGCCGGCAGGTATTCCTCCATGGGGACGGCGGCCCTAGCGCCCCTTGCCCAGGGTCGCCTTGAGGTCCGGATTGAAGATGCGCTGGAGGGAGGCGGGATGGTTCACCAGCTTGGCCGCCGGGCGGCGCGGGCGCCTGACCAGCTCGCCGCCGCAGTTGGGGCAGGTCAGGTGCAGATACTGATCGTTGCACTCGGCGCAGAAGGTGCACTCGAAGGAGCAGATATAGGCCGTCGCCGTGTCGGCGGGCAGATCCCGGTCACAGCACTCACAGTTGGGTCTGAGTTCAAGCATGGGCAAGATCCTGAAGCAAAAGGGGAAGCGGGAAAGGGGGCGGCTCAGTCGACGATAAAGAGGCGGGCGCCCGGTTCGGTGTAGGAGCGATGGGGCTCGGCGTCATCGGCCACCTGATAGCTCATACCCGGCGTCAGGGTGAAGACGCGGCCATCCTGCAGCTCGGTGTGCAGTTCCCCCTCGAGGCAGAGCAGCACATGGCCCTTGCTGCACCAGTGATCCGACAGATACCCGGGTGAGTACTCCACCATCCGCACCCGCAGATCCCCGAACTGCTGGCTGTACCAGCGGGCGACGCCGCGTTCCCCCTTGTGCTCGGTCGGCGTTATATCGGCCCAGCGGGTCGTGCAAAACGGCAATGCATCGATCTTCATGACGGTTCCTTTGTCAGCTGACGGTATGGGGCTGCTTAGAGAGACAAGCCCCTTGGGCAGCGCCGCCCCATACTGCCATCTAATCCGCTGCCACCCTATCCCCACACAGGCAGCTGTCAGCGCTTGAGGCTCCCCATCACCTGCATCTCGCAGCGGCGGCAGTCAAAGCGCAGGCGGAAACTCTCCTTGCCCATCTTGAGCTCCAGCGGCTCTGGCTTCAGGCCTGGCACTTCCTTGGGGCAGAGATTCTGGCTGTAGCGGATGCAGTGCTTCGTTGTCATCAGCACCACCTCCCCCTGCTCCTGGTTCGCCTCATAGGCGGGGGCGATGCGTTCCACCCCGTGTTCGCGGAAGAACTGCTCGGCGGCCTTGTTCAGCACGTTGCCAAGATAGGAGAGGCGGTGTTGGGGATAGGGGACGTCACGCAGGGGGATGCGTCGCTCGGGTCGCCGATAGGCGGCAAGACGCGCCGCCTCCAGGGCGGCGATGGCGTCCCGGCGCAGGCCGTTGAGTTGTGAGGCGGCAATAAACAGGGGAGTGGTGAATGCCAGCTCAATCTGGCGAGCCACAAACAGGGTGTTGCCGAGTTTGCCAAGCTGATCGCGCGCCTGTTGCAGTGCCCGTGCCGGGTTGTCGGCCGGCTGCTTGTCGCAGGGGAGCGTGACGGCGGCGCCAATGCCCTGCTCGTCGACCAGTTCGAGCCGCAATCCCTCGTCGCACTCCGATAGCCGCATATCGACCCGGATGCGGCGCTCGCTGCTCGCCTTTTCGAGCTGCTTGCTGAAGGCCTGATCGTGGTTGCGGTAAATTTCGGCACCGACCTTGAGCCCGGGTACGGGCTCTGACAGCAGCAACTGCCTGCCTTCCACCTTGTTCAGGCGCATCCCCACCAGCTCGCCCCCCGGCTTGAAGAAGCCAAGTCCGTCGCCGTTGTTGAGGGTGACGGGCTGCCCGTCTATCTCGATGCCGTCTCGGGTCACCCTGCTGACGCGCCCGAGCGGCTCCCCCACGTATTTCGGGCTGCGCGGCGAGTCGATGCCCGGCTTTCGGCCATGGAGGAAGTAGTCGGTGCTGCCCCGGTTGAAGCTCTTCTTCGGATCCGGCGTGAAACCATAGCTACAGCGACCGGCGGAAGCGGCCACCAGATCGGAGCGGCTCTCCAGAATGGCATCCAGCTTCTGGCGATACCAGGCGGTGACGTTCTTGACGTAGTCGAGCCCCTTGAGGCGCCCCTCGATCTTGAAGGAGCGGATGCCCGCGGCGATCAGCGCCTCCAGGTTCGCGGTCTGATCCATGTCTTTCAAGGAGAGCAGGTGGCTGTTCTCCACCAGCACCTCCCCCGCCGGCGTTTGCAGGGAGCAGGGCAGCCGGCAGAGCTGGGCGCACTCGCCGCGGTTCGCGCTGCGGCCGGTGCGGGCGTGACTGATGTTGCACTGGCCGCTGTAGGAGACGCAGAGCGCGCCGTGGATAAAGAACTCCAGCTGCACCTGGGTCTGGGCGCTGATGGCACGGATCTGCTCGAGCGAGAGTTCGCGCGCCAGCACCACCTGGGAGAAGCCCACGTCCTGCAAGAACTTCACCTTTTCCGGCGTGCGGTTGTCGGTCTGGGTGCTGGCGTGCAACGCGATGGGGGGCAGATCGAGCGCCAGCAGCCCCATATCCTGCACGATCAGCGCATCGGCCCCCGCCTCGTAGATCTGATGGGTCAGGCGCCGGGCCTGCTCCAGCTCGTGGTCGTGCAGCAGGGTGTTGAAGGCGACGAAGACCTGGGCGCCGAAGCGGTGGGCGTGGCGCGCCAGCGCTGCGATATCCTCGATGCTGTTGCCCGCCGCACTGCGGGCACCGAAGGCGGGGCCGCCCATGTAGACGGCATCGGCGCCATGGTTGATGGCCTCGATGCCATAGGCGAGGTTCCTGGCCGGGGCCAGCAGTTCGAGGCGATTCTGTACAAGGCGCTGAGTCTGGGTGTGATCCTGCATGGGTCTGGTCTGAAGGCGGACGAGAAATGCCCGTCACTCTAGCGAGACCAGGCGCCCCCCGCCTTGATCCCGCTTAAGATCACCGCAGAATGCAGGATTGGATCCTGGGCCCGCGATCAGCACCATCGACCCCCTCCTGGCCTTTCTTGTGAAGGGTGAGGTGTTAAAGCACCACCTTGAGCGCCAATCCCAGCAACACCAGGCCGCTGACCTTGTCGATCACGAAGGACTTGGCCTTGAGCCAGACGAGCACGGGCCCGCGAGACAGCACCAGGGCCACCAGCACATACCAGAGCGCATCGATGCCGCCCGCGGTCAGCATCATGATGCCCCCCTCGCGCCAGCCGGTGTCGGCGTGCACGAACTGGCTGAACAGGGCGATGAAGAAGATGGCGAGCTGGGGGTTCAAGAAGGCCACCATAAAGCCCTCGAACGCCCCCTGACGGCCACGTGGCGGATGTCCCTCCTCGCTACCGGACTCGCCGCCAGCGGGCCTGGCCAGCAGCGCCTTGACCCCGAGCCAGGCGAGGAAGGCCGCACCACCGTAACGGATGAGGTCGAACAGCAGCGGGGTCTGGGTGATCAGCAGGGAGAGGCCGAGCGCCGTGATCAGGGCGTAGATCCCCACACCCAGGCCGTGGCCAAGCGCCGTCGCCACCCCGTGGCCTTGCCCTCCCTGCACCGTGTTGCGGATGATCAGCGCCAGGCTGGGCCCCGGGCTGATGGCCCCCATCACGCAGATGGCGGCGAGCGCCAGCCAACTCGTCAATTCCATACCCTCTCCTCTCTTCGAATCCAGTGTCGGTTGATGTGCTCAGGGTAGGGGGCGCCCAGCTATGCCAGAAGTGAAAGTTATGAATAGAACCCATAGCCGTTGGCTATAGAGTGGCACAAGCCGCTGCCACTAGCGGCGCTTGCCCGGCCCCGTAGCCAGCTGCTTGCGGCTCTCCCCCAGGGTGAACTGCAGGTGATCCCGCAGGAAGGGGTAGGCCAGCTCGCGAAACCAGCGGTGGGCCGGATCCAAGTGGTGGCGCTGGTGCCACAGCAGATGATACTGCTGGACCCGGGTGGCGAAGGGGAGATCGCAGAAACTCAGGGCGTGCTCCCGGGAGAGCTGCCAGGCGATGTGGGCCGGGGTGGTCATCAGACAGTCGGTGCGCAGCAGCACCTCCACCGCGGCCTGGAAGAAGGGCACCCGGGCAAACCAGCGACGGGATCGCCCCAGGGGAGCCAGCACCTGCTCCACCGGGCTGTCCTTGTCGCCGCCGCCGCTCACCTGCAGGTGGGGCCAGGCGAGGTACTCCTCCAGGCTGGGCGCCGTGCCCGCGAGCGGGTGGTGACGCCCCATCAGCATCACCAGCCTGTCCTCCCCCTGATGCAGGCCGCGGATCTGGTCCGGCACCAGATCCGTGATGGTGGAGACCAGATCCAGCTCGGATTGCCAGAGCTGCGGCAGCAGGCGCTTGTCCCACAGGCTGTACTCCAGCGCCGCCCGGGGGGCGGCCTTCGCCAGGGCCGCGCAGATATCGGGCAGGATGTGCTGGGCCACGTAGTCGGAGGAGGCGAGTCGGAACACCCGCTCGCAGCGCTCGGGCACAAACTCCGGCGCCGCGTAGAGCCGTTCCAGGGCACCGAGGGAATCGGCAAGCTGGGCCGCCAGCGCCTCGGCCCTCGGGGTCAGCAGCCAGCGCTGCCCCTCCCGCACCAGCAGCTCGTCGCCAAACTCGCTGCGCAGCTGGGTCAGCTGCTTGCTGATGGAGGGCTGGCTCAGGTGCAGCAGCTCCGCCGCCCGGCTGATGTTGCGGGTCTCCAGCAGCACCTTGAGGGTGGGCAGGAGGTTGAGATTCGCTTTGTGCACTGGGATCACCTCGGGTGGGGCGGGCCGGATCGGGAGTTCATCTTAAGACAAGGAGAAGCGGAAATTTAAGCAAAATCACGGTCTTGCTCCCGCCACTCCCCTTACACTGGTCAGGCCGCAGGATGACAGTGGCGGCCCCGTGCGGCATAATTGCGCAATTTTCCGCCCTCGGGCGGCCATCACGACAAGCGACGACAAGATGAAATACGCCAATATCACCGGTTGGGGAAACTGCCTGCCCCCCGCAGCGCTGACCAATGATGACCTCAGCACCATCATGGACACCTCGGACGAGTGGATCTACCCGCGCACCGGCATCAAGGCCCGTCGGGTCTCCCACGTCAGTACCACGGCGCTCGCCACCCTGGCCGCCCGCCGCGCCCTGGCCTGCGCGGGCCTCGAGGCGGACGCCCTCGATGGCATCATACTCGCGACCGCCACCCCGGGCACGCTCGTGCCCAATGGCGCCTCCGCCGTGCAGCAGGCCCTCGGCGCCCACAAGGCGGCGGTGTTCGACCTCAATGCCGCCTGCACCGGTTTCGTGTATGCCCTCTCCGTCGCCACCTCCCTGGTGCAGACCGGCATGATGCAGAGGGTGCTGGTGATCGGCGCCGAACGGCTGACCCAGTTGCTGGACTGGGCCAAGCGCGACACCGCCGTGCTGTTTGGCGACGGTGCCGGTGCCGTCATCATAGAGGCGAGCGAGCAGGAGAGCGGCCTGATTGCCAGCAAGCTCGGTTGTGACAGCGAGGCGCGGGAGATACTGCACGTGCCGAACTTCGGCACCGATCGGGTGCGCTTTGCCGACATCGACGGCCTCTTCACGTTCAACTTCGAGGGGCAGGAGATCTTCAAGCGTGCCGTGCGCGGCATGGGCGAGGCCACCGGCGCCGTGCTGGCCCAGGCCGGCATCGCCCCCGAGCAGGTCGATCTCATCGTGCCGCACCAGGCCAACGTGCGCATCATCGAGACCCTGGCCAAGCGGATGAACGCCGCCATGGACAAGGTGATGGTCAACATAGAGCAGTACGGCAACACCTCGGCTGCGACTGTGCCCATCGCCCTGTGCGAGGCGCTGGAGCAGGGCCGGGTCAAGCCGAACAGCTACCTGCTCACCGCCGCCTTCGGGGCCGGCCTGACCTGGGGCGCCGCCCTCATCAAGTGGGGCGAGCGCGTCACCCCCCTCGCCCTGTGCGACGACGAGCTGCCCCCCAGCCAGCAGAGCGCCCTGGAACTCATCGCCCATGCGGTGCAGGGCTGCCAGCGGGCCCGCAACCCGGACGCCTGATGCCCCGCCAAAGTGGTCTATGAAGGAGGAGCCCGGTGCGGCTCCTCTTTTTATGCCCGTGTTTATGCCCGTGCCAGGCCCGCTTCATGCCGGGCTTCCCCCCCTCTGACCCGGCATAAAAGTCATTGAAAAGCGTGAATTTTGAGCGAAACGTATCAAAAAATGACCGCTCGGCACTTTTTTGTCGTCAGAATGCGGCCAAGGGGTTCACAACCTTGCCGGATCTGGTAGTATGCGGCCTCGCACTTGGGGAGGGGTTCCCGAGCGGCCAAAGGGATCAGACTGTAAATCTGACGGCTCTGCCTTCGAAGGTTCGAATCCTTCTCCCTCCACCATTCAAGTGCGCCAAGTAAGCAAAAAATCAGGAAAATACCCCGTGGAGGGGTTCCCGAGCGGCCAAAGGGATCAGACTGTAAATCTGACGGCTCTGCCTTCGAAGGTTCGAATCCTTCTCCCTCCACCATCTTCCTGAACACAATCTGCAATGCCCCTGTGGAGGGGTTCCCGAGCGGCCAAAGGGATCAGACTGTAAATCTGACGGCTCTGCCTTCGAAGGTTCGAATCCTTCTCCCTCCACCATTATTCAGAAAACCCGGCCTTGCGCCGGGTTTTCGCCTTTTAGGACAGACTCCATATGGAGCTGTCAGATCTGACAATTGTCCCGCTCCGCATTTTTCGAAACAGTGGACTCCTCACCGTCAGGAGCCACCTCGTATGTTTGCAATCTGGGATGAAACCGGCCAGGAGCAGGGCTTGAGCCTGCCCCAACTGCAGCAACGCCTGCACAACTATCAGGGTGACGTCATGGTGCGCTATCTCAACCGCCTCGGCCTGTCGACGACCCTGTTCCTGACCATCCATCAGGGCCAGGCCTACCAGCGCTTCAAGGCGGGTACACCGCCACTGGATTGGGAGTGGCTGGCCCAGGCCATGCACGGTACGCCACTCCAGAAGGCCGAAAGCCGCCAGCAGACGAATGCCTTGATCTGAGCAGAGCGCTCTCCACCTCGCTTGCGGCCCGCCCCCGCCCTGTTCTGGTGGCAGCCTGATTATCAGACTCTTCCTACAGCTCCCGTTTAGGTCTTCCCTGTATGATGCGCAGCCATGTTCCGGTCAGGTGAGAGCCATGTTTGCGTTCAAAGAAGAGTATCCCGTGAGTGCCATGGCCAACATGGCGGATATCGCCGTCCCCTTTTATCAGCCCATCATAGGCCGGGATCGTCAGGTCAAGGGGTATGAGGCGCTGGCTAGGCGCTGGGATGTCGGGCAGCAGCGCTATCTGGGCATCGACTTCGCCGCGCTCGGCGAGGACGACACCCTGCACCTGGATATCGTCATGCTGAGGGCCATACTGCGCGATCTGCCCGTGCTCGCGCAAAAAGGCCCCTATGCGCTCTCCATCAACCTCAATCCGGCGCTCTCCAGCCCCACCTACCGCAACCTGCTGTTGCTGGTGCTGCTCCAGGCCCGCAAGCTGGGGATAGCCATCTGGTTCGAGGTGCTGGAGCACGTCAGGATCAAGCGCCAGCACAGGGAGATGATCGAGGTGTTGCGGGCCCATGGCGCCCACATCGCCTGCGACGACTTCGGCTCCCAGGCGTGCAACTTCCAGCGTCTGATGATGCTCCCCTACGAGATAGTGAAACTGGATCGCTCCCTGCTGCTTCAGGCTGCGCTCAGCACCCACGCCCTCAACATGCTGACCGGACTGGTGAAGTACCTGCAGCGGCTCGGCATGGCCGTGGTGTGCGAGGGGGTGGAGACCCAGGCCCATATCCAGGTGGCGAACCGGCTCGACTGCGACTATCAGCAAGGCTACGCCTACGCCATGCCCTCCCCCCTCTCCCGCTGGGCCTGAGCGGAGCGCTTGACCCTCAAGAGAGAAACAGGGGCACATTCCCCTGGAAATCCGGCAGGGTGCTGCCATTTTTCTGCCAAAGATGGCAGGCTGTCCCGGCCACCATGACGCCGAGACCAGCCATGATCCGCTTTGCCACCTTCAACCTCGCCTTCGATCGCACCGCCCCCGGCATGCTCGCCGGTGAACTGGCCCTGAGCCGCACCGAGCAGGATGCCCTGCTGGCCCGCCTCGCCGACGGCACCCTGAGCGGCGCCGAGAAGACCAGGGCCCTCGACGTGCAGCAGATCCGCAACGTCGCCGAAATCATCCAGCGCACCCGGCCGGACGTGTTGCTGCTGAGCGAATTCGACAATGACGGCAAGGGCAGCGACACCACGGACCTCAAAGCCTTCAACGCGAACTACCTAGCCCATGCCCAGCACGACGAGGTGAAGGCCATCGGCTACCCGGTGCTGCAGAACTTCGCCACCAACACCGGTCTGATGAGCGGCCATGACCTCAACCTGGACGGCAAGCGCAACAACGGGCCGGACGACGCCTGGGGCTTTGGCCACTACCACGGCCAGTACGCCTTCGCCGTGATGTCCCGGTACCCCATCGATACCAGGCAGATCCGCACCTTCCAGACATTCAAGTGGAAGGAGATGCCGGGCGAAGCGAACCCCGTCATCGACGACTGCAACAATGCCAAGGCGCCGATCCCGGCCGGCCGCCAGTGCGGCGATGCCTGGTATGACGACGCCGCCTGGCAGGCCTTCCCGCTCTCGTCAAAGAACCACGCCGATGTGCCGGTGCGCATCAAGCGTGGCAACAAGGAGGAGGTGATCCACTTCCTCATCTCCCACCCGACTCCGCCCATCTTCGGCAACGCGGCGCGCCACAACGTCAGGCGCAACCGCGCCGAGATAGCCTTCTGGCAGGATTACGTGGAGACCGCCAGCTACATGGTGGATGACGCCGGCAAGGCGGGTGGCCTGCCCGCGGGTGCCAGGTTCGTCATCGCCGGCGATCTCAACGCCGATCCCCAGATTGGCGATGGCGACCTGACCGCCATTCAGGATCTGCACAACCATGCGCTGGTCAATCAGGCCGTCACCAACGGCGCCCTGATCCCGGTCAGCCAGGGCGGCCCCGAGTGCCTCGCCAGCCAGCCGGATCAGTGCAAGCGCAACAACAACCGCCCCACCCCTGAGCGCATCACCAGCAGCAGCGGCCTGCAGCTCGACCACGTGCTGCCCTCCGCCAACCTGAACGCGGTCGCCTCCGGCGTGTTCTGGCCGGCCAGCTTCGAGCCGGGCCATCACCTGGTGCATGACGCCAAGCTCGGCATCGCCAAGGGAGTCAGCTCGGATCACCGCCTGGTATGGGTCGACGTCGCGCTCGATTGACCGGCAGACAGGGCGAAGGGATGCCTTTGGCTCAGGGTGCCGGCAAATCTGTGCGCAGGCGCGCTATTCCGGCGCCCGCGGCTTGCGGCGCAAATCGGGGTTTGCTAATACTCCGCGTCCATTGGATGAGCATCCCTTTCGAGATAGTGTGCCGTGGCTTTCGAACAATTCGCGCTCGTGATATCTCTCTTCCAGCAGCTGTGCGTCTATCTGGTGATCGCCTGGCTGCTCTCCAAGACGCCGCTCTTCATGCCGCTCACTCAGGTGACCCTGAGCTGGCCCCACAAGATCCTCTGCTACCTCATCTTCTCCGGCTTCTGCGTCATGGGCACCTACTTTGGCCTCAGGGTCGAGGACTCCATCGCCAACACCCGCGCCATCGGCGCCGTGCTCGGCGGCATCGTCGGCGGCCCTGTGGTGGGCCTCCTGGTGGGGCTCACCGGCGGCCTCCATCGCTACTCGCTGGGGGGCTTTACCGCCCTGGCCTGCACCTTCTCCACCATCGCCGAGGGGCTGCTCGGCGGCCTGGTGCACCGCCACTTCGTCGCCCGCCACCGGCTCGATCTGCTGTTCAGCCCCTGGGTGGTGGGCTCTGTGGCCCTCATCGCCGAGCTGATGCAGATGGGGATCATATTGCTGGTGGCCCGTCCGTATGACGACGCCATCCACCTCATCGAGAACATCATCGCCCCCATGCTGGTGGCCAATACCCTGGGGGCCGCCATGTTCATGCGGATGATCCTCGATCACCGCGCCATGCTGGAGAAGTACTCGGTCGCCTTCTCCGCCCGCGCCCTCAAGATCGCCGAGCGGGCGATGCGGGTGCTGGACAAGGGCTTCACCCAGCAGGCGTGCCAGCAGATGGCGCGCATTCTCTACGAGGAGACCGGGGTGGGCGCGGTGGCCATCACGGATCGGGAGAAGCTGCTCGCCTTCATCGGCATCGGCGAGGATCACCACCTGCCGGGCACCGCCATCAACTCGGCCCACACCTTCAAGGCGATCCAGCACAACGAGGTGGTCTATGCCGACGGCAACCTCATTCCCTACAGCTGCAACCTGCATCCCCAGTGCCGGCTCGGCTCCTCCCTGGTCATTCCGCTGCGGGGAGAAGAGGGCTCCGTGGTGGGCACCATCAAGCTCTACGAGCCCAAGCGCAAGTTCTTCTCCTCCATCAACCGCACCCTGGGAGAGGGGATTGCGCGGCTGCTCTCCGGCCAGATCCTGGCGGGCAAATACAACGAGCAGAAGCGGCTGCTGGCCCAGTCGGAGATCAAGCTGTTGCAGGCGCAGATCAACCCGCACTTCCTGTTCAACGCCCTCAACACCCTGGCGGCGGTGATCCGGCGCGACCCCGAGGATGCCCGCACCCTGGTGCACCACCTCTCTACCTTCTTTCGCAAGAACCTCAAGCGGCAAGGGGACGAGGTGACCCTGGCCGACGAGCTGGAGCACGTGAACGCCTACCTGCACATCGAGCAGGCCCGCTTCGCCGAGCACCTGAGCGTGCAGATCGACATTCCCGAGCCGCTGCTGGAGTACCGGCTGCCCACCTTCTCCCTGCAGCCCATCGTCGAGAACGCCATCAAGCACGGCATCTCCCAGATGTTCGAGCCCGGCCGACTGACCCTGACCGCGCGACAGGAGGGCGAGCAGCTGGTGCTGGAGGTGTGCGACAACGCCGGCCTCTATCAGGCCAAGCGGGAGGAGAGCGGCCTTGGCATGAACATAGTGGACCGGCGCATCAAGGCCCGTTACGGCGCCGAGTACGGGGTCACCATTCACTGCGTCCCCCATCAATCCACCCGGGTGAGGATCACCCTTCCCCTGCAGGAGAGCCCATGCTGACCGCCCTTATCGTCGACGATGAACCCCTCGCCCGCGAGGAGCTGCGGCTGCTGCTGGAGCAGGCGGGCAACATCCGCCTGCTGGGGGAGTGTGCCCACGCCATGGAGGCGCTGCCCGCCATCCATCGCCTGAAACCCGACCTGCTGTTTCTCGACATCCAGATGCCACGCATCAGCGGGCTGGAGCTGGTGAGCATGCTGGACCCGGACTTGCGCCCCCACATCATCTTCATCACCGCCTACGACGAGTTTGCCCTGCGCGCGTTTGAGGAGAACGCCCTCGACTACCTGCTCAAGCCGGTCACCAGCGAACGGATGAACAAGGCGCTGGAGCGCATCCAGCGGCTGCTTTCGCCAAAGGGTGAGCTGGCGGGCCAACCGCTGCCGGATCCGACCCGCATCGCCCAGCCCCTGCGCAGCATTCCCTGTAGCGGCCACAACCGCATCCTGCTGCTGCCCCTTGGCGAGGTGGAGTTCGTCCACAGCGATCTGGCCGGCAACAAGGTGGTGAGCGCCCAGCAGCAAGGCACCACCGAGCTGACCCTGCGCACCCTGGAGGAGAAGACCGGCTTCGTGCGCTGTCACCGCCAGTACCTGCTCAACCCGGGCCAGATCCGCGAGATCCTGCTGCTGGACGGCGGCCTGGCGGAGGTGGTGACCCAGGGCGGCCACAAGGTGCCGGTGAGCCGGCGCTACCTCAAGCCCCTCAAAGAATTGTTGGAGATCCCCTGAGGGGCTGGCCACTCGCCCCGTCCCCTGCCCGTTACCGCTCACCCGCTTCCCGCGCCCGCCGGCTCATCCCTCAAACCGCTCGGGGCCGCTTTTCTGCCGCTCGCGGGCGGCCCTCTGCCACTGACCCTTTCTGCGCTCCCCTTTCCCTGCCGCCTGCGTAGAGTGCAGCCTGAGCCCGGCCAGATTGGCCGCAGGAAAAGGAAACTCCGTCATGCAACACGCAATCACCTTCGTCATTGCGGCCCTCTGCATCCTCGCCATCGCCTATCGCCTCTACGGCGTGTTCTTTGTGCGCAAGGTGCTGCGGGCCGACGACAAGCTGGTCACCCCCTCCCACGAGCTGGAAGATGGCAAGAACTATGTGCCGACCAACAAGTGGGTCAACTTCGGCCAGCACTTCGCGGCCATCGCCGCCGCCGGCCCCCTGGTGGGCCCGGTCCTGGCCGCCCAGTACGGCTACCTGCCGAGCTTCCTCTGGCTGCTGATCGGCTGCGTCATCGGCGGCGCGGTGCACGACACCGTGGTGCTGTTCGCCTCCATGAAGCATCAGGGCAAGTCCCTCTCCGAGGTGGCCAAGGCCGAGCTCGGCCCCATCGCCGGCTGGTGCACGGGGCTCGCCATGCTGTTCATCATCACCATCACCATGGCGGGTCTCTCCATGGTGGTGGTGCACGCGCTGGAGCGTAACGCCTGGGGCGTGTTTGCGGTCTTCATGACCATCCCCATCTCCATGGTGGTGGGGATCTGGCACAAGCTGACCGGCAACCTGCAAGCCGCCTCCTGGGTGGGCTTCATCGCCGTGCTGGCCTGCGTCTTCTTCGGCCCCTACGTGCAGGACAGCGCCTTCGGTGCCTGGCTAACCCTGCGCGCCGAGACCATCAGTCTGGCGCTGC
Source organism: Aeromonas sanarellii (assembly GCF_000820085.1). GTDB lineage: Bacteria > Pseudomonadota > Gammaproteobacteria > Enterobacterales > Aeromonadaceae > Aeromonas > Aeromonas sanarellii. The sequence goes on from NZ_CDBN01000015.1 coordinate 151,691, forward strand.
CCATCTATGCCTTCTTCGCCACCGCCCTGCCGGTCTGGCTGCTGCTCACCCCGCGCGGCTACATCTCCAGCTTCATGAAGATCGGCGTGTTCGGCGCCCTGGTGATCGGCGTCATCTGCATCAACCCCGAGATCCAGTTCCCCGCCATGACCCAGTTCGTCCACGGCGGCGGCCCGGTACTGGGCGGCCCGGTCTGGCCCTTCATCTCCATCACCATCGCCTGTGGCGCCATCTCCGGCTTCCACGCCTTCATCGGCTCGGGCACCACCCCGAAACTGGTGGACAAGTGGAACGACATCCTGCCGGTCGCCTTCGGTGCCATGCTGGCCGAGTGCGTGGTGGGCGTGATGGCGCTGATCGCCGCCACCGCCCTGCACCCGGCGGATTACTTCGCCATCAACGCCACTCCGGAGGCCTTCGCCAAGCTGGGGATGCAGGTGGTGGATTTGCCCTTCCTCTCCCAGGAGATCGGCATGGATCTGAACGGCCGCACCGGCGGCGCCGTCACCCTGGCGGTGGGCATGTCCTACATCTTCACCAAGGTGCCCTGGTTCAGTAACCTCGCCTCCTACTTCTTCCAGTTCGTGGTGATGTTTGAAGCGGTGTTCATCCTGACCGCCGTCGACTCCGGCACCCGGGTCTCCCGCTACCTCATTCAGGACTTCTTCGGCGAGTTCTACCCGCCCCTCAAGCGCATCGACTGGATGCCGGGCGCCATCGGGGCCAGCGTGCTCGCCTGCGTCATGTGGGGGTATCTGCTGATGTCCGGCGATATCGGCTCGGTATGGGCCCTGTTCGGGGTATCGAACCAGCTGATGGCCTCGGTGGGCCTCATCATAGGTGCCACCATCATCCTGCGCCTCGCCAGCAAGCGCCGCTATATGCTGACCTGCCTGATCCCGCTGGCCTACCTGTTCGTGACCGTCAACTACGCCGGTTACTGGATGATGCGCAACGTCTACTTCAACTCGGCCGCCAAGGGCTACAACCCGATGAACGGCGCCATCTCTCTCATCATGCTGGTGCTGGGGGCGCTGATCCTGATCTCCGCCCTGCGCAAGTGGAGCGAGCTGTGGAAGCTGCGCCAGCAGCCCGAGTTCCGGGTGGCCGAGGCGACCGCCTCCTGATCCGTCCAGCCCTCCTCGGACCCCGCCTCGGCGGGGTCTTTCATTGGCGCTGCGCATTCATCCATTGGCATTGACCCGCCCCTTCGCAGTGGTTGAATGGGTCCCCGGATCACAGAACCGCCCAGCCCGGGGTGCTAGCATGCCCCGACGGCCACTTGGCCGCACCGGCCCAAGTGATCCTCCCTCCTCCGCTTTCACCCTTTGAGGACAGCTTTCATGGAACTGCTTCTGCTCAGCAACGGCAAAACCACAGAACACCCCGGCCTGCTCGGCTGGGCCCGGGAGCGGGTACGAACCCTGCTCGCCCGCAAACAGGTCAAGCGCATCCTGCTCATCCCCTACGCGGTGATCCGCAGCGACTGGGACGCCCGCGCCTTCGAACTCAGCGAGAGCCTGGGGGTGAAGGCCATCAGCATCCACCAGTTCGACGATCCGGTGGATGCCATCCAGCGGGCCGACGCCATCTTCATCAGCGGCGGCAACACCTGGCGCCTGAACCAGCTGCTGCACGAATACGGCCTGGTGGTGCCCATCCAGCGTGCCGTGCGCGAGCGAGGCGTGCCCTATGTGGGCTGGAGCGCCGGCTGCAACGTGGCTACCCCCAGCATCCGCACCACCAACGACATGCCGGTGTGCAGCGCCGCCGTGCTGCCGGCGCTGGGCCTGTTCCCCCTGCAGATCAACCCCCACTACCTGGATGCCGGCATCAGCGGCCACATGGGGGAGACCCGGGACGAGCGGCTCGCCGAGTTCTGCGCCATCAACCCGAGCGAGCACGTGGTGGCCCTGCGCGAGGCCAGCCTGCTGCAGATCAGCGGCGACACCATCGAGTACTGGAGCGCCCGGGGCGAGGGCTTCAAGATCTTCAAACACGGTGAAGCGTCCCAGGAGTTTATGGACGCCGCCCCGCTGGCCAAGCTGACCCCCTTCACCCCCAGGATCTGACGCGACTGGCATCGCCAGATCTGATGCATCAATGAAAAGAGGGATGGCCCACGCCATCCCTCCCGTTTTCTTCGGCTCGCCAACGACAGACCCCACCCTGTGTGGCCTCCGCATAGAGGAAGTCAGGGAGGCGACGATCATCGGCGGCCTGGTTCACGAGAGGGTCGTCGGGACTGCCGGGCATCGGCATAGACAGGGGGCGGGGAACCTGGGTGCGCGTCGGGAGAGATGACGGGCGCCGGACACTCATCATGTGGAGCACCGGCATCGTCTCTTGAGGTGGAAAGAGAGCGGGACCCGATGGTCAGAGGGTGATCCTGGCGGCAAGGTCCCGGATCCCCCCTGACTCAACATCGGCCCAAGTGCGAGCCGACACGACTCATTTTTTCTGACTGAGCACCCATTCGGCCAAGGTCTTGGCCTCGTCTTCCGTGACGGCGTTGGCCGGCATGGGCACGGCACCCCAGGTGCCCTGGGTGCCATTCTTGATGCGACCGGCCAGCAGGGTGGCGGCGTCCTTCTGCCCTGCATACTTGGCGGCCACATCCGTGAAGGCGGGGCCGACCAGCTTGGAGTCCACCATGTGGCAGCCCACGCAAGGCTTGCTCCTGAACAGCGCCTCGCCATCTTGCGCCATCGCCGGTTGCAGGCCGAACACAGAACCCAGTACTAACAGTGAAAGCACGCTTTTTTTCATGTTGGTATTTCCTTTTGTTGATGGAGGAGGCAACGCCCCCGCTTGGTATCCGGCCTCTCGATCCCGGTCACGCTGGCGGCCCGGCGCGACCAAGGGCATCAGATATCGGGCGCGACCGGATCATGTTCCCTTACTGGCTCTCTTTATCGCCCAGCATGTTGCGAAATCCCCGCACGGCATTGCCCAGATCCGAACCGATGCCACGCAGGCGTCCAGTGCCAAACAACATGATGACAATGGCGAGAATGATCAAAAGCTTCCAAACACTGATCCCCATCATGGGAGCATCCTCTTGCGATCTAATGAGTGAGAAGGGGTGAAAAATGTGGTCGATGCCAGCCGATCAATGGGCCGCCGTACCGCCGTGCGGCTCGGCCTGATGGGAGTCGGGTTGCAGCAAGGCGAGATCTATCTGCCCGAATCGCACCAGCCTGCCGCCCTGTTTGACGGCGAACGCCTTGGCATCCTCTTCGCGGGCGAACGAGGCCAGTGCGGCCCCCATGGCCCCCTTCAGGTTCGCGCCGACGACATAAAAGGCCTGACGAGCGTCGATCAGGGCGTCATCATTCGGCTTCTCCCAGGTCGAGCGCGCCATGTCATGCACATAGAGGGTGATATCTTGTCCCCGGTTTTCCGGTTGCAACCACCAACCGAACAGCTCGGCCGTGGAGCAGAACTTCATCGCCCCCTGTTTGCCCACCGCCTCGCCCTTGGGGCCGGGAAAGTCACCGATCGCCATGCCGCAGACGTGACACTCGTCGCCGGAGTGAAAGGCGACCGGCTCATAAACCTGTCGATCCGAGCCGGCATCGTTGCAACCGGCCAGCGCAAGCAGCAGGGCCATCAGGCCGCCTTTGAGATAAAAACCATTTGAATTCAGCATATTGCTATCCTTGTTATACCCGATTCAGACCGAGCGACGACGAAACACGGCATAAGCCAGCCACAGCGATACGCCTACCCACAACAACAGGCAGAGCCCGAGCAGCTCGGTGGGAAAGGGCAATTCGCTGCCCAGAGAAAGAACCCCCAGCCCGCCACTCTCCCCCTCGAAGCCGGAGAGGTTGATCAGCCGGTAGATGTCCGCCGGATTGAGCAACAGCAGCCAGGGCAGGAGGGTGGCGCTGAAGTGCCCCTCGCTCAGCACCAGCAGGGCCAGCAGCAGCAGATCGAACACCAGCACGAACAGGAACCAGACGCCCAGCGCCAGCCCGGCGGCCCGGGACTTCTCGCTGACCTTGCTGCTCAGTACATAGGCCATGGCGAGGAAGACCCAGCCCAGCAGGGTCGACGACACCATGAAACGGCCGAACGCCCAGACCAGGGTGGAGAGGGAGATATCCTCCACCAGCACGGCGATGGCCAGGGCGGCGCAGCCAAAGCCGAGCAGCGTCGCCAGCGCCAGGATCAGGCCATGGCCGACAAATTTGCCCATCAGGATCTGGCCGTGACCGAGGGGGTAGGTCAGCAGCAGCATCAGAGTGCCGCTCTCCTCCTCACCGACGATGGCGTCATAGGCCAGCAGCAAGGCGATGAGGGGCATCAGGAAGGTGGCGAGGCTCGCCAGACTCGCGATGGTGGCGGGGATGGAGGTAAACCCCAACTGGCCGGAGGCGGCGGCGCCGAGCCAGGCGATACCGACCGCCAGCACCGCAAACAGCAGGCTGATGGCCAGCAGCCAGCGGTTGCGCAGGCCATCGCTGAACTCCTTGCGGGCAATGTTCCAGACCTGATTCATGGCAGTACCTCCTTGCGGTTCGCCTGATCGGCGCGCGCCATGTAGTGGCAATAGAGATCCTCCAGCGAGGGTTGATGCACCTCGATGTCGCCCGGCTCGCATTCACGCAATAACTCGCGCAGCAGCGCCAGCTTGTGGCCGTTGTGCACCACCACTTCCAGGCTCTGTGCATCGAGCAGGCGCGTCTGGTGGCCCGCCCCCTGCCAGCGGTCACGCCAATGGTTGCCGTCCGCCAGCCCGTGAACGCGCATCCGTACCGGCAAGCCGGTGTCGGCGCGCAACTGGGCGAGGTCGCCCACGGCTTGCAAGCGGCCAGCGGCCAGAATGGCGACGCGATTGAGGTGAGCCTCCACCCCGGCGAGCGCATGGGAGCAGAGGATGATGCTGGTGCCCCCCTGGCGCAGGCGATCGATCAGCTGATAGAGCTCCTGGGTGGCGATGGGATCCAGCCCCACCGTGGGTTCATCGAGTAGCAGCAGGCGAGGCTCGCCGAGCAGTGCCTGGGCCAGGCCGAGCCGCTGGCGCATCCCCTTGGAGTAGGTCTTCACCCGGCGATCCGCCGCGTGGCCGAGCCCGACCTGATCCAGCAACCCCGCCACCTGTGTGGGGGCCGCCCCCCGCAGACGGGCGAAATGGGCGAGGGTCTCCCGCCCCGTGAGCTGCGGATAGAAGGTCACGTTCTCCGGCAAATAACCAAGCTGACGCCGCACCTCGAGATCCTGCGGCTGGCCACCGAGCACCTCGACCCTGCCCTCGCTGGGCGTCAGCAGGCCGAGGATCAGCTTCATGCTGGTGGTCTTGCCCGCGCCGTTATGGCCAAACAGCCCCAGTACCTCCCCCTCGTGCAGGCTCAGGTTCAAGTCCTGCAATATGGTCATGCCCGCGATGCGCTGGTGCACGCCCTGAATGTCGACCGCCTTCATGAGGGATCCTCCTGTTTCTGATGCACCTGAATGGCGGGAGGCCGCATCAGCGGGTGGCTATCCTGCACGCCGGGCGACTTGATGATGGGGAAGGCGCGCTGGGCCCAGCGCAGCACCTCGATACCGGGGCTGTTCATCAGCAGCCGGACCTGCGGGTAGAGCCAGAGCAGCCTGTCCACGTTGTCGTTCGGTTCGTAGGCCACCTCGCCCAGGCCGTCGTCGTTGCGATCCCAGCCCAGATAATCGCTCCAGTAGTTGCCGCGCCCCTCCACCGACCACTCCTGCCGCCGGGAGGCGACATATTTCACCTGCTGCCGGTTGTCGATGAAGGCGTTGTCGCTGATGCGGTTATCCTCCGAACCGGCCGTGAGATGGATGCCGAGCGTGCTGCGCTCAAATCGGTTGCGCTCGATGCGGTTGAACAACGAGTTGTAGATAAACAGTGCCTTGCCCTCGGAGCCGGAGCTTGCTGTCATCGCCATGTCCTCACCCGAGCCGCCGTCACGCACGCCCGTGACCAGGTTGTCCGTGAGGATGGAATAGGTGATGTAGTTCATCAGGATCCCGTAGTTTTGATCCTGCTCGGAGCGGTTGCCGATCACGGTCAGCTTGCGACTCTGCATGAGCGCGTAACCGGTGCGGGTACGGCGGGTCAGGTTGCCCACCACCCTGTTGTCGTTGGAAAACATGTAATGAATGCCGTAGCGCAGATCCTCCAGCCGATTGCCTTCGAGGCTGTTGCCGTTGGAGGTGTCGATATAGATGCCATCGCGAGCGTGGCGTACCCGATTGCCGATGACCCGCGCCCCGTGCACCGCATAGAGATGGATGCCATTGCCGCGATCCTGGGAGCGGATCCGCGGATCTCCCTCGATGACATTCTCCAGCAGGCTGACGTTGCTCGTGCCATCCACCCAGATCCCGCTGGCCGGTCCTTGCATCCGGTTCGCCTGCACCCTGGCGCGGGTGGCTTCCCGCTGGATGAAGACGGCGGCATTGAGCTGGGTGAGGTTGTTACCCCAGTTGGTCAGGGTGCAACCCTGCACCGTCACGTCCGGCGCGGCGATGGTGAGGGCATTGCCCTCCCCCTCGGCATCGAGCACCGCCCCCGCCTCGCAACTGAGCGTCAGGGATGCTTCGATACGAAACTGCCCCCGGTACTCACCGGCAGGCAGACGCCAGCGCGCCTCGCCATCGGGTTGCAGGGGCAGGGAGCGAATGGATTGAGGTGCCGCACAGGCGGCCCCGATGCAGGAACAGCCCAGCACCCACAGCGCAACGGTGCGCCAAAGCCGCCTTGGCAAAGCCGGTAAGACCGAGAGAGGGTTCATGTCCAACATCCTGAAAATGCGGGTGGCGCCTGCCCGGCACCACCCTGGCCCATGGTCAGGCCGGTTCGACCAGCATGCGACCAACCATTTCCATGTGGAGCGCATGGCAGAACCAGCTGCAATAGTACCAATGCAGGCCTGGCTTATCGGCGGTGAAGGTGATGGAGGAGGTCTGCTGCGGGCTGATCTCCATGCTGACACCGTGGTTGACCATGACGAAGCCGTGGCTGACATCCTCGATCTGATCGATGTTGGTGATCACCACCGTGACCTCATCCCCCTGCTTGACCTTGAACTCGGTGATGCCGTAGGCCGGGGCCGACGAGGTCATATAGACCCGCACCTTGTTGCCATCGCGGATCACCTTGTTGTCGGTCTCCAGCTTGATGCCGTCCTTCGTCGCCATCTCGACGGTCGGGGCGAAGAAGGGATCCTTGCGATCCCACAGCTTGCGGGTCTTGATCTGATCCCGGCGGGCCAGGATGCAGTCGTGGGGCTCGGCGAAGGTGGGGCCGTCATGCACCAGCTTCATTTCCTCGCCGGAGATGTCGATCAGCTGATCGTTTTCCGGGTGGAGCGGCCCGGTGGGCAGGAAGCGATCCTTCGAGAACTTGCACAGCGCCACCAGCCACTTGCCATCGGCTTCGCTGGTCTCGGTCAGGGACGCATGGATGTGGCCGGGCTGGTACTGCACGTCGAGCTTCTGTCTGATGTAGTCCACCTTCTCGCCGTTGTAGGCGCGCACGGCGTCGGCCATGTTCCACTTCACGACCTGACTGTCGATGAACAGGGTGGTATAGGCGTTGCCGCGACCGTCGAAGGTGGTGTGTAGCGGGCCCAGGCCCAGCTCCGGCTCGGCCGCGATCACCTCGCGCGGATCCTTGAACTTGCCGGCGAACAGATCGTCGAGCTTGGCGATCTCGATCATGCTCACGGTCGGTGACAGCTTGCCGTTGGCGATGAAGTACTTGCCATCGGACGAGGTGTTGCAGCCGTGCGGGTTTTTCGGCACCGGGATGTAGCGGGTCAGCTCGGAACCTTCCCGACCATCCACCACCGGCACCTTGCTGTCACCCAGCGTCACGAACTTGCCCGCCTTGACGGCCGCCTCGATGCGCGGGATGTTGAAGACCACCACCCAGTCGCGCTCGTTGCGCATCATGCCGCCCAGATCGTAGGCCTTCTCCGAGTTGTAGCAGGTAGACGCCGCATAGGTGCCGGTGTAGTCGGCATCGGTGTTATCCAGGTTGCCATCGACAATCACCTGGAAGGCCATCTCCATCTTCTCGGCATCGATGACGTTGAACAGGGTGTAGCTGTTCTTGCTCTGCAGATCGAAGGTGGTGCCATCATTGGGATGGGGAATCACGAATTCGGCGTTGGCAAACACGTACTTGGTGTGAGGCACCTTCTGCAGGCGCAAGCCGTGAATGGCCTGGACATTGGGCACCGTCAGCATCTTGTCGCACTTCATGATATCCAGCCGGATGCGGGCGACCCGGCTATTGGCCTTGTCGTTGATGAAGAGGTACTTGCCGTCGTACTTGCCGTCGGTCATGGAGATGTGGGGGTGATGGCAATCGCCATTCAGGAACCTGGCGCTCTCCCCCATGATGTGGCGGCTCTCGTTGGTCAGGCCCCAGCCGGTGGCGGAATCGATGTTGAACACCGGGATCCGCATCAGCTCGCGCATGGAGGGGATGCCCATGACCCGTACTTCGCCCTGATGGCCGCCACTCCAGAAGCCGTAGTAGTCATCCAGATCGCCCGGCGCGACATGAATGTTTTGCTTGGCCTCGGAGACGGCCGCCGCCCAGCTCTCCCGGCTCATCACAGCGCCACCGAAGGCCGTGGTCGCCAAGGCGGCCCCCGTCAGCGCACCCGCCCCCTTGAAGAAGCTACGACGGCTGAGGCCGCCTTGACTCAGCTCCTGCTCGGTGTTGTCAGGATACTTATCACTCATAAACCGACTCCTTTATCATTTTCAGACGGGGCGAACGGACTCGCCTCGCGATGGTTATTGGTTATTCAGGTTTCAATTGAGGTGACAGGTATCCGTTCAGTGCCCACCTGTCCTTGGGCGCCACGCTTGGCCTGCTTGTTTTTCATCACCAGTGGCAGGCACTTGCGCTCGTTGTGATAGGTCATCTGGCAATCGAGGCAATAGTGGCATTCGTTGGCATTGATCCGTCCATCCGGGTGGATGGCCTGGATCTCGCACTCCTTGGCGCAGAGCTGGCAGGGGCTGCCACACTCCTTGCGACGCTTGAGCCAGTCGAACTGGCGCAGCTTGGTGGGGATCGCCAGCGCGGCCCCCAGCGGGCAGATGTAACGGCAGTAGAGCTTGCGGGTGAAGAGGTTGATCACCAGCAGCAGCACGGCGTACAGCACGAACCACCACTGCCGATCGAAGCCGAGGATGATGGCCGTCTTGAAGGGCTCCACTTCGGCGGCCTGCTCGGCCATCTGCATCGACTCCAGCGAGATGCCGAACAGCACCAGCAGGATGATGTATTTGATGGCCCAGAGCCGTTCATGCACGGCGAAGGGCAGCTCGAACTGGCGGACCTTCAGCTTGCGGGCCCCTTCGTTGATCAGCTCCTGCAGGGCGCCAAACGGGCAGAGCCAGCCACAGAAGACGCCGCGGCCCCAGAGCAGGATAGTGGCGGCGGCGAAGGTCCAGAGGATGAAGATGACGGGATCGGTGAGGAACAGCTCCCAGCGAAAATCCTGGAACAGCGCATGGACGAAGGTCAGCACATTGACCACCGAGAGCTGTCCCAGCGCATACCAGCCGATGTAGGTCAGGGTGAACAGCAGGTAGCCACGGCGCAGCCAGTGCAGGAAATGGGGTCGCCGGGTGAAGCGATCCTGGAAGAACAGGATGGCGGTGAGCAGCAATAGCGCGAGCCCGATGATGCCGATCTGCACGCTCTTCTGGTACCAGATCTTCGCCCACATCGGTCGCGCGGCCTCTTCGGCGGCGGCCAGCTCCTCGGCACTCGGCAGGGGTCTTGTCAGATAGGACTCGGGCAACTGGTAGGGGAGCTCGAAACTGCTGAAGACACTCTTGATGGGACCGGTCTGACGACGCACCAGCAGCTCCAGACTCCAGGGTGAACCAGGATCGAAGGCGGTATGGGCGCGGATGGTGAAGATGGCCATCTCGCCAAACGTCGGCATCCCCCCGGCGTAGACATCATCGAGGCGCTGGAAGTCCAGATCGCGGAAGCTGATGGTGTCGCCGAACTGGCGCAGTTGCACCCGATCGAAGATGCCGCCACGCACATAGCCCGATCCCTTGAAGGAGTACTCCCCGCTGCCCAGCACGGCGATGGCCTGCTCGCCGGGTTTGAGCCCCTCCATCAGTGCCTGATACTGTTTTTCACCCAGCAGGTTGCGGCCTATGGTCGGTGGGTTCAGATGAGTGACGTAGAGATCGATGAAGGGATCGCTGGCCCGCTCGGCCGGGGCGGTGCCGACACCTTCTGCCTCCGTGCCCTTGAACGCCTCGTCGACCTGACCACGGGTCAGGTGCAGCCGACGGATGGCGCCATTGCCGGTGAGACCGGTCCAATCGAGGGGCTCATAGAGGTCGCTACGCACCAGAGCGGGTTTGGGTCTCGCCCCCCCCTGCTCCTTGACCAGCCCCAGGGACAGCGCGACCTTGTGCGCCCCGTGCATGACGATCTCGTTGACCACCATGGCGGTGACGGTCGCACCGGTGATGGCATCGATGGTGACCGCATCCGGGTCGCTGGAGTGGCCGACCACCACCCGTTGCCCGACGCCGACACCTTTGTATCCGGCGCTGAAGTCATGCAGCTTCGCTTCCGGGATCCCCACCAGCAGGATCGGCTCATGGTGCTCGAGCACATAGGCATCGACGATCACGCCCTTGGGGTCGAGCAGTATCTGCATGTTGATCGGCTTGCCCGAATAGGCGGGGATGTTGACGACATCGATGGTCTGGAAGGCATAGCCCGTCGGTTTGCCCCCTTTGGTCAGGGTGCGCACCTGATAGGGACCGCTGGCCCTGGAAAGGACGGCGCCCGGAAAGAACTGCTCGATGCGGGTCTGCTCGACTGGGTACGTTTTGGCGGTGAGACTCAGGCTGGGGAGGAGCAGCAAGGTCATCAACAGCAATGCCCAGAGGTGGGATAACGAGAGCAATGGGTAAGGTCCTGATCGCATCATCATATTCATATGCCCCTTTCCGCCAGAGTCCCGTGAGATGCCAACCTGCGTTGCTGCCAAAATCCGTGCCCTGCTCACAACGCTCAATGGTAACCATTTAAAACCCATGGTTAATGGAGATCAACCTAAATAGACAACTGAGTTGCATAATTGAAAGCACCATCACACTTATGCCCGCGAATCTCATGTCGGAGCGCAACCTTTGGTCATTGATCGGGTTGATGCCCTTTGTCGGACGGATACTGGCCTCGGCCTCGCTTTATGGTCATGCTAGGGAACACCCAATCGGCAGGAGAGCGCAGATGAACATCAGGATGGAAAGAGACAGCCTGGGGGAGATAGCCGTCCCGGCGGACAGACTCTGGGGCGCCCAGACCCAGCGCTCCCTGCACCACTTCAACATCTCGGGGGAGCGCCAGCCCAGGGAGATCATCCATGCCCTGGCCCGCATCAAGTCCGCCTGCGCCCGGGTCAACCACGCCCTGGGACTGCTGCCCGCGCGCAAGGCCCAGGCCATCATGGCGGCCGCCGACGAGGTCCTGTGCGGCCAGCACGACGCCGAGTTTCCCCTGATGGTGTGGCAGACCGGCTCCGGCACCCAGACCAACATGAACCTCAACGAGGTGCTGGCGAACCGGGCCAGCGAGCTGCTCGGCGGCCCCCGTGGCGAGGGGCGGCTGGTGCACCCCAACGACGAGGTGAACAAGAGCCAGTCCAGCAACGACGTCTTCCCGAGCGCCATGAACCTGGCCGCCGTCTCCGCCATCACGGGCCGGCTGCTGCCGGCGCTCATCGCGCTCAAGGAGACGCTGGCCAGCAAGGCCGCCGCCTTCGACGACATCGTCAAGATTGGCCGCACCCATCTGCAGGATGCGACGCCCCTCACCCTGGGGCAGGAGATCTCCGGCTGGGTCGCCCAGCTCGGTCAGGGGGAACGCCACATCCGGGCCGCCCTGCCCCATCTGTACGAGCTGGCGCTCGGCGGCACGGCGGTGGGCACCGGCCTCAACTGCCCCCCAGGTTTCGCCGAGGCGGTGGCCAGGACCCTGGCCGAGCAGACCGGTCTGCCGCTGGTGAGCGCCCCCAACAAGTTCGAAGCCCTGGCGGCGAGCGATGCCCAGGTCCATGCCCACGGCGCCCTCAAGACGCTGGCGGCCTCCCTCATGAAGATCGCCAACGACGTGCGCTGGCTCGCGAGCGGCCCCCGCAGCGGGCTGGGGGAACTCATCATCCCGGAAAACGAGCCCGGCTCCTCCATCATGCCGGGCAAGGTCAACCCGACCCAGAGCGAGGCGCTCACCATGCTGTGCGCCCAGGTGATGGGCAACGACGTGGCCATCAACATCGGCGGCGCCAGCGGCAACTTCGAGCTCAATGTGTTCAGGCCGATGATCGCTTACAACGTCCTGCAGAGCGTGCGGCTGCTGGCGGACGGCATGAAGAGCTTCAACGAGCACTGCGCCCTCGGCATCAGCCCGAACCGGGCTCGCATCGACGAGCTGCTGGCCCGATCCCTGATGCTGGTGACGGCCCTCAACCCCCACATCGGCTACGACAAGGCGGCCGAGATCGCCAAGCGCGCGCACCACGAGGGGCTGAGCCTGCGGGAGGCGGCCATCGCCTCGGGCCACCTCACGGCGCAGCAGTTCGATGCCTGGGTGGTGCCTGCCGACATGGTGGGGAGGGGCAAATAAGGCGCGATTTCGGGAGCACGGATAGCGGGATCACAAATAAACAGAAGGGGCGCCGCGGCGCCCCTTTCCATTCACCGGCAGGGACTCAGCTCTTGCTCTCGCAGTTGAACATCCAGTGGGTGCCGAACTTGTCCACCAAGGATCCGAAATAGGCCCCCCAGAACATCTCCGCCAGCGGCATCTCCACCTTGCCCCCTTCGGCCAGAACCGCGAACAGGCGATCGGTCTCGGCCCGGCTGTCCGGCTCCAGGTTGAGGTAGCTGTTGTTGCCCTGCACCAGGGTGAAGCCCATGCTGGCCGGGGCATCGGTGCCCATCAGCACATGACCGCCGAGGATGGGCAGCGCCACGTGCATCACCAGCTCCCCGTCCTCCTGGGACAGGGGGGGCTGGTCCGGGCAGCCGGGGGAATCCTTGAAGCGGTGGATGGGACCGGCGAAGTCGCCGCCGAACACCTCGCGATAGAAGAGGAAGGCCGCCTCCGTCTCCCGGGCAAAATTGAGATAGGTACTGACACGCGCCATGGGTTTCTCCTTGTCACCGATAGCTGGCCCCTTTGGCCAGCTATCAGCATAGAAGAGCCCGCTCATTGCCAGACCCGGATCCGCTTGCCCCCCTCTATATGAGGCAGAGGGCGTCGGCTCCCTCATCGGCACAGAGTCGGTCTCACCCGCAAAAAGAGCAACCCACCCCAAGGTGGGTTGCACCCCCTCCCCGTTCAAAAGATATATCTCCAAGTCATTAATAATGCAGTGAAAAAATGGAGAGTAGCGATGTTGAAGGGTGTCTTACGGAGATGGATGTGATGGATAAATTCAACAATGTAGCCAGTACATTAAAATTTCTAGCTTGAAGGTTGCACCTGGTTGCACCATCATCGGCAAAATTTAACCGTCCGGTAATATTGTTACCTTCTAGACACAGGAAGTCCCATGGCCACTACCACCCTCGGCGTCAAACTCGATGAAGCGACCCGCGACCGCCTCAAGCAGGCGGCGCAGACCCTGGATCGCACCCCCCACTGGCTGATCAAGCAGGCCATCTTCACCTACCTGGAGCAGCTGGATCGCGGCCTGACCCCGCCCGAGCACTCCGGGCTGGCCGCCGCCGCAGGGGATGAGTCGGTCGAGGCCCTGACCGAGCATGGGATCCAGGTCTTCCTCGAGTTCGCCGAGAGCATTCTGCCCCAGTCCGTGCTGCGCGCCGCCATCACGGGGGCCTATCGCCGCCCTGAGACCGAGGCCGTCCCCATGCTGCTGGAGCAGGCCCGCCTGCCCAAGGAGAAGGCCGACGCCACCCAGAAGCTCGCCATGAGCATCGCCGAGAAGCTGCGCAACCAGAAGAGTGCCAGCGGCCGTCAGGGCCTGGTGCAGGGTCTGCTGCAGGAGTTCTCCCTCTCCTCCCAGGAAGGGGTGGCCCTGATGTGCCTGGCGGAGGCGCTGTTGCGCATTCCCGACAAGGCGACCCGCGACGCCCTCATTCGCGACAAGATTAGCGGCGGCAACTGGAGCCAGCACCTGGGCCAGAGCACCTCACTGTTTGTCAACGCCGCCTCCTGGGGCCTGCTCATCACCGGCAAGCTGGTGGCCACCCACAACGAGGCGGGGCTCAACAGCTCCCTCAAGGGGCTGATCGGCAAGGGTGGTGAGCCGCTGATCCGCAAGGGCGTCGACATGGCGATGCGCCTGATGGGGGAGCAGTTCGTCACCGGCGAGACCATCGCCGAGGCGCTGGCCAATGCAGGCGCCATGGAGACCAAGGGCTTCCGCTACTCCTACGACATGCTGGGGGAAGCGGCCCTGACCGAAGAGGATGCCAAGCGCTATCTGGCCTCCTACGAGCAGGCCATCCACGCCATCGGCAAGGCCTCCCACGGCCGCGGCATCTACGAGGGGCCGGGCATCTCCATCAAGCTCTCCGCCCTGCACCCGCGCTACAGCCGCGCCCAGTACGACCGCGTCATGGAGGAGCTCTACCCCACCCTGCTCGGTCTGACCCAGCTCGCCAAACAGTACGACATCGGCATCAACATCGACGCCGAGGAGGCCGATCGGCTGGAGATCTCGCTGGATCTGCTGGAGAAGCTCTGCTTCGACCCCAGCCTCGCCGATTGGAACGGCATCGGCTTCGTCATCCAGGCCTACCAGAAGCGCTGCCCCTATGTGATCGACTATGTCATCGATCTCGCTAAGCGCAGCCGCCACCGCCTGATGATCCGGCTGGTGAAGGGGGCCTACTGGGACAGCGAGATCAAGCGCACCCAGCAGGATGGCCTGGAAGGCTACCCCGTCTACACCCGCAAGCCCTACACGGATGTCTCCTATCTCGCCTGCGCCCGCAAGCTGCTGGCGGTGCCCGAGTCCATCTATCCCCAGTTCGCCACCCACAACGCCCACTCCCTGTCGGCCATCTACCAGCTGGCGGGTCAGAACTACTACCCCGGCCAGTATGAGTTCCAGTGCCTGCACGGCATGGGTGAGCCGCTCTACGAACAGGTGGTCGGCAAGGTGGCCGACGGCAAGCTGGGCCGCCCCTGCCGCATCTATGCGCCGGTCGGCAGCCACGAGACCCTGCTCGCCTACCTGGTGCGCCGCCTGCTGGAGAACGGGGCCAACACCTCCTTCGTCAACCGCATCGCGGACAACAGCATCTCCCTCCCGGATCTGGTGCAGGATCCGGTGCAGCAGATTGAGCAGATGGCCGCCCGTGAAGGGGCCCTGGGCCTGCCGCACCCGCGCATCCCCCTGCCCCGGGATCTCTACGGCGAAGCCCGCCCGAACTCCGCCGGCCTGGATCTCGCGAACGAACATCGCCTGGGGTCGCTCTCCGCCGCCCTGCTCGCCAGCACCAACACCGCCTATCAGGCCGTGCCCATGCTGGGTTGCGACACCGAGGCGCCGACCCAGTTCCAGCCCGTGGTCAACCCGGCGGATCACCGCGACATCGTCGGTCAGGTGAGCGAAGCCACCACCGATCTGGTCGATCAGGCCCTCGCCTGCGCCCTGGCCAGCGGCCAGATCTGGCAATCGACCCCGCCCGCCGAGCGCGCCGCCGTGCTGGAGCGCGCCGCCGATCTGATGGAGTCCGAGCTGCAGCCCCTGATGGGCCTGCTGGTGCGCGAGTCCGGCAAGACCTTCAGCAACGCCATCGCCGAGGTGCGCGAGGCGGTTGACTTCCTGCGCTATTACGCCGCCCAGGCGCGCAACCACTTCGCCAACGACAGCCACAGGCCGCTGGGCCCCGTGGTCTGCATCAGCCCCTGGAACTTCCCGCTCGCCATCTTCAGCGGTCAGGTGTGCGCGGCGCTGGCCGCCGGCAATACGGTGCTGGCGAAACCCGCCGAGCAGACCCCGCTCATCGCAGCGCAAGCGGTGCGCATCCTGCTGGAAGCCGGCGTGCCCGCCGGCGCGGTGCAACTGCTGCCGGGCCGTGGTGAAACCGTGGGCGCGGCGCTGATCGCGGACGAACGTATCCGCGGGGTCATGTTCACCGGCTCCACCGAAGTCGCGGGCATCATCTCCCGCAACCTGGCCGGTCGCCTCGATGCCCAGGGTCGCACCATACCCCTCATCGCCGAGACCGGCGGTCAGAACGCCATGATCGTCGACTCCTCCGCCCTGACCGAACAGGTGGTGATGGACGTTATCTCCTCAGCGTTCGACAGCGCCGGTCAGCGCTGCTCCGCCCTGCGGGTGCTGTGCGTGCAGGACGACGTGGCGGAGCGGGTCACCACCATGCTCAAGGGCGCCATGGCCGAGTACAGGGTCGGCAGCCCCGAGCATCTCTCCACCGATATCGGCCCGGTCATCGACGCCGAGGCCAAGGCCAACATCGAGCGGCACATCAAGGCCATGGGCGACAAGGGGCGCAAGGTGCACCAGATCGCCCGCGTCCAGGGGGAGGCCTGCAGCCGTGGCACCTTCGTGCTGCCGACCCTGATCGAGCTCGACAGCCTGGACGAACTGGGCCGCGAGGTGTTCGGCCCCGTGCTGCACCTGGTGCGCTACCCCCGCGCCCGGCTCGGCGAGCTGCTCGCCCAGATCAACGACAGCGGCTACGGCCTGACGCTCGGGGTCCATACCCGGATCGACGAGACCATCGCCCAGGTGGTCAACACCGCCAAGGTGGGCAACCTCTACGTGAACCGCAACATCGTGGGCGCCGTGGTCGGGGTGCAGCCGTTCGGCGGCGAAGGGCTCTCCGGCACCGGCCCCAAGGCTGGCGGCCCGCTCTACATGTACCGCCTGCTCGGCGCCCGTCCCCAGGAGGCGGTGGCCAACCAGCTGAACCAGGAGTCCGGCGCCCTGCAGGCCGAGGCGAAGGCCCCCCTGCTGGCCCTGCGCAACTGGGCGAGCAAGCAGGATCCGGCCCTCGCCGCCCTGTGTGATCGCTATGCCACGCTCTCCCAGAGCGGCCGTACCCAGCTGCTGGCCGGCCCCACCGGCGAGCGCAACAGCTACAGCCTGCTGCCCCGGGAGACGGTGCTCTGCCTCGCCGAAGAGAAAGGGGATCTGCTGGCCCAGCTGGCCGCCTGTCTGGCGGTGGGCAGCCGGGTGCTGTGGCAGGACCACGCCCAGAACCGCACCCTGCTCTCTTCCCTGCCGACCGAGGTACGGGATCGCATCGCGCTGGTGGCAGACTGGGCCACGGGCGAGGCGGACTTCGATGCCCTGCTGCACCACGGCGATTCGGATCAGCTGAGCGAGGTGAGCAAGCTCGCCGCCGCCCGCCAGACGGCGCGTAACTGCGCCATCATAGGCGTGCACGGCCTGCATCGCGGCGAGACCGACATCCCGCTGGAGCGGCTGCTCATCGAGCACGCCCTCTCGGTCAACACCGCCGCCGCGGGTGGCAACGCCAGCCTGATGACCATAGGCTAAGCGCCCACGACACTGACTCAAGCCCCGTCCATGCGGGGCTTGTTCTTTTCAGTCCCTTGCGCGCAGAAACAAAGAGGCCGCCCTGTTGGGGCGGCCTCTTTGTTTCCCCTTCTCCCCTTGAGGGAGAGAAGTCGGGGATGTGGAGCGACTCGTCTACACGTACTCCATAAACACCCGGGAGGTGAGCTTGGTGATGAGCTCATAGGGAATGGTCCCGATCCGGTCGGCCACCTGCTCCACCGGCAGCCCTTCACCCCAGAGCACCGCCTCGTCGCCGGCCTTGTCGGTGGCGCCGGGACCGAGATCCACCGTGGTCATGTCCATGGAGACCCGTCCCACCAGCGGCACGATGCGGCCGTTGATCAGCACCGGCGTGCCGTTGGGGGCCATGCGCGGATAGCCGTCGCCGTAGCCGATGGCGATCACCCCGAGCCGGGTATCGCGATCCGACACCCAGTTGGCGCCATAGCCCACCGGTTCGCCCCCCTTGTGATCCCGCACGGCAATCAGCTGGGTCTTGAGGGTCATCACCGGCTTGAGGTCGTAATCCGCCGCCACCGTATTGGGGAAGGGGGAGACGCCGTAGAGGATGACGCCGGGGCGGATCCAGTCGCAGTGGGAGTCCGGCCAGGCCAGGATGCCCGCCGAGTTGGCCATGGCCCGCTCGCCCGCGAGCGGCGCGGTCAGCTGGCAGAACAAGTCGATCTGCTCGCGGGTGGTAGGTTGCTCCAGCTCATCGGAGCGGCTGAAGTGGGTCATGATGTTGAACGGCTGCACCACGTTCTTGCACCTGGCGAGCCGCTCGATAAAGGCGGGCATCTCTTCGGCCCGCACCCCGAGACGGTGCATGCCGGTGTCGAGCTTGAGCCAGGCCACCACGGGGGCAGGCAGATCCGCCTGCTCCAGCGCCTCGAGCTGCTCCCAGGTGTGTACCGCGGTCTGCAGGTTGTTGGCCGCCAGCACCGGCAGATCGGCGGCGCTGAAGAAGCCCTCCAGCAGCACTATGGGCTTGACCACGGCGCAGGAGCGCAGCATCAGCGCCTCCTCGATGCGGGCCACCGCGTAGGCGTCCGCATCCACCAGGGTGCGGGCCACCGGCAGCAGCCCATGGCCATAGGCGTTGGCCTTGACCACGGCGATGATCTTGCATTGGGGAGCGTGGCGTTTCACCACGGCGAGGTTGTGGCGCAGGGCCGCTGTATTGATCTGGGCGATAGCCGCTTTCATCTGTTTTCCCTTACGAGGGCATGATATTCAGGCACCGGGGGGTGTCAGCCCTCAAATCTCATCGTCTAAGGCCGGACCGGCAGAATTGTCGAACCGGGAAAACTGTGTCTGGAAGCCGGGAGCAGGCTCCCGGCTTAGTAGTCATCGTCAAACGCCGGACCCGCGTAGTTGTCAAAGCGCGAGAACTGCCCCTGGAAGGTGAGCCGCACACGACCGATGGGGCCGTTACGCTGCTTGCCGATGATGATCTCGGCGATCCCCTTGTCGGGGCTGTCGTCGTGATAGACCTCGTCGCGGTAGATGAACATGATCAAGTCCGCATCCTGCTCGATGGAGCCGGATTCCCGCAGATCTGAGTTGACCGGGCGCTTGTCGGCCCGCTGCTCCAGGCTTCGGTTGAGCTGGGAGAGCGCCACCACGGGGCACTGCAGCTCTTTCGCCAGCGCCTTGAGGGAGCGGGAGATTTCACCGATCTCCAGGGTACGGTTGTCGGAGAGGCTGGGCACCCGCATCAGCTGCAGGTAGTCCACCATGATCATGCTGATGCCGCCGTTGTCCCGCGCCACCCGGCGGGCGCGCGAGCGCACTTCGGTCGGGGTCAGGCCGGAGGAGTCGTCGATGTACATCTTGCCCTTCTCCAGCAGCAACCCCATGGTGGAGGAGAGCCGCGCCCAGTCCTCGTCGTCGAGCTGACCGGTCCGCACCTTGGTCTGGTCGATGCGCCCCACCGAGGCGAGCATACGCATGATGATCTGCTCGGAGGGCATCTCCAGGGAGAAGATAAGCACCGGCTTGTCGGCGGTGAGGGCCGCGTGCTCGCACAGGTTCATGGCAAAGGTGGTCTTGCCCATGGAGGGACGAGCCGCGACGATGACGAGATCCGAGCGCTGCAGGCCGGCGGTCATCTTGTCGAGATCGTTGTAGCCCGAGGAGACGCCGGTCACCCCGTTGTGAGGGGTCTTGAACAGCTCCTCAATCTTGTCGACGGTCTGCTCCAGAATGAGCTTCAGGGGCTGGGGGCCCTCGTTGGCGCTGGTGCGCTGCTCGGCGATCTGGAACACCTTGCTCTCGGCGAGATCCAGCAGATCGTTGGAGGTGCGTCCCTGGGGCTCATAGCCCGCTTCGACTATCTCGTTGGCGACCGAGATCATCTCCCGTACCACGGCACGCTCGCGCACGATTTCGGCGTAGGCGCTGATGTTGGCGGCACTCGGGGTGTTCTTGGCGATCTCCACCAGATAGGCGAAGCCACCGGCCTCTTCCAGCTGTTCGGAGCGCTCCAGCTCCTCCTGCAGGGTGATGAGGTCGATGGGGTTGCCCGCGTTGGAGAGGCGGGTCATGGCCTGGAAGATGAGGCGGTGCGGGCGGCTGTAGAAATCCTTGTCGATCACCCGCTCGGCGACCCTATCCCAGGCCTCGTTGTCCAGCATCAGGCCGCCCAGTACGGACTGTTCGGCCTCGAAGGAGTGGGGGGGGACTTTCAGCTGTTGTGTCTTGGCGTCTTTTTTCGCCGTCACTTGCTCTGCCATACACATAAAAACCGCAGCGGGAAGGGGACGGGAATTTTACAAAAGAAACCCCGCCATCGCGAGCGCTAATGCGCGTATTCACCTCATCCGGTGACAAGCCAGGACGCAGGTGCAATCGGATTCACGGACTCCCGGGCTCCTGTTGTAGTTCACAGTACGAGAAAGGGCCAGACCAGGGTCTGGTCTTTCACCTTGGCTCTTTGCTTGTTGCGCAACCTGCGCACCGAGCGGCTCGGCCGTCTGTTTCTCATGGGCGCCTCCTATGGCGGACGGGTCAATCTGTTCATGAATAATTCATGCCATCCATGTTAATCATAACCGCAAGCTGCAACACAAAAAGGGACAGGCAGCCTGCCATGCGCCTCGCTGAGCTTGCACAAGCAGAGCATGCCCCCACCTACATGAGAGTGAAAGAGTCAAAAATGAAAAAGATGCTGACCCTGTTTGCCCTGATCCTGGCCATCGGCCTCGGGGCCCCCATCGCCGAGGCCAAGAAGTTTGGCGGCGGCAAATCCTTCGGCAAGAGCTACAAGACGGCCCCGGCCCAGCCTGCGGCCAAGCCGGTGGACACCCAGAACCCGACCGTGGGCGCCCAGGCACCCAAGAAGGGCGGCATGATGGGCGGCCTGCTTGGCGGTCTGCTGGCCGGCGGCCTGTTCGCCTACCTGCTGGGCAGCGGTGCCTTTGAAGGTATGCAGGGCATGGACTTCCTGCTGATCGCCCTGCTGGCCCTGGGCGGCGTCTTCCTTTTCCGCGCCCTGCGCAAGAACAAGGCGGCGACGGCCCAGCCACAGACGGCCTACGCCGGCTACCAGCCGCCCCAGAGCGCCGCGCCGCAGCAGTTCGAGCAGAGCCACGGCGCCCCGCAGGCCACCGGCTTTGCCGACAGCGACGTGCCCTTCCGCCTGCCCCCGGGCTTTGACATGAACGGCTTCCTGGCCGGCGCCCGCGATCACTATCGCACCCTGCAAGAAGCCTGGAACAAGAACGATCTGGAGAAGGTACGGGAGTACGTGAGCCCGGAACTGTTCGAACACCTCAAGGCCGAGCGTGCCGAACTGGTGGGCGCTCAGCACACCGAGGTGATGTACGTGGACACCCAGCTGGTGCGCGCCGACTACGGCAGCGACTGGGCCCAGGTCAGCGTGCGCTTCAGCGGCCGCTACATGGACCGTCAGGAGCAGGTCGAGGAGGACATCAAGGAGGTGTGGCACCTCGAGCGCAACCTGGCCAAGGACAATGCCCCCTGGCACATCGTCGGCATAGAGCAGCTGTAACAGCAGCCCCTCCGGTGACATCAACAAGGCGACCCTGGGGTCGCCTTTTTATTCTGTCCGGCCCATCGCCCTGGTGCCAGACCGACGAGCACCGCCAGTCAGCGCGATGAAGCGTGCCGATGTTGATGGCACACCCACAGTTCAGTTGGGAGGCCTCCACCCCGGCATCCTGGTTGCGAAGGTCAAAAAAAGAGGGAGGCATCATGCCTCCCTCTTGCCATTGGTTGCCAGTCAGGTCAGGAGCTGAGGCGGTGCGCCTCCCTCTCCCGTGACCGCGCCCAGGCGCATATCGCATCAGACAGCGCCTGAGCGGCGTTCACGCCATCGTCCCTGACCTCAACCGGGCATCAATTGCCGGTCACATCCGGACCACAGTTGTTGGTATTGGCCGGGTTGACACTGTTGTTGATGAAGGTCACTTCCCCTGCCGGTTGATAGTCGGCAGCGTGGATCACCTGCTTGGACTCCATGTACTCCTTCAGCACCCCCGCATCGACCAGACCAGCATTGATGGTGTTGATGACGGGATACTTGTCCCCGCCAGCGGCGCTGAAGCTCGGGATGGCGAAGCTGTAAGTGGCATTGGCATCGAACGCCTTGCCGCCTATGGTGCTGATGGTGACGCTCTGGGCGCTGCAGTTGACCTCCATGCTGATGCCGCCAAACTGGGGATAGCCGCCGCCGGTCAGGGTGGCCACCTTGCCGAGATAGTCCACGAGATCGCTGCCCTTCATGGTGGCCTTATTGACCGTATTGCCAAACGGGTGGACGGTCAGCACGTCACGATAGGCAATATCGCCGGTCTGGATGGAGGCACGTACCCCGCCCGAGTTCACAATGCCAAAATCAGCGCTCAGCTTTTGCGCCGTGGCCGTGGTAATAAGGCGTCCCAGATTGGTTTGCATATAACGGACCGTCTTGCGTTCCCCCATCAGGAGATCATCCGTGGAGGCAATTTTCACGCCCAGTTCGGCCTCTCCCTTTTCCTGGAATACTTGCAAGGTCGCGTTCAGCTCGGGATCCTTGATTATTTCGTCCTGAATGAACTGAACATTTCCGTTATCATCTTTAATGGCGTTGTTTTTCCCATCGCGCTGCACCAGATTGACCGGAATAAGCTCGTAGCCTGTCAATGTCAGCTTGCCATTCTGATAATCAAACTGGGCACGCCCCACATATTTTCCCCACTCGTGGGCCTGCATGATCCAGGTACCGTTCTGCTGATCCGGCTGACAGTCGTCGCCCGGCTTGAAGTCCGCATACTGGTCCGGCGTGCCCGGCTCCATGCAGACCGGGTTCTGGGAGTGGCCGCCGATGATGGCATCCAGGGTGCCGGCCGGCAGTGCGCGGGCCATCTCCACATCCCCGGGCGCGTTGCTGCCGTGCTGGCCATCCGCATAGTGGCCCATGTGGGTGATGGCGAAGACCAGGTTCGCCTCCTTGCGGTCGCGGATCTCCTTGCCCAGCTTGCCCGCCTCCGTGGTCGGATCGCGGAACTCCAGGGTCTTGACGTTGTTGGGATCCACCAGCTGGGCGGTGTCTTCCGTGGTCAGGCCCAGCACGGCCACCTTGAGGCCGTTGTCCAGCTTGAACACCTTGTAGGGATCGAAGTAGCGCTGACCGCTGGCCTTGTCATAGATGTTGGCGGACAGCATGGGGAACTGGGCCCAGTCACGCTGTTTCTCGAGGACGCTCAAGGGGTTGTCGAACTCGTGGTTGCCCACCGCCATGGCATCGTAGCGAATGCTGTTCATGCCGATGAAATCGGGCTCGGCGTCTTGCAGGTCGGACTCGGGCACCCCGGTGTTCACGTCACCGCCGGAGAGCACCAGCACTTCGCTGCCCGCTGCCTTGGCCTCCGCGCGCAGGCGCTCGACCAGGGTCTTCTGCGCCGCCATGCCATATTCACCATCGGCGTTGTGCCAGAAACGGCCGTGGGTATCGTTGGTGTGGAGGACGGTCAGTTTGCAGACATTTTCGGTACAGGGGGCGACACTTTCATTTTGTGAGGTATTACAGCCGCTCAAGGCGGCGAGTACTGCCAGTGCGATACTTCCTTTGACCAATTTATAATTCATTTCCATATCACCTTGTTATTTTGTTATTGGATGACCCCTTCTTGGGTCGGGCGGTAATATAACAAACAACATGTGACGGTTTTTCATCGGCGACTCACAAATTCCGCCAAATGTGATCATTCGCGCAACCTGTTTCCCCTATTTGGCTCAGCCACCGCTGTGCCAGCCGCGCATTTCGCCGCGACATGGCAGCCCGCCGGAAACAGTTATGGCATACTGCCCGCCAATCAATGCCAAGGAGTGCCTGGAATGGCCAAGTACGACAAAATTTCCCCCGAGACCCAGCAGGAGGCGATGAAGATCGCCCGCGCCAACCAGAAGCCGGGGCAGACCAAGGAGCAGACCCAGCTGATCGCCCATGGGATCCAGAAGGGCATAGACGAATACAAGAAACAGATGAAGGCCAAGGCCCGGGAGGCCAGCCGCCAGAAGAAGCTGCAAGCCAGGGCGAAGCAGGCCCCCCGAGAGGTACAGGAGGAGGAGAACGAGGTCGAGGTGATCGAGATCCCCCGCCAGCACCCGCTGCCCTGGGTCTTGCTGGGACTGAGCTGGCTGGCGTTTGCCTGCCTCTGGTTCTGGCTGCGCTGATCCCGTCTTGGGCAAACCTTTGCCCTGGGATCGGCCTCACAGCCCGGGAGCGGGGAACTGGTCATCCCTCGCCCGGACTGCTTACACTCTGCCCCCCTTGTCTGGAGACCCCTCATCATGAATCCGGCCCCGCTCTACCTGCTGGCTCCCCTTGCCCTCTTCCTCGTGACCCTGGTGCTCTATCGCATCTCCCCGCTGCGGGCGGTCGCCGCCGGGCACGCCCGCTGGTTTATCCTGCCCGCGTTCACCCTCTTCATCCTGCTCATCATCATCAACGGGGCGGCCGATCCCGCCTCGCGCAATCCGGCCTTCCACTGGCTGATGCCGGGGCTGGGCTTCGCCCTCAGCCTGTTCCCGGCCCTGCCCAAGGCGCTGGTGCCGCGCCTGGCCATCAAGGAGGGGGCCTTCGCCGCCCTCGGCCTGATGCTGATGAGCCTGGCCATGGTCTACTGACTCAGCCATATGGACATGACTCAAGGGGCGCTCTGTGACGGGCGCCCCTTGTACAAACAATGGTCGGCAGGCATCTTGGTGAGTGGATAACCGGCAAGGAGGCCAGATGGACAGTCCGCCCGATTTCATGGCGCAGTGGGATTACCAGGATCCCGCCGCCAGCGCCCTGCGTTTTCATGCCCTGCTGCCCGAGGCGCGCGCAGCCGGCCTGCAGTGCGAACTGGAACTGCTCACCCAGATAGCCCGCACCCACTCCCTGCAACGCCAGTTTGCACAGGCGCACCAACTGCTCGACGAGATAGAACCCCGCCTCACCGAGACCACCCCGAGGGCCCGCCTGCGCGTCCTGCTGGAGCGCGGTCGCACCTTCAACTCCGCCGGCGACAAGGCCAGCGCCAGAGCCCTGTTTGAACAGGCCTGGCAGCAGGGACTCAAGCACAAGGAGTTATATCTTGCCATCGACGCCGCCCACATGATCGCCATCGCCGCCCCGCTGGAGGAGCAGAGCCGCTGGCACCAGCTGGCGATGGAGCTGGCCGAGCGCAGTACCGATACAAAGGCGCGCGGCTGGCTCGCCACCCTCTACAACAATCAGGGCTGGACCCTGTTCGAGCTGGGGCGCCTCGACGAGGCCATCGCCTGTCAGCAGAAGTGCCTGGCCTGGCACGAGGGGCACAACAATCAGGGCAAGGCCTTTATCGCCCGCTGGAGCCTGGCGCGCCTGAGCCGGGCCCAGGGGTTGCACGAGCAGGCCATGGCGGCACTGGCTCAGTTGCGGGCCGACATGGCCGCCGCCGGAGCTCCCGAGGACGGCTATCTGTTTGAAGAGCTGGGGGAGAATGCCCTGGTGCTGGAGGATACGGCTGCGGCCGAATACTTTGCCCGCGCCTGGTTTCTGCTGTCACAGGATGAGTGGTTCACCGCCAACGAGGCAGAGCGGCTGGCCAGGCTCAAGCGCCTCGCCAAGCTCTAGCAAGACAACAGCGGGGCGGCCAATTGGCCGCCCCGCACATCAGTATGTCTGCCCGGGGGCAGATATGACGGCTCAGGCCGGACTCGCCTCTTCCCAGCTCTGCTTCTTGCGATAGATGGTGGAGGGACTGATCTCCAGCAGGGCCGCCGCCTTGGGGATGTTGCCGTCACAACTGGCGATGGCCTGCTCGATGGCCTCCTTCTCCACCAGCCAGAGCGGGCGAACGGGAAGGCGGGCCTGCACGGGCACGACCGGGACGTCCGACGTCTCGGGCGCGGGGGCCGGCACCGCGAGCACGCGTCCGCCATTGAGCGGGGGCGGCAGTATCTCCGGGCTCACCAGCTCGCGGTCGTTGAGCACCACTATGTTGCGCACCACGTTCTGCAGCTCGCGCACGTTGCCTGGCCAGGGGTAATCGAGCAGCACCCGCACGGCGTCAGCATCGAAATCCTTGAAGCGCTTGTTCTCCTCCCTGGCATATCGCAGCAGGAGGTCGCGGGCCAGCAGCAGGATGTCTTCACCGCGCTCGCGCAGGGGGGGCAGGGGGAGCGGGATCACGTGCAGGCGATAATAGAGGTCCTCGCGAAAACGCCCCGCCTTCACCTCCACTAGGGGATCCCGGTTGGTAGCGCAGACGAAGCGCACGTCCACCGTCTCCAGCTTGCCGCTGCCGACCCGCTGCAGGGTGCCGGTCTGGATGAAGCGCAGCAGCTTGCTCTGCAGGTCGAGATCCATCTCGCAGATCTCGTCGAGGAAGAGGGTGCCACCGTCCGCCAGACTGGCCGCCCCCTTGCGATCCCCCTGGGCACCGGTAAAGGAACCCTTCACGTGGCCGAAGATCTCGCTCTCCATCAGATCGTGGGGAATGGCGGCGCAGTTCAGCGCGATGAAGGGCTGCTCACGACGCGGGCTGCACTGGTGGATGGCCTCGGCGCACACCTCCTTGCCGGTGCCGCTCTCGCCGGTGATGAAGACGGTCGCCTTGCTTGGCGCCGCGCTCTCTATGATGCGATAGACCGCCTGCATCGCCATGGAGGCGCCGATGAAGCCGGCAAAGGAGCTGCGCTCGAAGTTTTCCCTATACTGGGCCACCAGGGAGCTGAGCTGCTGGTGCTTGAGGGCGTTGCGGGCCGTGGCGCACAGCCGCTTGCCGTCGAACGGCTTGGTCAGGAAGTCGAAGGCGCCGAATCGCATCGCCTCCACCGCCACGTCCACCGAGCCGTGGGCGGTGATCACCACCACGGAGCAGGGCAGTTGCCGCTCGGTGATCTGCTGCAGAATGTCCATGCCGGACATGTCGGGCAGTTCCAGATCCAGCAGCACCACGGGAGGAGGGCTCGCCAGCAGCTGCGCCAGCGCCTGCTGGCCGCAATCGGCCAGCTGTACCTCATAGCCATCCTGGGCCAGGTACTGCTCATAGACGACGGCCAGACTGCGGGTATCTTCCACCAGCAGGACACGGGGTTTGCTTTCAGCCACGAGATCCATCCTTGCGCTTGATTTTGTTATCTATTCTGGGGGCTAGCCGCCGCACACTCAAGACGGGCTCGCGGCTTTCTCCCACCGCCCTCGACGCCACACAAGCAAAAACGGCTCCCTGGGGAGCCGTTTTCATCGCATGATCAGCTTATTTCTTGCTGTCGTCGCCATTGGCGGCGGGCTTCTCGATGGCCAGCAGCTCGACGTCGAATACCAGCACGGCGTTGGCCGGGATGGAGCCGGCACCGTGCTCGCCGTAGGCCAGCTTGGAGGGCAGGAAGAACTTGAACTTGGAACCGACGGGCATCAGCTGCACGCCTTCGGTCCAGCCCGGGATCACCTGGTTCAGCGGGAAGGTGGCCGGCTCGCCGCGATCGACGGAGCTGTCGAACTTGGTGCCATCGGTCAGGGTGCCGGTGTAGTGTACCTTGACGATGTCGGTGGCCTTCGGCTTGGCGCCGTCACCCATCTTCTCCACCAGGTATTGCAGACCGGACTCGGTGCTCTTCACGCCCTCTTTCTTGGCGTTGGCTGCCAGGTACTCTTCGCCCTTCTTCAGGTTTTCCACGGCGTCCTTGTCGGCCTTGGCCTTGGTCAGCTCGTTGATCTTGGCGTCATATTCCTGCAGAACCTTCTGGATCTCCTCGTCGGTCATGCTGGCCTTCTTGCCCAGACCGTCGGTGACCCCCTGGAGGATCACGGTATTGTCCAGCTTGATGCCGAGCTCCTGCTGACGCTCCAGGGTATTGGCGATATAACGACCCATGGAGAGGCCGATCGCATAGCCGGATTGCTCTTCAAAGCTCTTGGCTTCTGCCTTGGGGGCCTCTGCCGACTTGCTGGCTTCTGCCTTGACCTCTGCGGTATTCGCAGCAGGCTTCTCGTCTTTTTGGCAAGCAGTCAGACCGACGGCAACCGCCGCAGCCAACAGGGACACCTTCAGAAAATTGTTCATCAGTTTCTCCAAAACTCTAAATACCGCTCTCGGTTCCTTCGTGAAATGAGAGGTTTATCGTGATAAGCGCCTTATACTAACGCCGTGATCGCAGGTAACGAAAGCATGAGACAGGAAAAATGATCAAAAGTGCCATTTATCTCATCGGTATCTGCCTGATGCTGGCGGGATGCGAACAGAGCTCGCAGCCCGGTCGGCAGATCCGCCTCGCCGAACAGGGCCTGCTGAGCGCGGATCTCGCGGGCTCCGGCAAGCTGGCCCTGGTCTCCAGCCTGGGTCAGGGCACTGTGGTGTGGGATCTGGACCAGGGCAAGGAGCGCTGGCGCTGGCGCCAGAGCGACGATCGGGAAGAGTTCGTCACCCTGACCCGCTTCTCCCCTGACGACAGCCACGCCATCACCGCCACCCAGGGCACCTTTGCCATCTGGCGCCTGCAGGATGGTCGCTCCCAGGGCTACTACTCCCTGCCCGAGTCCAGCCTGCGCGATGCGGCGCTCTCGGCGGATGGCCGCCAGGTGCTGATCGGCCGTGCCGACGGCAAGGCGGAGCTGGTGGACACCCAGACCGGCCGCCGGCTGCAGTTCCTCGGTCACACCGAGCAGGTCAATACCGTGGATCTCTCCGCCAACGGCCGCTACGCCCTCACCGGCGGCAACGACTACAGCGCCTATCTGTGGGATACCCGCAGCGGCCAGGTGCTGTGGCGCTTCCACCACGGCGGCCGGGTGGTGATGGCGAGGCTAGACCCCGGCGGGCGCTTCGCCTTCACCGCCGACAGCCGCCAGGCCAGCATCTGGGATCTGAAAACCGGCAAGGAACACAGCAGGCTGCGGTTCGACCACCGCTTCGAGGTCTACACCAGCGCGCGCTTTGCCAACGACGGCAACTGGCTCATCACAGGCGCCCCCTCCCGCCAGCTCTCCCTGTGGCGGGTGAGCGACGGCCACCAGCTGCAGAGCTGGCGCGTCTCGCCCCACCCCAGGGTGAAACCGCCGAGCGCTGTGGTCTACGGCGTGGCTTTGCGCGACAATGGCCACCTCGTCAGCGCCAGCTCCAGCGGCCTGGCCGAAATCTGGACTATCAAGTAAGGACCCAAAGGCCCATGAGTCAGCAACTAAACGATCGCCTCGAAACCCTGGAAAGCCGCCTCGCCTATGCCGAATACACGGTGGAGCAGCTCAACGATGAAGTCACCACCCAGGGCCGCGAGCTGGATCGGCTCAAGCACCAGATCCATCTGCTGGTGGAGAAGCTGCAGAGCGTGCAGCCGAGCCAGATTGCCAGCATGGCCGAAGAGACCCCGCCCCCGCACTACTGAGTGCCAGCCATGAAAAAACCCGCACCATGCGCGGGTTTTTTTATCATCGGCCAGGCCGAAATCAGTGGTGATGGCCCTTGCCACCGCAACCGCCGCCACCGCAGCAGCCGCCGTGACCATGCTCATCGCCGTGGTCGTGACCGTGATCGTGGCCGTGACCACCACAGCAACCGCCGTGGCCATGGTCGTGATCATGATCGTGGTCATGACCATGGTCGTGACCGCAACCACCGGCACCGTGCACGTGGCCGTGGGCCAGCTCTTCGGCGGTGGCGGCACGCACGTCCTTGATCTCGACCTTGAAGCCCAGGGTCACGCCGGCCAGGGGATGGTTGCCATCCACCTTGACGAACTCCTCGGACACCTCGATGACGGTCACCGGACGGTGGCCATCGTCGGTCTCGGCCACAAAAGTATCCCCTTCAGACACTTCCATGCCATCGAACAACTCGCCGGGCACTTCCTGCACCAGGTTCTCGTCATACTCGCCATAGGCCTGGCTCGGCGTCAGGGTGACGTCGAATGCCTCGCCCACGCTGCGACCTTCCAGCTCGGCTTCGAGGCCGGAGACCAGGTAACGGGTGCCGTGCAGATACACCAGCGGCTCTTTACCGACTGTGGTGTCGATGACTTCACCGTGTTCGTCGGTGACCGTGTATTCCAGCGTAACCACGCTCAGGGGAGCTACTTTCATGTCAGGGATCCTGCGGATAGAAAAAAACGGGCCCAGAATACCTTAAAAAGGTGGCCAAGCATATGATCTGCCCCGCCCCGTCGTGCTGAAAAAGTCGGCAGTCCGGCACGGGTCTGATCTCACCCCGGCTATTCCCGAGAGGCCCTCACTCGCGGCGAGGCGCGACAAACGCACACCCTGCATCGTGCATGCCTTCGCTCAATGCCCCCATCCGGCAGCCCATCATTCGGGACGAAACACCCCGATGACCTGCTCCGCCTCGCGGGTCGCCTTGTCCACCTCGGCCTGGGTCTGCACCTGGGTATCCCCGCAGTCGACACAGGTCACCTTCTCGACTCCATGCTCCATATACAGCATCATGGTGTCCATCTTGCCGCACGCCGGGCACACTGCCCCGGCAATGAAGCGCTTTTTACGTCTGGTTTCCATTTTTGTTACCTCCGGGCAGCATCAT
The DNA here is from genome assembly GCF_000820085.1 of Aeromonas sanarellii. Taxonomy (GTDB): domain Bacteria; phylum Pseudomonadota; class Gammaproteobacteria; order Enterobacterales; family Aeromonadaceae; genus Aeromonas; species Aeromonas sanarellii. The sequence goes on from NZ_CDBN01000015.1 coordinate 182,247, forward strand.
ATCAGGGTTTTTACATGCATCACGCCATCGAGTATCAGCATTTTTCCACTCCCAGCCTCCAGGTCGGCCCCCGCAAACGCTCCCCCATGGGCCAGTTGCTGCGCGTCACCCGGGGGGCGGCACTGCTGAGACTCGGCGCCCACGAGCTGCTGCTGACCGAGGGCAGCCACTTCTGGCTCTGCGCCGATGCCCTCGCCGCCCTGACGCCCCTTGCGGGTTGCCAATACGATCTGCTGGCCTGCTCCGTGCGGGTGGCGCAGCCGGCCCAGGCCGGCTGGTTGCAGGCGAGCCCGCTGATGGATGCCCTGCTGGACAACCTGGCCACCTGGTTGCGCCCCCGCGACTGGCAGGGCCCCTTTGGCGAGCGCCTGCGCATTCTGGGGGACGAGCTGCAGGCATGCGTCCTGGCGCCGCAGCCGGACACCGCGCTGCAAACCGCCTGGCAGGCGCTGGCCAGCCAGCAACCGGGCAGCGACACGGCCTGGCAGGCCCTGCTTGCCGAGCGCGGTCTCGGTGGGCCAGACGCCCAGGCCCTGCAGGAACAGTGGCGACTGCTGCAGGGGGTTCGCCTGCGTCGAAGCGGCAGCACGCCGGCCCAGGTGGTGGCCAGGCTGGGCTACCGGGATGACGCGGCGCTGGCCGAGGCCTCCCTGCGGTGGCTGGGTCACGCCCTCGACGCCGAGCCCTCGCCCTCCCGCTGAGCCAGACGACAAAATAAAAGATGGTGAAAGGGATCCAGTTTTGCGGCGTGCGGTCGCTAACAACGAAGGAGTCATCCTTGTCACCATCCTCTATGCTGAACACCAGATTGACCGTCACCGACTAGATCAACAGGACATCCGCCATGACGAGCAAGGCCAACCAATCCCAGGGCATGTTGCTGTTCCACCTCTCTGCCAGACAATCCTTCGCCATCGGCACCCTCAAGGTGAAGGAGATAGTGCCCTACACCCAGCTCACCGCCCTGCCGCAGTCGCATCCGACCGTGCTCGGGGCCGCCAGCATGCGGGGCACCACCATCCCCGTGATCGACATGGCCATGGCGGTGGGCTATCGCCCCATCAGCAGGGAGGAGATGCCCCACTGCTTCATCATCATCACGGATTGCCGCCGCACCCTGGTGGGTTTCCTGGTGCGGGGCATCGACAAGATCACCGAGTGCAACTGGCGTGACATCGAGCCGCCGCCCCCCTCCCTCGGGCAGAACGTGTTCGTCACCGGCGTGACCCGGGTGGGGGAGCAGCTGATCCAGCTGCTGGACGTGGAGCTCATCCTGTCGCGGGTCTATCCGGACGATCCCAGCCACCTCTACCCCGTGCTGACCGACGTGCAGCGCGAGCGGCTCAAGCCGATGCGGATTCTGCTGGTGGACGACTCCTCCGTCGCCCGCCGCCAGCTGATGGCGGCGCTGGATTACATCAACATTCCCTACGAGGTGTGCACCAACGGCCGCGACGCCCTCGCCCTGATGCAGGCCAGGGCGACCCAGGGCAAGCGGATCGACATCCTGGTGAGCGACATCGAGATGCCGGGGCTGGACGGGTACGAGCTGGCCTTCGAGGTGCAGAGCGACCCCAGGCTGGCGGAGGCCTACATCATCCTGCACACCTCCCTCTCCAGCGAGATCAGCGTGGAGCGGGCCCACCAGGTCGGGGCCCACGAGGCGCTCACCAAGTTTGAAGCCAACGAGCTGATCCAGGCCATGCTGCGCGGTGCCGAGCACCACGATCACCTGCCGGCCTGATGTTGCGGCGGGCCTTGGCTCGCCGCCTCTATCTATTCCCGTCGTTCCGAGTCATCCCATGCTGACAGAAAGCCACTTCCACGCCCCCTGGTGGGCCCGCAATGCCCACCTGCAGACCATCTTGCCCAAGTGGCTGCGCCGCTCGCCGGCCCGCTTCATTCAGGAGCGTTTCGAGCTGGCAGATGGCGACTTCGTCGATCTCGCCTGGAGCGGCGACGTCAGCCAGGGCCCGGGGCCGCTGATCGTGCTGTTTCACGGGCTGGAGGGGAGCATTCACTCCCACTATGCCAAGGGGCTGTTCGCCCATCTGCAACGGCAGGGGCAGGAGGCGGTGCTGATGCATTTTCGGGGGTGCAGCGGCGAGCCGAACCGGTTGCTGCGGGCCTACCACTCCGGCGCCATCGAGGATGCAGAGGCGGTGATCGCCGAGCTGGGTCGGCGCTTCCCCGGCAAGCCGCTCATCGCCATCGGTTATTCCCTGGGGGGCAACATGTTGGTCAATCTGCTGGCGCGCGCCTGCCCGGCCGAACTGAAGGCCGCAGTGGTGATCTCGGCCCCGCTGCAACTGGCAAGCTGTGCCGATCGGGTCAATCAGGGGTTCTCACGGGTCTATCAGCGCTATCTGCTGCGCACCATGCGGGCCAATCTGCAGAGCAAGATCCGGCACCTGGCCACCGCCCGGGCCCGCTGGCAACCGGCGCAGATCGCGCGCATCGCCACCCTGCGGGAGTTCGACGAGCAGGTGACGGCACCACTTCACGGCTTCGCCAGCGCCGATCACTACTATCAGACCTGCTCCGGTCTGGGTCTGCTGGCCCGCATTCCCATCCCGACCCTGGTCATCCACGCCGCCGACGATCCCTTCATGACTGGCGCCGTCATCCCGGGGCCAGAGCAGCTCTCCCCCCAGGTGCGCTACGAGCTGAGTCGACGGGGCGGCCACGTGGGCTTCCTGCACGGCTCCCCCTGGCGGCCCCGATTCTGGCTGGATGAGCGCATCAGCCTGTGGCTGCAGGAGCAGACTCAGGGCGCGATGCGATAACCGTTGCGCCCCTCCTCCTTGGCACGATAGAGGGCGCCGTCGACCCGCTCGAGCAGCATGACGAGGCTCTCCCCCGGACGCCACTGGGCTATGCCCTGGCTCAGGGTGAGGTAGGGCGACACGTCGGAGTCCTCGTGGGGCAGCGCCCGGGCCGCCAGGGTGGCGCGAATGCGCTCCGCCACCTCCTGGCCACCGGCCAGCGTCGTCTCCTGCAGCAGCACCACGAACTCCTCCCCGCCGTAGCGGGCCACCAGATCGCCGGGCTCGCGCACGCTCTCCTCCAGGCACTCGGCCACCAGGATCAGGCACGCATCCCCCGCCTGATGGCCGTAGCGATCGTTGTAGCGCTTGAAGAAGTCCACATCGAGCAGGATCACCGTGAGCGGCAGTTCCAGGGTCGTGCCCTGCGGGATGGCGCGCTTGCATACCTGATCGAAGTGCCGACGGTTGGCCAGGCCGGTCAGGGGATCCCGGTGGGCCATGGCATTCATCTTGTGCGCCAGCATCAGGTTGTCATACTCCCTCGACACGGCCAGCTCGAACCAGCCGTTGAGCATGCGCCGCCCGGTTTCCAGCACGACCAGCAGCATGCAGACCACTATGATGTTGACCAGCACAAAGGGCTCAGGGCTCCACGAAGCCCTCAGCAGCAGAAACAGCAAAGGGGCGAACACCAGCGCGTAAAACAGCCGCACGTCGCAATAAGCCGCGATCAGGCCGGTCAGCAGCAGCAGGCTGACCATGTTGAAGATGAAGCTGAAGCCTCCCTTCAGATCGACGATCGAGATGGTGTAGCCCGCCAGAGCCCAGGCCAGGCCCCAGCCGAGGGCGCAGGCCCACAGGGAGACCTGCCAGAGGACGTGGGGCTGGCGGGCGAGCCAGCGCCAACCGAGCGGAAACAGCAGGCAGACGCCGGCCATGGCGAGGAGCTGCCACTCGTAGGACCAGGGCAGGCGGTCCACGAGCACCAGGTGCGCTTCCTGGTAGATGTGGAAGCGGGTCAGCAGGAACAGGATGGCGATCAGGTTGATGGCCCAGAACCAGCGCAGTCCGGCGCAGAGGGCGTGGCGGCGGGCATCGAACAGGTGCTGTTCGAACTGACCCGAGGGGCGGCGGGCTTCAGAAGGATACATACCACCCCTCGCCCGGTCCGTGACAAACCCCTTGCGCTGGCCGGCGAGACACCGACAATATCCGCACTCCACTGACTGAAGATGAAACCATGATTATCCCCTGGCAAGAACTGGATCCCGACACCCTCACCAACCTGCTCGAGCACTTTGTCCTGCAAGAGGGCACCGAGTATGGCGAGCAGGATGTCAGCCTGGCCGACAAGGTCGAAGAGGTCCGGCAACAATTACAACAAGGCAGCGCCGTGCTCGTTTACAGCGAGTTGCACGAGAGCGTCAATGTCGTGCACAAGACTCATTTAAGCAAGGCGTCGACTGACGACTTCCAGCAAGAATGACACAGGATGGGGGACCCGGGCTGAAGAATCTTCGTCCGTTTTTCCCTGTTCCTCTGGCCATCCGGCGTTCGGCCGGGGCGCGGTGCCCGCCGGGAAGGCCGCCCGTGGGCCGCCATCTCCCCGGTGCGAGGCACACTGTGCGCTAGGCTGGCAGAGCCGGCCGGAGGATAGTGCGACGAGACGGCGCACTTGACCGCACTTTGGGCCAGCCCTTATAACGGAACTCCCAAGGAAGAGAGAATTCTATGTCGGCCAAGCATCCCATCATCGCGGTCACCGGTTCATCCGGTGCCGGCACCTCCACCTCCACCAACGCCTTTCGCTCCATGTTCCACCAGCTCGGGTACAAGGCGGCCGTGGTCGAGGGGGACAGTTTCCACCGCTATACCAGGCCCGAGATGGATGTCGCCATCCGCAAGGCCCGGGAGCAGGGACGGCACATCAGCTACTTCGGCCCCGAGGCCAACGACTTCGGGCTGCTGGAGTCCTTCTTCCAGGAGTACGGCCAGAGCGGCACCGGCCAGTACCGGCGCTACCTGCACAGCTTCGACGAGGCGGTGCCCTTCAACCAGATGCCGGGCACCTTCACCCCCTGGCAGGATCTGCCGGGCGAGACGGACCTGCTGTTCTACGAGGGGCTCCATGGGGGCGTGGTCACCGGCGAGCACAACGTGGCGCGGCACGTGGACTTTCTCATCGGCGTGGTGCCCATCGTCAACCTGGAGTGGATCCAGAAGCTCATTCGCGACACCTCGGAGCGCGGCCACTCCCGGGAGGCGGTGACCGACTCCATCGTCCGCTCCATGGACGACTACATCAACTTCATCACGCCCCAGTTCTCCCGCACCCACATCAACTTCCAGCGGGTACCGACCGTCGACACCTCCAACCCCTTCAGCGCCAAGGTGATACCCAGCCTGGACGAGAGTATGCTGGTGATACGGTTTCGGGGCATCAAGCAGGTGGACTTCCCCTACCTGCTGTCGATGATAGACGGCGCCTTCATGTCCAGGATGAACACCATAGTCGTGCCGGGCGGCAAGATGGGTTTCGCGATGGAGCTGATCCTGCGCCCCCTGATCCAGCAACTGATCGAAACGGGCAAGATCACCTGAGCCAAGGAGCTTATCGATGCGCGGTGCACTTCTCTCATTCACACTGGCTGCCCTGCTGGGCGGCTGCAGCACGGGCCCCGCGGCCCCCACCGTCGAAACGGGCACCATGGTGGTGCGTCCGGCAGACAACTGGCCCTATGGGGCGACGCCACGCTATGCACTCGCCGAGCAGTTCCAGTATGCGGGCAACAGCGCCGCGCCCTGGCTGGAGCCGGTACAGCAGGCCGTGACCCGGGAACTCGACGGCAAGGGCTGGCGCAGCGTGCCCCTGGATGACGCCGACGTCTGGGTCGCCATCGGGGTGGCGGGCAGCCAGGACATGAGCGACGGGGAGGTCTTTTCCCGCCTCGGTATGACCCCGGGTCTGAATGCCGCCGCCGATGCTCGCAAGGGCACCCTGGCCATACTGCTGCTCGACAGACACACCCAGCAGACGGTGTGGAGCAGCGCCATCCAGCTAGCCAGCGACGTGCCCGTCGCCGAGGAGGCCCGCGGCCAGCTCAGCCAGCAACTGGCCGCCCAGTTGCTGGGCTCACTACCGTCAGACTGATGTCTCGTTCAACAAAAACGGCCTGCTTAAAGCAGGCCGTTTTGCATACACGCCGTGACGGCATGAGGATCATTTCAGCTCGCAGGTGAGCTGGGTCACGCCACTCTTGACCAGGGTAGCCTGCTTGTCCTGTTGGGAGAAGGTGGTCACCCCGTCGGAATAGCTGGCGATCTCTTTGGGCGACTCGATGCGCCCCAGCTTGTGATACACGCCGGCATAAGGGAACTGCACCATGTCGGCCTGGGCATCATAGGTGATCCCCAGCAACTCTTCCCCGCACTGATACTGGCTGTATTGATACTGGGTCGGCTGCGGCGCACTGCAGGCGGCAAGCCCGAACAGGGGAAGCAACATCATCATTTTTTTCATCGCACTTTCCTTATGTCATGGCGTTATCGACGGGACAAACTACGACTGTCAAGCTTCAAGAATTTGATAACTATGGGTAATTTCTACCGCTTTTTCCAACATCAGGGAAACGGAACAATATTTCTCCATGGACAGGTCCACCGCACGGGCCACCTGCTTCTCGGCCAGACCCTTGCCGGTCACGACGAACTTGAGGTGGATCTTCTGGAATACCCGGGGCACGGAGTCGGCGCGCTCCCCTTCCAGCTCCACATGGCAGGCGGTCACGGTCTGACGGGCCTTCTCCAGGATGGAGACCACGTCGATGGAGCTGCACCCGCCAACCGCCAGCAGGATCATCTCCATCGGGCTGGCACCTTCCCCCGGGTTGGCGCCGTCCAGGGTCACCTGATGACCGGACTCGCTCTCGCCCACAAACTTCATGCCTTCGACCCAGCTGACCTTGGCTTTCATCTCTACTTCCTCTCAATGACGACGGTTCTGACGCCCATAGCATACCTCAAGCAGGGGTCGAGTGGCACATGACTCGTCATCCTGCATCGTCGCGGGATCCCGACCCGCCCGTGCCGTCCCGGCCGTACCTTGCGAAACTGCCGCAGACCCGGGGGGAAATAGATCGAAATCAACATCTGCCCTCCCCTTCTTGCCTAGAATGCCCCGAACGGCGCAGCAGATCGCGGCTCACTGACGGACGGCAATGCCCCAAAGCCTTGTCAGCACAGGCAAAGGCTCTTATTCTACTGCGACCAAAGAGTAAGGAATGGCAAGCTTGGCAACTTGCCTGGACGCACAGTCCATAAAAATGACACTACAGAGGAAGTCTCATGATCATTGGCAAACCGCAAAGCGATCCCACCCTCGAGTGGTTCTTGTCGCATTGCCACATTCATAAGTATCCCGCCAAGAGCACCCTGATCCACGCCGGTGAGAAAGCGGAAACCCTCTACTACATCGTCAAGGGTACCGTCGCCGTCCTGATCAAGGATGACGAAGGCAAGGAGATGATCCTCTCCTACCTGAATCAGGGGGATTTCCTGGGCGAGATGGGGATGTTCGAAGAGAACGAGAATCCGGAACGTTCCGCCTGGGTACGTGCCAAAGGCGCCTGTGAAGTCGCCGAGATCTCCTACAAGAAGTTCCGCCAGCTGATCCAGGTCAACCCGGACATCCTGATGCGCCTCTCCGGCCAGATGGCCAAGCGCCTGCAGCACACCAGCCAGAAGGTCGGCAACCTCGCCTTCCTGGACGTGACCGGCCGCATTGCCCAGACCCTGCTCAACTTGGCCAGACAGCCGGATGCCATGACCCACCCGGATGGCATGCAGATCAAGATCACCCGTCAGGAGATCGGCCAGATCGTCGGCTGCTCTCGCGAAACCGTCGGCCGCATCCTCAAGATGCTGGAGGAGCAGGAGCTCATCTCCGCCCACGGCAAGACCATAGTGGTGTTTGGTACCCGCTGATCGGGTTCCCCGACGGCGCCCGCACAGCGCCGTTGGATAAAAAGGCTGCCACGGCAGCCTTTTCTGATCCTCTCCCCTATAATCCCGAACGCCCCCGCCGACATGGCCTTCGCCAAGAGAACACCTATGCACCTTCAATGCCCCCTTTGCCGCAGCCCCCTCCAGTTGCATGACGCCTCCAAGGGCCGCTACTGCGCCAACAAGCACCACTTCGATCCCGCTCCTGAAGGTTATCTGGACCTGATCCCCGGCACCAAGAACCCGAAGGACAGCGACAGCCGGGCCCTGCTGCGCGCCAGGCGCCGCTTCCTGGAGCAGGGCCACCAGCGGCCCCTGGTGGAGGCCATGGTCGAGCTGCTTGCGCCACTCGGGGAGCATGAGCTGATCCATCTGGGCTGTGGCGAGGGCTACTACTGCCGCGCCCTGGCCGAGCGCCTCCCTGGCTGGCAATTCGCCGGGTTCGACATCGCCAAGAACGCCATCTTCGCCGCCAACAAGGCGCAGCCTGAGGCTCAGTTCGTCATCGCCGATCCGGCGCGCGCCCCGCTGCAACCGGGCAAGGCCCAGGTGTTGCTGGTCAACGACCTCAAGGTCAAGACCGAGCAGCTGGTCAACTGGCTGGCGCCGGGCGGCTACCTGCTCCATGTGCAGCCGGGCCCTCGCCACCAGTGGCAATTGCGCGTCAGCCTGAACCCGGTGAGCATGGAACACCCCCTGAGCTGGCCGAGCCTCGCCGGGCTCACCCCGGTTGCCCGGCAGCGCAGCCAGTTCAGCACGGCCCTGGATCAGGCCCTGCGCGAGCACATCCTGGAGACCAGCCGCCTCGGCTGGCGCGCCAGCGGTGAGCAGCGCCACGCCTTCACCCACCAGGGACCTGACGAGCTCGAGCAGGATCTGCTGCTGAGCCTGTGGCAGAAGCCGCTCTGAGCGCGCCATTCCGGATGAAAAAAGGCCCGTATGGGCCTTTTGTTTGGCATTTTTGTCTGTATGGGCCGGGCTCGCCCCTGGTCTGACGGGGAGGCCTCCTACTCGAGCGGACGCCCGTTGACAGTGAAGGAGAGCACCGCCCCCGGCGCCGGGACAAGCCTCTGATCCAGGGTACGGGCGGCACAGATCACGGCGGCGCTCCGTGGTTCGCTGGCCGTGGGCACGTTGACATGGAACTTGTTCATCACGCCGGCATTGAGCCGGTGATTGGCGAGCCGGAAGTGCAGCAAGCCATCCCGGGTCTCCACCTGCAGCTGGCAATCCCCCGTCCCGCTCCCCTCGCCGTCATCCCCATAGCCGAAACCGTAAGCGCCGTGCAGGGCCGGATAGAGGTAGCTCGGCAACAGCCCGCGAGGATCGTAATAGCCCACCAGGGTCGTCACCGGCACCCCGAATGCCTGCGGCTTGCGCGCCACCCGAGTATCCACCACAGGCCCTTCGTGCCAGCGGCTGCCGTCCGAGGTGTAGCTCTTCTTGAAGCCACGGGAGACGGTGATCTGCTGGCCGTTGATGAAGAGGATGCTGTTGTAGCCGGCACTGTGCTCCACGGTCAGGATGCGCCCCGCATTCCCGGCTCCGGCAGCCGGCGCCTGGATGTTGCGCGTCCAGTTGCCGTCCCACATGGCTACCTTGACCAGGTCATACTCCGCCAGCAGGGCCGCCAGCCTGGCTTCACTCAGGTCATTGACCGGGGCGCTGATCTGCTCCAGCCGCTCGACCCTGTGCTGATAGGGCACCATGGTGGCGGTGGCGGCATCCCATTTGCGAAATCCGGTCGGGGAAGCGGCATCGAACACCGCCTTGCTCTCGAGGAAGCGCTGGATGATGGCGGCCGAGTTCGGGGTGTAGAGGGTGAAGCGGTTGAAGCCGGAGAAGGGCGCACCGCCCGCCATGGCATCGAAGCCGAACGCGTGGCCCTCGAACGGTGCCTGGCACTGGCCGTCGAGACAGGCGCTCTGGCCGGTGCGGGCGGGGCCGAAGTTGGGAATGAAGCGATTGCGATCCCCGTCCCAGCCCCAGGTCGAGTTGACCGCCTCGGCGCTGCGGTGCACCGAGCCGGTGAAACCGCCGACATAGTGCCCCAGGCCATAGTTGTGGCCCACCTCGTGGCTGAACTCGTTGCCGAGGGAGCTGTCGAGGGTGACGATGCCGCCGCCACCCGAGCCCCCGTGCACCTGGATGCCGTTGGCGTACTTGCCCCGGCTGTTGTGGGCCGCCAGCTGGGCCACCACATAGGGATGGCTGCCCTCCCCCTCGCCGGCCGTGCTGTTGATGCCGTAGTTCGCGTTGTCGATGCCGTGGGAGATCAGCTCCTTGCCGATGCGCTGGCGCATGGTGCCCTCGTGCCAGCCGCCCTGGCTGGGATCGAAGTCGGTGAGCAGGGTGCCGTTTGGCAGCATCACCTCCGACAGCGACAGGGGGGCGTACTGGCTGACGATGAGCCGGCTGGTGGGCACCGTCTGGAAATATTCACGGTGGGCCTCGGGATCCCTGGCGAAGGCAAACTGATCCCGGGGAGTGGTCAGCATGCCGATGTCGATGGTGTGGATGAGCAGCTCGCTCGGGGCGCCGACCTGCAGATCCGTCAGCTCGCCACTGAGCCCGCCCTGGCTGAGTCGCAGCGCCAGGCCAGGCCGGATCCAGTCCGCCGGCAGCACGGCGCTCCAGGCATCGGTCGCGTAGCGGATGCCGTTGTTCTCCAGCTCCCCGTCACGGATCCACTGGCCGGCCACGAATTTGAACTGCAGGCTCTGGCCGCGGGAGAGGGTCACCTGGCGGCCACTGTAATAAATGGTCGAGTTGTAACCGGCGTTGGAGGCCAGCCGCACCATCTTGCCCGCCAGCTCGGCCCCGACCGGCAGATGAATATCCCGCACCCAGCGGCCATCCGCGGTCTGGATGGTGACCAGGGCGTGGGGCTGCAACTTGCTCTGCAGGAAGGCTCCGGCGGGGTCGCTGAGTCTGGCCAGCTCGCTGCTGCTGTCGATGAGGCCACTGGTGCCCGGCCCCGGGGTGAAGTCGACCCCCTCCTCCGGCGAACCCTCGAGGTAATAGGCCGTCTTCGGCAACTGTCCGGGGGGGTTGAGGGTGAGCGTCCCGAGCGTCTGCCCGGCGCCATCTCGCGCCGTCACCGTCATCGGCACGCCGGCTTCGGCTTGCAGGGGCCTGACCAGCAACAGGCTCTTGCGCAGGGCGGTCAGCCTGGGCTGGTTGTCTCCCTCGGCGACATGGGCCGGCAGGATCTGGCTCTGGGCGAATTGCACCTGCGCCGCCAGGGAGCCTTGCAGGTCGTTTACCGGTGGCTGGGTATTGAAGGGCAAGGACGCGGGAGCCTGGACGGCGGCCAACAGGGGGCCACTCGCCAGGGCGGTCAGGATCAGGCTGGCTAGCTGTGTTTTTTTCATTGTTATGGTTCTCATTGTGGCGGGCATGTCCACATGCCTTGTTGTGGTAAGCCTGATGAAGCGGGTGGCAACGCCTCGGCCTTGCCCCCCTCTTCGGAGGTGAGTCGCGGTGCCGGGGAGGAAAGGTCCATCCAGAACCTGTCATCGCCCCATGCCGCTCATCGGTTCTGGCCAGGGGCCCCGTCTTCGCTCACTCCGGGATCCCCCGCGGCGATTCGGCGGCTCAGGGTCTGGTGGATCACCCGCCATTGGGGGGCGAAGAAGATCCCCTCCTGACGACCGACATACATGAGGTTGGCGGCGCCATTGGGATCGGTGTCCTTGGCGTGCCACAGCCCCAGGTTGTGGCCCAGCTCGTGGGCCAGGGTCAGGGACTGGCCCAGCTCGGTGGCGTTGCCGGGACAGGCGGCGCGATAACCGGCGCGGGGAGGCGCGTCGTCCGGCCCCATGCCCATGGACGACCCTGCCCCGGCCCCGCCACATGCCCGCGCCGGATCCTTGTATCTTCGGATCACATAGAGGTTGGAGAAGACCTGCCCCTGGTTCGGGATCCAGCCCTCGGAGAAGGGGGCCTCCTGTTCGGAGCGATCCCCTTCGTACGAGTCGCCGTCACCGTCCCTGTCCCACTCGTGTACCAGCACGCCGTTGTCGACCCAGCTGAGCCGGATGTTGTAGGGAGCGTAGCGGCGGCCGATGTCGCGCTGGATCAGGGCACCGTCATCCCAGAGGTGGGTCTGGGTCTCTCCGGGGAAGGCGATGTAGCTGTAGGAAAGCCTCACCACCTTGGGCGCCGTGACGACGAGGCGCACCAGATCGACCGGTTCGCCGTTGGCCAGGATCGCCAGGTTGGTCTCCCCCTTCTGCAGCCCGCTCAGCACCAGCCTGTCCTCTTCCTCTCCCGGCTGGATCTGGAGCGTCGCCAGTGCCGGATCCGCGATGGCGTAGCTCAACACCCTGGCCTCGGCCCCCGGCAGTTTGCGGATGTGGAGCACCTCCTCGCCCCCCGCGCTGCTCAGCAGCTTCTCCTTGAGCGGGCGGCTCAAACCCGGGTCGAACGCGAGCCGGTTGGCGGGATCGGCCAGCACCTGGGCATAGGGATAGAGCGCCTGCTCCTGCACTCCCTCGGCACCGAGCCAGAACTGCCCCGCCTCGTTGCGCTTGAAGCCCTGCTGGCCGGTACCGGCCAGATAGCGCAGGGTGACGTGGTAATCCCGTCCCGCCAGCACCGGGATCGGGGCGCTGGGGGTGAAGGTGGTCCCGCTGCTGAAGGCCAGGGGCCCGTCATAGAGCGCCTCGCCGCTGTCGGGATCGGTGAGGCGCAGCGCAAACTGGCGGTTGCTGCCACCCCAGACCCCCTCCTTCACCTGGAAGGTCCGGATGGACAGCCGATCCCCCAGCAGCGGCAGGTTCGAACCCGGGATCCACAGGGTACGGCTCAGCTCGCCCCCCACCGCCATGAGGAGGCTGTTGTTGATGACGGGACCCTCGTCCCAGAGCGCCCCCAGGGCAAGCTGGTTGACGGGATGCTCCCGCTCCGGGTCATAGACGGTGACCGGCAGCGAGAAGGTGGTGGTGGTGCTCCCCCATCCCTTGAAGCCATCCACCGCGGGCAGGCCATCGTCCTTGACCTGATACTGGGCCACATAGTTGCCAGGCACCTGGGTATTGACCCCGCTCTTCTGGCTGATGCGGGCACTGAGATCCCCATTCTCGACGTCCCGGGCGATCAGCCGCGGGGCGAAGGTCGCCCCCAAGGGCAATTGCTGGGCGAAATGGTTGACCAGCCCCTCCTGGCTGTAGATCTGGGGGGCGCTGTTGTCCTTGCGAAACGCGCCCGTCGTGCTGCTCTGCTGCGCCATCGCGAGCGGTGCCAGCAGTGCACAGCCGAGCAGGGGGGCGCCCGCCCGAAACAGGGGGTGTTGATTCTTCATGGGATCTGTCCTTCATAGGGAATGAGTGCTCGGACACTCTGGTTGCAATGGCAGGGGCGGATGGCCCCTGCCGGTACAGCGTCGGCGGGAAGAATGGGGCCCAGGCCCCATTCCCGTTGCGATGGCAATCAGTTACAGCTGGCTGCCCCCTTGTCGACCCAGACCGCGGCCTTGCCGGGCTCGTCACCCTTGGTCCAGTACTGGGCCTGCCACTTGCGGCCATTGTGGTTGGTGAAATCACCGCCGTTGTAGGCAACCCCTGCATCCCATCCAAGCTGTACCTGGCTTATCAGCTTCCACTGATCGGCGGTGCGGCTCGGCTCGTTGCCCTGGGTCCAGTACTTGGCCTGCCACACCAGCTGGTTGTGGCTCACCTTGTTATCGGTGTTGTAGACGGTGCTGGCGTTCCAGGCCGGATGGTTGGCCGCATCCGGATCGGTCGCGTTGCAGCCGCCTCCGGTGCTGGCCGGCTTGACGGTCAGGCGGGTGGTGGCACTGGCATCCAGCGCCCCGTCGGTGACCACCAGGGTCAGGTCATAGGCGGTGTCGCTGGTGACGCTCGGGCCCGTGACCACCAGGGTCGCGCTGTTCTGACCGGTGGCGGTGAGGCCCGCTGGCAGGCTCCACTGATAGCTCAGGGTGTCGCCATTGGGATCGGAGGCACTGGCCTGGATGCTCACCTGCTTACCGGACTCGACGGTTGCGGTGGCCGGAACCGTCACCACGGGGGCCAAGTTCGGCTGCGGTGCCTTGTTGGTCACCACCACCTGATCCTTGGCGGTCAGGCCCTGATCGTCGGTCACGGTCAGCTCGAACACCAGGTTGATGTCGGCGCTGACGGCGTCCAGCACCACGCGGGCCCTGGCCTGGGTAGCATCGAGCAGGCTGGCCTGGGGCCCGGAGACCTGCTTCCAGCCGTAGGTCAGCACGCCGTTTTCCGGATCGTGGGAGGCGCTGCCGTTGAGGGTCACTTCGGCCGGGCCCGTGGCGCTCAGATCGCTGCCGGCATTGGCCACCGGCGGCTTGTTGACCGGCGGCAGGCTACCCTCGCCGTGGCCCAGCCCCTCGTGCATGGCGTTGAGGATGTCGCCGTTGTCCGCGTCTATCTCCCAGGCGAACAGACCGCCGAGCTGGTTCGCCAGCACGTACTGCCCCTTGGCCTTGACCGAGCGATCGTTGTCGAAGCTGATGAGATCCCCAGTGCCGGCCTTGAAGACATAGGGGGCCTCGGCCGCCTCGTCATAGCCCTGCACCCAGCCTGCGCCCATGCGGTTGTTGACGATGTCGCGGTAATCCACCACGCCATTTTCCCAGGTGCCGGTCACAGGTCCGGTGGCGGTGCCGGTGAAGGGGTTGCCGGCCTGGTAGCCGCTCACCCCGGTCCAGCCGCGGCCGTACATGGCTGCACCGACCACTATCTTGCCCGGCGCCACCCCCTGACCCAGCAGCGCCTTGACGCCCTTGTCTGTGGTGTACTTGGTGGCCGGATCCCAGCTGGAGGCAAAGAGGTTGGTCTGGTGGGCCAGATTCTTCAGGTCGAAGGCGCCGCTGAAGTCGTAGCTCATCAGGAAGATGTGGTCCATGTACTGCTGGGCCGCCTGATAATCCACCTTGGCAATCTTGTCGCCGCCGGCGCTGATGGCCGAGGTGAGCTCATACTGGCGACCGGTCTCGGCTTCCAGCTCGTCGAGCATGGCGCGCAGCTCCTGCATCAGCACCACATAGGTGGCGCCATCGTTCGGGCCGCCCAGGTTGGGGTTGGCCCCCTGGCCGCCCGGGAACTCCCAGTCGATGTCCACGCCGTCGAAGAACTTCCAGGTCTGCAGGAACTCCTTGACCGAGGCGACGAAGGTATCGCGCTTGGTCTTGTCACCCAGGAAGTAGAAGGGATCGGAGAGGGTCCATCCCCCGACGGAGGGCAGGATCTTGAGGTCCGGACGGGCCTGCTTGAGGGCCATCAGGTTGCCGAAGTTGCCCTTGTAGGGCTCGTCCCAGGCGCTGAGGTTGCCCTGGGACATCTGGATCGCCGCCCAGGGATCGTGGATGGAGACCTTGAAGTCTTCGCGACCGGCGCAAGAGCGCTGCAGGGCCTCGAAGCTGCCGGAGATCTCTTTCAGGCTGTCGTTGATGCCGTTGCCGCCGCAGATGGGGGTGAAGCCGTAGAGGATGTGGGTCAGGTTCTGGGCCGGGATCTTGTCCACGGTGAACTTGCGACCATAGACACCCCACTCCACGTAGTAGGCCCCCACCACCTTGCCGGACTTGTTGGCATAGGGCTTGTTGTTCTCCTTGAGGGGCGCATTGAGCGGCGCCAGGTGGCTGCCGTCCGTGTCGGCCACCACCAGCTCCTTCTTGTCGGAGAGGGTGCAGCCGTCGGCGTTGCACAGGGCCACCTGCATCTGGTAGCGCCCCCCCTTGGTGACCTTGAAGTTGGCGGTACCCGCGGCGGACGCCGGGCCCGACCACACCTCATTGCCGTCGAGCAGCACCTTGGCGGTCTGACCCACGTCGCCGGACCAGAGGTTCCAGGTCACGCTGACCGGGGCACCGTCCTTGTGGACGGTCACCAGCTGGTTGTAGGCCGAGGCGGACTGATTGACTTCGACGATGGCGAACTTGGTGGGGCCCGAGCCTATGGTGGGTTTGCCCGGGGCGGCGGCGAAGGCGGGAGCGGCACAGAGGCCCCCGACCAGGAGCGCCAGCAGGGAATGTTTTGGACTGAACATCATTGAATTTCCTTATTTCGTTATTGGAATGAACAACGAAAAAGGCAACGCAACCTGACAGGTAACGCAGACAACATCGCCACCATGGCTTGGCCCATGGACGATACAACCTGTGGTGGCCCCGCTATCCTAGGTTCGCTGACCCTTAGACCGGAAGCTTTGCGTCCCGGGCTTTCGCCCGGTTTGCCTTTTTTGCACAACTTGGTTTGCGATGAAAATAATCGCCGAATGACTATAAAGGAGAGACGCCTTCGCGCCACCTGACAGAAGTGACATCAATAGGGACTCATTTGTCCGACATGGTGGGGAAAAGGCCGGCAACATGGCGATAAAAACCCCATTCATGGCGCCGAAACGGCCTTTAAAAAATCACCATCCAATGCGCGATAATGTGAATGCCGTCACTGTACCGGCAGCAACAGGCTGTTCATCAGGGCCCGGAGCTTGAGGGGTTTGACCGGTTTGCTCACATACCCGAAGCCGTGTTCGCGGATCTGCGCCTGCAGCTCGCTCTTGCGATCCGCGCTGATGATGATGCCGCCTATCTCGTTGCCATATGCCAGCCGGATCATGTGCAGCGCCTGCAACCCCGTCTTGCCGTCGTCCAGGTGATAGTCAGACAGCACCAGGGCGGGCAGGAAACCGTCGCCGATGAGGGCCAGCGCCTGCTCCTGGCTCTGGGCACAGCGCACCTCGCAGCCCCAGCGCCCCAGCAGGGACGCCATGGCGATGAGTATGTCTTCCTCGTTGTCGATGCAGAGGATCCTCACCCCCTCCAGCTGGCTGTCCCGCTGGGCGGGGGTCGTCACCTGGCTCGGCGTCACCGGCCGGGTCGCGAGGTTCAGGGTGATGGCAAAGACGGATCCCGCCCCGGGCCAGCTGCGCAGGGAGAGCTGGTGACCCAGGACCTGGGAGATGCCGCGGGCGATGGCGAGTCCGAGGCCGAGCCCCTGCTCCCTGGCGGTGCGGGAGTGATCGAGGCGGGAAAATTCGTCGAAGATCGCCTCCTGCTTGCCCTCCGGGATGCCGGGGCCGTTGTCCCACACCTCGATGCGCACCTTGTCCCCCATGCGGCGACAGCCGAGCAGCACCCGGCCGCCGGGGTTGTAGCGAAACGCGTTGGTGAGGAAGTTCTGCAGCACCCGGCGCAGCAGGCGCACGTCGCTGTAGACGGCGAGGCTGCTCTCCACCACGGAGAACTGGATCCCCCCGGCCTGGGCCAGCACCCCGAACTCCGCCTTGAGGTTGCCCAGCACGTCGCTCAGGGCGAAGTCGAGCTTCTTGGCCTTGAACTTGCCCGCCTCGAGGCGCGAGATGTCCAGCAGATCCGTGATGAGATCCTCGGTCGCCCCCAGGGCATCGTCGATGTGACGGGCGATGCGGGCCGGTTCGTCCTCCGGGGGCAGCATCTCCAGCAGGGAGGAGGTGAAGAGTTTGGCCGCGTTGAGCGGCTGGGTCAGGTCGTGGCTCACCGCCGCGAGGAAACGGCTCTTCGACTGGTTGGCCCGCTCCACCTGCTGGTTTACCAGCAGCAGCTGGCGGTTGAGCTCGGAGAGCTCGTGGGTACGCTCGGCCACCCGCGCCTCCAGGTGCTCGTTGGCCTCGCGCAGTACCCGCTCCGCCGCCCGGAACGGGGTGATGTCGGTGAAGGTCATGACGAAGCCCCCCGCCGGCATGGGGTTGCCCTGCATCTCGATCACCCGGCCATCCGGGCGCTCCCGGGCCGAGATGTGGGGGCTGCCGCGCTTCATGAAGGCGACCCGGCGCGCTACCTGGGCCTCCACGTCCCCCGCGCCGCACAGCCCCTGCCCGGCGTTGTAGCGGATGATCTCCTCGATGGGGCGCCCCACCTGGATGAGGCCGGGGGGATAGGAGAACAGCTCTATGTAGCGCCGGTTCCAGGCCACCAGCCTGAGCTCCCTGTCCACCACCGAGATCCCCTGCCCCATGTGCTCTATGGCACCCTGCAGCAGGCCGCGGTTGAAGCGGAACACGTCCGAGGCCTCGTCCACTATGGTGGCGATCTCCTCGAGCTGCATGTTGCGCCCCTGCAGGGCCGAGGCCAGCACCAGACGGGCGGACGAGGTGCCGAACACCCCGGCCAACAGCCGCTCGGTGTGGGCGATGAGATCCGCGGAGGCCTGCATCTGGGGCGCCAGGGTGCCGCCGTGCTCGCCGGCGAAGCGGCCGAAGGCGCGCTTGACCCGGCTCGACCCGACGAAGCGGGCCGCCAGCATCTCCAGCTCCTTGACCGAGACCCGCGCCTGGTAGAGCGCCGTGGTGTCCCGGCTCGGCTTGCCGACGAAGTTCGCCGCCTGCAGCCGCTCGCTCACCGCCGCCCGGGAGAGCAGGGAGCCCGCCACATAGCCGACCAGGTTGAGCAAGAGGCTCAGGAAGAGGCACCAGGCCCCCAGGCTCAGCTCCCGGAACGCGGGCCAGTTTGGGGGCGCCAGCAAGGCCTCCAGGGGCGAGCCCGCCAGCAGGCCGCTCTCCGCCAGCAGGGTGAGGAACCAGAGGCTGACCCCGAGCGCCAGGCCGAGGTAGACCCCCTTGCGGTTGCCATGGCGCCAATAGAGGCCGAGCAGCAGGGCCGGCGCGAACTGGGCCACGGCACCAAACGACAGGTAGCCGATGCGCGACAGGCTGGTGAGATCCCCGAGCCAGAGGTAGAGCGCCCAGGCCGCCAGCAAAATCAGCAAGATGGCGCCCCGGCGCACCTGCAGCAGCAGCCGCATCAGGCGCTCGTCCCGCCCCTGCTGCCAGACGCGGCGCAGCAAGACTGGCAGCACCAGATCGTTGCTCACCATGATGGCCAGGGCGATGGTGCAGACGATCACCATGCCGGTGGCCGCCGAGGTGCCGCCGAGAAACGCCAGCATCGCCATGCCGTCGTAGCCGAGGGACATGGGGAGGCTGATCACATAGGTGTCGGAGGCCATGTCGGCCCCCACCCACTGCTTGCCCGCCAGCGCCAGCGGCCAGATGAAGAGCCCCATCAGGAAGAGGTAGAGCGGGAAGATCCAGCGCGCCCAGTGCAGATCCTGCCCCTGGTTGTTCTCCACCACAGTCACGTGGAACTGGCGCGGCAGACAGATGACGGCGCACATGGCGATCAGGGTGTAGATGGCGAGCTCCAGCACACTGCCCGGCGTCACCGCCACCACCGCCTCAAGGAAGTCGCTGGCCACCAGGGTGCGGGCCTCGCTCGGCCTGGCGACGATGAGCCAGAGCGCGAAGCCCCCCACCGCCATGAAGGCAAGCAGCTTGACCACGGACTCGAAGGCGATGGCCACCACCATGCCCCTGTGGTGTTCGGTGGCGTCCAGGTTGCGGGTGCCGAACAGGATGCTGAACAGGGCCAGCAGCAGGGTGACGCCTAGCGCCAGCTCGGCCATGTTGCTGGTGGGGCTGGCCCCCGCGCTGTTGGCCATCAGCAGGTCCAGCCCGGTGACGATCGCCTTGAGCTGCAGCACCAGGTAGGGAAGTATCCCCATGACGGCGATGAGGCTGATCACCATGGCCAGGCGCTGGGACTTGCCGTAACGGGCGGCGATGAAGTCGGCAATGGAGGTGATGTGCTCGCGCTTGGCCACCAGGATGAGGCGGGCCAGCAGGCGCCAGCCGAACAGAAACACCAGCATGGGGCCCAGGTAGATGGGCACCGGCGACCAGGGGGACTCGCTGGCCTGGCCCACGGTGCCGAAGAAGGTCCAGGAGGTGCAGTAGACCGCCAGCGACAGGCTGTAGAGCAGGGGCTGCCCCTTGGGGCGGCGGCGCTTGTTCTTGTCCGCCACGTAGGCGATGAGGAACAGCAAGCCCAGATAGGCGAGCGACAACCCGATCAGCAGCCATCCTTGGTGCATCTCTCTACTTCCCTTGTCCAGATAAGTCAGGAGCCTGCCGGGCCAGAGACCGGCAGGCCGGTGTCATCGGCCCGGTTCGGGCCTCTCCTCGCGCAGCCGCAGCACGAAGACCGGCAGCACCACCAGCACCATGATGAAGAAGATGCCGCCGCCCAGGGGCTCGAACAGCAGGCCGCAGACCGTCATCAGGGCGGCCACCGTCATGCCGAGCCCCAGGGCCGCATAGAGCGCCTGGGTGGGGATCTGCTGCTCCGCGGGCAGTTGCCGGGTCATGAAGCGGATGGCGCCGAGGTGGCTGATGCAGAAGGTGACCCCGTGCAGCAGCTGGCCCAGCACCAGCACCCAAAGCTCGGTAGAGCTGCCGAGCAGCACCCAGCGCACCACGCAGCCAAGGGCCCCAATCAGAAACAGGGTCTGGGCGCCGAAGCGCTGGAGGAAGCGCTTGTCCGCGGCGAACATGGCGATCTCCGCCACCACCCCCAGGGCCCACAGATAGCCGATCAGGGTGCCGCCGTAGCCCTCGGCCTTCCAGTAGATGGCGCTGAAGCCGTAGTAGGCCGCGTGGCTCCCCTGCAGCAGGGCGGTGATCAGCAGAAAGCGCCGCACCGACGCGGACTTGAGCGTCTCCTTCAGGGAGGCCTTGGCCCGCTCCCCTTGCAGCTCCCGGGGGGCGGGTCGCAGCGGCAGCAGGCTGAGCCCCAGCATGATCAGCAGCCCGGCCACCATGGTGTGCAGCACCCAGTCGCTGCCGAAGTTGCCCACCAGGGCCCCTACCAGGGTCGAGGCAACGATAAAGGCGAAGGAGCCGCACAACCGCACCTTGCCGTAATCGAGGTGGGTCTGCACCACCATGCGGGTGGCAAGTGCCTCCCCCATGGGCATCAGGGTCGGGTAGATGAAGTTCGCCGCCAGGGTCAGCGCCACCAGCCACCAGAGGCTGTGGTCGAGATAGAAGCCCAGAAACGCCAGCAGGCTCAGCAGGCAGAGCAGCCGGGTGACGGGCAGCAACTGGCCCGCCCCCTTGACCCGTCCCATCACCATCAGGTTGCCGGCAAAGCGGATGGCCATACCGATCCCCAGCAGCAGGCCTATCTGTTCGGCGCTCACTCCTATGCCTTCCAGCCAGAGGGACCAGAACGGCAGATAGGCGCCATAGACGAAGTAGAAGGCGCCAAAGAACAGGGCTAACCAGGAGAAGGCGGGCATAGGGGCTCGGCTGCGGGACAAGGGGCACAAATGATAACCGATTTCGGGGCGGGGATCCCCAGGCATCACCCAGGGTAAAAACCAGAAATATCAATAAAGTTGAACCTTTGTCACATCCCCCTGTCTATCTGGATAACACCGCTTCCTGATGAGTGTTGCAATCCTTCCACCCGCCCCTGGCGGGTTTCTTTTTGGGGTCGGTTTGGGCCGCCAGAAACAGAGAAGGGGCCCCGGGGCCCCTTCATCATCATTTTCATTGGCAAATATCAGAACACGTATTTTACCCTTGCACTCAGGTTGCGACCCGGCTCGGTCTGGCCGCTGGTGTCCGCGCTGGCGGCAAGGCCGGTGATGCTCTCGTAGCTCACGTACTCCTTGTCAAACAGGTTGAAGACCCCGACGTTGAGCTGCAGATCCTGCATCGGCTTGAACTGGGCGTAGAGATCCACCACACCCCAGCCGGCACTCTTGATGTTGTCGTTGCCGCGGGAATCCTTGCCCACCTTGTCCATGTCGTCGGAGAAGCGCAGGGCGGTGTTGATATTCCAGTTCGGCTGCTCCAGACGCACCCCGACACTGCCGTTGAGGGGGCTCAGGCTGTTGATGTAGTTGCCCTCGCCATCCTTGCCCTCGATGTAGGCCAGGTTGCCCCAGACGTTGACCAGATCGCTGAGCCAGTAGTCCGCCTTGACCTCGGCCCCCTTGGTGGTCGCCTTGTCCAGGTTCTGGTACTGATAGAGGGCGGTACGGCCTTCGGTGCCCACGGCCGTCAGCTCGATGAAGTCGTCGAACTTGTTGTAGAAGGTGGCCACCTCATAGCTGAAGCCGCCGCGGCTGCCACGCACGCCGAGATCGATGCCATCGCTGCTCTCTGGCTTGAGGTTAGGGTTCGGCTCGATGCGATAACCGTACGCCTGGTGGTTCAGGGTGGAGAAGGCGTTGTCATACATGGGCGCCTTGAAGCCGTGGCTGTACTGGGCGAACAGATTCGCTGCCTCGTGAGCCTTGAACACCAGCCCCAGCTTGGGGGAGAACTCCCCTTCGGAGATCTTCTGCATGTTCTCGCCGGTGTAGGCGGGATCCTCGTCCGGGGTCATCTTGTAGTAGTCGTAACGGGCGCCCGGGGTCAGCACCCAGCGCTCGCCGAACTTGATCTCGTCGAAGGCCCAGAGCGCGCTGCGCTCGCTGGTGGTGGACGGGAAGCTCAGCTCGCTGTAACCGACGAAATCGCCCGGTACGGTCGGCGCCTTGAAGCGGGTACGCTCGTTGTCGGTGTGCTCATACTCCAGGCCCCAGGCCAGACGCTGATTGACGAGCGCCTTGCTGAACTTCACCTGGGCACCCAGGCTCTCCTGCTCGAAACCGTTGTGATCCAGGGAGTTCTTGGTCACATAGGGGTTGCCCGGCATGACCGGATACTTGGAGGAGGCGTACTGATCCAGGGTCTGCTTGGCGCGGCTGTAGTAAATCTTGCTGTCCACCCGATCCGCCCAGGGGACGTTCAGGGCGAGGCCGTGATCCAGCACCAGGGAGAGGTTGTCGGTCTCCTTGTCGGTGATCGGCTGGTTGAAGACGGAACCCGCCTTGGTCAGGTCGACCGCGTGCGGATCCTGCCCCTCGGTGAAGTAGTCGACCGTCAGCTTCAGGAACTGATCGTCGCTGAGATTCCACTTGCTCTTGAACAGCACCGCCTGGCTGACGATGTCGAACTCCTCCTTGTCGCCGTCATGGTTCTGGGTCACCCCGCCGTCGCGCCAGGTGTAGCGCAGCAGGTTTTCGAACTCCCCGGTGCGCAGCGCCCCCGTGATGCCCCCCATCTTCTGGTGGCTGCTGGAGGCATAGCCCGTGGTCGCGTCCAGGTAGCTGTCGCGGCCCTTCAGGAAATCGCCGGCATCCTTGGTGGTGATGGCGATGACGCCTCCCAGGGCATCGGAGCCGTAGGCGGCGGACGCCGGCCCCTTGGCCACCTCCACCTGCTTGATCATGTCGGTGTCAAAGTAGGTCTGACCCACACCGCCGTTCTTGTAGGCGTCGTTCTGGCGCACGCCGTCCTGCACCACCTTGACCCGGTTCTCGCTCATGCCGCGGATGGTGAAGGTCTGGGCATCCCCAGCCCCCCCCTGCACGCTCACGCCGGGCTCGTAGCGGAACAGGTCGGCCACGTTGCTGACGACCTGCTCTTCTATCTGCTCCGAGGTGATGACGGCGATGGGGCCGGAGACGTCTTCCAGCTTCTGCTCCATGCGGGAGCCGCTGACCACCATGACTTCATCCGTTTTCTTGTCTGCGGCGAAAGCGGGGGAAACCAGCCCTGCCGCCACGGCGAAGGCAATCAGTGAGGGGGGGTTGTTGTGCGCCACTGCAAAGTCCTTGTTGAGAATCATTATCAAGCGGAAGGCATCTTACCCCGACAGGCACAAAGATCAACAGTAAAGTGAATCATTCTCATTTTCTTTTAGATCTATTCCCCTTTACACTGGCGCCACTTTTTTTCCGCCCGCCATGCTGCCATCGTATGGTGCAGTGCCCTTGCCATTTGTGAGATGCCATGACTCGACGACTCCCCCTGCTCGCCCTGCCCCTGCTGCTGGCCGCCTGTGCCACCACGCCGCAGAGCCAGCCTCCCCAGACCCTCTATCACTACCAGCTTGGCAAGGGGACGGACGACAGCCCCCTCAGCCTCGCCCAGGCGGTGGAAAAGGTCAGGGATGCCGACATAGTGCTGGTGGGCGAGCTGCACAGCCATCCGGCCGTGCACCTGATGCAGGCCAACCTGCTGGCGGAACTGGCCGGCATGTCGCGCGTCGATGGCCGGGCCCTGGTGCTCTCCATGGAGCAGTTCAGCCGCGCCGATCAGCCGGTGCTGGATGCCTACCTGGCCGGGCGCATCGGCGAGTCGGCCCTCATTCGAGATGGCCATGCCTGGCCCAACTACCCGAGCGACTACCGCCCCCTGGTGGAGTTTGCCAGGGCGCAGCACCTGCCGGTGATCGCCGCCAACGCCCCCAAACCCCTGGTGAGCTGCGTCGGTCAGGAGGGTCCCGAGTGGCTCGACACGCTGCCCGCCAACCGCCGCAGCCAGCTGGCACGAACCCTTACGCTCGCCGATGACGGCTACCGCCAGAAGTTCATGGCCTCCATGCACCACGGGGATGCGGACGGCAATGCCCGCCGCTTCGCCGCCCAGACCAGTTGGGACGACACCATGGCCGAGAGCATGGTGGACTATCTGGCCAAGCATCCCGGCCGGCGCATCATGCACATCGCCGGCAACTTCCACGTGGAGGGGGGGCTTGGCATCGCGAGCCGCATCGCGAGCCGCAACCCGGCGCTCAAGGTGGCGCTGATCGTGCCGCAAACGGATGACAAGGCGGCCCCGGGGCGGGATGCCGACGTCAGGGTGCGCATCGCCCCCCTGCCGGAACGCTGGCTAAATGCAGAGGAAATGAAGCAAGATATGGGCGCACTGCATCAATCCCGAAGCCGTGACTGCAGCCAGTGGCTGCAACCCTGAAAATAGCCCAAGGATTTCATATGGATGTGTTACTCGTCATCGACATGCAACAGGGGTTGTTTGATAACCCCCGTCATCAGGACGCCCGGGTCATCGCCAACGTCAATCGCCTGGCTGACGGCGTGCGGGCCCGACACGGGCGTGTCATCTATGTGCAACACGACGAACCGGGCTCCGAACTTGAACCTGGCAGTGCTGGCTGGCAACTGCACGCCGATCTGACCCCGACTCCCCATGACAGCCGGGTACGCAAGACCGCCTGCGACAGCTTCCTCGATACCGAGCTCGGCTTCCTGCTGGCGGAACAGCCGGTGGACAGGCTGCTCATCTGCGGCTGCGCCACCGACTTTTGCGTCGATACCACGTTGCGCAGTGCCGCCGCCCAGGGGTTTGACGTCTTTGTGGTGACCGACGCCCACACCACGGCAGACAGGCCTCACCTGAGCGCCGAGCAGATCATCGAGCACCACCACTTCATGTGGCGGCACCTCAGCCTGCCACAGGGCAGAAGCGTGACCCTGCTCACCACGGATGAACTGCTCGCTCCCGCTCAACCCGCCCAGGCGTGCTAAGCTGCCCGCCTTTCCGTGTTCACCTGCTTGGAGTCTTGCGTGCGTTTATTCTCTGCCGTTGCCCTCGTGCTGTCGTTACCGGCGATCACCGCCTGCTCCGGTCTGCCGGGGACGGCGCAGGGCGGTCCGGCCCCCCTGTTTCACACCCACATCAACGAAGAGGGGAGCAAGCGCTTCACCTTCGAGGCCGCTCCCCTCGACGTCCTGCCGAGTCGGTTGCAGGAGGATGACAGCCGGCTGAGCCGCAACAGCAAGAGCCTGCTGGAGCGCCGCGAGGCGCTACAGGACGAGCAGCTGACCGAGACGCTGGCGGCGCGCAACTATTGCCGCACCGGCTACATAGTCCTCAGCCAGACCTCCTGGAAGATCCGGGGGGAGTGCAACGAGACCGCCACCCAGGCCGATCGGGACGCCTTCCCCAACAAGGCCTCCTGGCAGGAGTAATGCTCCACCGATAACAAAACGGGCAGCCCAGGCTGCCCGTTTTTCATCTGATGATCCCGCTCCTCAGACCGGTGCGTCCGTCTCGCTGGTCAACTCGGCGCCGTTGTCGACGCGCTTGTGCCCCTCCACCAGGTGGACGAAGTCCACCAGCTCGTCACCGGAGACCCGAAACGCCTGGCCGAAGCCCTTGACGAACAGTCCCTGCTCGGGCTTGAGGCGAAACAGCACGAAGTCCTTGAGGTTGGAGAGCCCCTTGACGATGTCGCCGAAGCGCCCTTCCAGCGCCGTAATGGCCTTCTCCCAGCGCACGTCGTCGCGGGCCACTACCTCGGCCACGGCGTCAAAGGTGAGGCGCTTGCGGGCGAACAGTTCGCGGGCGCCGGTCTCGTCCTCGATCAGCATCAGCGACACCTTGGGCACCTGTTGCAGGTTGCGGGCATGGCGGGCTATCTCGGAGATCAGCACATAGTAGCCATCCTCCTGCAGCACGAAGGGGGCATAGCTGGCATTGGGATTGCCTTCACTGTCCACGGTGGCGAGCTGCAGGGTGCGGCAACCGTCACGAAATTCGCGGATCTCCGGTTGCAGGCGGTTCTGCAGGCGCTCCTGACGTTCACTCATGCTTTCACTTCCTCTTGATACTGGTGGCGCAGTGCCTTGAAACGCTCCACCTGGTCAGGCAGCAGCCGACGCTGCTCGTCCCGCCCCAGGTAGATCTTGAAAATGCAGCGACCGCTGTGGCCGAAGAACTGGAAGGAGTGCCCCTCCTTGCCCATGAACAGCTTGCTGACCAGGGCAATGCCGACCACGTTGTCGAGCTTGAGGTGGCCGTGCAGCTCGCCGTCCCTCCCCATCAGGTTGTAGTAGCCACGGGCCGTCTTGCCCTTGGGGAAGGGGGCTTTCACCTCGAAAATGGAGCCGTCTGACTCGACGATGGTGGTCATCGGCCCCCAGCCGGCCAGCTCCGCCAGCAGGGCTTCGGCCTGCTCGGCGGGCACCAGGGTAACCAGCTCGGTCGGCAGGTGGCGCACCACCTCCCACTCGCTGACGGCCAGCTGGGTGGCGATGATGGAAGGATGGGCGCTGGGATCCTGCTCCAGCAGCGCGTGAATGCGTTGTGCAATGCTCATCGGTTCTCCCCTGGATGATCTGGCGATGGTGCTCGGTATCGCGGCGGATACTGTAATAAAGCAGCCCCTTCAATGCAATTGATAATCGATTTCATTATCAGTGCATTTTTCTTCTGCGCTTGATATTCTCGGCAGCAATCCCACTCACCCTTCGGAGGTTCCCATGGGCCGTCGTTTTGCCCTCGCATTCAGCCTGCTCGGCTGTGCCCTTTCCCTCTCTTCCCCATCCGTCATGGCAGGGGAGCGTATCGTCAGCATAGGCCCGGCCACCACGGAACTCATCCTGGCCCTGGGGGGCGAGCAGAGCCTGGTCGCCACCGATGTGAGCAGCCCAGAACCCAAGGGGCTGCCGAGAGTCGGCTACCACCGCGCCCTGGCGGCCGAAGGGATCCTGAGCCTGGCTCCGACCCTGGTGGTCGGCAGCGACGAGATGGGTCCGAGCAGCACGCTTGATCAACTGCGCCGGGCCGGCGTCGAGGTGAAGGTCATGGCCACGGCCCCGACCCTGGCCAACCTCAACGAGCGGATCGACACCCTGGCCGGCTTGCTCAAGAACCCGGCCGCCGGCACCCGCCTGAAGGCCGAGATCCAGGCCCAGAGCGAGCAGCTGGCCGCCCAGGCGAAGCAGATCAAGCCGCTCAAGGTGGTCTTCCTGCTGCTGCACAAGGGCCAGCCCACCAGCATCGCCGGCGGCAACACCACCGCCAGTGCCCTGCTCACCCTGGCCGGCGGCATCAACCCGGTGGCTGGGCTCCACGACTACAAGCCCGTCTCCACCGAATCCCTGATCGAGCTGCAGCCCGATCTGGTGCTGGTGAGCGGCCGCGACTGGCAGCGGTATCAGGATCCTGAAACCGTGCTGAGCCAGGTGCCCGCCCTGGCCGCCACGCCGGCCGGCAAGAACAGGGCCATCCACGCCATCGACGGTCACGCCCTGCAAGGGGGGCTCAGCCTGAGATCCTTGCAGCAGGCGAACCAGATAGCCCAGTGGATCAAGCAGGGTTCATGATGCGTCTGCCGCTGCCCTGGCTGCTCACCCTCACCACCGCCGCCCTGGCGCTGCTGCTGGTCGGGTCCCTCGCCACCGGTCCCATGTCGCTCTCCTTCGGCGAAAGCCTGCAGGCCCTGTTCGCCGGACAACAGAGCGGGATAGAGGCACACAAGCTGCTGATCGTGCAGGAGATCCGCCTGCCACGCACCCTGCTCTGCATCGCGGTGGGGGCCATTCTCGGCCTCTGCGGCGCCGTGATGCAGGGGCTGTTTCGCAACCCCCTCGCCGACCCCGGCATCATAGGGGTCTCTGGCGGAGCAGCCCTGGGCGCCGCCCTGGCCATAGTGCAGCTGGCCCCCTTAAGCCAACAGTGGCAGAACCTGCTCGGCCTCGGCCTGCTGCCCCTGCTCGCCTTTCTCGGCGGGGCACTGACCACCACGCTTGTATATTTGCTGGGCACCCGGGAAGGCGGCACTTCGGTCACCGTCATGCTGCTGGCCGGCGTCGCCATCACGGCGCTGTCCGGTGCCGTGATAGGGCTGCTGACTTACCTGGCGGACGATCAGATGCTGCGCAACCTCAGCCTGTGGCAGATGGGGTCGCTGGCCGCGGGCAAGCCGCTGGACGTGGCGCTGGCCCTGGCGACCCTGGCCGCCCTGCTGTGGCTCTTCATGCGCGATGCCAACCCCCTCAACGCCCTGCTGCTGGGAGAGGGAGAGGCCCGTCATCTGGGGGTAAACGTGCAGGCGCTCAAGCGGCGCCTGATCCTGCTCACCGCCGCCGGGGTCGGCGTGGCGGTGGCAGTGGCGGGCATGATCGGCTTCGTCGGCCTGGTGGTGCCCCACCTGGTGCGGCTGCTGGCGGGGCCCAACCATGTCCGCCTGCTGCCGCTGTCGGCCCTGCTGGGGGCAGTCCTGCTGCTGGGGGCCGACATGCTGGCCCGCACCCTGCTGGCGCCGGCCGAGCTGCCGGTGGGCATCATCACCGCCCTGATGGGGGCGCCCTTCTTCATCTGGCTCTTGGTCAAGAGCCGCCGGACGCTGTAACAGGAGAACGTCACCTTGCCCGGATCCCCCCTGCTTGTCTGCCGGGAGCTCAGCCTCCGCCTGGGCAACCGCCTCATTCTGGACCGCCTGGATCTCGAGCTGCAGGCCGGCAGTCTGACCGCCCTGCTCGGCCCGAATGGCGCCGGAAAAAGCTCGCTGCTCAAATGCCTGACCGGCGAGCTGGCACATGAGGGAACCATCGCCCTGTTCGGCCAGAAACGACAGGAGTGGGCCGGCAACGCGCTGGCTCACAGGCTCGGGGTGCTGCCGCAAAGCTCGTCCCTGA
The DNA here is from genome assembly GCF_000820085.1 of Aeromonas sanarellii. Taxonomy (GTDB): domain Bacteria; phylum Pseudomonadota; class Gammaproteobacteria; order Enterobacterales; family Aeromonadaceae; genus Aeromonas; species Aeromonas sanarellii. Next base: position 211,099 of record NZ_CDBN01000015.1, read on the forward strand.
GTTTCCCCTTCCTGTGCGAGGAGGTGGTGGCCATGGGGCGACTGCCCCACAGCGAGCCGGCAAGCCGACGCGACGAGATTGTGCGTGCCGCCATGACCCACGCCGGGGTGGATCACCTGACGGGCCGCCTCTACCCCGGCCTCTCCGGCGGGGAGCGCCAGCGGGTGCAGTTCGCCCGGGTGCTGGCCCAGATCTGGCAGGCCCCGGACGAACCGCAGCAAGCGCGGCTGCTGCTGCTCGACGAACCCACCTCGGCCCTCGACCTCAAGTACCAGCACCAGCTGCTCACCATGGCCCGCGCCCTGGCCGGTCGCAACACCGCCGTGCTGGTGGTGCTGCACGACCTCAATCTGGCGGCCCGTTACGCCGATCGGCTGGTGATGCTGGAGCGCGGTCGCCTGATGGCGGACGGCCCCCCGGCCGAGGTGCTCACCCCGGCGCTCATCGCCCGGCTCTACGACTACCCCGCCCAGGTGATCCACCACCCCGAGACGGGACAACCCATGGTGGTGTGATGCCGTTCATCCACCATCCCGAGACGGGGCAGTCCGCCATGGCGGTGTGATGGCGGGCGCATCGCCCTCTCAGTCCACGACCATCCCGTACCAGCCATCCACCACCCCGACATGGAACAACCCATGGTGGTGTGATTGGCCGGCATATTGGTGAGATTCAGAAACAAACAGAGCGCCCTCGGGCGCTCTGTTTGTTTTTGTCTGCGGGATTGGTCAGGCGATCTGGTAGCGGCCCGGCTTGTGATTGAGTGTCAACACCAGGTTACAGATGATGGCGGCCACCACGGAGAGTACCAGCAGCCAGGGAGAGACCACGAAGAAGGAGGCGACGACGATGGCGCAATCCAGTCCCATCTGCAGCTTGCCTGCCCGGATGCCGAACCTGTCCTGGATGAAGAGCGCCAGGATATTGAAGCCACCCAGGCTCGCCTTGTGGCGAAACATGATGAGCAACCCCATGCCGATCAGGGTGCCGCCGATGAGCGCCGCGTAGACGGGCTCGATCTTGCCTATCTGCAGCACGGCGTTGAGGTGATCCGTCATGAAGGAGACGGTGGCCACGGCGGCAAAGGTATTGAGGGTGAAGCGCGGCCCCATCCTGAGCCAGGCCAGGGCGTAGAACGGCAGGTTCATGGCGAAGAACAGCAGGCCGAAGCTGATGCCGGTCACCTGCTGCAGCAGCAGCGCCAGCCCTGCGGTGCCGCCGGTGAGCAGGCCGACCTGATGGAACAGGAAGATGCCGAGGGAGACGAAGCCTGCCGCGGTCAGCAGGGCGAGCACATCCTCATAGAGCGGGTGCGCAGAGCGTGAAGTGTTGTCCATAACCAGGTATCCAGTCGCGAAGTAAGAGAGTGTTGGCCCCCGTCGGGCGGAGCGAGCCCCGTGAACCGGGGCTTCGTTATGCCGACAGTCTCCATTTTGAGTGAGATGGATCACAAGTCCCGCCCTTCACGCGCCAAAATGGTGCGCGTCATCCAAGCGTTACAATCCTTGCACCAAAATGTCCCACGCTCACCGCCGGCATGATGCTGAAAAACCTGAAACGGGGCGCTGCCCCCGCACCCGAATCGTTCTAGAATGAGTCGCTTGTCACTGCCAGCGGAACAACAGCGGATGAGAGTCGCCGTATTCGGAATAGGTTATGTCGGGTTGGTTCAGGCCGCCGTACTGGCGGAGATGGGTCACCAGGTGACCTGTGTGGATGTGGATGCCGACAAGGTCGCGGCCCTGAAAGCGGGACACATTCCCCTCTTCGAGCCCGGCCTGGCCCCCATGGTGCAGGCCAACCACCAGGCCGGTCGCCTGCACTTCACCACGGACGTGGCCGAGGGGGTGGGCTTCGCCGAGCTCATCTTCATCGCGGTCGGCACCCCGCCGGATGAGGACGGCTCAGCCGATCTGCAGCACGTGCTGGCGGTGGCGGGCACCATAGGCCGCCTGATGGAAACGGGCAAGGTGGTGGTCAACAAGAGCACGGTACCGGTCGGCACCGCGACCAGGGTGCGTCGGCACATCGAGGCCATCCTGCACCAGCGCGGCGTCTCGCTGCCGCTCGAGGTGGTCTCCAACCCCGAGTTTCTCAAGGAGGGGGCCGCCGTCAGTGACTGCCTGCGACCGGATCGCATCATCATCGGCACCGGCTCGTCCCATGCCTTCGCCTTGCTGGAGGAGCTCTATGCCCCCTTCAACCGCCAGCACGATCGCATCATCCAGATGGATGAGCGCAGCGCCGAGCTGACCAAGTACGCCGCCAACGCCATGCTGGCCACCAAGATCTCCTTCATGAACGAGATGGCCAATCTGGCGGAGAAGCTGGGGGCCGATATCGAGGCGGTGCGCAAGGGCATAGGCGCCGATCCGCGCATCGGCTACCACTTCATCTATCCGGGCTGCGGCTACGGCGGATCCTGCTTCCCGAAGGACGTGAAGGCGCTGATCCACACCGCCAAGGAGGCGGGCTGCGAGGCGCCGCTGCTGCGCTCGGTGGAACAGGTTAACGACAGGCAGAAGCACAGGCTCGCCGAGCGGCTGTACCAGCACTTCGGTGCCGACTTGAGCGGCCGCACCTTCGCGCTCTGGGGGCTCGCCTTCAAGCCCAACACAGACGACATGCGGGAGGCCCCGAGCCGGGTGCTGATGGACGCCATCTGGGCCGCCGGCGGCAGGGTGCAGGCGTACGACCCCGAGGCCATGAAAGAGGCCCAGCACCTCTACGGCCTGCGGGACGACCTGACCCTGTGCGGCACCCAGGAGGCGGCCCTCAAGGGCGCCGATGCCCTGCTCATCTGCACCGAGTGGCAGCAGTTCCGCGCCCCCGACTTCGAGCTGATCCAGCGCACCCTGAAGCAGGCCGTCATCATCGATGGTCGCAACCTCTACGATCCGGCCCGCCTGCGCCAGCGCGGCTTCACCTATTACGCCATCGGCCGAGGCGACAGCCTGGAACAGGCGCACGGTCTGGGGCAGCCGCGATGAAGTATCTCGTCACCGGCGCCGCCGGTTTCATCGGCTTTCACCTGGCTGGACGGCTGTGCGCCGAGGGCCACGAGGTGGTCAGCATCGACAACCTCAACGACTACTACGAGGTGAGCCTGAAGGAGGCGCGCCTCGTGCGGCTCGGCCCCCTGCCCGGTTTTCGCTTCGAGCGCCTCGATCTCGCCGATCGCACCGCCATGGCCGAGCTGTTCGCCCGGGAGCAATTCGAGCGGGTGATCCACCTCGGCGCCCAGGCCGGGGTCCGCTACTCCCTGGACAACCCCTTCGCCTACGCCGACAGCAACCTCACCGGCACCCTGACCGTGCTGGAGGGGTGCCGCCATCACGGGGTACAGCACCTGGTCTACGCCTCGTCCAGCTCGGTCTATGGCCTCAACGAGCAGATGCCGTTCAAGACCTCGGACGGAGTGGATCACCCTGTCTCTCTCTACGCGGCGAGCAAGAAGGCGAACGAGCTGATGGCCCACTCCTACTCCCACCTCTACGGCCTTCCCACCACGGGCCTGCGCTTCTTCACCGTCTACTGTCCCTGGGGTCGCCCCGACATGGCGCTGTTCAAGTTCGTGCGCGCCATCCTCAAGGGCGAGCCTATCGACATCTACAACCAGGGCCAGCTCAGCCGGGATTTCACCCATGTGGACGACATCGTGGAGGGGATAGTGCGGGTCGCGGACAGGCCACCGGTCGGCGATACCAACTGGCGGGGGCAGACGGATGCCAGCCCGGCCCCCTACCGCCTCTTCAACATCGGCAACGGCAGCCCGGTGCGGCTGCTGGACTTCGTGGAGGCCATAGAGACGGCGCTCGGCAAACGGGCGATCCGCAACATGCTGCCCATGCAGCCCGGCGACGTGCTCGCCACCTGGGCCGACACAGAGGCGCTGTTCGAGGCAACCGGCTATCGCCCCAAGGTAGGGTTGACCGAAGGGGTCGAGAGTTTCGTCCACTGGTACAAGGCGTATTACAAGGTCTGATCGCGCCGCATCATCATAAAAGAGAGAGGGGCTGCCAATGGCAGCCCCTTTTGTTTATCCGGGTTCGGGTCTCCAGCCTCAGGGGCCGGGGGCATAGCTGAAGGGTACTATCTGTGGGCTGAGACAGCGACAGGCCGGCTTGAGGGCCTCAGGCCCGGCCAGCAGCCAGCCTGTGCGGTGGCGGTTGCCGAGGCTCTCCATGCGATCTGCGTCGAAGCAGACCGCCATCAGATCGGCTGCGCCCAGCACCCAGCGACCGGGAGCGGCCGCAATCCAGGCCGCCGCCTCGCGCGCCTGCTCCCCATCCCCCATCAGATAAGGGTAATGTCGCAGGGGCCGTTGGCTGAACAGCAGGTGCTGCTCCTTGAAACCGGCCAGCAGCAGCTCGTTCCCCGCAGGCACCCGCTCCGCCGCCAGCGCCATCACCCCCTCCGGGGTGCGCATGTCGTTGAGCCTCACGCAGATCCAGCTGGAGTAGATGAGCCACCCCACCGCCAGCGAACAGAGGAGGGCACTGAGCGGCGCCCGGCGCAGCAGCGCATTGACCAGCAGCAGCGCGCCCCCCATCGCCAGCAGGGGCAGCCAGGGGGCTGGGCCCAGATCCCCCAGTCTGCTCGCCAGCCTGGCGCTGAAGGCCAGGGCCCCGGCGGCGCCCACGCAGACGATCCCCAGCAGCCAGCCAAGCCCCCCCAGCAGGCGAGCGGGCCAGACCCGCGCCAGCAGATCGGCGACGAAGGGAGCCGTCAGCAGGGCCAGCGCCGGCGTACCCGGCGTGACATAGACGCCGCGCTTGCCCGGCGAGGCCGAGAAGAAGAGGATCACCAGCACCAGGTAACCGAGCAGCAATATGATGCGCCTGTCCTGCCCCTGGATGGCCTTGCGCCAGGCCACCACCAGCCAGGGCAGCAGCAGGGAGATCGGCAGCCAGAATGGCGGGATCACCGAGGTGAGGTAGTACCAGAAGGGTTTGACGTGGTGCCAGGCGTTGGCATAGCGGGTCACCGTCTGGCGCAGCAGTATGTTGTCCCGGTAGGCCTGCAGCACGGGATCCCCGCTCTGGGCCACGGCGAGCAACATGGGCACCAGCCAGAGAGCGATGGCCAGCACCATAAAGAGCGGCCCCGCCAGCCCCTTGAGCCAATCGCCCCTGGTGGCGGCGCGGATCTTCTCCCTGTGGGTCCAGACGGCCGGGATCAGGATCAGCAGGGCCAGCAGCCCCACCCCCTTGGTGATGATGCCGAGCCCGGCGGCGAACCAGCCGAGCCAGTACCAGCGCCAATCGCCACCACAGAGCAGGAAGCGGACGAAGCCATAGACCCCCAAGGTGATGAAGAAGGTGACCAGCGCATCGATCTGCGCCGTCTTGGCCTGCAGGGTGAACTGGACCGTAAAGAGCAGCAGCAGACCGGCCATGAAGCCGACCTGTGCGCTCCACAGCCGGCGCCCCAGATCCCACACCAGCGCGATGGTCAGCAGGCCCGCCAGCAGGGAGGGCAGCAGGAAGGCCACCTTGATGGAGCCGGTCAGCAGATACCCTATCGCTATCCCCCACATAAACAGGGGGGGCTTGTCCGGGTAGATCTCGCCGCCGCGCATGGGGAAGAGCCACTGGCCGCTCTCCACCATCTCCTTGGCGATCAGGGCGAAGCGCGGCTCGTCGGCGGGCCAGGGATCCCGCAGGCCGAGGCCCGCCCCCAGCACCACCAGGGCGATCAGCAGCAGCCAGCCCAGCGACTCCTGCCTGAGCAGATAACGATCATTTACCATGACGAACCTCATAGTCGTCGACGACCTTGTCCCGCTTCCACCCTCTGTGCTGGATGTCCAGATAGAGGCTGTAGAGGGCGGTAAAGGTGGGGAAGAGGTTCTGCAGCACGCCGACGGAGTCCTGCTTGGGGGAGAAGATGAAGTAGCTGAGAGTCATCAGGCTGCCGAGCACGCTCATGTACCAGAACAGGCGGGGAATGACGGGCCGGCCGGCCCGCTTAGAGGCCAGGAACTGCACCAGCCAGCGCCCGCCGAACATGAGCGCCCCCGTGTAGCCGATGAGCTTCCAGCCGGTGACATGCAGACCCGTCCAGTCAAACCAGGTCAGCTCCATGGAAAGCAGGGCATCGATCATCGCCGCCCTCCCCGGTTCAAACCGCCGACATGGGGGGCGACCTCATCCCGGTCCGGCCAGACCGATGACAACGAAAGCAGGGTGTCCATCACTCCAGCATCTCCCGGATCTCGACCACCTTGGAGCGACGCTGCAACCACCAGACGCCGACCACGTCCACCAGCCCGACCCAGAGCCGGTTCCAGACGCCGTACTTGGAAACGCCCGCCTGCCGCGGCCTGTGGTTGACCGGCCAGGGGGACATGCGGCCCCCCTGGGCCTGGATCAAGGCCGGGATGTAGCGGTGCATGTGGTTGAAGCCGGGCAGGCGCAGATACCAGTCGCGGCGCACCACCTTGAGGCCGCAGCCGGTATCCGGGATGCCGTCCCGCAGCAGCAGATCGCGAAAACCGTTCGCCAGCCTGGACGAGAGGCGTTTCACCCAGTCATCCCGGCGAGTGACCCGGTGGCCGATGAGCCCGACCTGATTCCTGTCCGCCGCGAAACGGCGCTTGGCCTCCTCCAGCATGGCGGGAATGTCCGCCGGATCGTTCTGGCCGTCGCCGTCCAGCACCACCAGCCAGTCGCCGCGCCCCTGGCGCACCCCGCTCAGCACCGCCATGCTCTGGCCGACGGCCCTGGCGTGGCGCACCACCCGCAGCCTGGTGAAGCGGGACTTCAGCTCGCACAGCAGGGTATAGCTGTCATCCTCGCTGCCATCATCCACGTAGATCAATTCGTACTCGTATCCGCCCCCCAGAGCGGCGTCGATTTCACTGATGAGGGGAGCCAGATTGTCCCGTTCATCCTTGGCTGGTACTACGACTGACACATCGACTGAATCACCCATATGAGCTTCCCGACAATGAAAAGAATCCAAGGGATCCTGTTGCGCACATCATGAAGAAGGTGGACTGAGCGCCAGAACCCGCACAAATACAAGGTATTACATCATGATGATCGCCGTCTATCACCCGACAACTAACAATCGCATCAACTAAGAGGGGCAGCACAACAGCGCGCCCTGCCCGCACCTCAGGTCGTCACCACCAGCAGGATCTTCTCCCGCCTAAAAGTTCCATACCGTTTTCGTCTCTGATGACCTGACACATAACCACATGTTCCATCGTCTGGCTGGCAGCCAACCCGTGGAGAACCTATATCTTCCGGACAAGCCAACGAGGTAACCATCATGCAGAGACTCTGCGCCTGGGGCTGGGGGCTGCTCCTGCTGTTGACCACGGCATCGGCCCATGCCGATGCATTTCGCCAGGCCCCCAAGGCGATGAGCGCCCTGCGCCAGGGCGCCGCCATGGAGCGCGGCAACCCGAGGCAGGCCATCGCCCACTACTGCACCGCCGCCAGCCTGGGCAACCCGGAAGCCTACTACCGCATCGGTCGCCTTCTGGCTCGCGGTCCTCAAGGGATACGCAACGCGCGCCACGCCAACGCCTACCTGGCCATGGCCATGCGCCTCGGCAATCAGCAGGCCGCCCGCTACTACAACGAACGGGTCGGCAACGCCCCCCTCGGCACCTGTGGCGTCGGTGGCAGCGGAGGCGGCGCGCCCTGGGTGCGGCCCAGCACCCCCTTCGATCAGGACAGCTACCTGGCCCGCCAATCCACGAGCAAGCAGCAGCTGGCCAGCATGATCCGCCAGGCGGCCAAACGTCACAGAGTCAACCCCCAGCTGGCGCTGGCCATCGCCATCGCCGAGTCCAATCTGAACAGCGCCGCCGTCTCCCCCAAGCAGGCGCAGGGGGTCATGCAGCTCATCCCCGAAACCCAGGCCCGTTTCGGCGTGACCCGGCCGTTCGACGCCCGGCAGAACATCCGTGGCGCCATGATCTACCTGAAGTGGCTGGAGAAGCAGTTTGGCCCCGACTGGGTCAGGATCAGCGCCGCCTATAACGCCGGGGAGCAGGCCGTCCTGCGCCACGGCGGCGTGCCCCCCTATCGGGAGACCCAGGAGTACGTGCAGCGGGTGCTCTACTACTCGGGGCAGGATCCGGCCAAGGAGCGCCGGCTGCCACGCTGAGCGCCACCCGACGGCCGTCTCATCCGCACGAATCCTATCGGGCCAGGCTTAAGGAAATCTTAAGACAGGGCCCGGCACGCTCCTGTTCGCTGCCGCCTCTCGGCCGCTCGCCAGCCCCCTGGCTCCCCGCTCCCCGGCTT
>NZ_CDBN01000016.1:0-189 GCF_000820085.1 Aeromonas sanarellii
GCGCCACGAACAGCGGGCGCAGGTGATCGTCGTGGGGGTGGGACTCCACCGCCCCGGGGGCGCGGGCGCGGTAATCCTCCAGCGCTTCCCTGTCCCCCTCCTCCATGGCCTGCTCCATCCAGCGGGCGAACTGGCTCGCCCACAGGGGGACGGGAGCGCCGTCCGGCCCGAGGGCGCGCAGGTTGTGGG
>NZ_CDBN01000016.1:235-1024 GCF_000820085.1 Aeromonas sanarellii
GGAGAGCGGCGACCAGACCCCGTGATCCAGTTCGCGCCTGATCGGGGTGGCGGGCAGGCCGGCCAGCAGCAGCTGATCGCTCACCGCCTCTTGCAGCCACTGGGGGCTCCTGGCGGGCCAGCGGATCCGGTAGAGAGGCTCGGGGAAGCCGTAGAAGTCGTACATCAAGGCCGGGCTGGGCTCGACGTTGATCTGCGGCTCGCTTCGGCTGAACCAGTGGGCCGAGAGCACCACCAGCCCCTTGATATCCCCNNGGCTGGTCGCGCAGGACCAGATCCGGGGCGCCGTGAGAGATGAACCAGACGGGGGCGATAGCCATGGCGAGACTCCTTGTTGGCGGTGTGGGCCCGCTTGGCCGGTACCGCGATAAACGGGTCAGGGGCTGGGCCGCTGACGATGAGGTCATTATCTGCCCCGGGATTGGAGTTAACAATCCAGTGCAATGTGTAAGCACTGTTCACCTTGGGTTGATAGTCCTGGAGCTGAGATGGCGGGCGGCAACGACAGGAACAGAAACAACAAGGCCGGCGCAGTGCGCCGGCCTTGTTGCCGTGACGAAGGGGGGTTACTGAATGCCCAGCAGCTCCACATCGAAGATCAGCACGGATCCCGGCGGTATCTTGCCGGCGGCGCGATCGCCGTAGGCCAGGCTGGCGGGGATGTAGAAGCGGGTCTTCTCCCCTTCCACCATCAGCTGCACCCCTTCGGTCCAGCCCTTGATCACCTGGTTCAGGCCGAACTCGATGGGTTCGCCACGGGCGATGGAGCTGTCGAACACTGTGCCGTCCA
>NZ_CDBN01000017.1 GCF_000820085.1 Aeromonas sanarellii
CCCCGGGGTGCCCTCTTCTTATTCCTGCCGACACGCGCCGGATGAGAGCGTGGAGTCACACCGCTGCCACAGGGCCTGCTCCTCGGCGGTCGTCATGCCCGCCTGTGGCCCCCGGGGGTTGCCGGCCAGCCACTCCACCAGATCGGCCACCGTCTCCTCCAGGGGGCGGAAGTTCAGCCCGTGGACGATGGCGGCCTCGGCGCTGATGCGGCCATAGCCCGCATACTCTGGCTGCTCGTTCGGCAGCAGGGTGGGATAGGTCTGCCAGGGCTCGACCCCCGCCTTTATCAGGGCGGCCCAGGGCCGCCACTGGGGTTGCAGTGCCGTCGCCGGCACCAGCCGGGCGGCGAGGCGCTCCACCCAGTCCGCCAGGGGGATGCCTGGCTTGATCAGGTTGTAGCAGCCTTCCAGCCGCTGCTCGGCGGCCCGCAGCACGAACTCGGCGCCGTCGCGCACATCCAGGTATTGCAGCCTGTCCTGCCCCTCCCCCGGCAGCAGCCAGGGCCCCCCTTGCTGCACCCGCCTCACCCACCAGGCCAGGCGACCTGTGGGATCGAAGGGGCCGCACAGCACGCCGGGGCGCAGTATACAGAGCCGCTCCCCCCAGCGGGCCCGATACTCGGCCTCACACAATACCTTGAGCGGACCGTAGCCGGTGGCTGACCCGTCGGGGGCCACTTCGTGCAGCGGCGCCGACTCGTCCATCCCGGGCCGGGCGAAGTCGCGATAGACGCTGATGGTGGAGATGAAGATGAGGCGCTCGCAGCGCCCCACCAGGGCGGTGGAGAGGCTGGCTGCCTGCTCGGGACGGTAGCAGCAGGTGTCGATGGCGAGATCCCAGTGCAGCCCCTCGCCGCGCAACGCGCCGAGATCGTTATCCCTGTCCCCTTGCAGTGACGCCAGCTCGCGCCAGTCCGGGTGCTGGCGGTGGCCGCGATTGAACAGTGTCACCTCGTGACCCCAGTCCAGGGCCAGCGAGGTGAGGTGGCGGCCCAAAAACCCGGTGCCGCCGATAATCAGCAGTTTCATCCCTGTCTCTCCTTCACGGCGCGGCCCGCTGCCGATGCCACGCCCGTTTTGCTTGCCCGCCCAGCGTGCGCGCTTCCAGCGCCCACCCTACGCAAGTTGGCGGCGCGATACAGCCCTCGGGCGGTCGGGATGGGAGCGGGATCACGGCAGATGGAGCCGGCAGCCCGCAGGGCACGCCTGCGTTTTGGGGCCTGCTGTGCTACATTGCCGGGGTTTTCAGTCAGGATCCGCCATGAAGTTCGAAATCGACACCCTCGGGATCATCCGCTCTCCCTACAAGGAGAAATTCGCCATCCCGCGCCAGCCCGGCCTGGTCAAATCGGCCCGCGCCCGCCTCGAGCTGCTGCCTCCCTACGATCAGCCGGACGCGCTGCGCGGCATCGAGCAGTTCTCCCACCTCTGGCTCAGCTTCGTGTTTCACCAGACCATGGCGCAGGGCTGGCACCCGACGGTGCGTCCGCCGCGCCTCGGCGGCAACGAACGGGTCGGGGTCTTCGCCACCCGCTCCACCTTCCGCCCCAACCCCCTCGGCCTCTCCGTGGTCGAGCTGCACGGGGTCGGCCGCGAGCGCGGCAAGCTGTGGCTCGAACTCGGCGCCGTGGACTTGCTTGATGGCACCCCCGTCGTCGACATCAAGCCCTATGTCCCCTATGCCGACAGCCTGCCGGATGCCCGCGGCGGCTTCGCCCCACAGGCCCCCACCCCGCCGCTGTCGGTGAGCTTCAGTGCACAAGCCGAGCAACAGCTCGCCCCCTGGCTCAGGCGCCACCCCGAGCTGCGCCAGCTGGTGAGCGAAGTGCTGGCCCAGGATCCCCGCCCCGCCTACAAGCAGGGCAAGCCGGACGACAAGGAGTACGGCGTCAGGTTGTTCGATGTGAACGTGCGTTTTCAGATAAAAGAACCGGAATGCCTGGTCTTGGCCATCGAACCCGTTTGAATAAGTCGTTGAGGCAACATGAAAAAGCCACCCAAGGGGTGGCTTTTTTGTGCATCAGCGCCGTTGCAGCAGCAGGCTGCCGATGGAGTAGCCGGCGCCGAAGGAGCAGAGCACCCCGCGGGCCCCGCTCGGCAAGTCCTGGTTGAACAGGTGGAAGGCGATGATGGAGCCCGCCGAGCTGGTGTTGCCGTAGCGGTCGAGGATGACCGGCGCCTCCTGCTGGCTGGCATCGTGGCCCAGCAGCTTGCGCCCGATGAACTGGTTCATGGTGAGGTTGGCCTGATGGAGCCAGAGCCGGCTCAAGTCATCCGCCGCCCAGCCCTGCTCTTCGAGCTGGGCGGCAATCTGATCGCACACTAGGGGCAGCACCTCCTTGAACACCTTGCGCCCCTGCTGGCGGAACAGCTTGTCGTCCCCGTAGCGGGTGCGGGGGCTGAAGCGGTTCAGGAAGCCGAAGTTGTTGCGGATGTTGTTGGAGTACTGGGTCACCAGCTTGCTCGCCACCAGCTGCCAGGGGGCCGCGACCTTGCAATCTTCTGCCCGCTCCAGCAGTACGGCGGTGCAGGCGTCACCGAAGATAAAGTGGCTGTCTCTGTCTCTAAAGTTGAGGTGCCCCGAGCAGATCTCCGGGTTCACCACCAGCGCCAGCTTCGCCGTGCCCGCCGCCAGCATGTCCGCCGCCGTCTTGATGCCGAAGGTGGCGGAGGAGCAGGCCACGTTCATGTCGAACGCCATGCCGCCCGCCCCCAGGTAGTGTTGCAGCTCGATGGAGAGCGCCGGATAGGGGCGCGGCATGTTGGAAGCCGCCACTATCACCAGATCGATCTCCCCCGGCTCGCGGCCGGCGGCGATCAGCGCCTGCTCGGCGGCGGCGACCGCCATCTCCACCATGATGGAGGGCTGATCGTCGGGCCTCTCCGCCATGAGCGGCTGCATGATGTCGGGATCCAGCACCCCCTCCTTGCTCACCAGATAGCGACTCTTGATGCCGGAGGCCTTCTCGATGAACTCGCAGCTCGAATGCTGTTTGGCATCGAGCTGGCCCGCATCGATGGCGGAGGCGTTCTCTTCGTTGTAGAGATCCACATACTGGTTGAAGGCGGCCACCAGCTCTTCGTTGCTGACGGCATGGGACGGGGTATAGAGGCCCGAGCCACTGATTACGATAGGGGTCATCTTTGCTCCTGGCCGGGTGCAATCCCGGCTTGTCTGTTTTTAGGGTCAGAGGGTCACAGCCGATCGATCGCACCGGCGAGACCCGCCAGGGTCAGCGGGTGCATGCGCCCGCCGATCACGTCATTCATCAGCTTGATGGAGGGGTGCCAGAGCCACTCCTGCCTGGGCAGCGGATTGATCCACACCAGCCTGGGGAAGTGCTGTTGCAGGCGCGCCAGCCACACCTGACCGGGCTCCTCGTTCCAGTGCTCCACGCTGCCGCCGGGCCAGGTAATTTCATAGGGTCCCATCTTCGCATCCCCCACAAAAATCACCCTGTAGTCGCTGCCGTAGGTGCGCAGCAGCCGCAGGGTGTCGAAACGCTCCTCGAAACGGCGGGCGTTGTCCTGCCAGACGAAGTCGTAGAGACAGTTGTGGAAGTAGAAGAACACCAGGTGTTTGAACTCGTGGCGCAGGGCCGAGAAGAGCCGCTGCACCTCGGCCACGTGGGCATCCATGGAGCCTCCCACGTCGAAGAACACCAACAGCTTGACGCCGTTGTGGCGCTCTGGCCTCAGCTTCACATCGAGCCAGCCCTGACGGGCCGAGCTGTGGATGGTGTCGTCAAGATCCAGCTCCGAGGGGCTGCCCTTGCGAACCCAGCGCCTGAGCTTGCGCAGGGCGAGCTGGATGGCGCGCTGGCCGAGGACGCTCTCGTCACTGAAGTTGCGATAGTGGCGCGCCTCCCACACCTTGGTCGCCCTGCCATGCCGGCCCTCTGCCCCCATGCGGATCCCCTCGGGGTGATAACCGCCATGGCCGAAGGGACTGCTGCCCCCGGTGCCCACCCACTTGTTGCCGCCGGCGTGACGCTCTTTCTGCTCGAGCAGGCGCTGGTTGAGGGTCTCCAGCAGCTTGTCGAGACCGCCCAGAGATCTGAGCAAGGCTCTCTCCTCCGGACTCAGCAGCCGCTCGAACTCCTTGCGAAGCCACTCTTCCGGCAGTCGCTCCGGCAGCAGGGGAATGGCCTCCAGCCCCTCGTAATACTCGGCGAAGGCGCGATCGAAGCGATCGTAGTGGGCTTCATCTTTCACCAGCAGGGCGCGGGAGAGCAGGTAGAAGTCATCCAGGTCGACGCAGGCCAGGCGGGCCGCCAGCGCACCATGCAGGTCCAGCAATTCGCGCAGCGAGCAGGGCAGCTGGTGGCGGCGCAGGTGGAGGAAGAAGTCGATCAGCATTCAGCCGCCGCGTCGCGCCAGGAAGGCGAGCTTCTCGAAGAGATGCAAGTCCTGCTCCGTCTTGAGCAGGGCGCCGTAGAGGGCGGGCACCAGCTTGCCCGGCTCCCGGTTGCGCAGCGCCTCGGGAGCGATGTCGTCGGCCAGGAGCAGGCGGATCCAGTCCAGCAGCTCGGAGGTGGAGGGCTTCTTGCGCAGCCCCTCGACGGCCCGCAGCTCGAAGAAGAGCTCCATCGCCTCGCCGAGCAGGCTCTCCTTGAGATCCGGATAGTGCAGCTGGACGATGGCCTGCATCTCGGCCTTGTCGGGGAAGCGGATGTAGTGGAAGAAGCAGCGGCGCAGGAAGGCGTCCGGCAGCTCCTTCTCGTTGTTGGAGGTGATGATGACCACGGGGCGCTGGCGCGCCCTGACCCGCTCGCCGGTCTCGTAGACGTCGAACTCCATGCGATCCAGCTCCAGCAGCAGATCGTTGGGAAACTCGATGTCGGCCTTGTCGATCTCGTCGATGAGGAGCACGGGTCGCCGCTCGGCGGCGAAGGCCTGCCACAGCTTGCCCCGGCGGATGTAGTGGCTGATTTCCCCCACCCGCGGATCGCCGAGCTGGGAGTCCCGCAGACGGGCCACCGCATCGTATTCGTAGAGCCCCTGCTGGGCCTTGGTGGTGGACTTGATGTGCCAGCTGATGAGTTCGGCACCGAGAGAGTCGGCCACCGCCTCCGCCAGCACCGTCTTGCCGGTACCGGGCTCACCCTTGATGAGCAGCGGCTTCTCCAGCACGATGGCGGCGTTGACGGCCATACTCAATGACGCCGAGGCGAGATAGCGGTCGCTTCCTGCAAATCCCATGAGATCCATTCCTTTGGTTGCCAAAGAAGCGGGTGGCCCCTCGGCAAGAGAGAATAAGTTCTATATGTTGTAATAACATATTGTTATAACGATTCGTCACTTCTCATTCAGAAACCACAGGGTAATCTTGTTTCATCGCCTTAACAAACACAGGGATAGCACCATGAGCAAAATTTTTGAGGACAACAGCCAGACCATAGGCAACACCCCGCTGGTTCGTCTCAACCGTGTTACCAAGGGCCGCGTGCTGGCCAAGATCGAGAGCCGCAACCCGAGCTTCAGCGTCAAGTGCCGGATCGGTGCCAATCTCATCTGGGATGCCGAGAAACGCGGCCTGCTGACCAAGGGCAAGGAGATCATCGAGCCTACCAGCGGCAACACGGGCATTGCCCTGGCGTTCGTGGCTGCGGCCCGTGGCTATCCCATCACATTGACCATGCCGGCCACCATGAGCCTGGAGCGTCGCAAGCTGCTCAAGGCCCTGGGTGCCAACCTGGTGCTGACCGAGGGACCGCTCGGCATGAAAGGCGCCATCGCCAAGGCCAACGAGATCCTGGAATCCGAACCGGGCAAGTACGTGCTGCTGCAGCAGTTCGAGAACCCGGCGAACCCGGAAATCCACGAGCAGACCACGGGCCCCGAGATCTGGGACGCCACCGACGGTGAAGTGGACGTGTTCGTGGCGGGCGTCGGCACCGGCGGCACCATCACGGGTGTCTCCCGCTACATCAAGCAGACCAAGGGCAAGGCCATCGTCTCTGTGGCGGTCGAGCCCAGCGAATCCCCCGTCATAAGCCAGAAGCTGGCCGGTGAAGAGATCAAACCGGGTCCGCACAAGATCCAGGGCATAGGCGCCGGCTTCATTCCGGGCAACCTGGACCTGAGCCTGCTGGACCGCGTCGAACAGGTGAGCAGCGACGAAGCCATCGAGATGGCCCGCCGCCTGATGGAAGAGGAAGGGATCCTGGCCGGGATCAGCTCCGGCGCCGCCGTGGTCGCCGCCAACCGTCTGGCCGAGCTGCCGGAGTTCGAGGGCAAGACCATAGTCGTCATCCTGCCGAGCGCCGCCGAGCGTTACCTCTCCAGCGCCCTCTTCGCCGGCGTGTTCAGCGAGCAAGAGCTGCAACAGTAGTTGATCGGCTTACATCAAAACGACGGCGCTCCTCGGAGCGCCGTTTTCATTATGCGCTAAACTCAGTAGCCATCAGTGTCAGTCGGCCCCTTATTTTTTGGGGTAAAATAACAAACTCGGACATGACAAAAAAAGCAGACATTCTGTGATAAATCTCATATCCTGTGCGGCGTCACGAGGTGTTTACCGGCCAGGTATCACAAGGTAACAAAGTGTTATTTTTCGTTATAAAATAATTTCAGGCCAGTCCTGACGCGGCTTGTAGCGCGATAACGAAAAAAGACCTGGCCACAACGCCGAATACTGCACAGAAAATTGACCTGGATTAAACCATTGCAGGTCTGATTTCGTTACTTTACAACATATCCATACTGACACGGTGAGACAGGAAGCCTCATTAGCGACCATCTCTCCACACAATATCAATAATATGGGGTGAAACCATGTACGAGAAGTCTGTTGTTATTACTGCTGAAAACGGCCTGCACACCCGTCCTGCAGCTCAGTTCGTGAAAGAAGCCAAAGAATTCCAAAGCGAGATCACTGTGGTCTCCGGTGGCAAGTCCGCCAGCGCCAAGAGCCTGTTCAAGCTGCAGACCCTGGGTCTGACCAAGGGCACCAACGTGACCATCCAGGCCGACGGCCCGGACGCTCAGAAAGCCGTTGAGAAGCTGGTTGCCCTGATGGACGAGCTGGAGTAATCCAGCTTTACTCCTCCCCCACAGTCGTTTTAATAGGAAGGATTATGATATCTGGCATTCTTGCGTCCCCCGGTATCGCATTCGGCAAGGCGCTTCTTCTGAAAGAAGATGAAATCGTTATCAATCAGGGCAAGATCCCTGCCGAGCAGATTGATGCCGAGATCAACCGCTTCCTCGAAGCCCGCACCAAGTCAGCCGCCCAGCTGGAAGCCATCAAAGAGATGGCCGGTCGCACCTTCGGTGAAGAAAAAGAGGCCATCTTCGAAGGCCACATCATGCTGCTCGAAGATGAAGAGCTGGAAGGGGATATCAGATCCTTCATCAAAGACAACAAGGCATCCGCCGACAGAGCCATCTTCGAAGTGATCGAACAGTACGCCAAGATGATGGCCGAGCTGGATGACCCTTATCTGCGCGAGCGTGCCACCGACTTCCGTGACATCGGTACCCGTCTGGTCAAGAACGTACTGGGCATCGCCGTTGTCAACCTGAGCACCATAGACGAAGAGGTCATCCTGGTCGCCAAAGACCTGACCCCATCCGAAACCGCTCAAATCAACCTGAAATACGTGCTGGGCTTCGTCACCGACATCGGTGGCCGTACCTCCCACACCTCCATCATGGCCCGCTCCCTGGAGCTGCCGGCCGTCGTGGGCACCAACGACATCACCGAGCGCGTCAAGAACGGCGACATGCTGGTGCTGGATGCGATCAACAATCAGGTCATCATCAATCCGACCGCAGAACAGCTGGCCGAGGCCAAGAAGTTCCAGGCCCAGTTCCAGGCCGAGAAGGATGAGCTGGCCAAGCTCAAAGACCTGCCTGCCATCACCCTGGACGGCCATCAGGTCGAAGTGTGCGCCAACATCGGGACCGTCAAGGATACCGAGGGTGCCATCCGCAACGGCGCCGAGGGCGTGGGTCTGTACCGTACCGAGTTCCTCTTCATGGACCGTGACGCGCTGCCGACCGAAGACGAGCAGTTCAAGGCCTACAAAGAAGTGGCAGAGGCCATGCCTGACCAGCCGATCATCGTCCGCACCATGGACATCGGCGGCGACAAAGAACTGCCCTACATGAATTTCCCGAAGGAGATGAACCCCTTCCTGGGCTGGCGTGCCGTGCGGATCTTCTTCGATCGTGCCGACATCATGAACGCCCAGCTGCGGGCCATCCTGCGCGCTTCCGCCTTTGGCAAGCTGCGCATCATGTTCCCGATGATCATCTCCGTCGAAGAGTTCCGCAGCCTCAAGGCCACCGTGGAGACGCTGAAAGCCGAACTGCGCGCCGAAGGCAAAGCCTTTGATGAATCCATCGAAGTGGGTATCATGATCGAGACCCCGGCCGCGGCCGTGATGGCTCATCATCTGGCCAAGGAAGTGGATTTCTTCAGTATCGGTACCAACGACCTGACCCAGTACACCCTGGCCGTCGACCGTGGTAACGAGATGATTTCCGCCATGTACAACCCGCTGTCACCCTCCGTCCTGACCCTGATCAAGATGGTGATCGACGCTTCCCATGACAATGGCAAGTGGACCGGTATGTGCGGTGAACTGGCTGGTGACGAACGCGCCACCCTGCTGCTGCTGGGTATGGGTCTGGATGAGTTCTCCATGAGCGCCATCTCCGTACCGCGTATCAAGAAGCTTATCCGCAATACCAACTTCGAAGATGTGAAGGCAATGGCAGACCAGGCCCTGAGCTATGCGACCGCCGCCGAAATCGAAGCCTGTGTAGATAACTTTATTAAGCAGAAGGCAGTCTGCTAAGATCGGCTGCAAACAGCGACAATCATCTCTAGGAGCTTTTACTATGGGTCTGTTTGATAAACTGAAGAAACTGGTTTCCGACGACAGTTCTGACACCGGCGGCATCGAAATCTTTGCTCCCCTGTCTGGCGAAATCGTGCCCATCGAAGATGTGCCTGACGTTGTCTTCGCCGAGAAGATCGTCGGCGACGGCATCGCCATCAAGCCGGCTGGCAACAAGATGGTTGCTCCGTGCGACGGCACCATCGGCAAGATCTTCGAGACCAACCACGCGTTCTCTCTGGAATCCGACTCTGGTATCGAACTGTTCGTTCACTTCGGTATCGACACCGTCGAGCTGAAGGGCGAAGGCTTCACCCGTATCGCTCAGGAAGGTCAACAGGTCAAGCGCGGTGACACCATCATCGAGTTCGATCTGGCCGTGCTGGAAGCCAAAGCCAAATCCACCCTGACGCCTGTGGTCATCTCCAACATGGACGAGATCAAAGAGCTGGTGAAGATGACAGGTGCCGTGACCGTGGGCGAGACCCCGGTGATCCGCATCAAGAAGTAAGTCAGGCTTACGCCGACCAACAGCCCAGCAGGCCTCGCCTGCTGGGCTTTTTTTTTGTTGTCGAACATAGTCCATCACAGGCTTGTGACGGGTCATCGGCGAGCCTCCACCACTGCGATATCACCTCCTTCATAGGCCCACTCACGCGCGCCAGTCCCACTGTGCCTCATTCGTCCCATGTCCCCCTTGGCACCCTATGCAGACTGTCGCAGACAAGCTATCCGGCAAGCTGCACGCCCAAGTGCGGGGTCGGTCCCCCTTTCACCATACCGCCCGACGATGGGCGCCCCGATAGTTCTTGACGCTTGTCAGGCCAGAACGTAGATTTACAGGAACGATCATTCCAAATGGGTGAATGCCATGCGTACCAAGACGTTCGAACCCGACGAGATTGCCGATGCCGCCATGGAGGTCTTCTGGCGACGTGGCTATGCGGCGACCTCGGTTCAAGATCTTGTCGAAGGCACGGGTCTGTCCCGCAGCAGTCTCTACAGCACCTTTGAGAGCAAGCAAGGGTTGTATCAGCAAGCGCTGATCCGCTATCAGGCCGTCACCGCATCCAATGTCGCGCTGCTGGACAGTTCTGGTGATGCCAAGGATCTGATCCGACAGTTGCTGATACGCATCCTGGAGGACGAACTGGGTGACCGACAACGACGAGGTTGCCTGGTGGCCAATGCCTCCTTGGAACTTGCAGGCCAGGATGAAGCCATCGCCAGGCTGGTGGCACACAACTTTCAGCGCTTGCACAAGGCATTGGAAAGACTGATCCGGCGAGGGCAACAATCGGGCGACATCCCCCCCGGAAAGAGCCCGCGGGCGCTGGCCTGGTTCTTCGTCAATACCATTCAGGGCCTGCGTGTGCTGGGCAAGGGCAGCCCCTCAGAGCAGCGACGCCAGTGCCTGCTTGACGTGATCGACACGGCTCTGGATACGCTGTAGGTCCTTTATCCACCGGCATCCTGGCAGACGTGTGCCTGGGGGCCGGATATTGATTTAACTAAAATTGGAATGATCGTTCCAATTATATTCATCATCAGAGGAGTCCCCATGAACGCACATCGACATGTCACCTTGGCCATACTCGGTACCGGTCTGATCGGTGCACCGATCGCACGACATTTTCACAGGCGGGGGTTTAAGGTTCATGCCTGGAATCGCACCACCCCCAAGGCCCAGGCACTGGCCTCTGACGGTATTCTGGTGTTCGACACCCCTGCAGATGCCGTGCGTGACGCCGACCTGATAGTGACAGTCCTCAAGGACGGTCCCAGCGTTGAGCAGGTCATGCTGAGCGCCGCTCCGGCCTTGAAAAAGGGGGCCATCTGGTTGCAGTTGAGCACTGTCGGCATAGAGGGCATTGACACCCTGGTGGCACTGGCCGCACAGCAAGGGCTGGTGTTCTACGATGCCCCGGTGCAGGGCACTCGGCAACCGGCTGAACTGGCCCAGCTCATCGTTCTGGCATCAGGTCCAGTCGCACAGCGAGCAGCCGCCCAGGCAGCCTTCGACGCCATTGGCA
The DNA here is from genome assembly GCF_000820085.1 of Aeromonas sanarellii. GTDB lineage: Bacteria > Pseudomonadota > Gammaproteobacteria > Enterobacterales > Aeromonadaceae > Aeromonas > Aeromonas sanarellii. The sequence continues at coordinate 10,883 of NZ_CDBN01000017.1, forward strand.
AACGGACCCTGTGGGTGTCGGAGCAAGCAGGCGCCAGCAGCCGTCTCAAGCTGGCCCTGAACCACTGGGCCTTTTCCCTCACTCACGGCCTGGCCGAGAGTTTGGCCCTGGCCAAGGGGATGGGCGTCAATCCCGCTCTGCTCATGGATGTGATCACGGGAGGACCGATGGACAGCGGCTATTTTCAGGTCAAGGCCGCCGCCATCCAGGCTGACAACTACTCGGCAAGCTTCACGATCGTCAATGCAGTGAAAGATGCCCGTCTGATCGTCGAGGCCGCTGAGCACGCAGGTGTGCGACTCGATACGGCAAAGGCCGGCCTCTGGCGTTTTGAGCGGGCGCTGGAGGCCGGACACGGCGACAAAGACATGGCCGCGTCCTATCTCGCCTGAGGTGATGAGTACCATATGAAGAGCGAATATCATGAGAGTCCGACACCCAAGGCGATTGTGGACGCAGAGGGTCTGCCAATCGGGAAACTGCTGGCATTCACCACGGCGGGCTTCCTCGCCATCATGACAGAGACCATGCCTGCCGGGCTGTTGCCGCAGATCGGCCAGGGGTTGGGCGTATCCGGCTCCCTCGCGGGTCAGCTGGTGACGCTCTACGCACTGGGTTCCGTCCTGGCGGCCATTCCGATTGTAGCCGCCACTCGCAACTGGAACCGCAAACCGCTATTCCTGCTGGCGCTCGGCGGACTGCTGGTGTTCAACACCCTCACCGCCTTGTCCAGTCACTACGGCCTGACCCTGGGGGCACGCTTTGTCGCAGGCATGGCGGCAGGGGTGGTGTGGGGCTTGCTGGCCGGGTATGCGAGACGCATGGTGCCGACGCACCTGCAGGGTCGTGCCCTGGCTGTCGTCGGTGTCGGCCAGCCCATCGCCCTGGCCATTGGTGTGCCATTGGGAACCTGGTTGGGCACCTGGTCTGACTGGCGCGGCGTCTTCTGGATCATGTCGGCGCTGTCGTTACTGTTGTTTCTCTGGGTATGGCTGTCGGTACCGGGCTTTGCGGGCCAGTCGGCCAGGCAGCGAGTCCCCATCCGACACATCTTCCGGATGCCAGGCATTCGCCCGGTCCTGCTGGCTCTGTTCGTCTGGATACTGGCGCACAACATTCTCTATACCTACATAGCGCCCTTCCTCGCATCGGTTGGCCTGGGGGAATGGGTCGATGCCATGCTGCTGCTGTTTGGCGTCGCGTCCATCGTGGGGATCTGGCTCACCGGCCTGCTGGTGGATCGCTTGCTGCGCACGCTGACGCTGCTGAGCCTGGCCGTATTCACCACAGCCGCGTTGATGCTTGGCTTCTCCTGTTCATCGCCATGGGCCGTGCTGCTAGGCATCACGCTGTGGGGGCTGACCTTTGGCGGTGCGCCGACCCTGTTGCAGACCGCGCTCTCGGATAGGGCGGGCGACGAGGCCGACGTAGCCCAATCCATGCTGGTGACCATGTTCAATCTCGCCGTGGCGGGAGGGGGGGTACTGGGTGGCATGCTGCTGGAACACCTGGGCGCGGCGTCCTTCTCTTGGACGATGGCGGCATTGGCGCTGCTGGGCCTGTCCATCGTCTGGTCATCCCGCCAGCATGGCTTCAGGCCGGGCCACCGTGCCGCCCTGCCCTGACTGGCTCGGCCCATGATAGCGGCAACGACGGGCTGTGGGCATTGGCCGCACTCAGGGGAGTGGTTGTGCTCATCGCTAGCCCCGCTCATGGACGCTCAGGCGTTGCGAGCCATCACACACTTCTTCCATACATTTTCTTACTGGACCATGACATGACGACAGCCATTCAGAACATCATTGACGCTCGTACTTCCATCAATCACTTTCAGCCAGACCGCCCTCTGGAGGATGGGGTGATTGCATCCCTGATCAGCCTCGCAACCAAGGCGCCCTCGGCTTACAACATGCAGAACTGGCGATTCATTGCCGTGCAGTCCGAGGCGGCCAAGCGCCGCCTGAGAGCCGCCGCCTTTGAACAGCAGAAGATCATGGATGCCTCGGTCGCCTTCATCGTCTGCGGCACCCTGGCGGCCCACTCTCAGTTGGCCGCCACCCTGCAGCCCAGCGTGAAACACGGCATCATGGCGCAGCAAGTGGTCGATGGATGGGTCAGCCTGGCCAGCACGGCCCATGAGGGGAATGTCCTCCTGCAGCGGGATGAGGCCATCCGTTCTGCCTCCCTGGCCGCCATGACACTGATGCTGGCGGCACAGGGGATGGGGCTGGGGTCGTGCGCCATGAGCGGATTCGATGCTGTGCAGGTCGCTCGGGCGTTTGAACTCTCGACGAGCGAGCTACCCGTGATGATCGTCGCAGTGGGTTATCCCGCCACCAAGAACTGGCCGCAAAAGCCCCGCAAGGCCCTGTCGGAAGTGCTGTCCATCGTTTGATGCCATGACGATCCACACCGGGGGGCCCGCATCAGAGCGCAGGGGACGGCCACAAACATCTGGGCCCTGTCGATCCGCTCGGGTGCCATTGACCACTCCTCTGATGAACGACAATCCAGGCTCCATTGCTCGGTCTCGGACCAATCCAATGGTCTGCCTGAGCCACAGCCCGCAGGCCAGACTTGCCGGACTGCATCTTTTCGGCCCCCTCACAGGGGCCTTCTTGTTCATGCATGGTCATGGATGACACGTCGTCAGCCGGGCAATACCACCCGGCTTTCGCCGCCGCCGAGGGCCTCCACCCGCACCTGCACGCCGATCCGCTCCACCAGGGTCTGCACGTGGGAGATGACCCCGATCTGGCGGCCGGCCGCCTGCAGGGAGTCGAGACTTGAGAGCGCCAGATCCAGGCTGTCGGGATCGAGCGTGCCGAAGCCTTCGTCGATAAACAGCGATTCGACCTGGGTCTGGCGCGACGACAGGCTGGAGAGGGCCAGCGCCAGCGCCAGCGATACCAGGAAGCTTTCACCGCCGGAGAGGGAATCCACCGAGCGCACCTCATCCCCCATGTCGAGATCCACCACCTGCAGCGCCAGATCGGTGCCGGGCACTCGCTCCAGCCGATAGCGGGGGGAGAGCTCGGCGAGCTGGGCGTTGGCCTCCAGCAGCAGCCGCTCCAGGGTGAGGCTCTGGGCGAAGGTGCGCAGCTTGGCGCCGCTGGCCGAACCGATGAGATCGGAGAGTCGCTGCCAGTGATCCGCCACCGCCTGCTGGGCGGCCAGCGCCTCCTGCAAGGTGCCCGCCTTGAGGGCCGCCGCCTCTGCCTGGGCCAGCGTGCTCTTGCACTGGAACAGCTGCTCGTCGAGGGCACGGCAGTGTGCCTCCAGCGCCGTCAGCCGGCTGTCGAGCTCCGGTGGCGCCAACGCAGCCAGCTCGGGGTGATGCTCGCGGTAACGATCCCGCTTGCTCTCCTCCAGCGCCAGCGCCCGCTGCCGCTCGGTCAAACGGGTACGCGCCTCGGCGCGGGCATCCTCCAGCGCCTGCAAGGCGGCGCGGCGCGCCTTGAGCTCATCCGGGCTCATGGCCAGCAGGCGGCGCAGGTCATATTCGGCGATGCCGAGGCTGCTGGCGTGGGCAGCCCAGCGCCCCAGCACCTCCCGTCGCCGCCGGCTGCTCACCTGCTTCTCCTGCTCCAGATGGCTGAGACGGGTCTTGAGCTCGGTCTGGCGCTCGCGCAAGGCGCGGGCCGCCCCCTGCATCGTCTCCAGCTCGCTGGCCAGTTGCTGCAGCCGCTGCTGCCAGCGGCTCTCGACCAGGGCAATCTCCTCGCCCCCCAGGCAGGTGGCACGACTGGTAACCAGTCCCTGCCGTTGCTGTTCATGCTCCTTGTAGTCTCGCTCGAGCTTGTGCAGCAGCTCGCGCTGGGTCTGCAGGCGCGCCTCCTGGGCGCTCAGGGCCGGGGTGAGGCTGGCAATCTCGCCGGTCAGCCGCTCCCACTCGCTCTGACCGTGCAGCCAGGCCTCGCAGGCCCGCTGCCACTCGCGCCACTGCTGGCTGCCCAACCACTGACGCCAGGGCTGGCCTCCCATCTGCTCGTCGAGCCGGCTGCCCCCCTGCTCAAGGCGCTGGCGCAGGGTCGTTTCCTGCTCGCCCATCCCCTTCACCTCCCCTTCCAGGGCGATGCGCTGGCGGTCGGCCTCCTGCCACTGCTGCTCGAACTGCTGGTGCTGGCTGGCCAGCTGGCTCAGCTGCTGGCGCACGGCCTGCAACTGCTGCTGCCCCTGCTGGGCCTCGCGCAGTTGCTGCTGGCTGCGGGCCAGCCCCTGCTCCAGACTCTGGCCGCGGCCTAGCAGGGTACTCATCAGTTCGTTCCACTCGATTGGGCTCTGACGCAGCGGCAACGGATGGCCCAGCAGCTCGGCACCGCCGAGCTGCTGCCAGCGCTGGGTCAGCTGCTCGGCGCGCGTCTCCAGCTCAGGCAGATGTTGCTGACGCACCGCCAGCTGGCGGGCCAGCTCCTGGCGCTCGCTCTCGCACTGAATGTATTGGTGATTGAGCCGATCCCACTCAAGCTCCAGGCTGCGGACGCGCTCCGCCAGTTGCCCCAGAATACCCGCCACCTGTGGCTGGCTCTGGTGATAGGGGTGCTCCTCGGCGCCGCAGAGCGGGCAAGGTTCACCGTCGCGCAGGATGTGGCGATGCTGCTCGAAACTGGCGATGGCACGGGACTGCTCCAGCGCGTGGCGTGCCTCGTCCCGTTGCAGGGCGAGCCGCTCACGGGCCGGCGTCAGCTCGTCGCCGAGGATGGCCAGCTTGCCGAGCGCCTGCTCCAGCTGGGCGATCTCCTGCTGCAGGCGACCATGCTGCTCACCGTGATTGCGGCCATAGTCGGCCAGCTCCAGCAACTGGCGCAGCTGGCCGAGCTGCTCGGTCTGCCCTTGCCACTGCTCCTGCGCCTTGGCCAGGCGCCCCTCCCACTGCTGCTCCTGCAGCTCGTGCTGCTGTTGCAGCAGCCGCGCCTGCTCGCGCAGCCAGTAGTCGCGCTCCTGCTGCCCCTGCTCCAGCTGGTGTTGCAGTTGCCTGAGGGCGCGCAGCTTGTGTTCGCGCAGGGTGAGAAGCTGCTGCAGCCTGTCGGCATCCTCGGCCCAATCCTGCATGGCGGTGAGCAGGGGCTGCCACTGGCGGGCCACCGGCGCCAGCTCCTTGTGCTCCTCAAGCCAGGCACCCCACTGCTGGTGCTGGCCCTTGAGCTGCTCCACCTGCTGGCACTGCTGGCGCCAGCCCTGCTCCAGGGTGAGCTGCACCTCCCGCTCCTGCGCCCCCTCCTGCTGGATCTTCTGCAGTTGCTGCTGCTTTTCCCGAATGCGGGTGTCGAGCTCCTGCGCCCGTTTGAGTTCAGGCTGCAGGGCGCCCCACTCGCGCTCGGCGGCGATCTTCTCCGCCAGCAGTTGCTGTTCGGTGAGGGCGCTCTGCTGGGTCTGCTCCTCCAGCTTGCCAAGTTCAGGGCCAAGCTCGGCCAGCGCCTTCTCCTGCTGCTGCACCTCCAGGGTGAGGCGAGCCAGTTCGTCGTGATCCGCGCGGGCCACCTGGGCCTGCTCAGCGCGGACGAACTCCTCGCGCTCGGGGGCGGCCGCAGCGTGGGCCGCCTCGGCCGCGGCAAGGGCCGCCTCTCCCTCCTGACAGGCCTGCAACTGGGCAGCGATACGGCCGTTGAGATCGCGCAAGTCCTGCATCAGCTGCTGTTGCTGCTGCTCGTGTTTGAGGCTGGTGGCGAGGCTGACCTGCTGGCTCACCCACTGCTCGCGGGTCGCCTCGTCCATCAGCGCCACGTCGCCGAGCCGCTGGCGGATGGCGGCCAGTTTCTGCTGCTCCTCCCGCGCCCGCTCATGGGTCTGGACCGAAATGGCGGAGTAGAGCTCGGTGCCGGTCATCCGTTCGAGCAGTGCCGAACGCTCGTCGGCGCTCGACTTGAGGAAGGCGGCAAACTCCCCCTGGGGCAGGATGACGGCGCGGCGAAACTGCTCCCAGGAGAGTCCCACCAGCTCGTCAATGCGATCCTGCAGCTCCCGCTTGCTGCCACTGAACACCTGGCCCGACGCCACGTCGGTCAGGCTGCGCTCCTGGGCCTGAAAGCGCCCCTCGGCGCGGTTGCGAGCCCGGCGCACCGCCCAGCGGGCCAGCCAGACACGGCCGTCACAGCCGCGAAACTGCACCTCGGCAAAACCGCTGGCGTGGCCGCGGCTGAGGATGCCGCGCACATCGTTGGCCTTGAGCTTCTCCTCGTCATCCATGCGGCCCACTTCGGCGACGTTCTTGCGATTGGCGATAAAGCGCGGCATCTCGTCGTAGAGCGCCAGACAGATGGCATCGAGCAGGGTGCTCTTGCCCGCGCCGGTATTGCCGGTGATGGCAAACAGGCCGGCGGCCCCCAGGGCGCCACCGGCAAAATCGATGGTGAATTGACCGGTCAGGCTGGCCAGATTCTCCCCTGACAGCGACAAGATTTTCATTGGCTGGACTCCTTCACCTGCTCCAGGATCTCTTCAAACGACGCCACCAGCTCGGCCTCCGGCTCCCCGTCGAACTGACGCTGATAGCAGAGGCGAAACACCTCGGTGGGGGAGAGCTCATCGAGCCGGCGCTGGCCGGCACCGTCCGCCAGCCCCTGGCCCGAGCCCTGATAACTGGTCGTGATGCGGGCAAGGCGCACCGGCTTGTCGCCGATGGCGGCCAGTACGCGCTCGCGGATGCGGGCCTCGGGTTTGGGCAGCAGCAGCCGCACCTCGAGGAAGGGCTGCGCCTGCTGCGGGCAAGCGGGCAGCGCCAGCGCCTCGATGGCCTGGAGCGCCTCGTCGAGGCCGCTCTGGGGCAGGCGGATCATCTCCACCGCGCGGGGCACCGGGATCCGCTCAAGCCGGGCCAGCTTGCCCCCCTCAAACGTCACCTCCAGCACCTGATGGTTGTAGTTCGCCTCGGCCAGCGAGAGCGGCAGCGGCGAGCCGCTGTAGTGCACTCCCTCGGCCGGGCTCTGGGCCAGGTGCAGGTGACCCAGCGCCGTGTAGTCGGCGGCGGCAAACAGCTCGGCAGGCAGGGCATGCTGGTTGCCGCCAAGCACCCGCCGCTCGGAGAGCTCGGAGAGCTGGCCCGCCGCCAGATAGGCGTGGCCCATGGCGATGAGGGCCTGATCCGGATGGCAGCGCGCCCGCCCCTCGCTCAGCACCGCTTCATAGACCTGGCGTACCCCTTCGATGAGTCTGTCCTGCCCCTCCCTGAGCCCGTCGGGGCGCAGATCGCTGCTGCGCAGAAACGGCACGGCGGCGCACCAGGCGGCCACCTCGCCGTTTTTGCCTCGCAGCGGCACCAGCAGGCGCTCGGTCTCGAGGCGCCCCTCGTCGTCCCGACTGATGCTGCCCACCAGATGGAGGTCGAAGGCGCGCAGCAGCTCGTGGGGGGCATCCAGCTTGGAGGGGGAGTCGTGGTTGCCGCCGATGAGCACCATCTCCAGTGCCGGGTGCTCGGCCCGCAGCCGTGCCAGGAAGCGGTAGAGCTGCTGCCAGGCACTGGCGGGAGGGTTGGCGGTGTCGAACAGATCGCCCGCCACCAGCAGGGCATCGATGTCGCGGGTCTTGATGGTGTCGGCCAACCAGTCGAGGAAGGCGTCGTGTTCGAAGCGGCGGTCGTGGCCGTGAAGCTGATGACCGAGGTGCCAGTCGGCGGTGTGCAGGATCTTCATGGAAAACGGCTCGATAAGAAGAAGAGAGCGGGGGCGAGGGCGCCCCGGGATGGAGACAAGATGAGGATGGTGCCCCCCGTTTTCAACCGGGGCAGCCCCAGACGTCAGATTCAGACGGCTTGGTAATGCATCTGGTACTGAAGATGGCCAGTGAGGGGATCGGGCACCTCCCCCCCGATTTCAAAGCCGTGGCGGCGGTAGAAACGCACCGCCGGCTCGTTCTCCACGAAGACCCGGGTATGCAGCTCGGCACATCTGGATCTGGCTTCCTGCAACAGGGCGTGCCCCACCCCCCGCCCCTGCCTATCGGGGCGCACGAAGAGTGCAGCCAGGTAATCATCCACCAGCGCCATGAAGCCGAGCAGGTCCCCTCGCTCCTCGAACACCCAGATGCGGGCGTGATCGAGGTAGCGGGTACGCAGCTCCTCCTGAGCCTGCCACCAGCAGGAGGCATCGACGAAATCGTGGGCCTGCAGGGAGGCCAGGAGCCAGATTTCGACGATCTCTTCCATGTCTTCCGGCCGACTCTGTCTCAACATGGTCGCCTCCTTGTCAGCAATGTGAACACTCGCAGTCTAGGGGAGTTGGGCCCGCTCCCGGGGGATCAAGGTGGGGCCCTGTGAGGTCGATCGCCCTTTATTTAGCGAGAATGATTGGCTGATCACAAAGCGCCTCTCTAGTACAATGCCCGCCGGACAATCTAGAGACCGAGGACGCCATGTGGTTTAAAAACCTGCAGATTTACCGCTTTACCCGCCCCTTCGACCTGACCGTTGAGCAGCTGGAAACCCAGCTGGAAGCCTGCGCCTTCACCCCGTGCGGCAGCCAGGACATCTCCCGGTTCGGGTGGGTCAAGCCCCTTGGCAAATTCGGCTCCACCCTGACCCACGCCGCCTCTGGCCACATCCTGCTGTGCGCTCGCAAGGAAGAGAAGATGCTGCCCGGCACCGTGGTCAAGGAGATGCTGGCGGAGAAGGTAGAGGCCATTGAATTCGAGCAGGGCCGCGCTCTCAAGAAGAAAGAGAAGGAGGCGCTGAAAGAGGAGATCATGCACACCCTGTTGCCCCGCGCCTTCAGCCGCACCAGCCAGACCTTCGCCTGGATAAACCCTGCCGACAACCTGATGGTGGTGGATGCAGGCTCCGCCAAGAAGGCGGACGATCTGCTGGCGCTCTTGCGCAAATCCATCGGCTCCCTGCCGGTAGTGCCGGTGGCCCTCAAGAACCCGCCCGAGATCACCATGACCGAGTGGCTCAACGAGGGCAACCTGCCCGCCGCCTTCACCCTGGAGGACGAAGCCGAGCTGCGCAGCGCCATGGAGCACGGCGGCATCATCCGCTGCAAGCAGCAGGATCTGATGAGCGAGGAGATCAAGAATCACCTGGCCAACGACAAGCTGGTGACCAAGCTGGCCCTCAACTGGGGCGAAACACTGAGCTTCGTGCTGGGGGATGATCTCTCCATCAAGCGCCTCAAGTTCAGCGAAGAGCTGCGCGAGCAGAACGACGACGTCACCAGTGAAGATCCCGCCGCCCGCCTGGACGCCGACTTCGCCCTGGTCACCGCCGAGCTCTCCCAGTTCATCCCGGCCCTGTTCGCCGCCCTGGGTGGGGAAGAGCAGTCCATCTAGTCAGCCCGCAGGCGACAGACATCATCATAAAAAAACCGCCTGATGGCGGTTTTTTATGTCTCGATGACTCCAGCCCGGCATGTCGACGGGCTACGCCAAAGCCGAAGAGCGCGATGGAAGGCCGGCACCTTCGCTGTTCCCTCGATGCACTCAGGACGCTACCTCGGGCGTGTTGCCGGAATACCGCGCCCCTTACCCGCCCAACACCTTCTTGTCGACCAGGAAATCCACAAACACCCTCAGTTTGGGCGCCATGTAGCGATTGCCAGGCCAGAGGATGGAGAACTGTCCGCCTTCGACCACATAGTCATCGAGGATGGATACCAGCGCTCCCGATCCTATGCCCTCACGGACGGCGAAATCGGGCAGGTAGGCGATTCCCAGCCCAGCCACCGAGGCGTAGATCAGCCCTTCCACGCTGTTGAACGTGTGCGTGGTCGGAACAGACAGACACGGGACATCCGTCCGTTCGGTGCCAAGCCCCCACCCCTGCAACTGGCCCGTCGTCGGGAACCTGTACCGCAGGCAGTCATGGCCCACGAGGTCAGCCGGAGCTTGCGGTGTGCCGCGTTCGGCGAAGTAGCGCGGGGCGCCCACCACCACAAAGCGGAACGTGCCCAAGGGACGAGCCTTGAGCTGGGAACTGCCGGTATCACCGCTGCGGATGACGGCATCCACTCCCTCGGCGATGACGTCGATCAACCTGTCGTTGAAGTCGAAATCGAGTCTGATGTCGGGATACCGGGCAGTGAATTCGGGCAGAACGGGCATCAACATCCGATAGCCAATGGCCGGCACGCCGATTTTCAGCTTGCCGCTGGGACTGCCCGCCAGCCGGGACAACTCGGATTCCGCCTCTTCGATTTCTTCGACGATGCGCTGGCTGCGATCGAAGAAAAGCGCGCCTTCTTCCGTCAGGCTCAGGCGCCGAGTACTGCGGTTGAACAAGCGCACCCCAAGCTCGGCCTCCAGGCGTGCCACGCTCTTGCTGATCGCAGAGGCGGACACTCCCAGGCGCTTGCTGGCCGCGACAAAACTGTTTGCTTCCGCTGCGCGGACGAACGCCATCAATCCGCTCAAACTATCCATCGCCATCGTTCAATTAGTGAGTTTTTGTCATTTAAGAAAGGAATAATGCCATATTTTTCAATGACTGGTGATCTTTTAGCATGTCATGCATCCCCCATGACCTATGCGGCCCCTGCAACCAGCGGACCGCGCCGAGAGATACCGATGAAAGTCACCAATACCGTCATTCGCCACCATCAGGCGTCGCTGCTTGCCGCCATCTGCCTGGCGGCCCTGATCCTTCCTCTCAGTTTCACTGGCGGGACTGTCGCCACCCCCATGATCGGTCGCGATCTCGGGGGCAGTCCGCTGGCACTGAACTGGATCACCAATGCGTTCATGTTGAGCTTCGGCAGCCTCCTGATGACGGCCGGTGCATTGGCCGATACCTTCGGCCGCAAACGGGTGTTTGCCAGCGGTGTGCTGGCTTTCGTGATCATCTCCATCGTCATCGCCTGGGCACCGAACATCCTCTGGCTCGATGTGCTGCGCGCGGCTCAGGGAATCGCCGCAGCGGCGGCATTGGCAGGCGGGTCGGCGGCGCTTGCCCAGGCGTTTGACGGCATGGCGCGCACGCGAGCGTTCAGCCTGCTGGGCACCAGCTTTGGTGTGGGACTGGCTTTCGGCCCGCTCCTGGCGGGGCTGGCGTTCTGTGTTCTTCTCAAGTGCCTGCGTGGGTGCACTCGCCTTGCTGCTGGGAGTGCCCAGGATGCTCGAATCGCGCGACCCCGATGCGGCGGTTTTTGATTGGGCTGGCGCGGTCAGTTTCACCGGCGCACTCGGTTTGTTCACCTGGGGGGTTCTGCAATTGCCGGCCAGCGGCTGGGGCAGTTGGCTGGCGTGGGGGCTGCTGCTGGGCGCCGCCCTGTCATTGGGGATTTTTCTTGGCGTGGAGAGACGTGCGGCCCGCCCGATGCTGGATCTGTCGCTGTTTCGGTATCCGCGCTTCCTGGGCGTGCAGATGCTGCCGGTGGCCACATGCTATTGCTATGTGGTCTTGCTGGTGTTGCTCCCGTTGCGGCTGATCGGCATTGAGGGCAAGAGCGAGGTCAGCGCCGGGATGAGCATGATCGCCTTGTCGATTCCGATGTTGATCGTGCCCAGTCTGGCGGCCAGCCTGACACGCTGGGCCTCGGCCGGAAAAATCTCGGCACTGGGGCTATTTGTCGCTGCTGCCGGGCTGTTCTGGCTCGGCAAGATAGCCCCATCGGATCCTCACGCATCGCTGCTGGGGCCGCTCCTCGTCATCGGCATCGGCACGGGGCTGCCGTGGGGCTTGATGGATGGTTTGGCGGTCAGTGTCGTGCCGAAGGAGCGCGCTGGCATGGCGACGGGGATTTTCAGCACGACGCGGGTGGCGGGCGAAGGCGTGGCCATCGCCATCGTAGGTGCGCTGGTGACGCTGTTCATCCAGATGCACTTGCCGCAAGGCAGCGCAGCGGCAACCATTGAGACGGCCCGGCAGCTTGCGATGGGCAATGTCGCCGCCGCAAGCCAGGTCTCCAACGACAGTGCCCAGGCTCTGATCCGCGCCTATGGGGACGCTTTCCAGTGGCTGATCTATGTGCTGATGCTCGTCACGGTTGGCTCTGGCGTTGTCGTGGGCTGGCTTCTGGATGAAGCCACTCCAGCGCCGCTGTATGGCTTGAACCGGCAGCGAGCCAACTAGCCGTCAGGTGCAGGGTGCAGCCCCTTCCCAGATTCGCCTTGTGCCTTGTGGCGTTCTTCCTGATAGTTTTGTAACCATATGAGTATTAACAACAATCTTTTCATCAGGTTCCAAGTGTGACACATTTCGACTGATGAACAAGAAACCGACAAGGAGCCCGTCATGTCCCTCAAACCCCTCGGCCTGCTGGTCGCCTTCGGCCTGCTCGCCGGCTGCGCCCCCCAGAGCGCCTTTCACTATGTCCCCCCACCCCAGACCCTGATCGCCCCCGAGGCGGCGAGCGGCTGGACCGACAAGCCGGGCTGGCAGGGTCGCCACTTCATGGTGGCGGCGGCCAACCCGCTGGCGGTGGACGCGGGCTACCAGATCGTCAAGGCGGGAGGCAGCGCCGTGGACGCGGCCATCGCGGTCCAGCTGGTGCTGACCCTGGTGGAGCCGCAGTCGTCCGGCATCGGTGGCGGCTCCCTGTTGCTGGTGTGGGACGGCAAAGGGGTGGTTGCCGTGGATGGCCGGGAGACGGCCCCCGCCGCCGCCACGGATCAGCTGTTCATGCAGGATGGCAAACCCATGGCCTTCTACGACGGCGTGGTGGGCGGCCGCTCGGTGGGCGCCCCCGGCACGGTGCGCGCCCTGGCCCTGGCCCACGGGCGCTATGGCAAGCTGCCCTGGGCCACGCTGTTCGAGCCCGCCATCGCCCTGGCGGAGCAGGGCTTCATCATCAGCCCGCGCCTCGCCACCCTGATCGCCAAGGATCCCTATCTCGCCAGAGATCCCGAGGCCCGCGCCTACTTCTATCAGCCGGACGGCTCCCCCAAGGCGGCGGGGACCCGGCTCACCAACCCGGCCCTGGCCAGGGTGCTGAGAACCCTGGCCCAAGAGGGGGCAGATGCCTTCTATCGGGGGCAACTCGCCGACGCCATGGTGGCCAAGGTGCGCAGCCACCCCACCAATCCAGGCGTGCTGGCGGCGGCGGATCTCGCCAGCTACAGCGCCAAACTGCGGGACGGCCTCTGCTTCGACTATCGCCAGAGCGAGGTGTGCGGCTTCCCCACCCCCTCCTCCGGCACCCTGGCCCTCGGCCAGATCTTCGGCATGCTGGAGAGCCGGGACATGGCAGCGCTCAAACCCGTGCCCGGGCCGGACGGCCGGCTGGCCGCCTCGAGCGATGCCATCCACCTCTACAGCGAGGCGGCGCGGCTCGCCTTTGCCGACCGCAACCAGTACGTGGCCGACGCCGACTTCGTCGAGGTGCCGGTGGCCGGCCTGCTGGACAAGGGCTATCTGGCCGAGCGGGGCCGCCTCATCGGCAACCGCTCCATGGGGGTGGCCCAGCCCGGCAAGCCGCCCCGTTCGCTCGCCCGTGGCCGGGATGCCACTCCAGAGCGCCCGTCCACCAGCCATGTCTCCATCGTCGACCAGGCGGGGATGGCGGTCTCCATGACCAGCTCCATCGAGGATGGCTTCGGCTCGCGGCTGATGGTCAACGGCTACCTGCTCAACAACCAGCTCACGGATTTCTCCTTCACCTCGGTGGATGCGGCCGGCCTGCCGGTGGCGAACCGGGTCGAGCCCGGCAAGCGTCCGCGCTCCTCCATGTCCCCCCTGCTGGTGTTTGACAAGCAGAGCGGCGAGCTCGAGATGAGCCTGGGCTCCCCCGGGGGCTCGGCCATCATCAACTACGTGGGCAAGGCGCTGCTGGGGACCCAGGACTGGGGGCTCAATCTGCAGCAGGCCATCGCGCTGCCGAACTTCGGCAGCCGCAACGGCCCCACCGAGCTGGAGCAGGGGCGCACGCCAGATGCCGTGGTTCAGGGGTTGAAAGCCAGGGGACACGAGATCCTGCTGGGCGAGCAGACCTCCGGGCTGCAGGGGGTGCAGCGCAATGCCGGTGGCTGGCTGGGCGCCGCCGACCCCAGGCGGGAGGGGATCGCCAGGGGCGACTAACCCGCCCTTTGCGCCCGTTTCTCGCTGACGACGGAGGAGGGCCGCCTCCTCCGTGCCGTCGGCGGCAGGGTGAACCGCAGCGAAGAAAACAATCGCGGATTGATTTTTCCTGCCAAAAATTGCATTCAAGAGTCAGCCTTTCACTTTAAAACAATGCGTTACAGACATTTCCCGTCAAAATCCCTCTCAATCTTGGAATAATGTTGTCCAAGCCATAAAAATGCATTATTTTTCAATGGAAACGGCATCTGTTGTCCTCAAGAAAATGTCTTGATGCGGCCAACTTCTGTCTCTTTCGCCCCCTGCTCATTGACAGCTGCCCTCTTCCCCTTCGGGTGATCTGGTAGCCCCTGACTGCCATTAGCGAGGTGACGACATGGACCACTCACTCCCCCTTATCACGACCCTGGTTGGCGGCCTGGTGCTGGCCTATCTGTTTGGCATGCTGGCAAGCCGCCTGCGAGTCTCTCCCATGGTGGGCTATCTGGCGGCCGGCGTGGTGTGCGGTCCCTTCACCCCAGGCTATGTGGCCGATCTGCAGCTCGCCCCCGAGCTCGCGGAGATCGGCGTCATCCTGCTGATGTTCGGCGTCGGCCTGCACTTCTCCCTCAAGGATCTGCTGTCGGTCAAGCACATCGCCATCCCGGGGGCCATAGTCCAGATCACCCTGGCAACCCTGCTCGGGCTCGGCCTCTCCCAGTTGCTAGGCTGGAGCCTGACCGCCGGCCTGGTGTTTGGTCTGGCCCTCTCCACCGCCAGCACTGTGGTGCTGCTGCGCGCCCTGGAGAGCCGAGGCCAGATCGACACCAAGGAGGGGCGCATCGCCATCGGCTGGCTCATCGTCGAGGATCTGGTGATGGTGCTGGCCCTGGTGCTGCTCCCCATACTCGCGAACCTGCAGCAGGGGGGTGAGAGCCTGACCCTGGCCCAGGTGCTCGCCGACATTGGCCTGACCCTAGCCAAGGTGGCGGCCTTCATCGCCCTGATGATCATCGGCGGACGCCGCCTCATCCCCTGGCTGCTGGCCCGCACCGCCGCCACCGGCTCCCGCGAGCTCTTCACCCTGGCCGTGCTCTCCTGTTCGCTGGGCATCGCCTTCGGTGCCGTCAAGCTGTTCGGGGTCTCCTTCGCCCTCGGGGCCTTCTTCGCCGGGGTGGTGATGAACAGCTCTCACCTGAGCCACAAGGCCGCCAACGACACCCTGCCCCTGCAGGACGCCTTCGCCGTGCTCTTCTTCGTCTCGGTGGGCATGCTGTTCGATCCCGTCATCCTGCTGCGCGAGCCCCTGGCGGTGCTGGCCACCCTGTTCGTCATCGTGATCGGCAAGTCGGTGGCGGCCTTCGCCATCGTCCGGCTGTTTGGCCACAGCCGGCGTACGGCGCTGACCATCTCCGCCAGCCTGGCCCAGGTGGGGGAGTTCTCCTTCATCCTGATGGGGCTGGGGGTCATGCTCGGCCTGGTGCCGGCGGTGGCTCGTGATCTGGTGCTGATCGGCGCCTGCTTCTCCATCGTGTTCAACCCCCTGGTATTCAATCGGGTGGAACGTTGGCTGAGTCGCCACCCCGAGCCGCAGACCGAAGACGCCGCCCCGCTCTGCCCGCTGCAAGGCCACGTGGTGGTGGTCGGCGCCGACGGCATCGGCACCCCGCTGATCCGTCAGTTGCACGAGCAGGGGCGAGAGATGATGGTGATCGACTCGGATGAGCGGCTGCTGGCGCCCTGGCGAGCCCGGGGGATCACCTGTCTGGCCGGCCATCCTGTCCAGCAGGATCTGCTCGCGGCGGCCCTGCCCAATGCCAGCTGGCTGCTGATCACTCTGGAAGACAGCCTGCTGGCCGGCGAAATCGCCGCCATCGCGCGGGAACAGGGGGGTCTGCTGCAGATAGCCGCCTGCGCCCATCAGGGCGAAGAGGTGCATCATCTGCGGCTGCGCGGGGTCCATCGGGTGGTGCTGAGCGAGGAAGAGGCGGCGCGGCGCTTGTGCCATCTGGCGACACGCCTCCCCGCCGACCCGGCTCCGGCCTGACGCCCGCACGGCGAGGCCGGGGCTCACGCCGCCAACCGCCCCAGAAAACGCAAGGCCACCCCCTGGGGTGGCCTTGTAGGTATCCGAGTCCGGGCAGGCGGGATCACACCCCCAGCCGATCGCGCAGGGTGTACCAGGCGGCGCCGGCGGCGGTGAAGGGGATACGGAACAGACGCCCCCCCGGGAAGGGGTAATGAGGGAGCTTCGCGAACGCATCGAAGCGCTCCGCCTGACCGCTCAGCACCTCGGAGAGCAGCTTGCCCGCCAGATGGGTACAGGTCACGCCGTGGCCGCTGTAGCCCTGCATGTAGTAGATGTTGGGACCGATGCGGCCGAACTGCGGCAGACGCGACAGGGTCAGCAGGAAGTTGCCGGTCCAGGTGTACTCCACCTTGACGCCGGCCAGCTGGGGGAAGGTCTTCAGCATCTTGGGGATGATCAGCCGCTCGATGTCCGCCGGATCCCGCGCGCCGTAGACCACGCCGCCGCCATAGATGAGCCGGTGATCGGCGCTGGTGCGGTAGTAGTCGAGCAGGTAGTTGCAATCCTCGATGCAGTAGTTTTGCGGCAACAGCGAGCGGGCCCGCGCCTCCCCCAGCACCTCGGTGGCGATCACCTGGGTGCCGCAGGGCATGCTCTTGCCGGCGAGTTCGGGCACCAGGTTGCCGAGGTAGGCGTTGCCCGCCACCACGACATAGCGCGCCTTCACCGCCCCCTTGGCGGTCTTGACCAGGGCGGGCTGACCCGGGGTGATGCTGGTGACGGTGGACTGCTCGAAGATCTGCCCCCCCTGCATGCGGATGGCCTCCGCCTCCCCCAGAGCCAGGTTGAGGGGGTGGATATGGCCGCCGCTCTTGTCCAGCAGCGCGCCGACGTAGCGATCGCTCGCCACCACCTCGCGTACCCCGTCGGCATCGAGCAGCTCCAGCTTGTCGTTGCCCCACTTCTCCCAGCGAGTCTGCTGCGCCTTGAGCTCGTGCAGCTGCTTCTCGGTCTCGGCGGCGAAGACCCCCCCCTCACGCAGATCGCACTGGATGTTGTAGCGCTTGATCCGTTCGCGGATGATCTGGCCTCCCTCAAACAGCATGGAGCCGAGCAGCCTGGCCTGTTCCGGCGGGCAATTCGCTTCTATGGTGTCGATGTCGCGGCTGTAGGAGTTGACGATCTGGCCGCCGTTGCGACCGCTGGCGCCAAAGCCCACCCGGGCCGCCTCCAGCACCACCACCTTGTAGCCCTTCTCCACCAGGTGCAGGGCGCTGGAGAGGCCGGTGTAGCCCGCGCCTATGATGCAGACGTCGCACTCCAGCTGCTCGGTGAGCGTGGGATAGGGGGCGTGCTTGTTGGCACTGGCTGCGTAGTAACTGTTTACATGTTCGGTCATGATCCCTGTTTCCTTACCGGTTCTTTTCCAACACGAGTCGTTGTTCACATTAAAAACTGGCCGGGGTGTGGGCGCTGACGATGCGGCAGGTCTCCCCCGACGGATTGCTGAAGCTGTGGGGCTCGCCGGTGTCGATGACGTAGCTGTCCCCGGCGCACAGTTCATAGGTCTGGCCCGCCAGGGTCAGCAGCACGGATCCTTCCAGCACGGTGCCCACCTCTTCCCCCTGATGCTTCACCACCCCCCCGGTGTCCGTGCCGGGGGCATAGGTCTCCAGCATGAAGCCGAGCTGACGCCGGTTGTTGCCGTTGTGCACCAGCTTCATGGAGACCCCCTGGCTGCCCAGCTCGATGAGCTGCTCCGCCTTGATCACCACGCTCGGCGTCTGCTGCTCCTCCTCGGCGAAGAAGCGCGACAACGGCAGCTCGTAGACGCTGAGCAGCTTCTGCAGCGAGGCCACCGAGGGGCTCACCTTGTTCTGCTCTATCATGCAGATGGCGCCGTGGGTCAGGCCGCTCAGCTCGGCCGCCCGGCGCTGGGAGAACCCGAGCCGCCGGCGGATCTGGGCGAGGCGCTCGCCCATGCTCTTGTCCATCTCTTTGTCGGCCAAGGGGTTATCCGTCATGGTCCGCCACTGGACCTCTCCCCGGGGGTGCTGCATCGCCTGTCTCCTTCCATGGTCATTCGAATACCTGGTGACGACTGGTTAATATAGTGCGTCAGCGCCCTTGGCCTGTTCACTATCCTGCACAACCCTAGCCGTTCATTATTTTGCACACTCGGGGCGATAAAAAACGCCACAGTCGCGCCATTAGCCCCATTTCTAGCATGCCACGCACCATACACTCAAATATATTTAACACTTGAAAAACATTTCGGCTCACTTTATGGTCGTTACGTGCTTATTATTCTATACGGTGGCACCCCGGCATGCGTGAGCCACCCAGACCCACAATCGAGGCTTCCTATCTATGTCAGCATCACAACCCGCTCTCTCCCTGATCAAGTCCCTTGCCTATATAGACGGTCGCTGGTGCGAGGCCAGGGACGGGCGCCGGTTCGAGGTCCTGAACCCGGCGACCGGCCAGCCCATCACCCAGGTGCCCGACATGGACGGGGAGGACACCCGGCTCGCCATCGAAGCGGCCCACGCGGCCCAGCCCGCCTGGGCGGCCCTCACCGCCAAGGAGCGCAGCAGCCGGCTCCAGGCCTGGTTCGAGCTCATCATGGCCAACCAGGAGGAGCTGGCCCGCATCATGACCTGCGAGCAGGGCAAGCCGCTGGCGGAGGCCAAAGGGGAGGTGGCCTACGGCGCCAGCTTCATCCAGTGGTTCGCGGAAGAGGGCAAGCGCGCCTATGGCCGCACCATCCCCGGCTTCTCCGGCGATCGGCGCCTGGCCACCATCAAACAGCCGGTGGGCGTGGTCGCCGCCATTACCCCCTGGAACTTCCCCATCGCCATGATCACCCGCAAGGCGGGACCGGCCCTGGCCGCCGGCTGCACCATCGTCATCAAGCCCGCCGCCGAGACCCCACTCTGCGCCCTGGCCCTGGCGGCCCTGGCGGAGCAGGCGGGCATCCCCGCCGGGGTCATCAACATCGTCACCAGCCATCAGGCGAGCGCGGTGGGCGACGAGCTGTGCAGCAACAAGACGGTGCGCAAGCTCTCCTTCACCGGCTCCACCCGCATCGGCAAGCTCTTGATGCGCCAGTGCGCCGACACCATGAAGCGGCTCTCCCTGGAGCTTGGCGGCAACGCCCCCTTCATCGTGTTTGACGACGCGGATCTCGACGCCGCCGTGGCCGGGGCCCTGGCCTCCAAGTACCGCAACGCGGGCCAGACCTGCGTCTGCGCCAACCGCATCCTGGTGCAGGCCGGGGTCTATGACGCCTTCGCCGACAAGCTGGCGGCCGCGGTGCGGGACTTCAAGGTGGGCGACGGCATGGGCGAGGGCGTCCAGATCGGGCCCCTCATCAACCCGGCCGCCGCCGACAAGGTGGCGAGCCTGGTCAGGGAGGCCCAAGCCGCCGGTGCCCGGGTGCTGGTGGGCGGCGAAGCCCACCCCGCCGGCCCGCTCTTCTACCGCCCCACCATCCTGACCGGGGTCGGCAAGGGCAACCCCATCCTGGACGAGGAGATCTTCGGGCCCGTCGCCCCCCTGGTGCGCTTCGAGACCGAGGATGAGGCCATCGCGCTCGCCAACGACACCCCTTATGGCCTGGCCGCCTACTTCTATGGCCGCGACATCGCCCGCGTCTGGCGGGTGGCCGAGCGGCTGGAATACGGCATGGTGGGCATCAACGAGGGGATCATCTCGACCGAGCTGGCCCCCTTCGGCGGCATCAAGGAGTCGGGGCTGGGCCGGGAAGGGGCGGCCGAGGGGCTGGAGGAGTACCTCGAGACCAAATACCTCTGCTTCGGCGGCATCCGCTAGGCAGCCACACCTTGCGCCGGCGGCCGGGCCCCTGTATCAGGCCCACCATCCGCCGGCGCAGCCATATCGGTCAACAAGGACGAAGTGAGTGCTCCCAAGGGGGCCTCGCCACATTGAGACAGGGGCCCATGCCCCTCAGGGAGGAAAGATGAGTCATTCAAGCAACAACCAGGGCTGGCAGGCCCGCCGCGAAGCGGCCGTGGTACAGGGGGTCGGCACCCTGCTGCCGGTCTTCATCGACCGGGCGCACAACGCCGAGCTGTGGGACGTGGAGGGCAACCGCTACATCGACTTCGCCTCCGGCATCGCCGTGCTCAACACCGGCCACAACCACCCCAAGGTGGTGGCGGCGGTGCGCGCCCAGCTGGAGAAGTTCAGCCACACCTGCTTCCAGGTCACCCCCTACCCCGGCTACATCGAGCTGGCGGAAAAATTGAATGCCCTGGTGCCGGGGCCGACCCCCAAGCGCACCCTCTTCCTCTCCACCGGTGCCGAGGCGGTGGAGAACGCCATCAAGATCGCCCGCGCCCACACCGGTCGCAGCGGCACCATCGCCTTCAAGGGGGGCTTCCACGGCCGCACCATGATGGGGATGGCGCTCACCGGCAAGGTGGTGCCCTACAAGACCGGCTTCGGCCCCTTCCCGGGCGAGGTCTATCACCTGCCCTTCCCCGCCGACTACCTGGGGGTGAGCGAGGCGGACGCCCTGGCCGCCCTGGAGCTCTGCTTCAGCGCCGACATCGAGCCGGGCCGGGTGGCCGCCATCATCATAGAGCCGGTGCAGGGCGAGGGGGGCTTCTACGTCGCCTCCCCGAGCTTCCTGCAGAAGCTGCGCAGCGTATGCGATCAGCACGGCATCCTGCTCATCTGCGACGAGATCCAGAGCGGCTTCTGTCGCACCGGCAAGACCTTCGCCACCGAATATGCCGGCATAGAGCCGGACATCATGACGCTCGCCAAGAGCCTGGCCGGCGGCTTCCCCCTCTCCGCCGTGGTGGGCAAGAGCGACATCATGAACGCCGCCAAGCCGGGCGGTCTCGGCGGCACCTATGCCGGCTCCCCCATCGCCTGCGCCGCCGCCCTGGCGGTACTGGAGGTCATCGAGGAGGAGCGTCTGAACCAGCAGGCCCTGGCCCAGGGCGAGCAGATCAAGGCGCGCCTGCACAAGCTGGCGACACGGTTCGACTGCATCGGCGACATCCGCGGTCCCGGCGCCATGGTGGCCATGGAGCTGGTCAAGGGAGGCGACGCCAGCCGGCCGGATCCCGACCTCACCAGGCGACTGGTGGCCGAGGCGGGCAAGCGCGGTCTGGTGCTGCTGGCCTGCGGCGTGCGCGGCAACGTGATCCGCTTCCTGGCCCCCCTGACCGCCCCGGCGGCCATCGTCGACGAGGGGCTGGACCTGCTCGAGCAGGCCCTGCTCACCGCCCTGGATTAGCCAGGGAGAGAGCGCCGCGCCTGAGTGCAAAAAAATGCGTTTTTGCCTCCTTGATATGCTTGTCAAGGGGGCAGCACGAATGCACAATGCGCCTCCGCTTCAAAGGACCGTTCGCTCATCGCAGCCCGGTTCTTTTTTTGCGGCAAACAAATCCATAACGAGGCCGGAACCGACCGGAAATGATAGCGAGATGGACAGCCATCTCACGACACCGCTTCTTCGATGAGGAACACCATGGGGCATTTCACCGCTTTCCTGCCGGCCTGCGCCGGTTTGCGCCACTCGTCTGTGCAACAGACCGGCGCCCCCACTGCACAGGATGACGCCGCCGTCAGCCTGATCCCCTCGGTCCGGACAGGGGAGAACGCATGATGAATGCCCACCCCGTCGGCCTGAAAAAGAGCCTGAAACTCTGGCACGTGGTCATCATGGGTCTGGCCTATCTGACCCCCATGGCCGTGTTCGACACCTTCGGCATCGTCACCGAGATCACCGAAGGCCATGTGCCCACCGCCTATCTGTTCGCCCTGGTCGGCATGCTGTTCACCGCCATGAGCTACGGCCACCTGGTGCGCAAGTTCCCCTCGGCAGGCTCCGCCTACACCTATGCCCAGAAGGTGTTTCACCCCTATGTGGGCTTCATGGTGGGCTGGGTCTCCCTGCTCGACTACATGTTCATGCCAATGATCAACATGCTGCTGGCCAAGATCTACATGGAGGCCCTGTTCCCGAACCTGGAGCCCTGGACCTACATCCTGGCCCTGACCGCCGTCATGACCTTCCTGAACCTGCGCGGCATCAAGCTGGTGGCGAACTTCAACAGCCTGATCGTCATCATGCAGTTCAGCATCATCGCCGTCTTCATCGGCCTCATCGCCTGGGGCGTTGCCCATGGCGAGGGGCTCGGCACAGTGGCGAGCAGCCGTCCCTTCTTCTCGGATCAGATGGCCCTGGTGCCCCTGTTCACCGGTGCCTCCATCCTCTGCCTGTCGTTCCTGGGCTTCGATGCCATCAGCACATTGTGCGAGGAGACCCCGAACGCGGATCGGGTGATCCCCCGCGCCATCGTGCTGACCGCGCTCATCGGCGGCGTGCTATTCATCTCGGTCTCCTACTTCCTGCAGCTGTTCTTCCCGGACATCTCCCGCTTCCAGCAGCCGGATGCGGTGCTGCCGGAGATCGCGCTCTACGTCGGCGGCAAGCTGTTCCAGGCGGTGGTGCTGGTCTGCACGACCGTGGCGGTGCTCGCCTCCGGGCTCGCCTCCCACGCCGGGGTGTCGCGCCTGCTCTATGTGATGGGGCGGGATCGCGCCCTGCCGAGCCGCTTCTTCTCCTACATCCACCCCAGGTGGCAGACCCCGGCCCTGAACGTGCTGCTGGTGGGGGCTCTGGCGCTCTCCGCCGTGTCGTTCGACCTGGAGATGGCGCTGGCCCTGATCAACTTCGGCGCCCTGGTGGCCTTCACCTTCGTCAACCTGGCGGTGATCGCCCACTTCTACATCAAGCTCGGCCACAACAAGACGCTGCGGGATCACCTGGTGTTCCTGGCCCTACCGCTGTGCGGCGCCGCCTGCATCGGGGTGCTCTGGCTCAACCTCGAACCCTCCTCCTTCGAGCTGGGGCTGATCTGGGCCGCCCTCGGCGCCCTCTACCTGCTGCTGCGCCTGACGGTGTTCCGGGTTCCCCTCGGCCGGCCGGAGACCGATCTCTCCTGATAGCGCCCTTCCCCCCAACGAGCCCGCCCGGTGCGGGCTCCTTTCCGGATAATCCGGGCCACTGTCACCCCGCTCCACCCCTTCGGTCACGACCGCTGCACACACCCGATGACGGGGTTGACTCCGGTCAACAAAATCCCCGTTTGCGGCCTTTTTCCCTTGTCTCCTTTCCCCCCCGAGGGCACAATACGGCGCCCCTTGAGAGCCGATGTTGTTACGACATCGGTTCTTTGCTTTTTTGGGGCACACCACCATCCACCAAGAGGCCGGACCTTGTGCCGGAATTGATACCGAGATTGCCGGGCAATCTCCCGACGTTGTGAGGAAAAACATGGGGCATTTCACTGCTTTCCTGCCGGTCCCCGCCGGCGTGCGCCACGCATCTGTGTCACAGACAGGCGCCCCCTGTGTCCAGGAGTGCGCTGCCGCGTCCCTGATCCCGTCCCCCTTCGCCTCCCGGGCGTTCGCAGAGGAGAAAGCGTGATGGCCGGCGCCAAGCTGCTCAAGACGCTCACCCTGTTCCAGGTGGTGGTGATGGGTCTGGCTTACCTCACCCCCATGGCGGTGTTCGATACCTTCGCCATCGTCGGCGACATCACCGATGGCCGCGTGGCCACCGCCTACCTGCTGGCGCTCGGCGGCATCCTGCTCACCGCCTTCAGCTACGGCCACCTGGTACGCAAGTTCCCCTCGGCGGGCTCCGCCTATACCTATGCCCAGAAGGTGTTCAACCCCTATGTGGGCTTCATGGTGGGCTGGTCCTCCCTGCTGGACTACATGTTCATGCCGATGATCAACATCCTGCTGGCCAAGATCTACCTGACCGCCATGTTCCCGAACGTGGAGCCCTGGATCTTCATCTTCGGCCTGGTGACCGTGATGACCTTCCTGAACCTGCGCGGCATCAAGCTGGTGGCGAACTTCAACGGCGTCATCGTCTTCATCCAGATCGCCATCATCGTCACCTTCCTCGGCCTCATCGCCTGGGGCCTGAGCCATGGCGAGGGGGCCGGCACCCTGGTGAGCAGCCGTCCGTTCCACGTGGAGTCCGCCAGCATGCTGCCGCTGTTCACCGGCGCCACCATCTTGTGCTTCTCCTTCCTCGGCTTCGACGGCCTGAGTTCGCTGTCGGAGGAGACCCCGAACGCCGGCAAGGTGATCCCGCGCGCCATCGTGCTGACGGCGCTGATCGGCGGCATCATCTTCGTCACCGTCTCCTACAGCCTGCAGCTGTTCTTCCCGGATCTGGCCCGCTTCAAGGAGCCGGATGCCGTGCTGCCTGAGATCGCGCTCTACGTGGGTGGCACCCTGTTCCAGAGCATCGTGCTGGTCTGCACCACGGTGGCGGTACTCGCCTCCGGCATGGCGGCCCACGCCGGGGTGTCGCGCATCCTCTACGTGATGGGGCGCGATCGCATGATCCCGGAGCGGGTGTTCGGCTACATCCACCCCACCTGGCGCACCCCGGCCATCAACGTGCTGCTGGTGGGGGCCCTGGCGCTCTCCGCGGTCTCCTTCGATCTGGACATGGCGCTGGCCCTGGTGAACTTCGGCGCCCTGGTGGCCTTCACCTTCGTCAACCTGTCGGTGATCGGCCAGTTCTGGGTGCGCGAGCAGCGCAACAAGAGCCTGAAGGACAACCTGCTGTTCCTGGTGCTGCCTCTGCTCGGCGCCGCCACCATAGGGGCGCTCTGGATCAATCTGGAGCAGAGCTCCCTGGAGCTGGGCCTCATCTGGGCGGGGATCGGGGTGGCCTACCTCTTCCTGCGGATCGCGGTGCTGCGCATCCCCTTCCGTCAGTACGAGGAGGCGGCCGACGGCCAGTAAGTCGCGGCGATCGGCCAAACAGAAGGGGAGCCCATGGCTCCCCTTCTTGCATCCAGACATCCGCCGCGCGGACAATCAGCCCTGATTGATGACCACGGTGGCGGCGGCCTTGACCGGATCCTTGGCCACGGCCTTCACGTTCTTCTCGGTCTGGTTGACCTTCTGCCGGGTCGCCTTCAGTTCCTCGTTGGTCTCCTTGAGGCCGGAGGTCTTCTTGTCCAGCGTGTCCGTGGCACTCTTCTTCGCCTCTTTCAGCCCGGCCGTCTGCTTGTCCACCACCGCCGAGGTGCTCTTCTTCACCTCGGTGGCCGCCTTCTCCTTCTGCTGGCGCACCAGCTTGTCGGCATCGCAGTTGCCCTTGACCCCCAGGGTGGCGTTCATCGCCTCGTTCCTGACCGCCTTGTCGAGGTTGCATTCGGACTTGAACACGCCAGCCTGCGCACCAGCAGACAGCAGACCCAGGGAAAGACACAACACCCATGCTTTCATAACAGCACCACTCTCGTTGAAGGAAAGGGGCAGCATATAACCCTGGGCGCACGGTGCAAGGCGCCCGTCAGGTTGTGGGCCGGATGGCGCCCTAATCCGGCTGGCTCCGACACTTTCTGTCAGCACCCGGCCGCAGGCACCGCCCTGAGAGATGTCATCAAACCATCATAAAAGTGTCACTTTGTCATATTTCTGTCATGGAGCACTGCTCTAATGCGCCCGTCCCATTCAACGCAGCACGTCCCAAGAGGCCACATGCACAGCACCGCTTCTTCCACACCGCACGAGTCCCGCGCGACCAGCCCATTGTTCAACTGGCTGGCGGTGATCACCCTCGTCTACCTGATCCTGGTCGCCGTCGGCGCCGTCTCCCACGGCTTCAAGGGCTTCTCCGGTGGCGCCGAGGGCGCGGCCCAGATCTTCGCGTTTGCCAACAACCCCTTCGTGGCCCTGCTGCTCGGCATCCTGGCCACGGCCCTGGTGCAGTCCTCCAGCACGGTCACCTCGGTGATCGTCGGCCTGGTGGCCGGCGGCCTGCCCATGGGCATGGCCATCCCCATGGTGATGGGGGCCAACCTCGGCACCACCATCACCAACACCATCGTTTCCCTCGGCCACATCCGGGACAGAGGCGAGTTTCGCCGCGCCTTCGCCGCCGCCACGGTGCACGACTTCTTCAACCTGCTGGCGGTCTTCATCTTCCTGCCGCTGGAGCTGATGTTCAGTCTGCTGCAAAAGAGCGCGGAAGGGATCGCCGGCCTGCTGCTGGGCTCTGCCGACCTGTCCATGAAGGGGATGGACTTTATGAAGCCCCTCATCTCCCCGTCCCTGGATCTCATCGACGGTGCCGTCGCCTTCCTGCCGGGCAAGGGGGCATCCATCGCCACCATCGTCATCGGCATCCTGCTGATCCTGTTCTGCGTCACCGCCCTCGGCAAGGTGCTGCAACGGGTCATGGTAGGCCGCGCCAAGGAGCTGCTGCACAAGGCCCTGGGCCGCGGTCCGCTGACCGGCATCGCCTCCGGCACCCTGGTCACCGTCATGGTGCAGTCCTCCTCCACCACCACCAGCCTGATGATCCCCCTGGCCGGCGGCGGCGTGTTCAACACCCGCCAGCTCTACCCCTTCACCCTGGGGGCCAACATCGGCACCACCATCACGGCCCTGCTGGCCGCCACCGCCATCAGCGGCGCCGGAGCCCAGCTGGCCCTGACCATCGCTTTGGTGCACGTGCTGTTCAACCTGTTTGCCGTGGTGCTCATCTACGGGGTGCCCTTCCTGCGGGAGCTGCCCATCCGGGCCAGGGTCTCGGCGGCCCGGATGGGCAGCTCCCGCAGGAAGGGCACCCCGTAGCTGAGCACCACGGCAAACAGGTTGAACAGCACGTGCACCAAAGCGATGGTCAGGCCCAGCTGGGCCCCGGCGCCG
>NZ_CDBN01000018.1 GCF_000820085.1 Aeromonas sanarellii
CAGCACCGCCATGGCCACCGGGGCGAGGATCAGGGTATGTAACTTTTTCATCGCCACCTTCCTTAGTTGGTCGCAAACTCGATCTCTTGCTGCATGCGACTGGGCTGCGGCTTGCCGTCCACCATGGCCGGCTTGAAGGTCCACTTGGCTATGGTCTGGCGCGCCGCCTTGCCGAGGTCATAGCTGCGGGGCTCTTCCTTGACGATGCGGATGTTGCTCACGGTGCCGCGCTCGGTGACGGTGAACTCCACCAGCACCTTGCCGGAGGCGAGGCCGGCCAGCGCCGCCTTGCGGGGCATCATGGGCTCGAAGGTCGCCATCGGGATGGCGCCGTTGTTGCCACCCATGCCGCCGCCACCGCCGCCGGTGCTGTAGGCACCCAGGGCGTTGCCACCACCGATGTTGACCGGGATGTCGAGCTTGGGCATGTCCATGGGGGAGCTCTCCATCTGCGGCCTGTCCGTGCTCGCCACCTCCATCTCGGGAGGGGGAGGGGGGCGGTTC
>NZ_CDBN01000019.1 GCF_000820085.1 Aeromonas sanarellii
CGATCAGGATGGCGCCCGCCTCCCCCGTCACCCACTGCAGCGCCCCCTGGTAACGCGCCACCACCTCGGGGCGGGGAAAGCCCCACTGGTTCATGAAGCCCGCGCTGTGCACCACTAAGGCCGGCTGCACGGCGGCGACAAAAGCCGGGGTCGAGGAGGTGCGGCTGCCGTGGTGAGGGCTCACCAGCAGGGTGCTGGCCAGCCCCTCTCCCCCGCCCTCCTCGCTTTCCAGGGCCAGCAGGCGCCGTTCCGCCTGCTGCTCGATGTCACCGCTGAGCAGCAGCCGATGGCGTCCGTCACTCAACTGCAGGACGCAGCTGTCGTTGTTGCGCCCCGCTCCGGGCCCCGGGGGCCAGAGCACCCTAAGATCCAGCCCCTGCCAGCGCCACTGCTGGCCACGACGACAGGCCTGGGTGCTCGGCGCAAACGGGAAGGAGGAGAGCTCGCGGCGCACCGGCATGTTCTGCAGCACCGCCTGCCGGTTGCCCGCGTGATCCCTGTCCCTGTGGCTGATGATCAGGGTATCGAGCACCCTGACGCCGAGCCTGCTGAGCAGGGGCAGGATGGCCGCATCTGCCATGTTGTAGCCCCCGGGGTAGCGATCCCCCGTATCGAACAGGATGGCTCGCTCCCCCCGGGTGATAAGTACCGATAGCCCCTGTCCCACGTCCAGCACCCGCACCTGCCAGGGGGTGGGTCTGGGCCAGACGGCCAGCAGCAGGGCCGCCACCACAGGGAGCAGCAGGAATCGGCCCCCCGGCAGATGCCAGGCCCCCCACAGCAGGATCAGCAGGACGCTGGCAGGCATCAGCCCGCCGGGGACAGGCCACCAGAGCTGCAGGTGCTCAGCCAGCCATCCCAGCCCCCGGAGCACCCACTCCAGCCCCAGATCGGACAGCCAGAACAGGCCATGGGCCAGGGGGCTGGCGATCGGGGCCACCAGCACGCCGATGAGCGCCAGCGGAATGATGCCGAGGCAGAACAGCGGCAACGCCAGCAGGTTGAGCAGGAGCGCCAGGGGCGCCATCCCCTCGAACAGCAGCAGCTGCAATGGCAGCAACCCGAGCAGCAGCAAGAGTTGCAGCCGCACCAGGCCGGGACGCGCGTGCAGCAGGCTCGCCAGCAACAGCAGGGCCACCGCCATAAAGGAGAGCCAGAACCCCGCCGAGTAGAGGGCGAAGGGGTCCCACAGGATCAATACCACGAAGGCCCACAGCCAGATGCGGTGGCTGGGCCAGTCCCGTTTCAACCAGCGCAGCAGGCTCCACACCAGCACCATGATGAGGGCCCGCTCGGTGGCCACCGCAAACCCCGCCAGCCAGCTGTAGGTGGCCGCGAACAGGAGCGACACGCCGATGGCCCCGCGCAGCCCGAACAGCCGGCCAAGCCACCAGCCGAGCACCGCCACCAGGGCGATATGCTGGCCGGAGATGGCGATGATGTGGGTCAGGCCGCTGCCGCGAAAGAGCTCCCACTGGGCGTCCGTGATCCGCCCCTGCTCCCCGAAGGTGAGCGCCGCCAGCAGGGGAGCCTGCGCCAGCCCCTCCCAGGCGCGGCTTGCCGTTGCCAGCCAGCGTTCGCGCAAGCCCGGGGGGACGGCATCCAGGGCGATGACCCGCCGCAGGTTGCCGGTGGCCGTGATCCCCTTGCCGAGCAGCAGGCGCCGCCCGTCCATCCCCGCTTCGTTGGCCAGACCATGGGCGGGCTTGAGGGAGGTCGCCAGGGTGACGCGACTGCCGGCGGGCAGCGGCGGCAACACCTGGTAGGCATTGACCCGCACCAGGGGCGACGGGGCAAGGGGGCGGTCGTCCAGGGTCTCGAGGCGCAGCAGCAGGCGCACGAATTTATCCTGATCTTTATCGCCAGAGGGCTCCGTACTTTGCACTTGTGCGGTTATGATGTGGCTCGTTTTTTTGCCCAGCTGATCCAGCCAGGCCAGCCGGTGGTGCATATTCCCCTGCATCCAGAGGATGCCGAGCAGCAGAAACAGCAGCCGCCAGCAGCGACAACCGGCGAGGGGGAGCGCGAGCAGCAGCGCCAGGCCCCCCCATTCCCATGAAGGCAGCCATGGCCAGAGCAGTGAGGAGCTTGCCCCCAGGGCAAACAACAGCAGACGCAGATCCATGGAGCAAGTATCTAGCAAGGTTTAACACATGCCCAAACGAATCATAAAACGCTGGTTGCCCGACCAGGACAAGCTCAAGGAGCACAAGCACCTGCGGCTGTTCGGCAGGCTGCTGCTCGATGCCAACCTGTGGCATCTCAACCGGCGCTCCGCCGCCGGCGCCTGTGCGGTCGGCCTCTTCATGGCCTGGATCCCCCTCCCCTGCCAGATGTTGCTGGCGGCCGGCGGCGCCATCGCCTGCCGGGTCAACCTGCCCCTCTCCGTGGCCCTGGTCTGGCTCTCCAACCCCTTCACCATGCCGCCCATGTTCTATAGCGCCTATCTGACCGGCTGCCAGTTGCTGGGGCAACCTTCCCGGCACATCGAGATCGAGTTCACCTGGGCCTGGCTGGTGTCTGTGTTCGAGACGGTGGCCCCGCCGCTCTTGCTGGGCTCCCTGGTGCTCGCCCTGTTGAGCTCGCTGATCGGCTACACCCTCATTCGCACCTGCTGGCGCATCAGCACCGTTCGTCAGTGGCACAGACGCAAGGTGGTACGCGCATGCTGAGCCGCTGGTTCGCCCGCTTCAAGATGGACCCGGACACCCTGCGCCGGCAGAAGTGGTTCGCCCTGTTTGGGGAGCGCCTGCTGACCCCCGCCCTCTGGCAGAGCACCCCCCGGGCCCTCTGCGGCGCCGTGGCGGCCGGCCTCTTCGCCAGCTGGATCCCGGTGCCCATGCACTCCCTGGTGGCCGTCGCCCTGGCGCTGGCGTTTGGCCTCAACCTGCCTCTGGCCCTGCTGGCGGTCTGGTTCAACAACCCGCTGACGCTCCCCTTCATGTACCTCTATGCCTATCGCACCGGCTGCCTGGTGCTGCATGAGACGCCGGAGCCCTTTCACCTCACCTGGTCCCTGCACTGGCTGGAGCACGAGGCCGCCACCCTGGTGCCCCCCTTCCTGCTGGGCAGCCTGCTGCTGGCGATATTGACCGCCACCACAGGCGCCCTGCTCACCCTGCTGACACTGCAACTGGGCAGACGGATCCGCGCCTCCTGAGGGGCCCCCGCCGTCACGCCGCGTCCACCGGGCGCGGCTTGCCATCGTTTGGCTCTGCCACCACACTCCTTGTAACCCGTTGTTTTTCGTCCCTCATGCGAGACAAGGAGCCCCCCATGGCCGAACCGCTCACGCTGGCCCATGCCAATGGCCACCCCCTCTCCCTGCTGCCCGCCATGGCCAATCGCCACGGCCTCATCACGGGCGCCACCGGAACCGGCAAGACGGTCACCCTGCAGGTGCTGGCGGAGGGCTTTTCCCGCCTCGGGGTTCCCGTCTTTCTGGCGGACGTGAAAGGGGATCTGAGCGGCCTGGGCGCCGCCGGCATG
>NZ_CDBN01000020.1 GCF_000820085.1 Aeromonas sanarellii
TCGCCATCCTCTCCTGGCGCGGGCAGGGGGAGGCATCATTAAGAGGAAAAGAGCCCTGGCGGGTGGGGGCCTGCACCCGCGCCAGGAGAGGATGGCGATGAGGCGATTCCCCGCCACGGGGGCGCACTGTGATCCAGTCTCCGACTATGGTCGGACATGCACGCCCGCCATTTGATTATGCAAATGGATGGGCTTAAGATGGCCGCGCGCAACGATCAGATTGATAACAAACGGAAGTTAGGAGATGCCGATGGAAAGCAAAGTAGTTATCCCGACCCAGGGCCAGAAAATCACAGTCGATGCCAACGGCAAGCTGCAGGTTCCCCACAATCCCATCATTCCGTTTATCGAAGGGGATGGTATCGGTGTGGACGTGACCCCGGCCATGTTGAATGTGGTGAACGCCGCGGTCGAGAAAGCCTACAAGGGCGAGCGCAAGATCGCCTGGATGGAGATCTATACCGGCGAGAAATCGACTCATGTCTATGGCGAAGGTGCCTGGCTGCCGGCCGAAACCCTGGATTTCATTCGTGAATACTGCGTGGCCATCAAGGGCCCGCTGACCACCCCGGTCGGCGGCGGTATTCGCTCCCTCAACGTGGCCCTGCGCCAGGAGCTGGATCTCTACGTCTGCCTGCGCCCGGTCCGCTACTACGAAGGCACCCCGAGCCCGGTCAAGCACCCTGAGCTGACCGACATGGTGATCTTCCGCGAGAACGCCGAAGACATCTACGCCGGCATCGAGTGGAAGGCGGACAGCGACGAAGCCAAGAAGGTGATCGCCTTCCTGCAAAACGAGATGGGCGTGAAGAAGATCCGCTTCCCCGAGTCCTGCGGCATCGGCATCAAGCCCATGTCCAAGGCCGGTACCGAGCGTCTGGTCCGTGCCGCCATCGAGTATGCCATCGACAACGATCGCGACTCCGTGACCCTGGTGCACAAGGGCAACATCATGAAGTTCACCGAAGGTGCCTTCAAGGATTGGGGCTATGCCCTGGCCCAGAAAGAGTACGATGCCCAGCTCATCGACGGCGGCCCCTGGTGCTCCTTCAAGAACCCGAAGACCGGCAAGACCATCGTCGTCAAGGACGTCATCGCCGATGCCTTCCTGCAACAGATCCTGCTGCGTCCGGCCGAGTATGACGTCATCGCCTGTATGAACCTCAACGGCGACTACATCTCCGACGCCCTGGCGGCTCAGGTTGGTGGTATCGGCATCGCACCGGGCGCCAACATCGGCGACGGCGTGGCCCTGTTCGAAGCCACCCACGGCACCGCGCCGAAGTACGCCGGTCAGGACAAGGTCAACCCGGGCTCCCTCATCCTCTCCGCCGAGATGATGCTGCGCCACCTGGGCTGGACCGAGGCAGCCGACCTCATCGTCAAGGGGATGGAAGCGGCCATCGCCAACAAGACCGTCACCTATGACTTCGAGCGTCTGATGGAAGGCGCTACCCTGCGCTCCTGCTCCCAGTTCGCCCAGGACATGATCGACCAGATGTGATCCGGGTTGTTGAAATGCAAAACCGGCGCCATGAGGCGCCGGTTTTTTTATGGGAGCAGCAGGGCGGTCAGGTGGTCTTCTCCACGTGCTGCTCGTAGATCTGCTGCCATTTGCTGAGCTCGGCCTCATTCCCCTCTGCCTGCCAGAATTCGCAGATGGAGCTGGCCAGTTCGGATGCCATGGCGTGATCCCCGTCGCGACGGCTCATCAGATATTGTCCCAGCCAGCTTTGGTATTGTTTCATAGCCCGATCTCCTTATCTTGGGTGGCCCGAATGAGTTCTTGCTGGCGTGGATAGCCTGCCACAACTGGCTCAACCGGGTCACTTGTGGTTCCGCACGGCGGTTTGCCGCTCTTGCCCGATCCGGTCGTGATCTTGTCGGTTCGAGGGGCTAACAGGGCGCAGATGTCAAAAAACGGCCTCCATCGTATCACAAATTAACCACTCTGGGGACGTTGAAGGCAAATTAAGGCATCCAGCAGTCTGGCCGTCTCTGTGGGCGGGGCTGTGGTATGCGCGCCATCTCGCTGATACGACAAGAGAAAAACCCGCCGGGTCGGCGGGTCTTGTGGGTGAAAAAAAAGATCAGAGGCGGGCGCTGGCCAGGTACTTTTCCATCTCCTCGGCGGGCACCATGCCGCCGCCGGTGGCCCACACCAGGTGAGTGGCCCGGGCCATGTCGGCGACATCCAGCCCTCGTTCGGCCTGCCACGCCGGATCGGCAGCCACCCGCCAGGGACCCGCCATGCCAGCCAGGGCGGAGGGTTCGAGCCGGATCTGCTCGTCCCGGGCCAGCAGCCCCAGGAGGTCGTACATCTCCTGATCGCTCAGGGTGTAGAAGCCATCGAGCAGCCGCTCCATGGCGCGACCGACGAAACCGGAGGCACGCCCCACCGCGAGACCGTCGGCGGCGGTGAGGTTGTCGATCCCCAGATCCTGCACCGCTATTTCATCGTGCAGCCCGGTGTATACCCCGAGCAACATGCAGGGGGAGTGGGTGGGCTCGGCGAAGAAGCAGTGGACGTGGTCTCCGAACGCGAGTTTCAAGCCAAAGGCCACCCCGCCCGGGCCGCCGCCCACGCCACAGGGCAGGTAGACGAACAGCGGGTGCTCGGCGTCCACCCTGATGCCCATCTGGTCGAACTGCGCCTTTACCCGCTCGCCGGCCACCGCGTAGCCGAGGAACAGGGTGCGGGAGTTCTCGTCGTCGATGAAGAAGCAGTGGGGATCGCCTTGGGCCTCCCTGCGCCCCTGGGCCACCGCCACGCCGTAATCCTCGGCGTACTCCACCACGGTGACGCCGTGCTCGCGCAGCTTGCGCTTCTTCCACGCCCGCGCATCGGCGGACATGTGGACGCTGACCTGAAAGCCGAGGCGGGCGCCCATGATGCCGATGGAGAGCCCCAGGTTGCCGGTGGATCCCACCGCGATGCGGTATTGGCTGAAGAAGCGGCGCAACTCATCGCGAAGCAGCGTGCGATAGTCATCCTCTTCGCGCAGCAACCCGGCCGCCATGGCCAGCCGCTCGGCATGAGCCAGCACCTCGTGGATGCCGCCGCGCGCCTTGATGGATCCGGAGATGGGCAGGTGGCTGTCTTTCTTTAGCAGCAGCCGACCGGTCAGCTCGACCCCGTAACGCTGGTTCAGGGTCGCCTGCATCGCCGGGATGGCGGCGATCTCGGACTCGATGATGCCCTTGCTGGTGCGGGTCTCCGGGAAGGCCTCACACAGATAGGGGGCGAAGCGGGTGAGACGGGCAGCCGCCTCCGCCACATCCTGCCGGGTGAGGCCCACATGGGGCAGGCCTTCCGCCAGAGTGGTGGCCCCCGGATTGAACCAGGTCAGGGGATCGAGGGCCATCAGCCTCTCGAGCAGGGGAAAGCGGGCGATGAGCCCGGCCATGTCGGTGTGTGTCACGGGAACCTCGAGGGAGTGGTGAGGGGATGCCCCATTGAACGGTACGCGGGGCGGGCTGACAAATGATAAAAAGCGGGGCTTGGATGAGCTGGATTGATGCAAGGCGGAAAAATTCCTCGCTCCCATCGTGAAGGTAAGGTTTTGGGTTTGTCTGGTGAATGCAACCTCCTGTCATCTGGTATCATCGGGCGGATCAAAAGAGAGGAGGGGCGACCATGGGAAGCGATGAACACTATGCGGTGAGGCGAAAGCTGCTGAGCGGTTATCAACTCGCCAGGCTCCATACCTTCGAGGCAGCGGCGCGGCACGGCTCCTTTGCGCTGGCGGCGGAGGAGCTCTCCCTGAGCCCGAGTGCGGTCAGCCACAGGATTGGCACCCTGGAAGAGGAGCTCGGCTTCCCGCTGTTCCAGCGCTTTCATCGCAAGGTGGTGCTGACGGCGAGCGGGCAGCGCGTCTTCTGGGCGCTAAAGTCGTCGCTGGAGTTCATCAATCAGGAGGTGCTGGAGATCCGGGATCAGGCGTTGTCGGGCTCCCTGACGATCCACTCGCGCCCCTCCATCGCCCAGTGCTGGCTGGTGCCGAGGCTCGCCGACTTTTCCCGCCAGCATCCTCTGATCGAGCTCAACCTGCTGACGGGCAACGAGAACATCAACCTGCAGGGGTATGGCATCGATCTGACCCTGAACTTCGACGCCAGGATGCCGGAGCGGCTCGCCATCCACCCCCTGATGGATGAGTACATGGTGCCGGTGTGCAGCCCGGACTATGCCGAGGAGCACGGGCTGCTGGAGAGCCCGGACAAGCTGCAGCACTGTCGCCTGCTGCACGACAGGCAGGCCTGGGGTCATGACACGGACAGTGACGAGTGGCGCACCTGGACACAGCACTGGGGGCTGGCTCTGGAGGCCTGCCAGTCGCACATGGGGTTTGATCGGGCCGACCTTGCCATCCTCGCCGCCACCCACCACGCCGGGGTGGCCATGGGGCGCAAGCAGTTGGTGAGCCAGGGGCTGGCGAGAGGGGAGCTGGTGATGCCTTTTCCTGCCATGGCGGTGCGCTGCGAACAGTGCTACTACCTCGCGACCCTCCCTCACCGCCAGTGCCCCAAGATCCAGGCCTTCATCACCTGGATCAAGGCACAGGCAGAAGCCGCATGCTGAGGTACAGTCCTTTGCCAATATGGCGCCATGGCCTTTTCCATTGGGGATCACGGTCATGAGCACAATATTTGTGCCGTGACCGGTTGCCCTGGCCATCGAATTGAGCCACCCCGCGATTCAATGCCGGGGCGGTCAACCTTCCGGTTTATCCGATGGCAGAAGAGGGCAGGATTAACCCAACGGGAAAGAAATAAAGTCGGTGGCGTTTTCCAATAAGCGCAATGTGGAATTAACCGCAGTGAATAATGTCCATAGGGTATCAACCATCATCCTGATGCCATAAAAACATTATGTTGTTATAGCAAGGCCATGCTATTCTCAAAATGTGTAATCCCTGTGACATACAAAAATAATTCTGTGAGGAAGTAATGAACGAGTTTCTGAAGGTTCTGCTGAACATTCGCAGCTTGCGTGCTGCCATCCGTGAACTGCCGTTTGAGCAACTGCAAGAAGCGAAAGAAAAGTTCGATCTGGTATATAACGAGCGTGCCGAATCCGTCGAACAGGAGCGTGCCGAGCAGGAAGAGCGTCAGCGCAAGCTGAACGAGTTTACCGAGATGCTGCAACAGGCCGGTATCGATCCGCGCGAGCTGATCAACAGTGTGGCAGCCCCGGCAGCCGCTGGTGCGACCAAGGGTAAACGTGCTCCCCGTCCCGCCAAATACAAGTATCAGGAAGATGGTCAGGAGAAGACCTGGACTGGTCAGGGCCGTATGCCCAAGGCCATCGCCGAGCAAGTTGCGCTGGGCAAGGATTTGAACGACTTCCTGATCTGATCGCCGTATCCGGATATCAATAATGCCGCCCCTTGGGCGGCATTATTATTTTCGGGAGCCTGCCTATCTCTTGTACTTGGAAAGCACCGGTAATTGCACAGGCTCGTCTGGAATAGCCATGACTATCATGGGTCAATAAAGCAGAATCATCCACCACCTGCCGCAGATCCGCGATCGCCGGCACCATGCATTCAGGACTCATACAGCCCAAATTCTGTCGCAGCCCATCGTCCGGAGAATTAGGGAAGGCCAGGGTGGGGTGAAATAGACGCTGGGGTGAAATAGCGGGAGGGATCCCGAACCTCTCTGATCGCCAGATCCCATTTGATCATGCTGAGTATGGGAAGGGCTTGATATTACCCCGCTATTATTTTCTTTCGCCATTTATGTCCTATTTGACACCCCATCTTCGGAATATATGTCCCTCATTTTTTGTATGAAGGACATAGGTTGGGAGCGGCTGTGCCAAGGCGAATAAATAAGAGATGACCTAGGTAACGGCCTGGCTGTCTTTATGATGAAGGGGGACTGCCTTGCGTTTGGCGACACGGCGGCGGGCCTGCACCGCCTCGGCCAGCATGGCGAGCAGGGTCTCGCTCTCTTCCCAGCAGAGGCAGGCATCTGTGACCGACAGTCCGTATTGCAGCTCGCTCAGCGGGGCCGGTTTCTGGCTGCCTCCCTGCAGAAAACTCTCCACCATGACGGCGGCGACGGCGTCGCTCCCCTCGCTCAGTTGACGGCAGAGCTCTGCGGCGACCCTGAGCTGGTTCCTGTGCTGTTTCTGGCTGTTGCCGTGGCTGCAATCCACCATCAGACGATGGTTGAGCCCCTGGCGTGCCAGGCGCTCGGCGGCGTCCATCACGTCGCTCTGGTGATAGTTGGGCAGGATGCCGCCGCGCAGGATGATGTGGCAATCCGGGTTGCCCTCGCTCTTGATCACCACCATGCCGCCCAGGCTGCCGGGGGCGGTGAAGAGATGGGAGGCGGTGCTGGCCTGGATGGCATCGATGGCGACCCGGATATTGCCATCCGTGCCGTTCTTGAACCCCACGGGGCAGGGCAGTGCGGAGGCCAGTTGCCTGTGTACCTGAGACTCGGTGGTGCGCGCCCCTATGGCGCCCCAGCTGACGAGATCGGCCAGATAGAGAAAGCTGGTGGTATCGAGGAACTCGGTGGCGGTGGCGAGCCCCAGCCCATTGATGTCGAGCAGAACCTGGCGGGCCAGGTGCAGTCCCCGATTGATGTCGTTGCTGCCGTCCAGGTGGGGATCGAACACCAGCCCCTTCCAGCCCACCGTGGTGCGCGGCTTCTCGAAATAGGCGCGCATCACTATCAGCAGCCTGTCTTCATAGGCGCTGGCGAGCCGTGCCAGCCGCCCGGCATAGTCGAGGGCCGCGACGGGATCATGGATGGAACAGGGGCCAATCACCACCAGCAGGCGATCGTCTTCCCCAGACAGGATCCGGCGCACCTGGTGGCGCTGGCTGTCGATATGCCTGGCCATGTCGGTCGGGCAGGGGTGCTGTGCCAGCAGCTCGGCAGGGGTGGGGAGCGCCTCTACCGCGAAGGCGCGCATGACCGAATTCAAAACTGCCATCTGGAATTACCTTGCTGTGCATGAGTGCGATGGGGAACCCGGTATGCGCCATCCCGTTTGGGGCAGACAGGTTCACGGCTCACCGCAGTTGTTGAGAATGATTGTCATTATCTTGGTGTTTGTCTCAAATGCAAGCGCAATGAAACGGCCAGGCGAAGATGGGGGGAGTGGGACTATGGCGGGGGAACCGCAGCAAAAACCGGCCTCCTCCCCGAGGGAGGAAGCCTGCCAGTCACAAGATAAACAAGGAAGATCAGCTGTCCATCACGGCGTGCCTGTCCTGGTGATAGGCATCTTCATCCTTGCCGCTGCGCCAGTAGGGGACTGCATAGACCCGCTGGCGATCCACATCCAGGGTTCGCCTGACGTGGCGCCGCAGCGGCACGACCAGGCTCTCTTCCCCGCCAAACCAGAAATAGCTCCCCTCGGCGACCATGGGCTGGGCGGTGAAATGCGCCACCAGGGTCGCGGCCTGCTCCGGGTTGCCCACGAACCAGCGCAGGTCGACGCCGGCTGGCAGCGACAGATCCTGCACATCGTCCTGGTGGGGGACCAGCAGGGCGATATGACCGCGGGCATGGGCCGGCATCACCTCCACCATGGCGCTGATGGCGGGCAGGGCGGTGAGATCCCCCGCCATGTAATAGTGCTCGGCCGTCTGCAGCATGGGGTCGGGACCGCCTGGGCCCGAAATGGCGAGCCTGTCCCCCGGTTTGGCGTGCAGGGCGAAGCGGCTGGCGGGGCCGGCCTCGCCGTGCAGGGCGAAGTCGATGTCGAGCTCCAGCGCCTCCCGACGAAACGCGCGTATGGTGAAGGTGCGGATCACGGGTTTCTGGTTCGGGTCTTCCCAGCGGGGCCCCTTGTCGGTGGGGGTGGGCAGCACTATCTCGCTCTGGCCGGGTCGGGGCAGCATGATCTTGATATGGGCGCCGCCACAGCTGAAGGGGTAGTCCACAAGCTCGGGGCCGGTCAGGCAGACTCGGCGCAGGTGCGGGCTCACATCCTGAACATGCTTGACGGTGAGCAGTCGGGGGCGATTGACCGGGGCGGGTTGAGACATGGGCATACTCCTGGCTGATAATGGCGCCCATTTTTCATTAAATGAAAATTATTATCAATTGCTTTGTGGGCAGAGGAGTAGCCGCGGTCGACCTCAGCCGGATACCAACCGCGGTGCCACTCTTCCTGCACGGGTCAGGTTCGATCGCTTCCCCCCAGCGCCCGGTAGATGCCGGCCATGTTGTTGAGCTGGGTCTGCTGCTGGGCAAGCAGGGCGAGCTCGGCATCCCACAGGCGATTCTGCTCATCCAGCCAGGGTTGCACTCCGGTGGCGCCAGCGAGAAAACGGGCGCCCGCCAGCCGCTCGGCCTCTTTGGCATAGGCCCGCTGTTGTTCCAGATAACGCAGCCGCTGCTCCCCTTGCTGGCGGGCGGCCAGGCCATCTTCCACCTCCAGCAGGGCGGTGTAGAGCTGCTTGCGAAACTCGGTCTCGACAATCTGGTAATCGATGTCGGCGCTGGCGATGGAGAGCCGGGTCTTGTTGTACTCGAGGAAGGGGAGCGCCAGGGTCGCGCCCAGGGTCCCTACCGGGTTTTGCAGCACCTGGGTCAGGGTGTCCGAGGTGGTGCTGGCGCCGCCGGTGAGGCTCAGGGTGGGGTAGAAGCCGGTGCGGATCTCGTCCCCCCTCGCGAGGGTCTTGCGTAGCCTGAGCTCGGCGGCCCGCACGTCCGGGCGCCGTGCCAGCACATCGGCCGGAATGCCGGCCGCCAGGGTAGGAATGGGACCCATGACCAGGGCGTCGGGAGCATCAGCCAGCGGGCCGCTGCTGCGGCCCAGCAGCAGGCGCAGGGCATTGCCGGCCTGTGCCCGCTGCAGGCTCAGGGTGGCGAGTTCCGCCTGCTTGCCCGCCTTCTGCTGGCTGGCCTGTACCAGGTCGAGTCGGGTGACGGCCCCGGCCTCGTACTTGGCCCTGGTCAGGCGCTCAATGCGCTCCAGGTTGGCCAGTTGCTGGGTGCCCAGGGCGATGGCCGAGCCGAGGTAGGCCAGCTGCCAGTACTGCTCCAGGGTCCTGCCGATGAGCAGCAAGCGGGTGGCGGCCAGATCCTGCTCGCTGGCCTCTGCCTCCCACTGCGCCTGATCCCTTGCCGCGGCCAGTCTGCCCCAGAGATCCACCTCGTAGCTCAGGTTGAGGGAGGGGCCCAGGTTGCTGCTGGCGCCGCCATCCTTCATGTTCTTGGTGCCGCTGGCCCCGAGGTTGGCGCTGACCGCGGGGGTGAGGTTGGTGTCAGCCAGATCGGCGCCGAGCAGGGCGTTCTTGAGCTTGAGCCCTGCCACCCGCATGTCCGGGTTGGCGGCGAGCACCGCCTCGACCAGGCGATCGAGGGCGGGATCCTGAAATCCCTGCCACCAGGGGCCGGCCTGCTGGCCGCCGAGATCCCGGGCCTCCTGCTGCCACGCCGGCGCCACGTCGAGAGCGGGTCTGTGATAGGGGTTCTGCTGGCTGCAGGCGCCGAGGCTGGCGGTGAGCATCAGGCTCAGCCCGAGCCTTGATAGGTTGTGCATCATCATTCCCTCGCCAATGCCTCCACCGGATCTAGCCTGGCCGCATTGCGGGCGGGCAGGTAACCAAACAGGATCCCGATGAGGGAGGAGCAGCCGAAGGCCATCAGGATGGAGAAGAGGGAGAAGTGCATCTGGAAGCTCTCCACGAGCAGTGAGAAGAGGACGCCGATGAGTAGGGCCAGGCCGATGCCGAGCAGGCCTCCCAGCAGGCTGACCATGACCGCCTCGATCAGAAACTGTTGCAGTATGTCGGACTGGCGGGCGCCGAC
Organism: Aeromonas sanarellii; assembly: GCF_000820085.1. GTDB lineage: Bacteria > Pseudomonadota > Gammaproteobacteria > Enterobacterales > Aeromonadaceae > Aeromonas > Aeromonas sanarellii. The sequence goes on from NZ_CDBN01000020.1 coordinate 9,787, forward strand.
CGCGATGCGGATCCCTATCTCCCGGGTGCGCTCCACCACCGAGACCAGCATGATGTTCATCACCCCGACGCCGCCGACGATGAGGGAGATGACCGCGATGGCGGAGACCAGCAGCGTCAGGGTGGCGGTGGTCTTCTCCACCGACTTGACGATGCTGTCGCTGCTGAAGGTGAAGAAATCCTTCACGCCGTGGCGCTGGGTCAAGAGTGCCACGGCGGCCTGCTCGGCCAGCGCGGGCTGGACCCCGTCCTTGACCCGGATGGTGATCTGGCTGAAGTGGTTCTGGGAGAGGAGGCGGCTCATCACGGCGCTGTAAGGCAGCCAGACGTTGACTGACTGGCTGCTGGGGCCAAAGCCGGTCTCCTGGGCCACCACGCCGACGATGCGCACCGGCAGGGTGCCGACCAGCACCACCTGACCGACCGGGTCCACCTTGCCGAGCAGGCTCTCTATGGTCTTGCCATCCACCACGGCCACCGCCGTCCGGCTGCGGATGTCCCGCTCGTCGAGCAGGCGCCCCTGGGTGAGCGTCATCCCCTTGACCCGGAAGAAGTCGTTGCCGACCCCGATCACGCTGCCGCTGCTGGTCTTGTTGCGATAGCGCAGCTGGCCCGAGGTCGCAATCTGGGGGCTGGCCCCTTCCAGGTAGGGCTGGCCGAGCAGGGCGTCGAGATCCCGCTCGTTCAGGGTCTGGATGCTGGCGGCTTTCTCGTCCCCCCAGTCCTTGCCGGGGAAGATGTCGATGGTATTGGTGCCCATGGCGTTGATGTCGTCGATCACCTTGGCGCGCGCCCCCTGACCCAGCGCCACCACGCTGACCACGGCGGCGATGCCGATGATGATACCGAGCATGGTGAGGAAGGTGCGCATGCGGTGGGCCAGCATGGCGTGCAGGGCCATGCGCCCCGCCTCCCGGTAGCGATCCCAGCCCTGGCTCGCGGCGAGGGCGGTCGACTTGGCGCCCTGCGCATCGGGCCGGGTGGGGGAGACGGCCTGTTTGCCGCCGTCACCTGGTCCCTCATGGGGACGCGCCGGCGCCTCGGACTGGCTCTGCCGGGGTGAACTTTCGCCGGCTGCCCGCTGGCCGCTCTCTTCCACCACCCGGCCGTCGCGCAGGGTGATGATGCGGTCCGCATGGCTTGCCACCGCCATGTCGTGGGTCACCAGTATGATGGTGTGCCCCCGGGCGTGCAGCTCCTTGAGGATGGTCATCACCTCCTTGCCGCTCTGGCTGTCGAGGGCACCGGTGGGTTCGTCCGCCAGGATCACCTCGCCGCCGTTGGCCAGGGCGCGGGCGATGCTGACGCGCTGCTGCTGGCCGCCGGAGAGTTGGCCGGGTCTGTGGTGGCTGCGATCCTGCAGCCCCAGGCGGGTGAGCAGGGTGCGGGCCCGGATCCGGCGCTCGGCGCGGGCGGTGCCCGCATAGATGGCGGGGATCTCCACGTTGGCGGCCGCATCCAGGTGCGGCAGCAGGTGATAGCGCTGGAAGATAAAGCCGAAGTGGTGGCAGCGCAGCTGCGCCAGGGCCAGGGCATCCAGGGTGGCGGTGTCCTGGCCGCGAAACAGATACTGGCCGCCGCTCGGGCGATCGAGGCAACCCAGCAGGTTCATCAGGGTGGACTTGCCGGAGCCGGAGGCGCCGACGATGGCCACCATCTCCCCCGCATCGATGGCCAGATCCAGCGGGTGCAGCACGGTCACCTCGTGCTCCCCACTCTGGTAGCGGCGCTCTATGCCCTTGAGCCGGATCAGGGGCTCGCTCACGGCGCCATCTCCTCTTCGTCGTGCTGGACTGGCTTGCCCTGATCCAGGATGACCTTCTCCTGCTCGGTCAGACCGCTCACCACCTCTATCTTGATGTCGTCCTTCATGCCGGTCTGGATGCGGCGGGTCTCTCTCTGATCCCCCTCCCTGAGCAGGGTCACCTCGAATTCGTTGTCACCTAGCTTCTTGCCGAGGGCGGTCTGGGGAATGGTCAGCACCTGTTTGCGCTCGCCGAGCACTATGGTGACCTGGGTCGTCATGGCGACCCTCAGCTGGTGGCCGGGGTTGGGCACGTCGAACAGGGCGTAGTAGTAGATGGCGGCATTGCTGGTGGTCGTGGCGCTGGCCGTCTGCTCGTTGATGTTGGTGGGGGCCAGCTCGACCGTGCGCAGGGTGCCGTGGTAGCGGGTATCCGGATCCCCGATCAGGGTGAAATAGACCGGCATGCCCGCCTTGACCCGGGTGACGTCCGCCTCCGAGATCTGGGCCTTGACCGTCATGGTATCCAGGTTGGCGAGCTTGAGCAGGGTCGGCACCGTCTGGCTGGCGGCTAGGGTCTGCCCCTGGCGAGTGACGATGGAGACGACGGTGCCATCCATGGGGGCCTGAATGCGGTTATAGCCGAGCTCCGTCTTGGCCCGCTCCACCTTGATGAGGGCGTTGTCGATGTCTGCCTGGGCGCTCTGCAGCTCGGCCCGGGTGACGGCGAGCTGGGCCTCGGCGCTTTCCAGATCTGCCCGGGAGCTCGCCTCCTGCCGGAACATCTGCTGCTGACGGCGCCAGGCGAGCTCGTTCTGCTTGAGCTGCGCCTGCTTGATCTTGAGCTGGGCGCGGCGGCTGACCAGCTCCGCCTCGGCGGTCTTGAGGTTGTTCTGGGCGATCAGGGGATCGATCTCGGCCAGCAGCTCCCCCTGCTTGACCTGTTGCCCCGCCTCCACCGCGAGATAGGTGACCTGACCCGAGACCTGGGCCCCCACGTCCACCTGCTCGATGGCCTGCAGGACGCCGCTGGCGAGCACCGTCTGCTCCACGTCCTGGCGAGTGACGGTGGCGGTCAGCACGGGCTCCGGGGCCTTGCCGGGCCAGGCCAGCCAGGCGATCAGGGCAAGCAGCAGGAGGGCGAGCAGGGCGAACTTGCCCGGGGTGGGGAGACTCTTCATGTATCACCTGAAAAAGGGGGAGAAGGCGCGCAAGGGCCATATCGTGCAGCAAATGGCACTCAAAAAAAAGCGAGTGATGTGTAAGAAATCGTGCCGTCACCGCCGTGATGGAGGGGGAGGCGGGTGAGGATTTTGATTGGTTGGGAGTTTACTGGCGCCCGTTTGGCGGTATCGGGAGAGGGTGCGCGGCCCGGGCCTGTACAGGGGAAAGAGACCCGCTCGCCGAGCGGGTCCTTGGGCATCAGCCGACGGCCTGAAGCAACTCGGCGTGGGGTTCGTGACAGATCTGGATATCCACGGGCAGCTTGTAGATGAGCAGTCGGGCCAGTGAGCCCTCCATCCAGTGATGCCGGCTGCCGACCAGCAGCAGATCGGTCGGATGAGCGGCCAGCCAGCGCTTGAGATCCGGCACCACGTCGTCGACCACCAGACACTGGTAATCCACGGGGTGAGACGGCAGGGTGATGAGCTCGCTGATGATCGCCTTGGCATCCAGGGTGCCCTGGACGCTGCGCTCCTCCTCGGACAGTGACAGACTCTTGCGGCGCACCTTGCTGCTGTGGGTCAGGTGCAACAGCGTCAGGTTGCTTCCCAATCCCTGTGCCAGACGGCTCGCCTTGGCCAGCGTCTCCTGCTCGTAATCCTTGCCTTCCAGCAACAGCACAATATTGGTCGAGCTCATAAGCAGTTCTCCTCGGCATGGCGCGGGGCACCCGGTCAGGGAGCTTGTCCCGTCCCGGGGCATGCCCGCGGGTGTCACATCACAGTGGCCGACCCGCACGCCTCGCGTCGCACTCTGACGCCATGCCCGCAGCCTCGGCTCTGTTTACATCATCATAACAGGTGCAGTTGAATGGAATATGAAGGTGTGCCGCAGATCGGTGTTGAGATGGAAGAATTTCATGGGGAAAGGGGAGAAAGGCAGCATGGTCACGGGTCTCCTTCTGCAGGAATGGCTCGTTATGCTGCCACTATGGTAGGCCGGATGGGGACCCTGTGATGGAGGTCAGAGGGACGGGTTCGTAAGATGCTGCTCCAGCCAGGGGAGTCCCTCCTTCTTGCGGCTGAGGGCGCCCGCCAGCGGGACGGGGTCGGTGGGCAATATGCCCTTGCTGGCACAATGGAGCAGGCTGTCCCCCCTGGCCAGATCCGTCAGCATCAGGACATAGGCATCCAGAGAGTCCTGTTCCAGCCTGGTGTGCATGGCCTGGTACAGCTCCGCCATCCGGGCCTGCAACTGGGCCGGATCCATCACGCAGATCTGGCTCACCATCAGGGTGTGCCCCGCGATCTGGTAGCGCTTCTCATCGGCGACGAGCAGCTCGCTCATCGGGGCGTCACCGAGTTGGGTGCGGCGTTCCAGCAGGGTCTGGGCGAAGGGGGCCAGCGCCAGATCGGCGATGGGCAGCAGTCGCTCGACCGCCGCCCTGTCCTGGGACGTGGTGGTGGGGGAGGTGAAGTTGAAGGTGTCGCTCACTATGGCCCCCAGCAGCAGCCTGGCCTGGGCGCGGGAGAGCGCGTCATGGCCCATCAGGTCCAGTAGCACGGTGGCGCTGCAGCCGACTGCTCTTATCCAGGCATCGAGGGGGCCCCGGGTGATCAGGGTGCCGAGACGGTGGTGATCGATAAGCCCCTGCACATCGGCGTCGGCCAATCCTTCCGGCCCCTGCTCCAGCTCGCTGAAATCCACCAGGAAGACCGGCTTGCCGGCCACGCTGCCTTGCAGCACGGGGGGCGCCTCCACCCCGGCGGTCTCCAGGATGAAGCGGGTTTCGGCAATGGGCTCACCGAGGGCGAAGGCCTGGGCCGCCCGGCCCTGACGATTAAGCCAGTCGGCGGCGACCAGGGCGGTACAGATGCTGTCGCTGTCGGGATTCTGGTGACCAAAGACGTGGAGCATGGATTGATTCCTGAAGTGGGGTGAGAGGGACTGGCAGTGGGTGGCTGCCTTGATTTGGCAGTATGATGCCGTCCTGCGCCGGAATGAAGCGGGCAGTGCGGGTTTGACCACGGATCGAGCCAGTGGTTCGACCGCCCTGGGGCCTAGCAATAGCCAATGACAAAGGTAAAAACAGGGAAGGCTGAACAAGGCGGGGATGGGGGAGCGGGGCTTACCGCCCTGAGCGGCAATGGTGGCGAAGGCCGGGCCAGCCAACAAGGGCCGACATGGACGGGAGGTCGCCCCTCCCGTCCTGACGTCAGCTTGCGAGCAGCTCGCGGGCGTTGGCCAGGGTGTTGTCGGTGATCTGATCCCCCCCCAGCAGGCGGGCCAGCTCGTTGAGACGGGCGTCTGGGGTGAGCGCCTGCATCTGGGTTTCCGTGGTCTTGCCGTCGGTGTGCTTGCTCACCACCATGTGCTGGTGGCCCTTGCCCGCCACCTGGGGCAGATGGGTGACCACCATGACCTGGGTGGACTCGCCGAGCTGGCGCAAGAGGCGCCCCACCACGGCGGCGGTCGGGCCGCTGATCCCCACATCCACCTCGTCGAAGATCAGGGTCGGTGTCGAAATTTTGCGGGCGCTGATGACCACGATGGCGAGGCTGATCCGCGACAGCTCGCCACCGGAGGCGACCTTGCCGAGCGGCTGGATCGGCTGGCCCGGATTGGTGGTGACCATGAATTCCACCCGATCGATGCCGAGCGGTGACAGGCTGCTCTGGGCATCGGGGCGCACCTCGATGGCGAAGCGGCCGTCGGGCATCGCCAGCTCGTGCATGCTGGCGGTGACCTTGGTGCCCAGCTCCTGCGCATAGCGCTGGCGGCTCTGGCTCAGCGCCTCGGCGGCCTGCACGAAGGCCTCACGGGCCGCGGCCAGTTCGTCTTCCATCCCCTCGAGACGCTCCTCGTCCGAGTTGAGACGGGTGAGCTCCAGGGCCAGATCCTGGTGGTGGTGGGCCAGCTCGGCCGGTTTGACATGGTGCTTGCGGGCGAGGGAGATGGCCTTTGAGAGGCGCGCCTCCAGCTCGTTGAAGCGCTCGGGGTCGAGCTCCAGGTTGTCGAGGTAGCTGCGCAGCTCGCTGTGGCTCTCCTGCACCCCGATCAGCGCCTCGTTCAACATGCCGAGCACGTTGCCAAGCCGGCTGTCCATGCCCACCAGGGTCTCGGCCCTGTCCACGGCGTTCTGCAGCAGGCCGGCGATGGTGGTCTCCTCGTTCTCATAGAGCAGATCCAGGCAGGCACCGCACTCCTGCATCAGCTCGGTGCCGTTGGCGAGCCGCTGGTGCTCCTCTTCTATCTCTTCGAATTCCCCGGGTTGCAGGGCGAACTCGTCCAGCTCCTGCACCTGGTATTCGATGAGCTGGCGGCGGGCCTCCCGCTGCTGCTGCTCGGCCTTGAGCCGGTTGAGCTCGTTCTGCAGCTGGCGCCACTGCTGGTAGTGCCGGCGCACGTCGTCGAGCAGCAGGTGGTGGCCGGCATAACCGTCCAGCAGGGCGAGCTGGTAGTCGGGCTTGAGCAGCAGCTGGTGGGCATGCTGGCCGTGGACGTTGACCAGCAGCTGGCCCAGGTTCTTGAGCTGCGCCAGGGGAACGGGTACCCCGTTGATATAGCTGCGCGAGCGCCCCTCGGCGGAGAGCACCCGCCGCACGATGCACTCCCCTTCGTTCTCCAGCTCGTTGGTGGCGAGCCAGGCGCGGGCGGCGGGGTTGCCCTCCAGCAGGAAACGGGCGCTGACCTCGGTCTTGTCGCTGCCGGGACGCACCATGCCGGCCTCGGCCCGTTCCCCCAGGCACAGGCCCAGGGCGTCGATGGCGATGGATTTGCCCGCCCCCGTCTCGCCGGTGATGCAGGTCATGCCCGGTTGCAGATCGAGTTCGAGAAACTTGACGATGGCGAAGTTGTTGACGGTCAGCTGGGTCAGCATGGTCTCATCCTGTATGGGTCAACATTACTGTGTATACATCCAGTATATACTGGTTTTCCATACAGTAAAGATGTCGCCGCAGGACGGAATGCAAAACGGCCCGCGTCAGGGCCGTGTTATGAGTGAGATGGCGCGCAGGGGGGCGTCAGAACAGCTTGCTGCCCCAGCCGAGCTTGTTGCGCAGCACGTGGAAGTAGCTGTAATCCAGCGGATGGACCAGGTGCAGCTTGTGGCTGCTTTTCCTGATGAGGATCTCGTCCCCCGGATGCACCGCCAGGGTCACCTGGCCGTCACAGCTTACCTGCATGGCGTCGTCCTGGTTGTCGGGGGAGACCAGCAGTCGCACCTCGCTGTCCGCGTCCAGCACTATGGGGCGGCTGCTCAGGGTGTGCGGGAACATGGGCACCAGCGTGATGGCGTTGAGCTTGGGGGTAAGGATGGCGCCACCCGCCGACAGGGAGTAGGCGGTGGAGCCGGTCGGGGTGGCGACTATGATGCCGTCCGAGCGCTGGCTGTACATGAAGCTGCCGTCGATGTAGACCTCGAACTCGATCATGTGGGCTATCTTGCCCGGGTGCAGCACCGCCTCGTTCACCGCGAGGTTGCTGGACTTGCGCTCCCCGTGGCGATAGACAGAGGCCTCCAGCAGGAAGCGGTGCTCGCTCTTGAAGTGACCGGAGAGCACCTGCTCCAGGGGCAGCAGGTAATCCTGGGGCGAGAGATCGGTGAGGAAGCCGAGGTTGCCCCGGTTCACCCCGATCACCGCCACGTCGAAGCGCGACAGCACCCGGGCGGCCCCCAGCATGTTGCCGTCGCCGCCGACCACGATGGCGAGGTCCGCCTGCTCGCCGAGCTGCACCAGATCCATCACGTTGTCACCCAGCAACCCCAGGGTCTGGGCGACCCGGCTCTCCAGCAGGACGCGAAAACCGCGGCTGGTCAGATATTGATAGAGGCCGCGGAGGGTCTGGTTGGCCCCCTCGTGGTGGGGTTTGCCGATGAGTGCAACGGTTTTGAACGGAGAATCCATAGGTTACCGGGTCTGGGAGAGTCTTGGTGGGGAGTATACCGCGCTTTGCCGGGGATTTGTCTGCCGCCATGCGAGTTGGCGCATTCGGCCCCGAAAAGGGGCAATCTGGCCCGCGAACGGGAGGCATTGTGTCCGATATGCCCTTTTCCCCTTGAAAGCCGGGACTACGTCCCCATAATAGCGCCAGCACAAGGGTCCGTTGGTGAGTGTCGCTTGCCTGAACGCCAGCTGCCCCTCATAAGTAACCCCTGAATATTGGAGATGTCATGAGCCACGAAGAACAAAAGGTTGAAGCGATGGAGCAATTGGAAGCCCAGCCAGTCGAGCCGACCGATGTAGACAGTGAAGTGACAGCCGAGCAGGCCCGCATTGCCGAGCTGGAGGCCCAACTGGAAGCGGCCCAGCAGGCCTCCCTGGAAGAGCGCGAGCGCGCCATTCGCGCCGTCGCCGAGATGGAGAACCTGCGTCGCCGTGCCGCTCAGGACGTGGAGAAAGCCCACAAGTTTGCGCTGGAGAAGTTTGCTGCCGAGCTCTTGCCGGTGCTGGACAACCTGGAGCGCGCCATCGAGCTGGCCGACAAGGAGAACGACACCCTCAAGCCCATGATCGAGGGGGTGGAGCTGACCCTGAAATCCATGCAGAGCGGCGTGGCCAAGTTTGGCCTGGTAGCCCTGGATCCCACCAACCAGCCGTTCGACCCCAATGCCCACCAGGCCATGAGCATGGTGCCGAGTGCCGACGTGGCGCCGAACACCGTCATCGCCGTGATGCAGAAGGGCTACGAGCTCAACGGCCGCGTCATCCGCCCGGCCATGGTGATGGTATCCAAGTCCGCTGACTGATCACCCTGTTCTCACCAAGCCCGCCGCTTGGCGGGCTTTTTGTTGGCCATGGCGCCACCCGGGTATTTGTGGCGTCATCTGGCAGGCATTCTTGGCTCCATGGGCCGCAGTGCAGGGTTTTTTCAGGGCCGGACTTGAAGCGCCGACTTGAGACCCCATATAGGTTGCAAGGCCACGGCGGCACAAAAAATTTGATGCCGGGAGCTTGAAAGCCACAGTGGCAGGCCCCACCTAGCCGTTAACGTATCAAGGCGAGCCCCTCGCCAGTTTATTCAAAGTATTTGGAGATTCGTCAAATGGGTAAAATCATCGGTATTGACCTGGGTACTACCAACTCCTGCGTCGCTATTCTGGATGGCGACCATGCTCGCGTGATCGAGAACGCGGAAGGCGACCGTACTACTCCGTCCATCATTGCCTATGCCGATGACGGCGAAATCCTGGTTGGTCAGCCGGCCAAGCGCCAAGCCATCACCAACCCGAAGAACACGCTGTTCGCCATCAAGCGTCTGATCGGCCGTCGTTTCGAAGATGACGAAGTACAACGTGACCTGAAAATCATGCCGTACGCCATCGCCAAGGCCGACAACGGTGACGCCTGGGTTGAAGTGAAAGGCAAGAAGATGGCACCGCCGCAGATCTCTGCCGAAGTGCTGAAAAAGATGAAGAAGACCGCCGAGGACTACCTGGGCGAGCCGGTGACCGAAGCCGTCATCACCGTACCGGCCTACTTCAACGACGCCCAGCGTCAGGCCACCAAGGATGCCGGTCGCATCGCCGGTCTGGACGTCAAGCGCATCATCAACGAGCCGACTGCGGCTGCGTTTGCCTACGGCGTCAACAAGGTCAAGGGTGAGCGCAAGGTTGCCGTGTATGACTTAGGGGGCGGTACCTTCGACATCTCCATCATCGAGATCGACGAAGTCGAAGGGGAAACCACCTTCGAAGTGCTGGCAACCAACGGTAACACCCACCTGGGTGGTGAAGACTTCGACAACCGCGTCATCAACTACCTGGTGGAAGAGTTCAAGCGCGAGCAGGGCATCGACCTGCGCAAGGACCAGCTGGCCCTGCAGCGCCTGAAAGACGCCGCCGAGAAGGCGAAGATCGAGCTCTCTTCCGCCCAGCAGACCGACGTGAACCTGCCGTACATCACCGCAGATGCCACAGGTCCGAAGCACATGAACATCAAGGTGACCCGCGCCAAGCTGGAATCCCTGGTGGAAGACATGGTCAAGAACTCCCTGGAGCCGGTCCGTGTCGCCCTGAAAGACTCCGGTCTGGCGGTCGGCGAGATCGACGACGTCATCCTGGTAGGCGGTCAGACCCGCATGCCCATGGTGCAGAAGGCCGTTGCCGACTTCTTCGGCAAGGAGCCGCGCAAGGACGTGAACCCGGACGAAGCCGTGGCCATGGGTGCCGCCATCCAGGGTGCCGTGCTGTCTGGTGACAAGACCGACGTACTGCTGCTGGACGTGACCCCGCTCTCCTTGGGGATCGAGACCATGGGCAGCGTGATGACCGCGCTCATCGAGAAGAACACCACCATCCCGACCAAGAAGTCCCAGGTGTTCTCCACCGCCGAAGACAACCAGTCTGCCGTGACCATTCACGTGCTGCAGGGTGAGCGCAAGCGCGCCAGCGACAACAAGTCCCTGGGCCAGTTCAACCTGGAAGGCATCCGTCCGGCACCGCGCGGTCTGCCGCAGATCGAAGTGACCTTCGACATCGACGCCAACGGCATCCTGCACGTCTCCGCCAAAGACAAGGAGACCAACAAGGAGCAGAAGATCACCATCCAGGCCTCTTCCGGTCTGTCCGATGAGGAGATCGAACGCATGGTGCGCGAAGCCGAAGCCAACGCGGCCGAGGACAAGAAGTTCGAAGAGCTGGTGCAGGCCCGCAACCAGGCTGACGGTCTGGTCCACTCCGTGCGCAAGCAGATCGCCGAAGCCGGTGAAGCCCTGCCTGCGGACGACAAGAGCAAGATCGAGACCGCGCTGAGCGAGCTGGAAGCAGCCATCAAGGGCGACGACAAGGCTGCCATCGAAGCCAAGCAGCAGGCGCTGCTGGAAGCGTCCCAGAAGCTGATGGAGATCGCCCAGCAGCAGGCTCAGGCACAGGGCGCCGCCGGTGCTGACGCCGGTCAGTCCTCTTCTTCCGCCAAGGCTGACGACGACGTGGTCGACGCCGAGTTCGAAGAAGTGAAAGACGACAAGAAGTAAGCCCGACCCGGATGGGCGAAGCAGGCTTCGCCCATCTGCTTGAGTCTATGAATTCACGGGCGTTGGGTGACCAACGCCCGTCTGCGTAACTGCTGATATAGCAACAGGATGAGTATGTCGAAGCGCGATTTCTACGAAGTGCTCGGGGTGTCGAAAGGTGCCGACGAGCGCGAGATCAAGAAGGCGTACAAGCGTCTGGCCATGAAGTATCACCCGGATCGCAACCAGGGTGATGCCGCGGCCGAAGAGAAGTTCAAAGAGGTCAAGGAAGCCTACGAGGTCCTGACCGACGAGAACCTGCGTGCCCGTTATGACCAGTACGGTCATGCCGGGGTGGATCCGAGCCAGGGTGGCGGCCACGGCGGCTTTGGCGGTGGTGCCGATTTCGGCGACATCTTCGGCGACGTGTTTGGCGACATCTTCGGTGGTCGCGGGGGCGGTCGTCGCGGCCCGGCCCGTGGCGCCGATCTGCGCTACAACATGGAGCTGACGCTGGAAGAGGCGGTGCGCGGGGTCTCCAAGGAGATCAAGATCCCGACCCAGGTCCACTGCGAAGTGTGCAACGGCTCCGGTGCCCATACCGGCAGCTCTGCCCAGACCTGCCCCACCTGCCACGGCTCCGGCCAGGTGCAGATGCGCCAGGGCTTCTTCGCGGTGCAGCAGCCCTGCCCCCACTGTCACGGTCGCGGCAAGATCATCAAGGATCCGTGCCGCAAGTGCCATGGGGAAGGGCGCTACCAGAAGACCAAGACCCTGTCGGTCAAGATCCCGGCCGGGGTCGACACCGGGGATCGCATCCGTCTCTCCGGCGAAGGGGAAGCGGGGGAGGCCGGTGCACCGGCCGGGGATCTCTACGTACAGGTCCACGTGCGCGAGCACGAGATCTTCGTGCGTGACGGCAACGATCTCTACTGCGAGGTGCCCATCAGCTTCACCACGGCGGCCTTGGGCGGCGAGATCGAAGTGCCGACCCTGGATGGCCGGGTCAAGCTCAAGGTGACCGCCGAGACCCAGACCGGCAAGCTGTTCCGCCTGCGAGGCAAGGGCGTCAAGTCCGTGCGCTCCGGCCAGGTGGGGGATCTGATGTGCAAGGTGGTGATCGAGACCCCGGTCAAGCTGACCGAGACCCAGAAAGATCTGCTGCGCCAGCTGGACGACTCCTTCAGCGGCGCCGCCGCCAAGACCCACAAGCCGAAATCCGAAGGCTTCTTCGAAGGGGTGAAACGCTTCTTCGACGACCTGACCAAGTAAGCGCGATCCGCGTGATCCAAGCCGGCCTTCAGTGCCGGCTTTCTTTTTGCCCGTGATCCGGTCCGGATCCGCCCTATTGAGTGGATCCCGATGAGGGATCTTCCTCACAACTTCCGCTCGTTCTTCCTGCGCAAATGCTATCCCGCTCACACTCTGGCTGAAACGGTTTAGCTTGTGTATTGAGTCAGCTAAAGCGGTTTAGCTATGCTCAGCCCGTCGATAACAACAGTGCCCGACCGGGCGACAGATGACAGGTGAGGACGATGACGATGTTCAAGAGCAAGTTGGCGCTGGCGGTGGCGCTGGGATTGGGGATGAGCGGCCCGTTGTGGGCGGCGGACGGTGGTATCGAGGCCCGTCTGGCGGCGCTGGAGGCGCGGGTGCAGGCGGCTGAGGCGCGCGCCACCGCGGCGGAAGCGCGGGCCGATGAGGCCCAGAGCAAGGCGAGCGAAGCCCACGAGACCGCCGCCGTGGCCAAGGCCCAGAGCGAGAAGGTGGACAAGCAGACCGCCGGCGCCCAGGGCTTCGAGTTCCACGGCTATGCCCGCTCCGGCCTGCTGGTCAACGGCAATGGCAACGGTGGCCGCGGCGGCCCCTACATCACCCCGGCCGGCTCGGTGGGCGGGGCCGTGGGTCGGCTTGGCAACGAGGATGACACCTACATGGAGGCCAACCTGCTCAAGACCCAGACCTTCGACGACGGCAGCTGGGCCCGCTACAAGCTGATGCTGGCGGACGGGGTGGAGACCAGCAACGACTGGACCGCCAGCGATTCCAGCCTCAATACCCGCCAGGTGTTTGCCGAGATCGGCGATCTGGCGAACTTCAGCGGCCCCTTCCAGCACTCGGTGCTCTGGGCGGGCAAGCGCTTCGATCGGGACAACTTCGACATCCACTGGCTCGACTCGGACGTGGTCTTCCTGGCCGGGACCGGCGGCGGCGTCTACGACGTGCAGCTGGCCGACAGCTGGAAGGCGAACTTCTCCCTCTACGGGCGCGACTACGGTGACATCAGCGCGAGCGGCCTCTCCGACATCGAGAGCTACATCCTCACCATGAACAACCGCGTCGGCAACTGGCAGTGGATGTTGAACGGCCTCTCCGCCAAGGACAACGAGGCGCGCATCAACGACGGCGGCGTCGGCAGCGAGGCGGCGAACAAGGGGGCCCATACCCTGGTGGCCTATCACGCGGACAGCTTCTTTGGCATCAACCCCGGCTTCTCCAAGGCGGCCGTGCTCTATGGCCACGGCCTGGGGGCCGAGCTCAAGGGGCTGGGTTCCGACAGCGAGCTGCTGCCGGACGCCGATGCGGTGCGGGTCGCCCTCTTTGGCGCCACCGATCTTGCACCCCGCTGGCGTGTCGCCCCGGCCCTGCTGGCGGAGCAGAGCCAGGATCGCTACGTGAAGGGGGACGAGTACAGCTGGGTGACCCTCAATGGCCGGCTGGCCCAGGTGCTGAGCCAGAACGTCGAACTGGTCTACGAGGCGACCTGGCAGTACATGGATCTCGATCCCAAAGGCTACAAGGGCCGCCAGGCGGTGAGCGGCGACTTCACCAAGCTCACCTTCGCCCCCACCTTCAAGGCGCAGACTGCCGGCTTCTTCGAGCGGCCTGAGCTTCGCGTGTTCGCCACCTGGATGGACTGGTCCTCCGAGCTCGACAACTACGCCAGCTCCGATGCCATGGGCCAGAGCGACTTCACCGCCGGCGGCGAGTGGAACTTCGGCGTGCAGATGGAAACCTGGTTCTAGTTCGTTATCCCGATCACAAAAATGGCAGCCGGTGCCGGGATCTGTTGGTTGGCTAAAACGGTTTAGCTGATAATGCTGACCAAGAGATCAGGGCCCGGCTCTGGCAAATCCTGTGCAGCAGTGGAGTAGCAAGGTGACGAATCGTGTGTGGGTAATGGGGGATGCGGTGGTGGACTTGATCCCGGAAGGGGAGCAGCACTACCTCAAGTGTCCGGGGGGCGCACCGGCCAACGTGGCGGTCGGGGTGGCGCGGCTCGGCGGGGAGTCGGCCTTCATCGGCCGGGTCGGCGCCGATCCCTTCGGCCGTTTCATGGCTGACACCTTGGCAAGCGAAGGGGTCGACATTCGCCACCTGACCCTGGATCCGGCCCATCGCACCAGCACGGTGCTGGTGGAACTGGATGACGAGGGGGAACGCAGCTTCACCTTCATGGTGCGCCCGAGTGCCGATCAGTTCCTGAGCCTCGCCGATCTGCCGGTCTTCCAGGCCGGGCAGTGGCTGCTGACCTGCTCCATTGCGCTCGCCAACGAGCCGGTGCGCAGCAGCTGCCTGCAAGCCATGGCGACCATCAAGGCGGCCGGGGGACGGGTCTGCTTCGACCCCAATCTGAGGCCCGAGGTGTGGGGCAACCCCGCCGAGATGCTGCCCGTGGTGCGCGAGGCCATGGCCCTCGCGCACCACGGGCAGC
>NZ_CDBN01000021.1 GCF_000820085.1 Aeromonas sanarellii
TGATTTGGGCAACAACGCCCCCTGGATGGCGAGACTGCCCCCTTTTATGTGGACCGACCGGAGACGGCATAATCGTTATGGAAATAATAACGGCGGGGAGACCAGCCGTTATTATTATCTGAGCCGAAGAGTCAATTACACTGAGCCTAATAGAGTATTAGGCTGCATACATTAGTTAATAGCAGTACGTGAGGTTGCATATTTTATCATTTTGTCTTTTTGTCTCGTATGCAGCAGCTGCAGCAGCTGCAGCAGCTTGTGCTGCTGCTTCAGCTGCTTGAGCCTGTCTTTGCTGAATTTTCATACTTTCCACTTTCAATGCGAACTCTGCATCTTGTTGATAACCAGGGACATCAGGTCTTGGTAATGTGTACATTACTCCGTTGGGGAACTGCGTCATTGAATGTGAGGTTGGATAGACTTCACTTGCTCCGCTAGACCACTGAGCATGACAAGGAACAGTATTTAGTGTTCCGTTTTCTCGATTAGATTGGTCAACTTGGTATCGTAAGGTTGTTGGTGCATAACCTTTATTTACCCCATCGCAAATTACGGCAGCCCCTTGCGGCTCTGCGTTGTAGGTAATGTCGTAGGTCGATGCGCAACCAGATATAAATGCAGAAGCTATTAGAGGTAACAAAATATGTTTAAACATTGTGAAATTCTTTGTAAATCAATTGTGTGCGTTGAAAATATTTAAAGATTCATACTCATAGACATAGTTATCATACAAAGCGATTTTGGACTGAACCTGAATGGATGAAGCAAGAGCGGCTAACTAATAAATGGTCATGGCATCAATGATTGTAACGCATTGAAAATAAATGAGTATATGGATCTGACTGAGATGGTGTGATTTGTGGAGAATAAAAGCGGCGGGGAGGCCCGCCGTTTGTTTTCTGCTAACGTCCGATGACGCTGCGCTAATCGAACCTACGACGTTATGAAACAACACTGGATCGATTCCATATGTCCGTATAAATAGCCTTTTTGGCTGCTGCAATTGGTGATGAAAGGGGGATCAAATAGGTTGCTTTTTTATTACCGGCATCTTTGATCGAACCGCCCATTATCCAGGCTGAGTCGTCATCAACTAGGATGAGGCGGTCATGCAGCTCCTTGCTGGACCTGAGTTCGAATGAACTGTTGTACTGTAGACGATGTTTGCTAACGTAGGTCGCCACATCGGCAGCGTAGCGGTCTGCAAGGACGCGAACAGCAATACTAGAAGGAACCGATGATAGATAATCATTAAAGGCGGTGCCATCGAAATAGGGGTCAATTATTAAGAGTCCCTTCTTGGCACTATTTACGATGTTCTTCAGGTCGGTGAAGAAACGGTAAATATCTCCTGGCGCATAAGCACTTCCTATTTCACTTCGACCGTCCAGTTCTAGTTCCAACTTTAATTCCTCAATGGCGTCGAGAACCTGACCTTGAATCATATTTATCGCTGGTTTCCAATATTGGGCCAAAGTGGCATAGCTTGCTTTGAAGCTTGTTTGATGGCTGAGACCAAGGCGAGATAAGATAGCTCCGACGGTTGCTAACCATTGGCGCTGTGATGTGCTGACTTCGAAGATCGGTACGTCACCAAAGTTAGGTGCTTGTTCAAGGGCCTCACGCAGCTTGAGGAGTAAGATGTGTTTTTCAACCGGCCCGTCACCCTCAAGCTTTTTCATCATCCTCTGAAGTTCTGCTGACATTTTGCCTCCGATGCTATGAAATTTATTATGCGGTCGTTATGCTTCTGGACATGATTTAAGTTGGGTTATTAACGATGAGATGCTCCCAAGTGCCCATACAATATGCTGGGAACTATTGTGACCATTTGTAATATCATATCCAACGGCGGCACAGATATGGGTACAGGCATATAAGACCTTCTCTAGGGTGTAGCTATCGAAATCTTCTTCGACAGCATCAAACTCTGCTTGGATTGATCGCGTAGCGGCATACACAGCAGCTTTTTCGAACGCCGTGTTTGCCTGTTCGGCCAGTTTAGCTAGTTCCTTTAAACGGTTGGCCAATAACATTGGGTCATTCATGTAGGGTTCCTTTTGGGAGCTAAGTTTGGATAGCTCAGCGTACTCGAACGTTCGAGGTCTTCCTGTGACATATCTCTGTAAGATGCAATAAATTCCCCCGTTTCGCCATTCCTTCAAAATAGGGCATATCTGAATCTCTCAGGAATGCCCCATGTCCACCTCTTCCACCCTCAAACTCGCCCTGGAACTGGCGGCCAAGGTCACCGGCCGCGAGGACCTGGCCGCGCTGGCGGGGCAGGTGCAGGAACTGGGGCCCCTCTCGACCGAGACCGCCGTCGAGACCGAGCGCCTGGCGCAAACCCTGGAAACCCTGACTCAGCAGCAGGAGCTGATCGCTCAGTTCGAAGCCAGTGGCCGCGCCCTGACCCAGCTCGAACTGGCCATAGTGCTCTCCCGGGACCGCTTGGCCGAACTGCGCCGCGAGCAGCAGGGGGCGGCGGGTAGCGCTCGCCAGCTCACCGACCAGGAACGGCTGCTGGCCTCCGAGGTCAAGCAACTGGAGCGCCAATTGGTCGCCCAGGCGGCCAGCCATAGTCGCTTGCATGCCGGCCTCTCCCAAGCCGGGCTCGATACCCGCAACCTTGCCCAAGAACAAGCCAGGCTGCAGCGCGAACTGCGTGAGAGTGCGGCCCAAACCGAGCGGCTCGGGCGTTCATTGCAGCAGAGCAGTCAGCAGTCCAGCGGCTTTCACGGCAGCATCGGCAGCCTGACCGGTCGCTTGGTGGCCCTGGCCGGCACCTGGTTCGGGATCCAGACCCTCACCAACCAGCTGGTTGCCATGTTCAAGAGTGGCGATCAGGCCGAACGCCTTAGCGTCCAGCTCAAGGCAGTGATGGGCACCATTGAGGGGGGCAAACAGGCCTCTGCCTGGATCCAGGACTTCGCCAAGAACACCCCGCTGCAGCTCGACGAGGTGACCCAGGTCTTCGTGCGCCTGAAAGCCTTTGGTATTGACCCCATGAATGGCGCCATGCAGGGCATCGTCGATCAGGCCTACAAGCTCGGCGGCGGCTTCGAGGAGGTGCAGGGTATCTCCCTGGCGCTGGGCCAAGCCTGGGCCAAGCAGAAGCTGCAGGGGGAGGAGATCCTGCAACTGATCGAGCGTGGGGTGCCGGTGTGGCAACTGCTGGAGCAGGTCACCGGCAAGAATACCGCCGAACTGCAGAAGCTCTCGGAAGCGGGAAAACTCGGCCGGGACACCATCCAGGCCCTGATGAACGAGATCGCCGCCCAGTCGAGCAGGGCAGCGGCCAACAACATGAGCCTGCTCTCGGGGCTTATCTCCAACGCCCAGGACAACCTGGCCAAGTTCTACCGCATGGTGGCGGAGAACGGGGCGCTGACCTGGCTCAAGAACCAGCTGGCCAGCCTCAACCGTGAGTTCGACCAGATGGCCCAGGATGGCCGTCTGCAGGCGTGGGCCCAGCGGCTCTCCGATGGCATCGTTGGGCTTGGGGAGTCCATCAAGGCCTTCATCCAGACCGTCTATGCCTGGCGCGATGCCCTGCTGGTGATGGCCCAGGCCTGGTATGGCCTGAAAATCGCGGGCTGGATTGCCGATCTGCGCGGCCTCTATGGTCAGTTCATCGCCCTGCCGGCGGCGACGGCCACGGCGGCGGGTGGCATGACCACGGCAGGGACGGCGGCGGCCGCCGCCTCTATCGGGATGCAAGCCCTTGGGATGGCGATCAAGGGGTTGCTGGCCGCCGTCACTGTCGAGTCGATATTCCAGGTCATCCGCCTGGCCACCGCCCTCAAGGAGTGGATGCAGGCCGAGCTGGCGCTGCGAGAATCCCAGGCGTTGCGTGCGCAGACTCAGGCCCAGCTCAATGGCCAACTGGCTGCCCTCTCTGCCGAGCTGGGGGTGGCCATCACCAGCGTGGCGGATCTCGACCGTCTGGTCGCCGAGGGCAAGATCCATTACGACGAGGCGACAGGCAGTTGGCGAGCGGGGGCCGCCGCCATCCAGGCGCTCGGTACCGAGGCCAAGCAGACCCGCGACTACTTAGATGAGATCAATGCCGTCGCCAGGAAAACGGCGGCAGAGCTCCCCGCCACGCTGGGCAAGGCAGCCGAGACCCTGGGGCTGGACTTCGAGCGGGCCAATGGCCGTATCGGTGAGAGCTTCAAGGAGACCCTCAGCGCCCTGGATACCCTGGTGCAGCACAGCGGCTCCAGTTCGGCGGCCTGTGAGGAGTACCTGGCGGCGGCGTTCAACCAGGCGAAGAACAAGGCCGAGATCGACGCGGTGATCGAGCGCATGCAGGCAATGGCCAAGCAGGGTCAGCTCACCGGGGATGGCATCACCCGCTCCATGGCCGTGGCCGCTGCTGCTATGGACAAGGTGAAGGGGGGCAGCGGTGATGCCAAGACCGCTGTGGCGGCGATCGGCGATGGCTTCGATACGGCGGCCGCCAAGGCCAAGAGTGCCACCGATGCCATGCGCTCCAGCCTTCGCGGCGTACAGGATGAGGCGGAGCAGACCGGCAACGCCGTGGCGTCGGCAGGAGGCGGGGGCGGTGCGGGCGGTGGCCGGGGGGAGGTGACCCGCAGCGTGGGCG
This sequence comes from Aeromonas sanarellii, assembly GCF_000820085.1. Classification (GTDB taxonomy): domain Bacteria; phylum Pseudomonadota; class Gammaproteobacteria; order Enterobacterales; family Aeromonadaceae; genus Aeromonas; species Aeromonas sanarellii. The sequence continues at coordinate 4,610 of NZ_CDBN01000021.1, forward strand.
CCGGCTCCTTCTTCTACAAGACCGTGGACATCAACAACCTGCGCGGCAATGCCGATGCCCTGGCCAACACCCTCGCGGGCGTGGAAGAGGAGCTGGCCCGCTACAGCCAGAAGGTCAAAGACATTCCGGCCTACAGCGAGTGGAGCAAGTATTACGGCGAGAAGTTCCAGAAGGAGATGGAGGCCATGCGAACCAAGCTCCAGCAGGAACTGAGCAAGGCCCAGGCGAAAGAGACCCAGCAGGCGCAAGCCCCCACCTCGACCCCCAGCCAAGTCGGGCCATCAAGCCTGCCCCAAACCTCGTTCAATCCGGGGCAACCCCAGCGGATCATCATCGAGCTGCGTGCATCGAACGGTGCCAAGGCCGAGGTGCAGGCCGACGAGGCCAATGCCGCCGCCCTTATTCATCTCCTTAAACAGCAGGGACTGCGCTCATGAACGTCACCTTAAACGGGCTGCACCTGCCCGATGACCTCATCTGGCGAGACGAGTTCGACTGGGCCCCCGTCGAGCAAGTGGTCACGCCGACGCTCTCTGGCGCTCTCCTGGTCGAGGAAACGGCCAAACCGGAGGGGCGCCCCATCACCCTGGTGGGTCATTGCCCCCGTGCCACCGTGCTCGCACTCAAGGCGCTGGAGACCCAGGTGGCCCAGCTGATGACCCTGACCCTGCTGGATGGGCAGCAGCGGGAGGTGTTCTGGCGCAGGCCCGGTGTGGTAGCCACGCCACTGATCGAGATGGCCGACCCCGAGGCGGGTGAGCCCTATGCCTTGACCCTTAACTTCACCGAGGTGATCCGATGAGCATTCTTTCCGGCGACATCAAGCTGCTGGCCAGCCAGCGGCTGACGGATACCCCCGATGGTGGCGGCCGGGTGACCGGCCACGAGATCGTCAGCGGCGAGCACAACAGCCTGTTCCCCGACATCAGCGATCTCGACCGTGCCTATGGGGTGGTCAACCTGCGCAAGGCCTTCTTGACGGTGCAGACCGACAACACCGACACCTATTACGGCGCCAACACCACGGTGCTGCTGCCGCCGAGCGACCCGAACGTGGGGCTGTGCCTGATGAGCACCGAGGACCACCACGATACCCGCGCCGCCGCCCGTGACGTGCTGGAGCGCTACCTGGCCCGTGGGCCCAAGTGGCGCGGCTTCCTGTACGACACCCAGTTGGAAGGGCAGCGGGCGATCCGCTTCTTCCAGCGGGTCGAGGTGCGCCTGCCGGAGGTGGGGGAGACCCTGGTGCTGGTCGGCAACGAGGGCAAGGCCGGCGAGTTCGAGCAGTATGTGCGGGTGCTGGAGGTGACCCAGCAACTGGCCAAGTTCCAGATCCCCGGGGTGCCCGAGTTCACCCGCAACGTGGTGACCTGCAAGCTGGCGGATCCGCTGCGCTACACCTTCGAGGGGGAGCAGCCGACCCCCTATGACGTGGTGACCAACCTCAAGACCGCCCTGCGCGAGACCGTGGTGGCCGATGCGGCCAACTACTTCGCCACCACCAAGCTCGCGGAAAATGCGGCGTTCGGGGCCATGCAGGTGAAGGCCAAGACCATCTTCACCCAGCTGGTGCCGGCGGCCAGGAGCGAGACCCCGGCGGTGGATCTGACCGCCGCCGGCGAGCTGGCCAGCCTGGTGGATTCCGGCAAGGCCCTGGTCACCTTCTCGACCGTGGCCAGCATCGCCCCGAGCCGGGGCCTGTTCCTCGGCACCGGCGTCAAGCCGGGGACGCTCAGCATCACCATCGGCGCGGCCACCATCACCGACAAGGGGGGCGAGCTGGTTGTCGCCGGGTCTGTGGTGGGGGCCATCGACTATGGCCGGGGCCAGCTGGAGTTCAACGCCCAGTGCCCGAACTACGGCACCGCGAGCAAGAGCGTCAGTTTTTGGCCGGCGGCCCGCCCGTCGCGTATCGCCGACACGGCCCAGATCGAGATCAAGGCCAACAACCGGGGCTATGCCTACACCATCACCCTGCAGCCGACCCCGGCGCCGGGCACCCTGACGGTGTCGTTCATGGCGCAAGGCAAATGGTACGACTTGAAGGACAACGGCCGGGGCGAGCTGTTCGGGGCAGACAGGTCCTACGGGTCCGGTGTGGTCAATCTGGCCACCGGCTCGGTCATGCTGACCCTGGGGGCGCTGCCGGACGTGGACACGGCGATCCTGTTCAGCTGGGCCACCCCGGTCAACTACACCAACCGCAGCGGCCAGGCCATCAGCATCAGCAAGAGCGCCTGGCAGCTGCCCCACACCGGCATCACCCCCAAGAGCCTGATCCTGACCTGGGGCGCGGGCCTGACTGCCAACGATGCGGTGGGGGATGGGCGGATCCGGGGCGACATCACCGGCACCATCGACTACGCCGAGGGCATCATCGACCTGGAGCACATCACCCTGCCGGCACTGGGTCAGGAGTACGTGGCCCAGTACCAGTACGGCGAGCCGGTGACCGAGCGCCACATCGAGCCGGGGCGCCTCAGCACCCCCGGCCAGGTGGGGCACCTCTCCATCACCCTGGACGGGGATGGGGGCGGCGTCCACAACCTCACCCCGGGGTCGGTGCGGGTGAAGTTCAACGCGCTGTACGCCATCGTGGCAGCGTCAGAGCGGATCCTCTCCATCGAGAAGAAGGACCCCATCATCACCCTCACCGATGACGGCCAGGGCAATCTGAAAGATGCCAGCGGCAACGTGCTGGGGGCCATCGACTACAACGCCGCCACCCTGCATTTCATGCCGGACGGCACCGCCCTGCTGCCAGAACCCACCTACGCCTGGGTGCCGGCGGGCAGTCACCAGGACCCGGTGACGGGCACCTGGTACACCGACATGCGCTGGACCCTGACCGGCTTCCAGTACATCAACACCGCTTACACCTTCCCCGATGGCGAGGGGGGCTGGGTCGATGTGACCTACCGCAATAACAACAGCGCCCTGGCGCAAAATGCGACCCTGACCGCCCAGGCGCTGCGGATCGACGTGACCCCGGGCTATGCCGAGGCGATCCTGGAGGGATCGATGCGCTTCACCCTGGGCGGGTCCACCTACGTGGACCGGCAAGGGCTGCTCTACCGCGACCCGGATCCGGCGACCGGCGCCGGCATCCAGGCGGGCACCATCGACTACAGCAACGGGCTGGCGGTGCTGGCCGACTGGGCGGCGGGGCAGGGGGCCCAGCCGTCGCTGCAGTCCCTGGCCACCTCGTTCAATGTCCAGTCGGTGGACATGGTGACCTTCCGCACCCCCGGGGCCCCGGTGGCCCCGGGCAGCCTCTACCTCAGTGCCAACACCGCCACCGGCCGGCGCATCGAGGCGACGGCGGATGGGGACGGCTATTTCACCACCGCCGACATGGATGGTCGGGTGAACTACCAGACAGGGGTGGCGACGGTGCGCTTTGGCCGTCAGGTCACGGCCGCCGGCAACGAGGCCGAGCCCTGGTATGACGCCGAACTGGTGGGGGAGGACGGCAAGATCTGGCGGCCGCTTAGCGTGGTGGCCGATACCATCCGGTTCAACTGCGTGGTGTTCAGCTACCTGCCGCTCAATGCCGATGTCATCGGGCTGGATCCGGTGCGGCTGCCGTCAGACGGGCGGGTGCCTTTCATCCGCAAGGGCTACATCGTGGTGATCCACAGTACCCAGAAGGCGGCCTTCCCGCTGGGGGTGTCGGCGGGGCAACAGCTGAATGCCAATCGGGTGCGGCTGGCCCATGCCCATGTGGAGGACAAGGATGGCAAACAGCTGGCCACGTCGCTCTACAGCGTCAACCTTGACAGCGGCGTGGTGACGCTTGCCAGCCCGCTGAACCTGACCGGTTACGCCGAACCCCTCTACGTGGTGCATCGCATCGAGGACATGAGCCTGGTCACTGACGTGGAGATCTCGGGCAGGATCAGGCTGGCCAGGCCCCTGTCCCACGACTACGACGCCGCCGACACCCTGGTGTCGAGTGCGCTCATCATCGGCGACTTGTGGGCGCGCTATACCGGCCTGTTCGATCAGAAAAGCTGGACCAATGTCTGGTCTGATTACCTCATCGGCGACCAGTCCACGGCGCAGTACAACGACACCGACTACCCGATCCTGGTCACCAACCGCGCCACCCTGCAGGAGCGCTGGGCCATCATCTTCAACTCCAGCACCACCTTTGTGCTGGTCGGGGAGCATGTGGGCCAGATCGCGGTGGGGGACGTGAACACCGACCTGGCGCCCATCAACCCCAACAACGGCCAGCCCTATTTCCTGCTGGATCACCGGGGCTGGGGGGCGGGTTGGTCGAGCGGCAACGTGCTGCGCTTCACCACCCAGGCGGCGGCTTATCCGCTCTGGGTGATCCGCACCATCCTGCAGTCGGTGGCGGCGCAAGAGACCGACAAGTTCGAGCTGCAGCTGCGGGGCAACGTCAACCGCTGACAGGTAGCAGTGCAGGAAAGTTACGGCGCCGAGGGCCTGCACCCCGCCGACGCGCCAGCCACTTAACCGGGTGGGGCAATCTGCCCCACCCCGATTGATCCAACTGGAGAACACCATGGCTACTTTTCCCGTGAAATGGTTTGCCAGCAACATGCAGGGGGCGCCCGCCATAACGGACAGCACGGCGGGCGGATTGGCCGCGCTGCTCAAGGCGGTGCTGGTGACCGGGTTCGGCACCCTCACCGTCAACAGCCTGGTATGGGATGCCACCGAGAACGCCGCCAAGGCGACCATCAGCGCGGGTCATGCCTACAAGCAGGACTCGGTGATCGAGGTGGGCGGGGCCAGCCCTGCTGCTTACAACGGCGAGCACCGAGTCAAGAAGGTGAGCACCACCGAAGTGTGGTTCGAGCTGGACGGGGGCAACCCGGGGAGTGCCGGCAGCGGCACCATGTCGATGAAGGTGGCCTCGCTCGGCTGGACCCTGACCCACGAGAGCGCAGACGGCATGGTGGCCATCTACCGCCCGACCGATGTATCGGCATCTGGGAACGTCAGTCTGCGTATCGACAACACCGCCTTTACCGGCTGGACGGGCACCGCCCAGTGGCTCGCCAAGGTGCAGCTGGTCGAGGATGTGGTGGACATCAACACCTACACCCTGATCTACGACCACCGCTGGCCCGCGACCCAGAACTTGTCCGACAAACGCTGGGATCTGATCGGCGATAGCCAGTTGTTCTACTGGCTGCCCGCCTATGGCACCCACAATTTTCAGGCGCTCTATCTGTTTGGTTACCTCAAATCGGTGCGCCCGGGTGACCGTTACCACGCCATTCTGGCGACCTACCCCCAAGCGGATGCCAGCAATACGAGCCGCCGCTGGGATAGCTCGTCGTCGTACTTGAACAACCTGTTGACCTTCGATGACTCCAACCACCGCGCCATGGCTCGGCCATACAGCCAGTTGTTTGGCGTCACGAACTGGTTGATCAAGGGGCTGTTCACCCGGTTCGGCTACGGCCTGCCCGTTCCTAACGGGCCGGATAACGGCATGTATTTCACCTCTGGGCCGTTCATGGTGCTGGAGGCTAATAGCCACCTGCGGGGGTATATCCCGGGCCTTATCCAGCCGTTTGGCACCGTTTCCGCCTGGAGTCGGAAGAACTTCGCCAACATGCCGGCCTTCCCCAACAAAATAGTGCGGTTTATACAGGCCGCCTATACCGAGAACTATAACCAGACACCCGTCTTGATTGGCTTCGATCTGACTGGGCCGTGGAGGTAAGTCATGGCGAGCGATCAGGCACTGCGGGATCTGATACTGGCCAGCAACCCCATTGGTTACTGGCCGCTGGACAACATCGCCAATCTTGGGCTGGACGCCACGGCGAACGGCAATAACGGCACTCAATCCGGGTCATTCAGTCAGACGGTCAAGACGCTGTTCGGGATGGACATCACCATGACGCAAGGCGGTGCATCCGCCCTGGTCGTGATCCCGGACCGGGCCGAGTTTCGGGGCAACAAGATCAGCATCGAAATGATAGTGGCCGGGGTGACCGATACCAACCTGGTGGCGTTCGAGCGGGGCGGCAGCAACCGTAACTGGTCGGTGCAATCTATTTCATCGGCCCAGGTTCCGGGGCAGCAGGGCGAGATCTCGACGTTCTTGGGCACACCGTCTACCCCCAACATTTTCTACGGTGGGGCATCCTTGCTGCCTGCCGTCGCGCATATCGTGCTGATGATCGACGGGACCACGCTAAAGACCGCAACCAATGGTTCGATTAATGCTGTCTCGCTGGCGACCGGCTCAGGGACTCAGTTAGATCAAGGCGCGATCCCGTTACACCTGTTTTCCCGTGGCGGGAGCTTTGGGATTAATTTCCCCATTGCCCATGTCGCCATCTACAACCGGATTTTGACCGATGCCGAGATCCTGGCCCGCAACCAATTGCTGCTTGGTGCCATGCCGTGGTTGGCAGTGCCTATTCAGCCCCTGCCAGCCAATCAGGAGCCGCGCAGCGTATTCCAGCCGCAGGACGTGGCGTGGCGGGGTAGCCCAGTGGCCATGTATGGGGGGCCCACGCCAGTCATCCAGATAGACCCAGACCTCCTCTGTCAGGGGCTCGATCAGTTCTGGCTGCGTGATGGGGTCCAGAACGTGCTGCAGGGCTATATCGAGAGCACGGTCACCATCGACGGGGAGGGGGTCGCCCGCCGGGTGCTCTGCTTCGACCAGGCGGGCAACCTGGTCGGCGAGACCATGAGCCGGGCCAGCGATGGCAAATACAGGTTCGATCTCTTGTGGCTCAACCGCCGCTATATGCTGGTCGCCCAGGACGATCCGGCGTTCGGCCCCGCCGACTACAACGCCGTGGCGGCCGACTTCCAGCTCCCCACCCCCTACGCCCCCGGTGAGGGGGTCGGCCTGGCCTGATAGGGCCGTACCAGGAGGTACTATGTTCACGTATGCAGATGCCCTGCGCACCAGCCGCGCCCAGCTGCTGGCCAGCGCCATCGACCAGGGCAGCGCGGGGCCCGCGACCCTCAAGATCTACACCGGCACCCGCCCCGCCCCGGGGGCGGCCGTCACCAGCCAGGTGCTCTTGGTGACGCTGCAGTTCACCCACCCTTGCGCCCAGAGCGTGACGGGCGGGGTGCTGACGCTCAAGCCCCTGGCCGAGCAGATGGTCACCGCCAGCGGGGTCCAGTCCTGGGGGCGCATCGCCAACCGGGACGGGGGCTTTGTGGCGGATCTCGACGTGGGGCCACCGGAGAGCGGCGCCGACATCGAAATCCCCGCCAGTGAGCTGTTCACCGGCGCCATGGTGCGCATCAACGACGCCATCTTTACCGAACCCTAACCGCTCCCCGTGAGCCACGAGGTCAGCATGGCCAGAACCGACGCCCGGCTGGAGTTGCAGAAGGCCCGCAAGGCCAACGCCACCCTGGAGCTGAACCCGCTCCAGGTGCAGCGCTATGCGGCCGTGCTGCGGGGGACCAGCCTGCCGCCCAGCCTGACCTGCTCCCCGGGCCTGGTGCTGCCGAGCGCACTGCAGGGGGCGGGGCCCGCGACCCAGGCCAGCCTGGCGGTGATACCGGTTTACCCGGCTGCCCTGCTGGCCACGGCGCCGCAGCCGGCGGTCGAGTTCGGTGCCGCCGTGGTCATCGAGGCGACCCTGGCCAGCACGGCTCGCCCCCTGCTGCCTGCCATCGAGGCCGGCCACGACATCAACGTGTTCAGGGGCCCCAGCCACACCAGCACCGATCATTTCGAGCGGGCCGCGCTGGTGACCCGGGCAGTGCAAAGCGACTGGCAGCAGCCAGCCCTCGTTCCCGCCCCCTGTCAGAGTCATTGGCAGGAGGCCCGCCCCCTGCAGAGCGAGTGGACCGGCCTGGCCGAACAGCTGCCCCGGGAGGATGGCACCGTGCGGGTGCCGTTCGACGAGGGGCAGGCCCTCGGCGCAAGCAATGGCCATGGGTTCGACAGCCTGCCCCCCGGCCATGCCGTGACCCGCTCGCTCTGGGTCGAGGGGGCGCCGGTGGGCCGCTGGCAGGTGAGCGGGTTTCGCAACCCCCCGCGCCAGGACAAGGAGTGGCAAGCCGACAGATGGCAGGAGGCCACCCCGATCGGTTTCACCCTGGGCGGCCAGCGCTGGCAGTTCGGCCTGCAGCTGCACAAGGGCTGGCTGTCGCGCTGGGAGGAGGCGATGCAGCCCCCCTGGGGGACCAGCCCGCCCCCCAAGCCGCCCATCAAGCCGGAGCGGCCGGACAAGCGCACCAAGGCACTGGTATTTGGCCGGCACCGAGGGAATGCCTCCCTGGAGTTCGTCTGGTTCGGACAGGCTCAGATTGTTATCCCAACCCGGAGGGTTTATCTGGTGAGCAACACAGCAAGCATTGTGCGGGTGAGGGATGGGGTCGATATTCCAACCACCTCGCTGAGCATCGAACTCGATACCGACTCCTGGGCCTGGCAGTTCACGGCCCAGATCCCGCGCATCGCGGCGGCGGCCATGACGGACGAGGAGGAGGTCAGCATCCACGTCAACGGCCAGCAGTGGGACTGCGTATGCGACGGCTGGCAGTCGAGCGAGAGCTTTGGCCGGCAGTCGGCGACCCTGACCGGTCGCTCTCGCACCGCTTATCTGTCGCCGACCCATGTACTGGCGCAAGCGGTGAGCGAGAGCGCCTTGGCCACCATGGCCCAGCTGGCGGAGGCGTTGTTGCCGTTTGGCTGGACCCTGGATTGGCAGGCACCGGACTGGCTGGTACCGGCAGGCTTTTTCAGCCTGGACAACCAGACCCCCATCGAGGCGATCAAGTACCTGGCCGAGGCGGCAGGTGGGTTCGTGCTGCCGCACCAGCGCGATCGGCACCTGGTCATCAAGCCGCGTTATCCGACCGTACCCTGGCAGCTCGACGGGGCGCTGGCAGACGTGGCCATCCCCCGCGCCATCGTCACGACCCTGGGCAGCGACTTCCAGCCGGGGCAGGCGGCGAACGGGGTCTGGGTCAGTGGTGGTCATCAGGGCATCAGCGCCCGGGTGCTGCGCCAAGGCACGGCAGGGGAGAAACAGGCACCGACCATCACCCACCCGCTGGTGTGCGATGTGGTGGCGGCCCGTGCCCAGGGGGTGGTGGCCCTGGCCAAGACCATGCCGAAGCGCCTGCAGGCCATCGAGCTGCCGCTATCGAACGACACCGGACTCATCTTGCCGGGGGCGTTACTCGCGGTGGATGGCTGGAAGGGTTTTAACCGGAGCGTGCGGGTCTCTGCAGAGCTGCAGGACAGGGCTATGAAGGTACGCCAACAACTGAGCGTGGAGCGATTTGTATGAACCTGTTCAAACAGTTCCTGGAGCTGGTACCCGGTGCCGACCCTTTGCTGGTTGGTACCGTGACCGCTGTCGGTGCCACGACGACGCTGCAAACGATGGGGGGCGGTGTGGTGGTGGTGCGAGGGGGAGGGGTGGCCATCGGCCAGAAGGCGTTCTACCAGAGTGGTGCTATCATAGGGCCCGCTCCTGATTTACCAACCTATGAAATCGAGGTTTAAACCCCTGTTAAGCGTCTTTCAAACTGGGTGATTTCTGATTCACCGAGTTTGATAAATGTGGCCTCTGCTCTGTTTATCGTTTTACCCAGATGCGTTTTTCATTTTTCGCGGCGGGCTACAGTTCAACACATCAGAGCACCATAACGGGCCACAATGAGGTATCTTATGCCCCGATTTCATCCATTTAACGGATCCGAGACCCCATATGATCATCAAACCCAAGGTTCGCGGTTTTATCTGCACCACCACCCACCCGGTCGGTTGTGAAGCCAATGTTCGTCGCCAGATCGCTTATACAAAGGCCAAGGGCGCCATCGAGAATGGCCCCAAGAAGGTGCTGGTGATCGGCGCTTCCACCGGTTATGGCCTGGCCTCCCGCATTGCCGCCGCCTTCGGTAGCGGTGCCGCCACCATCGGCGTCTTCTTCGAAAAAGCGGGCAGCGAGACCAAGACGGCCACCGCCGGCTGGTACAACTCCGCCGCCTTCGACAAGGCCGCCAAAGAGGCGGGTCTCTACGCCAAGAGCGTCAACGGCGATGCCTTCTCCCACGAGTGCCGCGCCAAGGTGATCGAGCTCATCAAGCAGGATCTGGGGCAGATCGATCTGGTGGTCTACTCCCTGGCCTCCCCGGTGCGCAAGCTGCCGGATACCGGCGAAGTGGTGCGCTCCGCCCTGAAACCCATCGGCGAGGTCTACACCTCCACCGCCATCGATACCAACAAGGATCAGATCATCACCGCCACCGTCGAGCCGGCGAATGAGGAAGAGATCCAGAGCACCATCACCGTCATGGGCGGTCAGGACTGGGAGCTGTGGATGGCGGCCCTGCGCGATGCGGGCGTGCTGGCTGACGGCGCCAAGTCCGTGGCCTACTCCTACATCGGTACCGATCTGACCTGGCCCATCTACTGGCATGGCACTCTGGGCCGCGCCAAGGAAGATCTGGACCGCGCCGCCACCGCCATCCGTGGCGATCTGGCTGCCAAGGGCGGTACCGCCCACGTGGCCGTGCTGAAATCCGTGGTGACCCAGGCTTCCAGCGCCATTCCGGTGATGCCGCTCTACATCTCCATGGCCTTCAAGATCATGAAGGAGAAGGGCATTCACGAGGGCTGCATGGAGCAGGTGGATCGCATGATGCGCACCCGTCTGTACGGCGCGGATCTGGCGCTGGACGAGCAGGCCCGCATCCGCATGGATGACTGGGAACTGCGTGATGACGTGCAGCAGACCTGTCGCGATCTGTGGCCCTCCATCACCACCGAGAACCTCTGTGAACTGACCGACTACACCGGCTACAAGCAGGAGTTCCTGCGCCTGTTCGGCTTCGGTCTGGACGAGGTGGACTACGATGCGGACGTGAACCCGGACGTGCAGTTCGACGTGGTCGAGCTGTAAGCCGGTTGTCAGTGCAGACAGGGCCCCGCAGGGCCCTGTTTTTTTTGGCAAGCATTTCTCTGATGACAGAATTTTATTATCCGCGATCACCTTATTTCCACATCAAACCCGCTAGGCTTGCGCTGTTTGGCTTACATGACGGCACTGCCGAGGTACGGAAGCTATGACCACTCCACACGACGCGCCCAAGAAGCGCCAACTCCCCACGGTTTACACCCTGCTCTTTCTCATCATCGCCCTGGTGGCGGCCCTCACCTGGGTGCTGCCGGCGGGCAAATACAACTATGTGACGGCCAAGACCCAGCAGCCGGTGGCGGCTGCGGCCGTGGCGGATTACAGCGGCGGCGAGCGTCTGCTGCCGGTGCCCGGCAGCTACACCGAGCTTCCCTCCCGGCCGCAGGGGGTGTTCGAGGTGCTCAAGGCCCCCATTCAGGGGTTCCACAAGGCGGCCGATGTGGCGCTCTTCGTGCTCATCATCGGCGGTTTTCTGGCGGTGACCATGCAGAGCGGGGCGCTCGATGCCGGGGTGGGGGCCATAGTACGCACCTTCGCCGGGCGCGAGCGACTGCTCATCCCCGTGCTGATCGCCCTGTTTGCCCTTGGCGGCTCCACCTTCGGCATGGCGGAGGAGACGGTGGCCTTCTGGGCGCTCATCGTGCCTGTCATGATGGCGGCGGGCTTCGATCGCATGGTGGCGGCGGGGATCATCCTGCTCGGCTCCGGGGTCGGGGTGCTAGCCTCCACCGTCAACCCGTTTGCCACCGGCATCGCCTCCGGTTTTGCCGGCATCCCCATCGGCGAGGGGATTGGTCTCAGGGTCGTGCAGTGGCTGCTGCTTGTCATTTTCGCCTCCTGGTACGTAATGCGTTACGCCAGGCAGGTGCAGCAGGACAGCGCCCGCTCCGTGCTGGCGGACATCGTCTATGACGACGAGTTCTCCCAGATGAAGAGCGACAACCACGCCTTCAGCGGCAGGCAGAAGCTCACCATGCTGGTCTTCTTCGGCACCTTCCTGCTGATGATCTATGCGGTGGTGCCCTGGTCGGATCTGGGCATCGATCTGCTGCCCACCCTGGGCTGGTGGTTTGACGAGCTCTCCACCCTCTTCTTCAGCGCCTCCATCCTGATCGCGCTCATCAACCGGATGCCCGAGTCCAACTATGTGGCGACCTTCCTGAACGGAGCGCGGGATCTCATCGGGGTGGCTCTGGTGGTGGCGGTGGCGCGTGGCATCTATGTGGTGATGGAGCAGGGCGTCATCATCGACACCATCTTGCACTGGGCCGAGGGGCTGGTGAGCGGGCTGTCGTCGTCGGTGTTCATCCTGATGGCCTATCTGGTGCACATCATCCTGAGCTTCTTCATCCCCTCCACCTCGGGGCTCGCGACCGTCTCCATGCCGCTGATGGGGCCGCTGGCAGACTTTTCCGGCATCTCCCGGGATCTGGTGATCACCGCCTACCAGTCCGCTTCCGGCTGGATCAACCTGTTCGCCCCCACCGCCGCCCACCTGGTGGCGGGGCTGGCGCTCGCCAGGATCCCCTACGATCGCTTCGTGCGCTGGGTGCTGCCCTTTATCATCGGGGTAGGGCTCATCACCATGGGGGTGCTGGTGGCCGGGGCCCTGCTGCACGGCTGATGGGACGTCACACGACAGATAGAAAAAAGGCTCCCGAAGGAGCCTTTTTCATGTTCAGAGCTTACTGCTTGTAGCCCTTGAGGAAACGGGCGAGACGGCCGATGGCCTCTTCGAGCTCCTCTTCCCGGGGCAGGAAGACCAGGCGGAAGTGATCCGGCGCGGGCCAGTTGAAGCCGGTGCCCTGCACCAGCAGCAGCTTCTCCTGCTGCAGCAGGTCGAACACCATCTTCTGGTCGTCGCGAATGTCGTACACCTTGGGGTCCAGGCGCGGGAACATGTAGAGCGCCCCCTTGGGCTTGACGCAGGAGACCCCCGGAATGTCGTTGAGCAGCTCCCACGCCTTGTCCCGCTGGCGACGCAGGCGACCACCCGGCAGGATCAGCTCGTTGATGCTCTGATAACCGCCAAGGGCGGTCTGGATGGCATGCTGCATGGGCACGTTGGCACAGAGCCGCATGGAAGCCAGCATCTCCAGCCCCTCGATATAGCCCTTGGCACGGCCCTTGGGTCCGGTGATGACCATCCAGCCCTGGCGGAAGCCGCAGGCGCGGTAGGCCTTGGAGAGGCCATTGAAGGTCACTACCATCACATCGTCGCAAAGGGTGCAGACGCTGGTGTGGGAGATGTCGTCGTAGAGGATCTTGTCGTAGATCTCGTCGGCGAAGATGATGAGGTTGTGCTGGCGGGCGATCTCGATCACCTCCAGCAGGAACTCGCTGCCGTAGACGGCGCCGGTCGGGTTGTTGGGGTTGATCAGCACCAGGCCGCGGGTGCGCGGGGTGATGCGGGCGCGGATGTCGTCGAGATCCGGATACCAGTCGGCCTCTTCGTCACAGCGGTAGTGCACCGCATGGCCACCGGAGAGGGTGACGGCAGCGGTCCAGAGCGGGTAGTCGGGGGAGGGGACCAGCATCTCGTCGCCGTTGTTGAGCAGCGCCTGCATCGCCATCACGATGAGCTCGCTCGCGCCGTTGCCGATGTAGATGTCGTCGATGTCGACCTTGCGCATCCCTTTCTGCTGGTAGTACTGCATCACCGCCTTGCGGGCCGAGAAGAGCCCCTTGGAGTCGCAGTAGCCCTGGCTCTGGGGCATGTTGAGGATCACATCCTTGATGATCTCCTCCGGTGCTTCGAAGCCAAACGGGGCCGGATTGCCGATGTTGAGCTTGATGATGCGGTGACCTTCGTCTTCGAGACGGCGAGCTTCCTTATGCACCGGGCCGCGGATGTCATAGCAGACATCGTCGAGCTTGTGCGACTTGTCGATAGTGAACATGGTGAGCGTGATTCCTTCCCCGTGGGGCGCGTTGGCAGAAAAGCTGTTTTTAGTATCAAATTTCTCTGCCCCTATTCTTCACAGAATTGAATGCTAGAACAATCTAATTTATGGAATAAATCCCTGATATTTACCCCTGAAACAGGGTTGTTGAAATGTTAAATTCAGCATGATCGTTTGCCTCTCTTTGGTGAATTAGTGAAAGATGAGGGGCAGATTCATAAAGCAACATGAGTGTATTGAAATATCTCCCCCATCTGGCACGATTGGCTGGGGTAAAAAAGGCCCCGACCCGTCGGTCTGCCAGGGGAGCACGCAGGCACGGGGGCTCATCTTCCCGCTCTCGAGGTTCACTCATGCAGGCACCCGCCACCGGTCGCTACCGCCATTTCAAGGGGGGCTATTACCAGGTTCTGGCCCTGGCCTTGCACACCGAAACCCAGGAGCAGCTGGTGATCTATCAATCCGAACAGGATGGTCAGGTCTATGCCCGCCCCGTCGCCATGTTCATGGAGTGGATTGAACATCAGGGACAGGTGGTGAGCCGCTTCACGCCGGTGGCCTGAGGCAGGCTTGGCGACATGAAAAAAGGCGCCAGAGGCGCCATTTTTCATGGTGTCGGGGCTTAAAGACCCAGATTGGCTCTGGCATAGGCCTCAAAATCGGTGCAGCCGCCGATGTGCTGCTCATCCAGGAAGATCTGCGGCACAGTGGTGACCGGCTTGCCCGCCTTGGCGGCGAGATCGTCCTTGGTCAGCCCGGCCACGTTGATATCCACGTAGCGGAACTCGAAGTCATCGCGCTCCTCGGTCAGTTGCTCGGCAATCTGCTTGGCACGCACGCAATAGGGGCAACCGGGACGACCAAAAATCTCTACAAACATCTTTTCTCTCCATTAAACAAGCCGTTGAAGAAGGCCATTGAGACGAGGCTGGGCACAGCATAGCCCTGGCGCCCTGTCAGTCAAAGCTGAAAATAGCGATGCTTACGTTCGCCATCTCCGATTGCGCCCACTGTTGATGACGGCGCCAGCGTCCCTGTTTCGCCCCAAGGCCGGGGAATCGAGCCGCCTTGCCGGCAAGACAGCCCGTCTGTCTCACTGCTCGACGATCTGGATGGGTTGTTGCTGGTAGATGCTCTCCAGCACGCCTTTTTCGAAGACAGTCCAGGGCCAGGGCGCCTTGCTGGCGCGGTAGCGCTCGTGGGTCGCCGGATCCTGGGAGAGACCGCGCTGGAACATCACGAAGGCCTTGCGATGGCCACCGGCGGTGTCGATGAAGCCGGCGAGGTTAGACGTACCTGTGATGGTACCGGTCTTGGCGTGCACCTTGTTCTTCATCATGGGGGCAGTGACGCTGCGTCGCCAGGCCAGGGTGCCGTCCACCTGGGAGCTTGGCAGCAGCTTGATGAAGTCGAGCTCGGCATCGTTCTTCTGGATGAAGTTAAGCACCGACAACATCTGGCGCGCGCTGATGAGATTGTGGGCGGAGAGGCCGGAGCCGTCGGCCAGGGTGGCGTTGCCAAGGTCAATGCCGTGCTTGGTCAGGATGGCGCGCACCGCCATGGTGCCGCTGCGATAGCTGCCCGGCTTGTTGTAGTAGTGGCGGCCCACCGTCTTCAAGAAGGTGTCGGCGTAGAGGTTGTCCGACTTCTTCAGCATCTTGGCGAGCATCACCGGCAGGGAGACGGAGTAGTGGGTGGCCAGGGTCTGGGCGCCCACCGGCGCCTGGTGGGTGACCCGCAGCAGGCCGTCGTGGCGGATACCGGCGCGGTTCATGGCCCAGCGGATGTTGTCCCAGCCCCAGGCTTCCACATCGTGAATGGCGAAGCGCAGCCCCTGTGGCTCCTTGTTCGGGGTGATGCAGCCCTTGAGCTCGTAGAAGTTGCCCTTGGCCATGTCCACCTCCAGGGCGCAGAACTGGCGCGCCATGTCGCCATAGCTCATCACCTCCACGTTGTCGGCGCCGATGCCGATGGGCACGCCGGTGGCCACGTTGCCCACCGCCGGTCTGCCGATCTGGGTGGCGGTGACGGTGCCGTAGGCGCAGTTCTTGTCGATGATGACGGAGGAGACGGGGGCGGCGAAGCAGAGGGTCTGATCCCCCCAGGACCAGCCATTGCCGCGCTCATAGCCGTTGTAGGCGCCGGTGTTGACGTAGACGTTGCCCTGGATGCGGGAGACCCCGAGCTGCTTGAACAGGGCCACCAGATCCATGCGCGACAGGGTGGGGTCGCCCACGAAGTTGATCCAGATGTCGCCGTTGATGGCATCCCCCTGCTTGGCGCCGGACTGGGCCTGGATATCGGTGGCGAAGCGAAAATCGGCGCCGAGCTCGAGGCGGGCTGCCAGGGCGGTCAGCACCTTCATGGTGGAGGCGGGCGCTATCATGTCGTCCGCGTTGCGGGAAAACTCGATGCCGTTGTTGCCCTGGACGATGACGGCATACTGGCCCCCCTTGGGCGGGGTCAGCGGGGTGGCCTGGGCCACCAGGGAAAAGAGAGCACAAAAACCAATCAACAGCCGCTGCATAACATCCTCTAACGTGACGAAGGGGCGCGGCAGTGGTGCCGGCCCTGACAATTCAACCTTGTGTCACCAGCCGATGCGGGCTCGGCCGTGACGAAGCCATTCATGATGCCGGTCGCCCCTTGCCGCTACGTCGGAGCGTTGGCGGTGCGGTAGCGGCCGTCATAATCAAAAATCTTCTCCTTTATCTGCCAGAAGCGGCCCGATTTGCGGGCGATGACGAAATCGGGGTGGCGAAACTGGCGCGCCAACGCCAGCACGCTCGCCAGGGTGGCAAATTCGGGCTCCAGGCCCGGGGCGGGCCAATGATGACGCACAAAGCGCTGTTGAAACAAGCGCCGTGCACCCTCGGAGTGAAAACCGAAGTACTCGCTCAGGGTGAGACCGTCCTCGTCGTGGTAGGTCACCTCCAGCCGCTCCCCCTGTTTGCCACGTCCGGCACTCAGCGTCAGGCCGGCGCAGCGGATCACCATGCAGTCCTTGAGATTGAGCGCCTCCTTGAGTTTGTCGTCAGGGTCCACCAGCAGCTGATCGCAGTGCTGGCAGCGGCGGGCGGCGATATCGTTCTCCGCCCCGCAAGCCGGGCAGATCTTGGCGCGAAAGCGGTAGTCACACTCCTCGCGATGGCCCTCGTCATCTTCAAACAGTCCCTGACAGCGACGGCCGTAGTGCTCGATCACCTTGCCATCCTCGTCGGTCTTGCCCCAGAAGGTGTTGGCAAAGCCGCAGGCGGGGCAGGGCACCAGCACCGGCTCGGTGCCGGCGTGGGGTCTGGGCTCCCCCACCTCGGGGGCAAACAGGTTGAAGTTGTTGCCGGCATAGTCGAGCACCAGGCAGTCGGTCTTGCCCGGCGACAGGCGCAGGCCGCGCCCCACGATCTGCTGATAGAGAGACACCGACTCGGTGGGCCTCAGCATCACGATGAGATCCACGTGGGGGGCGTCAAACCCCGTGGTCAGCACCGCCACGTTGACCAGAAACTTGAGCTCGCGGGCCTTGAAGGCATGGATCAGGGCATCGCGCTCCGGACCCGGGGTCTCTCCGGTGATCAGGGCGGCCTGTTCCCCGCGCGCGCCCAGCAGGCCGTGGATTTCCCGGGCATGCTCGACGGTGGCGGCGAAGATCATCACCCCCTGGCGCTCGCGGGCATACTCCAGCACCTGGCTCAGGATATGGGGGGTGACCCGCTCCTGGCGTTTGAGCTCGCCGTTGAGCTCGGCCTCGCTGAACAGGCCGTTCTCCCGCGGCACCAGCCGGCTGAAGTCGTAGTGGACTATGGGGGCATCCACCAGGCGCGGCGGCGTCAGGTAGCCGTTTTTGACCATGAAGCGCAGGGGCAGCTCGAACACGCAGTCGCCGAACAGCCGCTCCCCGTGGCTCTTGACCATGCCGTGGTAATGGCGCCGGTAAATCCAGCCGAGGCCGAGACGATAGGGGGTGGCGGTGAGACCCAGGATCTTGAGGGCTGGGTTGGCGGTCTTGAGATGGGCGATCACCTGATGGTACTGGCTGTCGTCATCGAGCGAAACCCGATGACACTCGTCGATGATGAGCAGGGAAAAGGCCCCGTCGAAGGCAGCCAGATTGCGTGCCACCGACTGCACCGAGCCGAACACCACCTGGGCGCTCGCCTCCTTGCGATCCAGCCCGGCGGCGAAGATGTCGGCCTTGAGCCCCCAGGCCTCGTACTTGGCGTGGTTCTGCTCCACCAGCTCCTTGACGTGGGCCAGCACCAGCACCCGGCCACGGGCCTTGCGCGCCAGCTCGGCGATCACCAGGCTCTTGCCGGCGCCGGTGGGCAGCACCACCACGGCGGGATCCGGGTGCTTGCGAAAGTGGCGGATCACGGCGTTGACGGCGTCGGTTTGATAGGGTCTGAGAACGAACATGGGGAACGGCTGTGGCGCAAGGTGGCGCCATTATAGGGATCTTGCGGCGAAAATGCAGCGAGGGGAGGGGGCGGTGCCCCAGACGAAAACGGGCCGGCATGATGCCGGCCCGCAGACACTGGCGAGTGCTTAGTGGAAGGGGAACAGGTAGTTGAGCCAGCTGCCCATGCGCATCAGGATCTTGCGCATGATGGCCACGTGGTGGAAGTGCTCTGTGTAGATGGCGGCCTGGCCGCTGGAGCCGGCAATCACCTGGTACTTCGCCCACTCGGGATCGGTGATCTCGAGGATGATGGGCAGGCGGCCCGGTACCTGGGCGGAGGTCTGATCGATGAGCCCTGCCTGGGCCTGGATGTTGCCCGGCGCCATGGCGGGGATCACGGACTGCACCCTGGCCTTGAAGATCCGGCCGGGGATACCGTCCAGCACCACCTCGGCCTCATCGCCATCCTTCAGCCGCTGCATGCTGTTTTGCCAGAACCAGCCGACGTAGGCGTTTTCATCTTCATGGATGAAGGTCATCACGGGGCGATACATGAAGGGGGCGGCGATCATGCCGGGACGCAGCGCCAGCTGCACCACATGGCCGTCGCTCGGGGCGTAGACCACGGTCTGATCCAGCTCGTACTTGGCGATGTTGAGCTGGGCGCTCAGGTCATCCAGCGACGCCTTCTGTTGGTCAATCTGGGCAACGATGTCGTCCACGTTGGCCTGGGTCACGTCGAGATCACGCTGCTTGCCGATGCCGCGACGCATCAGCTCCTGGGCGCGATCCCGGTCCAGACTGGCGGAGCGCAATCTGGCGTCGAGGGCCTTGAGATAGTCCTGGTTGGAGGCGAGCCGCGCCGTCAGGCTGGCGACTTTCTCCTGGAAGGGCACAGCATCCAGGCGAAACAGCACATCACCCTGCTTGACCGGCTGGTTGGCCTTGACCGGCACCTCGGTGACCCGCCCCTTGACCAGGGGAACGACGGGGGTGGAGACGTAGTAATTGCGGGCCAGCTCCGAATAGGGGTGGTTGTAGTTCATCAGCGTGATGAGCGCCCCGATAATGAAGACACCGCCGAGCACGGCCGTGGGCACACTCCACTTGTTGAGCGGGATCTTGAAGATCTTGAAAATACCTACGCAGAGGGCCGTATAGGTGAGAATAAGTAGCAGGTCCATGTAGGGTCACCTATTTATCTGTCTGTTCGAGCGTGGTCATGCGGGCTTGCAGTGCGGCCAGCTCCTGCTTGAGGGCGCTGATCTCGTCTTCGTCTTTTTGCAGCCGTTGATTGAAACCCCAACCGCGATCGGGGCGATAAATCGTGGCCCAGATCCAGAGGAAGGGCCAGAGCACATGCAGGGTGAACAGGCTGACCCAGCCTGCCACGTGAATGGCGTCCTGGTGAGGGTGCTGACGATGCTTGGCAATCTCGTACGGAATATCGTGAATGACGATAACGCCATAGAACATGACCAAGACGACAAACACCAGTATTCCCAGGGCAATGTAGTCAAGTACCATCGATTTCTCCCATCTTAGTCGCGAGGTAATGCCTTGTTTCGTCTAGACAAGGCATCCGGCCATGATGACAGCATATTAGCTGAGTGCAAGAGTGCAACAGGGGAGTTGATATTCCGGTACAGGCCCGGTTAACCGGTTGGCTATTTATCGCCCATCCTTCATTTCCTTCTGTAAAATCAAACGGGAACGAGATTCGTCTGTCTCATGGCTAAAGGACGGGAGACGCGATGGAAAGGGGATGCAGGATGGGCCGCCGGTGGGTGGCACTGTTATTGTTCGTTGCCGTGCAAAGCGGCAGCATCTGGGCCGCAGAACCCAGGATGGAACCGACCGAGCAGGAGAGGGCCCAGACCCTGATCCTGCTCCATGAGCCCATCGTCATGTTGCAGGCGACCTTCGGCAGCCTGGACGGGGCGGCCCGGGTGAGGTTGACCCATGAGCGGATCCAGCGCCTGGACCCAGCGGATCTGAACCATCCCATCACTGTGGTCAAGGGTCGCCGGCAAGGGCAGGAGAGCCGGGAGTTTCTGGTCAATGGCAAGCGGATCCTGGTGCTGATGGAAGGAGATCTGGAGACCCTAGACGAACTCAGCCTGGAGCAGGCGAGCGAGCGCGTGCGGGGGCGGCTCGACAAGGTGCGCCTCAAGTACCTCGAACTGCACTCGCGCCCCTATCTGATCAAGGCAGGCGGCAAGGCGGTGGCGGCCAGCCTGCTCTTCTTCGCCGTCATCTGGCAGCTGCAGCGGGGCCACAGACGAATTAGAAGGTGGCTCGCCAATCGCCTGCTGCAGCAGAAGGGGTTGATCCCGCACCAGTGGCGCCAGGTGGCGGGCAACGTGGAGGTGCGCCTGCTCAGCCTGGTGACCCTGTTGCTGCTCTTCATGCTCACCTATGGCTGGCTCACCTATGTGCTTGGCCTCTTCCCCCAGACCCGGGCCTGGAGCGAACGGCTGGGGGATTCCCTGTTCGCCCTGTGCGGCGACATGCTGGAGGGCATGATAGCCGCCATGCCGGGGCTGGTGACCGTGCTGCTGATCGTGCTCATCACCCGCTTCTTCATCCGGGTGCTGGCCATCCTCTTCGATCGCATCGAGCGCGGTCAGTTGCGGGTGCAGGGGGTGCATGCGGAGACCATAGGGGCGACCCGGCGCTTGCTCTCCGTGGTGATCTGGCTGTTTGCCCTGACCGTGGCCTACCCCTACCTGCCCGGTGCCGACTCCGACGCCTTCAAGGGGATCAGCGTCTTCTTCGGTCTGATGGTAACCCTGGGGTCGGCCGGCATCATGAACCACGCCATGAGCGGCCTGGTGCTCATCTATTCCCGCGCGCTGAGGCCCGGGGATCTGGTGCAGATTGGGGAGGTGGAGGGGATGGTGAGCGAGCTCAATGCCCTCTCCACCAAGCTGGTGACGCGCCAGGATCACGAGGTCACCCTGCCCAATGCGGTGGTGGTGGGAGGCAAGGTGGTCAACCTGACGCGGCTGGCGGGGGAGAAGGGGGTGGCGCTCCTGACCAGGGTGACCATAGGCTACGATGCCCCCTGGCGTCAGGTGCACGCCATGCTGGAGCTGGCGGCCAGACGTTGTACCCTGCTCAACCAGGACGAACCGCCCCTGGTGCGGCAGTTGAACCTGCAGGACTGGTATGTGGAATATGAGCTGCAGGTGCGGATGAAGGGGGATCTGCTGCCCGCCGTGGTCAAGACGGAGCTGCACGGCCATATCCAGGATGTCTTCAACGAGTTCGGGGTGCAGATCATGTCCCCCAACTTCATCGCCCAGCCGGAGCAGGCGGTGCTGGTGGCCAGGGAACACTGGTATCAGTCGCCTGCGCAGCCTCCTGAGGTTCCCGCCGGCAGTGAGCCCCCACCCAAGACATGACCCCAAAAAGAGGAGGCCCGGCAGCAATGCCGGGCCTCTTGTCATGGGGCAGCGTCAGTCTCGCGACTCAGCTCTCCTTGGCTTCCCGCAACTGGGAGGGTCTGAACTTCACCAGGAAGGCCAAGGTGATGAGGGCGGTGCTCACCAGACCGATGAGGGTGGAGACGTTCATCGCGAGACCAAAGCCGATGGGGGCGTTGGCCAGGTAGGTGATCACCACGGCGGTCATGAAGATGGCGGGAATGGTGCAGACCCAGTGCAGCTTGCCCTCCTTGATGAGGTAGGCGGCTGCTGCCCACAGCATGATGACGGCCGTGGTCTGGTTGGCCCAGCCGAAGTAGCGCCAGATCACCCCGAACTCGGCCTTGGAGATGATGAAACCAAGGATGAACATCGGTATGGCGATCAGCAGACGCTTGGCCATGGGCTTCTGGGTCAGCTTCAGGAAGTCCGCGATGATGAGGCGGGCGCTGCGAAACGCGGTGTCACCCGAGGTGATGGGCAGGATCACCACGCCGAGGATGGCCAGGATGCCGCCGACTGTGCCGAGCAGGCTGGTGGAGACCTCGTGTACCACGGCGGAGGGGCCGCCGCTCGCCAGGGTGGCGTTGAGCGCTTCTGTGCTGTCGTAGAAGGAGAGACCCAGGGTGCACCAGATGAGGGCGATGATTCCTTCCCCTATCATGGCGCCGTAGAAGATGAAGCGGCCGGAGCTTTCGTTCTGCATGCAGCGCGCCATCAGCGGCGACTGGGTGGCGTGGAAGCCCGACACGGCGCCGCAGGCGATGGTGATGAACAAGAGCGGCCAGAGCGGCAGTTCGGTCGGGTGCAGGTTGGAGAAGTCCATCCCTGTGTTGTAGAAGCCCTTGCCGGAGACCATGAGGCCGATGATGAGGCCGACCGACATGAACACCAGCAGGGCGCCGAAGATCGGGTAGAAGCGACCGATGATCTTGTCGATGGGGACTATGGTGGCCAGGATGTAGTAGGCGAAGATGGCCGCAATCCAGTAGACCAGATCGGTGGAGGTGAGGTTGGCGAGCAGGCCCGCCGGGCTCAGCACAAATACCACGCCCACCAGCATGAGCAGCACCACGGCAAACAGGTTCATGAAGTGCTTGGCGGCGTTGCCGAGGTGCTCGCCGACCACGGTTGGCACCGAGGCGCCCCTGGCACGCACCGACAGCATGCCGGAGAAGTAGTCGTGCACCGCGCCGGCGAAGATGCAGCCGAAGACGATCCAGAGCATGGCGACCGGGCCATAGAGGGCTCCCAGGATGGGACCGAAGATGGGGCCGACGCCGGCGATGTTGAGCAGCTGCACCAGATAGACCTTCTTGTCCGACATGGGGACATAGTCCACCCCGTCCGCCATGGTGATGGCGGGGGTTTTCAGCTCGGGTTTGGGGCCGAATATCCGTTCGATGAATTTGCCGTAGAGGAAGTAGCCGGCTACGAGCAAGCCGACACAGAGGAAGAACCAGATCATTGTTACGCTCCTGCCTTGTTATTGTTGGGTGTGCGCGGCCAGTCTAGATGTGCGCCCCTGTTAACGGCAGGTAAAGAAGATGAGCGGTCATATGGCGACCCGAGCGGTCGGTGCTCGTGATCCGGCTCACATCGCGGGGCTTACTCCAGCCCCAGTTCGTCCTTCAGTTCCTTCAGGTAGCGGCGGCTGACCGGTACCCGGGCACCGCTCGGTGTCACCATCTCCGCCAACTGGTTGTCCAGCAGCCGGATCTCGAAGATGGCGTCGGGGGCGATGAGATACTGGCGGTGGCAGCGCAGCAGCGGGGTCTTCTCCTCCAGGGACTTGAGGGTGAGCTGGGTGTGAAACAGCTCGCCCCGGCTGGCGACGTGCACGCCGCCGAGATCGGAGAAGGCGTACTCCACCTGTTCGATGGGCAGCAGCCGCACCCGGTTGTGCAGGTAGCCGGGGATATGGCGGATGGTCGGGGCCAGGTTTCCGACCGGTTGCGGGGTGATGTCCTGCCTGAGTCGCCCAAGCGTCTTGGCGAGGCGCGCCGGCTCCACCGGCTTGAGCAGGTAGTCGAAGGCGTTCTCCTCGAACGCCTGGATGGCGTAGTCGTCGAAGGCGGTGACGAAGACGATGCGGGGCAGGGGATCCAGCATGGCCACCAGTTCCATGCCGCTGAGCTTGGGCATCTGGATGTCGAGAAACACCACGTCGGGCTTGAGCCGCTGGATCAGCGGCAGCGCCTCGATGGCGTTGGCGGCCGTGCCCAGCAGCTCGATATCGGACTCGGCGGCCAGGTGCTGCATCAGCTCCTCGCGGGCATAAAGCTCGTCATCGACGATCAGGGTGCGGATCATGGGGTCTCCTGGGGGACGGGGGGCAAAGATGGTGTGTTGCGGCGGCCGGGTCATGACGCCTCCCTGGGCAGGGTGACGGAGATCCGGGTCCAGCAGTCGGGCTCGCAGCTGACGCTCAGGCCATAGCGGTTGCCGAAGGCGCTCTTGAGGCGCCTGTCCACCAGGGTCATGCCGAGGCCGTCGCCGGCCGGTTTCTCCTGCCAGGTGCCGGCGTTGTCCTCCACGTGGAGGGTGACCTGTTCCGCCGTCTGCTCGGCGTAGAGGCGAATGCGCCCCTGCTCCAGCAGGGTGGAGATGCCGTGCTTGATGGCATTCTCGATGAGAGGCTGCAGGGTGAAGCTCGGCAGCTTGAGGCCGGCGAGGGCGGGCGGGATCTCGTTTTGCACCGTCAGCCTGTCGCCAAAGCGGGCCAGCTCGATCTCCAGATAGGACTGGCAGTGCTCCTGCTCCTCCTGCAGGGTGGCCAGGCCGCTCTGGCGCTTGAGGTTCTTGCGAAAGAACAGGGAGAGGTGCAGCAGCAGCTGGCGCGCCCGCTCGGGCTCGCGCCGGGTGATGGCGCTGATGGTGTTGAGGGTGTTGAACAGGAAGTGGGGATTGATCTGGGCCTGCACCAGCTTGAGCTCGGACTGCACCAGCAGCCGCTGCTGCTGCTCCAGCCGGCCGGTCAGCAACTGCTGGGAGAGCAGGTTGGCGATCCCTTCCCCCAGGGTGTGGTTGATCTTGAGAAACAGCCGCTTCTTGGGTTCGTAGAGCTTGATGGTGCCGATCACCCCCTGATCCCCCTGCAACGGGATCACCAGCACAGAGCCGAGCTGACACTGGGGGGAGATGCTGCAGCGGTAAGGCTGGCTGTTGCCGTCGGCAAACAGCACCTTGTTGCGGGCGATGGCCTGCAGGGTGATGGCCGAGGTGATGGGGGTACCCGGCTGGTGGTGCTCCTCGCCGATGCCGATGAAGGCGAGGATCTTGTCGGTATCCGTGATGGCGACGGCCCCGACGCCGGTCTCCTCCTGGATGATGCTGGCGATCTTGTGGCTGGCCTCGGGGGTGAAGCCCTGGCTCATGATGCCGACGGTGCGGTTGGCGATATTGAGCGCCTTGGCGGAGAAGACCCGGGAGAACTTCTCGTACATCTGCTGCTGATCGCGGATCATGCTG
Source organism: Aeromonas sanarellii (assembly GCF_000820085.1). Classification (GTDB taxonomy): domain Bacteria; phylum Pseudomonadota; class Gammaproteobacteria; order Enterobacterales; family Aeromonadaceae; genus Aeromonas; species Aeromonas sanarellii. The sequence continues at coordinate 29,706 of NZ_CDBN01000021.1, forward strand.
ATGAAGAGCGCGGCGCCGCAGGAGTTGGCCAGGATCATGGGGGTGGCGATGGTGCGCACCAGCAGCAGGGATTTATCGAATGGCGTGGCCACCAGCAGGATGATCACCATCTGCATGATCTCGGCGTAGAGGGTGGTGAAGAAGGCGATGCGCGGCTCGAACAGCGCATCCATCTTGCCCGCCCGCATCAGCCGCCAGTGCACCAGCCCGCCCAGCAGCCCCTCGCAGGTGGTGGAGATGGCGCAGGCGAGATCGGTGAACCCCCCCAGGGTATAGCGGTGCAGGCCGCCGGTCAGCCCCACCAGGAAGCCCACCAGCGGGCCCCCCAGCAGCCCGCCCAGCACGGCGCCGACGGCCCGGGTGTTGGCGATGGCGTCGTCGATGTCCAGCCCCACATAGGTACCCAGGATGCAGAAGCTGGAGAAGATGAGGTAGATGAGCACCTTGTGGGGAAGTCTGACCGAGTAGTTGGCCAGGGGGCGCAGCAGCGGACTCTTGGAAAAGAGGTAGGCGATGACCAGGCTGACGCTCATCTGCTGGAGCAGGGAGAGAACTAACTGCATAAAAAACCTTCTTCAAGAATCATGCCGAGCCCGTGAGTCACCCTGGCGCACTGTGAGCCAGATCTCGTCCTGGTGCATGCCGCGACCCTGTTGCGGAGGCAGTTTGCCAGAATGGAAAAATAAAACCATATAAAATCAGAGTGTTAAATTGATATTTGTGTAATCTGCCAGCGCTTGGTATTGCTGGAGAGAGCATGAATGTATCCGCCGGATACGCCACACGGAGGTGGCATGCTCCGCCCGGCCTTCGGCTGGGCGTTTTTTATCCGGTGCCAATGGCGGACGATTTCGAGGGGGCTTGAGCAATTATTCAGGTTTGTCCAATGAGTTATCCCCAGCTTCTGGGGATAACTCAGAAGGCGAAATAGTAGCAGACCCGCCGACCCAGGCCGAAGAAGGCCCGCTGCCCCTCATCCAGCTCCTCCAGCCTGAGGGTGGCCACTATGCTTCGCGCATCTTCCCGCAGATCGATCATGGCCACCCCCTCCGGGCGCTGCCCCTTGATGTAGGGCTGTACCTTGGGTTTGAGGGGCAGGGTGGGCTCGGTCGACAGCACCAGGGCCACCGAGTCGTCGTCGAGGCGCACCAGGGAGCCGGGTGGATAGACCCCCAGCACCTTTATCAGCAACCTGACCAGATCCTGATCGAACTTCTTCTGTGACAGCTTGAAGAGCTGGCCGATGACCTGGCTCGGCCCCGCGGGCTGGAGGCCGCTGCGGGGGTGAAGGGACTCGTCGTAGTGATCCACCAGGCCGATGAGGCGGGCGAGGGGAGGGATCCTGTCGCCCTGAAGGCAGAGGGGAAAGCCGCTGCCATCGAGGCGCTCGTGATGCAGATGGGCCACCTCGCGTATCCTGGGCTCGAAGGCCTGCAACTGGTTGAGCATCTCCAGCCCGTACTGGGGATGCATGTTGAGGAAGTTCTGCTCTGCCTTGTTGAGCTCGCCCCGTTTCTGGGTGATCTGGCTCGGGATCCTGAGCTCACCGATGTCGTGCAGCAGGCCGGCCAGCCCCGCCTCCTCGATCTCGACCGGGTTCATGCCGAGTTCTCGCGCCATCAGCATGGCGATGAAGGCCACGCTCAGGCTGTGCTGCAGCAGGGTATCCGTGTGCTGGCTGCGGATGAGGTGCAGACCGAGCGGCCCCTGATGACTCGCCAGACGGGCGGCGGTGTTGCGCACTAGCTGGGCGGTATTGGCCAGGCCTTCGTCGGGCTTGAGGTTGAGGGCGCCGAGTGCATCGCGCAGATCCGACAGGGATTGGCCAAAGGCCTTGTCGGCGGCGCGCAGGGAGCGCCTGAATGCCTTCTCGTCGAAGGTGGGGGTCATGGGGGTCAAGGGGGCGTGTTGCACCATGTCCGGTCCGGGTGCGGTGGCCGGTTCGGCACTCAGCAGGGGGGTGACGGGCAGATCGCTTTTGTCGGGATCCACCATCAGCAGGGTGAGTTCGAGGTGGCGGAGGATCTCCAGCTGCTGCTGGTCGCGGATCTTGAAGGCGTTGAACAGGAAAGGGTGACTGGTCCATCCCGTGGGAAGATGGATGTAGTGGCCGACTCTCAACTGCTCGATGGAGGCCTGGATCAGCGCCATATGCTAGCTCTTGTGTCGTGTTTGCCTACCAACAAGCTAGCAAAATTAAGCAGATAGACAAATAAAAAGCCCGCGCAATTGCGCGGGCTTTGTCATCCTGGCCGATTATCAGGCCTTGGATTTCTTCTTGCTGTCTACCTTGGCCTCGACCTTGGCTTCAACCTTGGTCGCTACCTGAGCTTCTTCAATGAAGGGACGACCGTAGTAGGTGTCCATCAGGATGGCTTTGAGCTCGGTGATCAGCGGGTAGCGCGGGTTGGCGCCGGTGCACTGGTCATCGAAGGCTTCCAGGGCCAGCTGGTCAACCTTGGCCAGGAAGTCCGCCTCGTTCACACCGGCTTCACGGATGGAGGCCGGGATGCCCAGGGTGGCTTTCAGCTCGTCCAGCCAAGCCAGCAGCTTCTCGATCTTGGCCGCGGTGCGGTCACCGGCTGCGGTCAGACCCAGGTGGTCAGCGACTTCGGCGTAGCGACGGCGAGCCTGCGGACGGTCGTACTGGGAGAACGCGGTCTGCTTGGTCGGGTTGTCGTTCGCGTTGTAGCGGATGACGTTGCTGATCAGCAGGGCGTTGGCCAGACCGTGGGGGATGTGGAACTCGGCACCCAGCTTGTGGGCCATGGAGTGACACACGCCCAAGAAGGCGTTGGCAAACGCGATACCGGCGATGGTGGCGGCGTTGTGCACCTTCTCGCGGGCAACCGGGTCGTTGGCGCCGTTCAGATAGCTGGAGGGCAGGTATTCCTTCAGCAGTTTCAGGGCTTGCAGCGCCTGACCGTCGGAGTACTCGTTGGCCAGCACGGAGACATAGGCTTCCATGGCGTGGGTCACGGCGTCGATACCGCCGAAGGCACACAGGGATCTGGGCATGCCCATGACCAAGTTGGCATCCACGATGGCCATGTTCGGGGTCAGCTCGTAGTCGGCCAGCGGGTACTTCATGCCGGTGGCGTCGTCGGTCACGACCGCAAACGGGGTCACTTCAGAACCTGTACCGGAAGTGGTGGTGATGCAGACCAGTTCGGCCTTCACGCCCATTTTCGGGAACTTGTAGATACGCTTGCGGATGTCCATGAAGCGCATGGCCAGGTCTTCGAACGCGGTGTCCGGGTGCTCGTACATGACCCACATGATCTTGGCGGCATCCATGGGGGAACCACCACCCAGGGCGACGATCACGTCCGGCTTGAAGGAGTTCGCCATCTCGGCGCCCTTGCGTACCACGGACAGGGTGGGGTCGGCTTCCACTTCGTAGAAGATCTCCACTTCCATGTTCATTTTCTTGAGCAGGCGGACCACTTCATCGGCATAGCCGTTGTTGAACAGGAAGCGGTCGGTCACCACCATTGCACGCTTCTTGCCTTCCAGGTCGCCCAGGGCGATCGGCAGGGAGCCACGACGGAAGTAGATGGATTTCGGAAGTTTGTGCCACAGCATATTTTCTGCCCGTTTTGCGACTGTCTTCTTGTTGATCAGGTGCTTGGGACCGACGTTCTCGGAGATGGAGTTACCACTCCAGGAGCCGCAACCCAGGGTCAGGGACGGGGCCAGCGCGAAGTTGTACAGGTCACCGATACCACCCTGGGTGGAGGGGGTGTTGATGAGGATACGGGCGGTCTTCATCTTGTCGCCGAAGTACTTGATGCGGTCGGCGTTGCGATCCTGGTCGGTGTACAGACCGGAGGTGTGGCCGATACCACCGATGTTGACCATGTCACAGGCCATCTCGACGGCTTCTTCGAAGTTCTTGGCGCGGAACATACCCAGGGTCGGGGAGAGCTTCTCGTGAGCGAACTCGTCCTCGGCGCACAGCTCCAGACCTTCACCGATCAGGATCTTGGTGGTGGGGGGGACGGTCACGCCAGCCATGGCGGCGATCTTGGTGGCAGGCTGGCCCACGATGTCGGCGTTCAGGGCGCCGTTGATCAGCAGTACCTTGCGCACCTTGTCGGCTTCGTCCTTGGACAGGATGTAACCGGCGTGAGTCGCGAAGCGCTCCTTGACCTGGTTGTAGATGGAGTCGACCACGATGACCGCCTGTTCGGAGGCACAGACCACGCCGTTGTCGAAGGTCTTGGACATCAGGATGGAGGCGACGGCACGCTTGATATCGGCGGTCTCGTCGATGACGATGGGCACGTTGCCCGCACCCACGCCGATGGCGGGCTTGCCGGAGGAGTAGGCGGCCTTCACCATGCCAGGACCACCGGTGGCCAGGATCAGGTTGATGTCGTTGTGGCGCATCAGGGCGTTGGAGAGCTCGACGGAGGGTTGGTCGATCCAGCCGATGATGTCTTTCGGCGCACCGGCGGCCACGGCTGCATCCAGTACCAGCTTGGCAGCGGTATTGGTGGAGTTCTTGGCGCGGGGGTGCGGGGAGAAGATGATGGCGTTGCGGGTCTTCAGGGAGATCAGGGCCTTGAAGATCGCGGTGGAAGTCGGGTTGGTGGTCGGTACTATACCGCAGATGATGCCTACCGGCTCGGCGATGGTGATGGTGCCCATCTCGTCATCTTCACTGAGGATGCCGCAGGTCTTCTCATCTTTGTAGGCGTTGTAGATGTATTCGGAGGCGAAGTGGTTCTTGATGACTTTGTCTTCGATGATACCCATGCCGGATTCGGCAACGGCCATCTGGGCCAGGGGGATACGGGCGTTGCTGGCGGCCAGTGCGGCGGCGCGGAAGACCTTGTCTACCTGCTCTTGCGAGAAGCTGGCGAATTCACGCTGGGCTTCCTTGACGCGGGCAACCAGTGCATCCAGTTCAGCCAAATTGGTTACTGCCATGTTTATCTCCTGATGATTTGAAAACTGTTTAGTAAGACCTTGGCAATGCCCGGCAATTATAGTCGCCCTGTCAAGGAGAGAATCACCACAACGGGGTATTTACATGCCTTAGTAAACTGCTTTCTGACTCGATTATAGGGCCGGGATGTGTCAGAAAAGATTGATCTGGATCATATGTAACAAAAGAACAAAAGAAATTTTGTTTCACCCGCCAGACTGACCGAATGTTGCTAACCTGTTGCGTGCGCCTAGAGTGCTAACTGCAAGAGAGGCAAGGATTTTTGCGTCCGGGTTCGGGTCCTTGCCCCTGTCCTCCCTCCTTTTCGGGTGGCGCGGGAACAGACAAGGGGGAGTGTCATGGTGACACGGCCACGCCGGAAGTGGGGCATGCGTTTCAAGTTTGTTGAAAAAGCGGCTTGTTGCTTTCATCCAGTTGCCGCACCCGGCGCACAAGATGCTGAAGGTGAGGCGACGGTACAGGCAATGATGGGCCTATGATGGCAGAAGAGGGCGGTCGCGGGCCGTGGCGCGGGCGGATAGCCACTGTGCAGGAGGCGCCGGGGTATGCCGATATCCGGCCAGCGGCATGGCCGTTTGTGGAGTATCAATATCGTGATGGGAGAGATGAGCAGAATAAAATGCCGACGGGTTTTATCATGCCGTTAAATATTGACCATGTTGCTTAACAACTCGATATGTTGAATTTCGTCGATACATTAGAGGAACTAACTAAAAAGCCCCGGTAAGGGTGAGATTATTTGATTGGAGAAGGGAAAAGTCCTGGTGTAAATTTACGCGCAGTTTGATGGGGATGGCCCTCAGTGGCCCGGCTTGGTTCTGGATGGCGCCTATGGCAGCAATTGACTTCTCTTTATACCTGAAATTCTTCGTCGGCCTCTTTGCGATCATCAACCCGCTGGGTCTGTTGCCGGTCTTTGTCAGTCTGACGGGCCACATGCAGCCGGAGGAGCGCAGGAAGACCAATACGACGGCCCACATCGCCGTGATGATCATCCTGATGGTCTCCATGTGCATGGGGCAGTTGATCCTCGACGGCTTCGGCATCTCGCTGGCCTCCTTCCGTATAGCGGGGGGCTCGCTCATCACCTTGATCGCCTGGTCCATGCTGCAGGGCAAGCTCGGCGAGGTGAAGCACAACAAGCAGGAGAAGGGGGAGCTGGCCGCGCGCGAATCCATCGCCGTGGTGCCCCTGGCGCTGCCCCTGATGGCCGGGCCAGGTGCCATCTCGTCCTCCATCGTCTATGCCAGCCAGAAGACCCTGCCCCAGCTGGCCGGCATGTTCCTGGTGGTGGTGGCGTTCGCCTGCTGCTCCTGGCTCATCTTCCGCGCCGCCCCCCTGCTGTTCAAGCTGATGGGCAACACCGGCATCAACGTGGTCACCCGTATCATGGGTCTCATCATGATGTCCCTCGGCATCGAGATCATAGTGGCCGGCATCAAGGGAGTCTTCCCCGGCCTGATGTGAGCCAGGTCTGTTTTGTCGGAGCCGGTCCCTGTGACCGGCTTTTTTATTGTTTCTTTTTTGTTGGTCATTTCCTAGAATCGAGCGGCTCTGTATGAAAAGTGACCGCCGCGCGATATTTAAATGCTGAATAAATGGTTTAAGGCTGTTTTTTTGACCATTAAAGTGGTCCCGCACTGATGATATCTATTGCATTATCAGAATTGTCAGGGAATTATGCGGGCAGCGAGGTGTTTGTCTCGTGGATAACAAATGCATGGAATGTTCTTGTTGGAGTATGGAAATGACTCATAGAAAAACAATTATTAATACCCTTTTATTGACCGCACTCTTTGGTGGCGCCACCCTGGCCCAGGCCGCCGATGTCCCCGCCGGTACCAAGCTGGCTCCCGAGCAAACCCTGGTGAAGGGCAATGGCTCCGAACCCGCCACCCTGGATCCGCACAAGACCGAGGGAACGGTAGAATCCAATATCCTGCGCGACCTGTTCGAGGGTCTCGTCACCTCCGGCCCCAAGGGTGAGACCCTGCCCGGCGTCGCCGAATCCTGGGAAACCAAGGACAACAAACACTACGTGTTCCACCTGCGCAAGGATGCCAAGTGGTCCAACGGCGATCCCGTCACCGCCCACGATTTCGAATTTGCCTTCAAGCGCGCGGTGGATCCCAAGACGGCCTCTCCCTACTCCTGGTACATGGAGATCCCGACCATCGTCAACGCCACCGACATCATCGCTGGCAAGAAGCCGTCCGACACCCTGGGTGTGAAGGCGGTGGACGATCACACCTTCGAGGTGCAACTGGAGAAGGCGGTGCCTTACTTCGTCAGCATGCTTTCCCACACCACCACCTATCCGGTCCCGAAGAAGGTCATCGAGAAGTTTGGTGACAAGTGGACTCAGCCCGGTAACATGGTGTCCAACGGCGCCTACGTGCTGAAGGACTGGGTGGTCAACGAGCGCGTCGACGTGGTGCGCAACCCCAGCTACTGGAACAACGGCAAGACCGTCATCGAGAAGGTGACCTATCTGCCGATCCAGTCCACCAACGCCGAGCTGAACCGCTATCTGGCCGGCGAAGTGGATCTCACCTACAACATGCCCATCGAGCGCTTCAAGCAGATGAAGAAGGATCTGCCGGACGAGGTGAAGGTGAGCGGCTATGTGGGCACCTACTACTACCAGTACAATTTCAAGCACAAACCGTTTGACGACGTGCGGGTGCGTACCGCGCTCTCCTACGCCATCGATCGCAACGTGATCGCCGACAAGGTGATGGGCAAGGGCGAAACCCCGGGCTACACCCTGGTGCCCGACTTCGTGGACGGCTTCAAGCCGGTGGCGCCGGCCTGGTCCAAGCTGACCCAGGCGGAGCGCGACGCCAAGGCGAAGGAGCTGCTGACCGAAGCCGGTTACGGCCCGGGCAAGCCGCTCAAGTTCGAGCTGCTCTACAACACCGACGACAACCACAAGAAGGTGGCCGTGGCCGTCGCCTCCATGTGGAAGAAGCTCGGCGTGCAGGTGAGCCTGGTGAACCAGGAGTGGAAGACCTACCTGGAGACCAAGAAGCAGGGTAACTTCGACGTGGGCCGCGCCGGCTGGATTGCGGACTACAACGAAGCCTCCTCCATGCTGGATCTGATGCAGACCACCCACGGCAACAACGACGGCAAGTACTCCAACCCCGCCTTCGACAAGCTGATGAGCGAGTCCCGCAACCAGGTGGATGCCGATGCGCGCAACAAGCTCTATGTCCAGGCCGAAGAGATCCTGGCCAAGGACATGCCGATCGCCCCCATCTATCAGTACGTGACCTCCCGCATGGTCAAGCCCTACGTGGGCGGCTACCCGGCCAACCCGCTGGACAACATCTACAGCAAAGACATGTACATCGTTGCTCACTGAGTAAAGAAACAAGTCGCATAACAAGCAGGGCCCGCCAGACGGCGGGCCTTTATTACAACCGCGACCCTTTGGAAGCAGTACAGGACAGGAAATGTCTATGTTGAAATTCATCCTTAAACGTCTATTGGAAGCGATCCCGACTCTGCTGGTCTTGATCACCGTCTCCTTCTTCATGATGCGCTTCGCGCCGGGCAACCCCTTCACCAGCGAACGCGCCCTGCCGCCGGAAGTCCTGGCCAACATCGAGGCCAAATATGGCCTGGACAAGCCCATCGGCATGCAATACCTCACCTATCTGGGCAACCTGGTACAGGGAGATCTGGGGCCCTCCTTCAAGTACAAGGACTTCACCGTCAACGATCTGGTGAGCCAGGCGCTGCCCGTTTCCGCCAAGATTGGCTCGGTCGCCTTCCTGCTGGCGGTGACCCTGGGGGTCACCTTCGGCACCATAGCGGCGCTCAAGCAGAACACCCTCATCGACTATCTGCTGATGTCGTCGGCCATGGCCGGGGTGGTGATCCCGGGCTTCGTGCTGGCGCCGCTGCTGGTGCTCTTCTTCAGTATCTATCTCGGCTGGTTCCCGGCGGGGGGCTGGCAGGGGGGGGGCGCCCAGTTCATGGTGCTGCCGGTGTTCGGCATGATGATGTACTACATCTCGGCCATCTCCCGCATCATGCGCGGCAGCATGATCGAGACCATGAACTCCAACTTCATCCGTACCGCCCGCGCCAAGGGGCTGCCCCTGCGCCACATCATCCTCAAGCACGCGCTGCGCCCGGCCATGCTGCCTGTGGTCTCCTACCTGGGACCGGCCTTCGTGGGCATCATCACCGGCTCCGTGGTGATCGAGACCATCTTCGGCCTGCCGGGGATTGGCCAGCTGTTCGTCAACGGAGCGCTGAACCGTGATTACTCCATGGTACTCGGCCTGACCATTCTGGTCGGCGCCCTCACCATCACCTTTAACGCCGTGGTCGATATCCTCTATGCCGTCATCGATCCCAAGATCCGTTACTAAGCCGGGAGTTCATCATGGTAGTCACAACTGAAAAGCGCGAAGCCGTCGAGGCGTTCGCCCAGAAAGTGGAAGTGGTGGAAGGACGCTCCCTGTGGAAGGATGCCCGTCGCCGTTTCCTGCGCAACAAGGCGGCCCTGACCAGCCTCATCATCCTGACCATCATAGGTCTGGCGGTGATCGTCGGGCCCCACCTGTCCCAATACACCTTCGACGACCCGGACTGGGGCGCCATGCAGACCGCTCCTGACATGGAGACGGGTCACTGGTTCGGTACCGACAGCCTGGGTCGGGATCTCTTCGTGCGTACCCTGCTCGGCGGGCGCATCTCCCTGATGGTCGGCATCATGGGGGCCCTGGTGGCCGTCATCATCGGCACCCTGTATGGCGCGGCCTCCGGCTTCATCGGCGGCCGGGTCGACAGCCTGATGATGCGGGTGCTGGAGATCCTCAACGCCTTCCCCTTCATGTTCTTCGTGATCATGCTGGTGACCTTCTTCGGTCGCAATCTGGCGCTCATCTTCCTCGCCATCGGCGCGGTGAGCTGGCTCGACATGGCGCGGATAGTGCGCGGCCAGACCCTGAGCCTCAAGAGCAAGGAGTTCATCGAGGCGGCCCACGTCTGCGGCGTCTCCAAGTGGAAGATCATCACCCGCCATATCGTGCCGAACGTGCTCGGCATAGTGGCGGTCTACGCCACCCTGCTGGTGCCGGGCATGATCATGTTCGAATCCTTCCTGAGCTTCCTGGGGCTGGGGGTGCAAGAGCCCATGACCAGCTGGGGCGCCCTGCTGGATGAAGGCTCCAAGTCGATGGAAGTGGCCATCTGGCAACTCCTGTTCCCCGCCGGTTTCATGGTGGTGACCCTGTTCTGCTTCAACTTCCTCGGGGATGGTCTGCGTGATGCCCTGGATCCAAAGGATCGCTGACAGCAAGGGACAGGCAAGACGCCAAGGGGCCGTAAGACCCGTTCAGGGACGCGCTGCGTTCGGAATGGGCAGGCCGGCATCACGACAGCGCGATAAGGAGTGCTGATATGAAATTACTGGATGTGAAAGATCTGCGGGTCGAATTCAAGACCCCGGACGGCAATGTGGTGGCCGTCAACGACCTCAACTTTTCTCTTTCTGCCGGCGAGACCCTGGGGATCGTCGGGGAGTCCGGTTCGGGCAAGTCTCAGACCGCGTTCGCCATCATGGGGCTGCTCGCCAAGAACGGCGTCATCACCGGCTCGGCCAGGTTCCAGGGGGAGGAGATCCTCAACCTGCCGGAATCCAAGCTCAACCGCATCCGCTCCGAGAAGATCGCCATGATCTTCCAGGACCCCATGACCTCTCTGAACCCCTACATGAAGGTGAAGGATCAGCTGATGGAAGTGCTGATGCTGCACAAGGGTATGACCAAGGCCGCCGCCTTCGAGGAGTCGGTGCGCATGCTGGACGCGGTGAAGATCCCCGAGTCGCGCAAGCGGATGAACATGTACCCCCACGAGTTCTCCGGCGGCATGCGCCAGCGGGTGATGATCGCCATGGCATTGCTGTGCCGGCCGCAGCTGCTCATCGCCGACGAGCCGACCACGGCCCTGGACGTGACGGTGCAGGCCCAGATCATGACCCTGATGAACGAGCTCAAGCGCGAGTTCAACACCGCCATCATCATGATCACCCACGACCTCGGTGTCGTGGCCGGCATCTGTGACAAGGTGCTGGTGATGTACGCGGGCCGCACCATGGAATACGGCAGGGTGAACGACATCTTCTATCGCCCGAGCCACCCCTATACCGAAGGGCTGCTGCGCGCCATTCCCCGCCTCGATACGGAAGGGGAAGTGCTGCCCACCATCCCGGGCAATCCGCCCAACCTGCTGCGTCTGCCCACCGGCTGCCCCTTCCAGGAGCGCTGCCACCGGGCCCACGAGATTTGCGGCCAGCAGTCTCCCGTCCTGACCCCCTTCGGCGACGGTCGGGAGCGGGCCTGCCACTGGGTATCGGATGCCATGATCAAGGGAGTGAACTAAATGGGTACTGACAAGAAACTGCTGCTGGAAGTGTCCGACCTCAAGGTTCACTTCAGCATCAAGAGTGACAAGGCCTGGCCCTGGGCCAAACCCTCCGCCCTGAAGGCGGTGGATGGCGTCACCCTGCGCCTCTACGAGGGGGAAACCCTGGGGGTGGTGGGGGAGTCAGGCTGTGGCAAGTCCACCTTCGCCCGCGCCCTCATCGGCCTGGTGCCGGCCACCGACGGCAAGGTGGTGTGGCTGGGTCAGGATCTGACCAAGCTGGAGCAGAACGCCCTGCGGGAGAAGCGCAAGGAGATCCAGATGATCTTCCAGGACCCGCTGGCCTCCCTGAACCCGCGCATGACCATAGGCGACATCATCGCCGAGCCCCTCATCACCTTCTATCCCAAGCTCCCCAGGGAGGAGGTGAAGGAGAAGGTGCGCGCCATGATGACCAAGGTGGGCCTGCTGCCCAACCTGGTGAACCGCTACCCCCACGAGTTCTCCGGCGGCCAGTGCCAGCGCATCGGCATCGCCCGGGCGCTGATCCTGGAACCCAAGATGATCATCTGCGACGAGCCGGTCTCGGCGCTGGATGTCTCCATCCAGGCTCAGGTGGTGAACCTGCTGAAATCCCTGCAAAAGGAGATGGGGCTCTCCCTCATCTTCATCGCCCACGACCTCTCCGTGGTCAAACACATCTCGGATCGGGTGCTGGTCATGTACCTGGGCAACGCCGTGGAGCTCGGCACCGGCAAGGAGATCTTCGCGAACCCCCTGCACCCCTACACCAAGGCCCTGATGTCGGCGGTGCCCATCCCGGATCCGGACGTGGAGCGCAGCAAGACCATCCAGATCCTGGAAGGGGATTTGCCGTCCCCCATGAACCCGCCCTCCGGCTGCGTGTTCCGCACCCGCTGCCCGGTGGCGGGCCCGGAGTGTGCCAAGACCCGGCCCATGCTCGAGGGGAACTTCGACCACGCGGTTTCCTGTCTCAAGGTGGATCCGCTCTGAGAAAGATGGGATGACGAGGGGCGCCCGGGTGGCGCCCCGTTTTTTTGTCCGGGGCAGAAGATGCCTCTTGGCGCCATCTTCCCGGGCTGTTACTATCCGCCGCACAAGGGGAGTAACTTCTCGCCGGTTTGTCGTCATTACGGTGCACCCATATCCTGCAGTGCACCCGGCAGCCGGGCAGCACATCGAACTTGCTGTAAGTGAGACCTTGCCGAGAGGCAAGGTGTATCTGCTCCAAACGCAAACCCACGCCTCTCGGTCGTGGGTTTTGTCGTTTTGGGAGAAGTGAAAATGGGTGAATGGTGGATGTGGACCGGTTTCTTCAGCATAGTGCTGGTCCTGTTATGGATTGACATACGCTTCGTCGGCGGCGGCAAGGCGCACAAGGTGTCGCTCAAGGAGGCAGGGATCTGGTCCCTCATCTGGGTGAGCGTGGCGCTCTTGTTCAACCTGGCCATCTGGCTCTGGCTGGATCACAGCGTGGGCCGCGAGGTGGCCAACCAGAAGGGGCTGGAGTTCCTCACCGGCTACCTCATCGAGAAGGCGCTGGCGGTGGACAACGTCTTCGTCTGGCTGATGCTGTTCGGCTACTTTGCCATTCCGGCCGAGCTGCAGCGCCGGGTGCTGCTCTACGGTGTGCTGGGCGCCATCGTCATGCGGGCCGGCATGGTGTTTGCGGGCAGCTGGCTCATCGAGCAGTTCCACTGGATCCTCTACCTGTTCGGCGCCTTCCTGCTGCTGACCGGGGTCAAGATGCTGTGGGCCGCCGACAAGGAGCCGGATCTCGCCAACAACCCGCTGCTGCTCTGGATGCGCCGCCGCTTCAAGGTGACCGAGACCCTGGAGGGGGAGAGCTTCTTCGTCTGGCGCGACGGCGTGCGCTACGCCACCCCGCTGCTGCTCATCCTGGTGCTGGTGGAGGTGAGCGATCTCATCTTTGCGGTGGACAGCATCCCGGCCATCTTCGCGGTGACCACGGATCCCTTCATCGTGCTGACCTCCAACATCTTCGCCATCATGGGCCTGCGTGCCATGTACTTCCTGCTAGCCGGGGTGGCGGAGCGCTTCGCCCTGCTCAAATACGGCCTGGCGCTGATCCTGATGTTCATCGGGGTCAAGATGCTGCTGCTCGACATCTTCAAGATACCCACCGGCATCGCGCTGGGTGTGGTGGCGCTGATCCTGCTGGCGTCCATGGGGCTTAGCCTCTGGGTGACCCGCAAGAAAGAGGGCGTGAAAGCGGCTTGATGGCCAATCCACTGAAAAGGGCTCCCGCGGGAGCCCTTTCTTGTTTCCGATCCGCGGTCAGCGCGTGATCTTCTTGGGGTTGGTGTAGCCCCAGACGGTGTACATGTCCGCCAGCAGGGCGCCGTTGTACTCTTCCAGGTCAGACTGCTTCACCTCGGCGTCCCCCTGGCGGCCGAACAGCACCACCTCGTCACCGGGTTTGACCCCCTTGAGATCGGTCACGTCCACCATGATGGTGTTCATGGAGGTCTTGCCCACCACAGGCACCTTCTGGCCCTGGATCAGCACATAGGCCTTGTTGCTGAGCGCCCGGCGATAGCCGTCGGAGTAGCCGAGCGGCAGGTTGGCGAGCAGGGAGTCGCGCTTGAGGGTGAAGGTGCGGTCATAGCCGACGGTGTTGCCCGCCGGGTAGTGATTCACCGAGGCGACCTGGGTCTTGAACGCCATCACCTTCTTGTACTCGGTGTAGGAGGGGATGGTGTCGCCATAGATGATGCCGCCCGGGCGCACCATGTCGAAGTAGGCTTCCGGCACTTCCAGGGTGGCGAAGGAGTTGGCGGCATGGATGGTGAGCTTGCTGCGATCCAGCTTGCCCGCGTCGATGAGCCACTGGTAGTCCAGCTTGAACTGGGCCAGCCCCAGCTTGACGTCCTCTTTCTCCTCCACCGGGAAGTGGGTCATGATGCCGACCGGGGTGATCCCCTTGAGCTTGAGCATGGCCAGGGCATCTTCCTTGGAGTCCGCCAGGCGCAGATCGATGCCGTTGCGGCTCATGCCGGCGGAGTTCAGACCGATGTGCACCGGGATGGTGGTGTGGTGGCGCTGGGCGATGTCGGCGATCCCCTGGGCGCTGGCCAGGCTGCCCACCAGCTCTTCCAGCTTGTAGGGCAGGGCCTGCTCCACCTCGGCCGGGGTGGCGGCACGGACCCGCATCAGCCGGCCTTCGAAGCCCTTCTCGCGGGCCACCCGGGCCTCTTCGTTGCTGGCGATGCCGATGCAGGGGATGCCCGCCTTGACCACGGAGGGGACCAGCAGGTCGATGCCGTGGCCGTAGGCGTCCGCCTTCATGATGGCGCAGATCTGCGGCCCCTTGTCACCCAGACGATCCTTGAGGGTCTGGATGTTGTGCTCGAAGGCGGTCAGGTCCACTTCCAGCCAGGCGTTGGTGGCGGTCTGCTCCTGGCCGTTGCGGGTGTCGCTGGCGAGCGGCAGATAGGGGGCGGCGACCGCCTGACCGGCGAGCAGCCCGAAGATCAGGGTCGCGAGCAGCGTTTTCTTGTGCATGGGATGTTACCTTCTTATTGTCTCTGTTGAGGCGCGTCCTGGTGTGGACGCGGGCGTAGGTATCTTGGTAATTTATTCGTATGTGGATGATATTTATCCATTTTTTCCAAGGTGCCAGCGGCGAGAGTGTATCTTAATGGCGTCATTCGTGGCACATGCTGCAGGAATAAAATATGCGTTTAGTGGTGCGGATCCCACCTTTGCTGCTGTTTGTGGTCATCGCCCTTGTCATGTGGCTGGGGCGGGGAGAGGCGAGGGGGGCAGAGCCCCTGCTCCTGCCTGCCGCAGCCCTGCTGCTGGCGGGAGCCTTGCTGGGAGGCGGGGCACTCCTGCACTTCTGGCGCCAGGGGACCAGCGTCCACCCCATCCGCCTGGATCAGAGCCGGGTGCTGGTGACCCGGGGCGTCTATCGCATCAGCCGCAACCCCATGTACCTGGGGCTGCTCTGCTGGACCATGGCGCTGGCCTGCTATCTGGGGGGCATGATGGTGTGGCTCGGGCCGCTGCTGCTGTGGGGCTGGCTCACCCGCTTTCAAATCCTGGCGGAAGAGCGGGCGCTGCACAGGCGCTTCGGCGATGCCTATGCCGATTACTGCCGGCGGGTGCGGCGCTGGTGTTGAGGGGGCTCCTGGCCGATTGCACATAAAGAAACGGCCCGCAGAGGCGGGCCGTATCGAGAGCGCGGGTCGGGATCAGGCCTTGGCGGTGTCGACCTGGCCGAGGGGTTCGCTGTCCCCCAAGCTGTCCTCGCTCTTGGCCACCACGCTGGCGGCGATGGCGTTGCCCAGCACGTTGGTGGCGGAGCGGCCCATGTCCAGGAAGTGATCGATGCCGAGCAGCAGCAGGATGCCGGCCTCCGGGATCTGGAACTGGTTGAGGGTGGCGGCGATGACCACCAGGGAGGCGCGCGGTACGCCAGCCATCCCCTTGGAGGTGACCATCAGCAGCAGCAGCATGGTGATCTGCTGGGCGGTGCTGAGCTCGATGCCATAGGCCTGGGCGATGAACATGACCGCGAAGGTGCAGTACATCATGGAGCCGTCCAGGTTGAAGGAGTAGCCCATGGGCAGCACGAAGCTGGCGATGCGCTTGTCACAACCGAACTTCTCCAGCCTGTCCAGGGTCTTGGGATAGGCGGCCTCGGAGCTGGCGGTGGAGAAGGCGAGCAGGATGGGCTCGCGGATCATGGCCAGCAGGGTCAGGATGCGGCGACGGATGAAGAGGCTGCCCATGACGATGAGCAGCAGCCAGAGGCAGGCCAGGGCCAGATAGAACTGGGCCATGAAGCTGCCGTAGGTGGCGAGGATACCGAGCCCCTCCTTGGCCACCATGGCGGCAATGGCGCCGAATACGGCAAAGGGGGCGAAGTTCATCACATAGCCGGTCACCTTCAGCATGATCTCGGCGCCGCTGGCCATCAGCATGACCACGGGCTTGGCGGCATCCCCCAGGGCGGCGGCGGCCAGGCCGAAGAAGAGGGAGAACACCACGATCTGCAGGATCTCGTTGGTGGCCATGGCCTCGACCACGCTTTTCGGGATGGCGTGGGTCACGAAGTCCTTGAGGGAAATGGCGGCCGCGGTCACGCCGGAGCTGGCGCCGTCATCGGGCAGGGAGAGGGAGAGCCCCACCCCGGGTTGCATCAGGTGGACCATCACCAGACCCAGGGTCAGGGACATCAGGGAGGCTAGCATGAACCAGCCCAGGGTCTTGACGCCGATGCGGCCCACGGTGCGGGTGTCGCCCATCTTGGCGATGCCGACCACCAGGGTGGTGAACACCAGGGGGGCGATGATCATCTTGATCAGGCGCAGGAAGATGTCGGTCAGCAGGGTGATGTCACTGGCAAAGCCGGCGGCCTCTGCAGGGGCAAACAGGCGATAGCCTTGCCCGGTAACAATGCCAAGCATCATCGCGATGAGGATGGCAACGGTCAATTTATTCATTTTCATGGGGGAGTCCCAGTCTCGATATGTGCAGTGCTGTACAGGTAGGCAGGGTGCCACCTCAGTCCTTTTTTGTGATCCGGGCCGTGGAATCCAGACAGCCGGTGTGCTGGAGCATGCCTAATCGCGAAGGGGAAATCCAGCAACTTATGGCAGAACTTTATGTGGTTATTAGTGGTATGTGATGTAAATCTTGTTAATTAATTATATTAATCGCTGTTTATTTTAATCTTTGCAATATAAACAGCTTCCAGGCTCTGGTCGCTCGATGGGCGGTTTTCCAGGGTGAAGGTCAGCAGTGCCGAGGTGCGATGCTCCACGTGCATCTCGTCCATGAAGGTATCGGGCTCGTATTCGTCGAAGCCGAATCGGGGGCGCGCTGGCGTGACCCTGACCGCATCCCGCGACAGGGTCAGCGTCTGCACCAGCACCCAGGCGTACCCCTGTGCCAGCGCCATCTCCCCGGCCCGCTTGAGCACGTATTTGCGCGCCGTCTCCCTGTCCACCAGCTCGTTGCCGACAAACTCCAGTTGCCACTGGGTAGGCCCGAGCTGGGTCTGGGAGAAACCGGTCTGGCCGTTCCAGAAGGATTTTTCGCTGTCGTAGGGGGTGGCGCAGCCCGCGAGCTGGCCGAGCAGCAGGCCGCACAGGAGAAGACCAGGGAGGGGAGAGCGGGGGAGCGGCATCTGAGGGATCCGGGCAGAAGACAGAGCACCACTACAGCACAACGGACATGGGGAGACAATGAGGGGCGCAGCGGCGCAAAAAGAAAAGGCCTTGTCGTCTGACAAGGCCTTTCTCGGGGAATTTGGTCGGTGTGAGAGGATTCGAACCTCCGACCCTCTACACCCCATGCAGATGCGCTACCTGGCTGCGCTACACACCGACGGAGTCAGCTCGGCTGACGGGGGCTGAGTTTATGGAGATGGCCATGCCCTGTCAACAGGGGAAACAGTACTTCACGATCGTTCGCCTGCTTTGCGAGCAACTTCGGATCAAAGAGCGACCAATCACCCGGGGTTGCGCTGTTTTCCCGGCTTGTCGGCCAAAAATGACGGCCACCCGATGGGTGGCCGTTTGGCATCAGCGAAGACTGGTCAGCGGTTAAAGATCAGTCGCTTGCCCAGCACCTTGTCGGTGACCTGGCCGTTCTGCCAGGCGACTTGACCGTACACCAGGGTCATCTCAATCAGGGCGCGCTGGAAGCGCTCATCACACATATCAGCGATTGAAGGTCAACCGCTTGCCCAACACCTTGTCGGTGACCTGGCCGTTCTGCCAGGCGATCTGGCCGTTCACCAGGGTCATCTCTATGGTGCTCTGGAAGCGGTAGCCGTTGAACGGGGACCAGCCGCACAGGTAGAGCAGGTTGCTGTCGGTGACCACGTAGGGCTTGCCGAGATCCAGCAGCACCAGATCCGCGAAGTAGCCCTCCCGGATGTAGCCGCGATCCTGCACCTGGAAGCGCTCGGCCACCGCGTGGGAGGTCTTCTTGACGATGGTCTCCAGCGAGAAGACGCCGTTGTGGTAGAGCTCCAGCAGCGCCTGCAGGGAGTGCTGCACCAGGGGCACGCCGGAGGGCGCCTTGAAGTAGCTGTTCTGCTTCTCTTCCCAGGTGTGGGGGGCGTGGTCGGTGGCGATGATGTCCAGCACGTCGTTGCGCACCGCGTCCAGCAGCGCATGCTGATCCGCCGCGCTCTTCACCGCCGGGTTGCACTTGATCTGGCTGCCCAGGGTGTCGTAGTCCGACTCGTTGAAGAACAGATGGTGGACGCACACCTCGGCGGTGATGTTCTTGTCCTTGAGATCCTTCAGATCCGGGGTGGCGGTGAAGAGCGACAGCTCTTTCGCCGTGGTCAGGTGCAACACGTGCAGCTTGGCGCCGTATTTTTTCGCCAGCCCCACCGCCAGGCTGGAGGATTTGTAGCAGGCGTCGGCGCTGCGGATGCGGCCGTGCTCGCGCATCGGCACGTCCTCGCCCCACTTGGCGCGGGCCTCGTCTTCCAGCACCTTGATGGAGGGGGTGTCCTCGCAGTGGGTGACGATCATCACCGGGCTCTCGCGGAAGATGGCGGCCAGGGTCTCCTGGTTGTCCACCAGCATGTTACCGGTGGAGGCGCCCATGAAGATCTTGATGCCGCAGGACTGCTTGGGATCGAGACGCTTGATCTCCTCCAGGTTGTCGTTGGTGGCACCGAGGTAGAAGCTGTAGTTGGCGGCGGAGGAGTTGGCGGCTATCTGGTATTTCGCTTCGAGGGCATCGAGGGTGGTGGTCTGGGGGTTGACGTTGGGCATCTCCATGAAGCTGGTGGTGCCCCCGGCCACGGCGGCCCGGGATTCGCTGGCGATGGTGCCCTTGTGGGTCAGGCCTGGCTCCCGGAAGTGGACCTGATCGTCGATCATCCCGGGGATGAGGTGACGACCCGCGGCATCGATCACCACCGCATCGGAGTCGCTGATGTCGGGGGCGATGCGGGCGATGCGCTCCCCCTCGATCAGCACGTCGGAGGCATAGATGCGGCCTTCGTTGACCAGGGTGGCGTTCTTGATAAGCAATTTGTTCATGGGGGGTTCCAGTTCCTTTGCCGATAATCCGACGTCATAATATCCCAAACCGCACTTTCTCTGTAGCAAGGTCTGAGTAATGAAGTTATTTGTAAGAGATTTGACCGTTATCGACTCCAGCTATCTGTGTGAACGCCGCGGCATGGTGGGGGAGAGCTGGCTGGTCGACATCGAGATGAGCGGCGAGCTCAACGAGATGAGCATGCTGCTGGACTTTGGCCGGGTGAAGAAGCTCATCAAGTCGATCATCGACGAAGAGGTGGATCACAAGCTGCTGGTGCCGACCGGCTGCGGCCTGGTGCACATCGACGAGCTGGATAACGGCGAGTGCACCGTGGATCTGCTGCGTCCGGGTCGCTCCATCCATCTGTGCTGCCCGTCCCAGGCGTTCGCCCTGATCCCCGGAGCCCAGATAGATAAAGAGTTGGTGACCCGCTACCTGCTGGGGGTGCTGGCCGAGCGGCTGCCGGGCAACATCAAGGATCTGGCCCTGACCCTGCGCCAGGAGCGCATCGAGGGCGCCTTCTACCACTACAGCCACGGCCTCAAGAAACACGACGGCAACTGCCAGCGCATCGCCCACGGCCACCGCTCCCCCATCGAAATCCTGGTGGATGGGGAGCGCGACGAGGAGCTGGAGCTGAACTGGGCCGAGCGCTGGGCCGACATCTATCTCGGCACCGAAGAAGACAAGGTGGCCCTGTCCGAGCTGGAGCTGAGCGATCTGGCCAAGACCCAGCTGGGCGAGCATCACCTCGGCTTCAAGTACGTGGCGCCCCAGGGGCTGTTCCAGCTCGCCATGCCGGCGGCGGAGGTGGAGATGATCGACACCGACACCACCATAGAGCTGCTGGCCCACTACATCGCCCGCGAGGTGAAGAAACAGGTGGGGGACAAGTTCGTCAAGATCGTGGCCTATGAAGGGGTCGGCAAGGGCGCCATCGCCTACGCCTGATCCCCGCTGCGTTGCCCAGATGAACAAAAGGCCCCGCTGTTGCGGGGCCTTGTCATTGGGGGGGGCGCCCCTCAGGCGCTGAGCCGGAAGCGCTGCACCAGAGTCTCCTGCTGCTCGGCCAGGGAGTCGAGCTGCTGGCTGGTCTCGGCCACCCGCTCTATCCCCTGGTAGTTGAGATCCGAGATGTCGGAGATGCGGTTGAGGTTGGTGGCGATGTCCGCGCTGGTGGCCTGCTGCTGCTCGGCGGCGGAGGCGATCTGACTCGACATGTCGCTGATGAGCACCACGATGCCTTGCACCTCCTCCATGGCGTTGTTGGCCTGGGAGCTCTGATCCACGCAGCTGTCCATCTCGCGGGAGCACTCCTGCATCACGTTGACCGCCCGGGCGACCCCCTGCTGCAGGTTCTCGATCATGGTCTGGATCTCGCTGGTGGACTGGGCGGTGCGCCCGGCGAGGTTGCGCACCTCATCCGCCACCACGGCGAAGCCGCGACCCTGCTCCCCGGCACGGGCCGCCTCGATGGCGGCGTTGAGGGCCAGCAGGTTGGTCTGCTCGGCGATGCCGCGGATGACGTCGAGGATGTTGCCGATCTGGCCGCTCATGGCGCTCACGTCGCCGATCACCTTGCCGGTCTGCTGCAGCTTGCCCGCGAGCTGATGGGTGGTGGTGATGTTACCTGCCATCACCTTGCGACCCATCTCGGAGGCCTTCTCCACGTCCATCACCCGCTCCAGGGTCTGGTTGGCGGCCTGGGCCACCTCCCGCACCGAGGCCTCCATCTGGGTCATGGCGGCGGCGACCGAGGCGGTCTCCTGGCGCTGTTTCTCCAGATCCGCCCGCACCGATTCGGTGGTGTGGCGGTTGTCGTGGGCGGCGCTGTTGAGCTGGTTCGAGGCCTGGGAGAGCTGCCTGAGCACGTCACCCATCTGGTGGATCAGCAGGTTGATCTGGCTGGCGAGCTGGCCGAACTCGTTCTGGCTCTTGAAGCCGACGCGCTGGGTCATGTCCCCCTGGGTCACCTCGGTCAGCACCCGCAGCAGCTCCTTGAGGGGCTGGCGAATGGCCTTGCCCAGGGTGAAGGCCACTAGGATGGCGACGAAGATGGCGATGGCGATGCTGATCCCCTGGGTGAGGGTGCTCTGGGTCTGCACCCGATCGGAGGCCTTGATGCTGGCGTTCATCAGTTGCTGGCTCTGGGCCGTGATCCCCTCCAGCTTGTTCTGGATGCCAAGGATGAGCTGGCTCGCCTGCCGGCTCTGCTCGCGCATGGCCTGCTGCTGTTTCATCAGGGCCAGGTACTGGGCCAGCACCCCTTCGTTGCCCGTGGTATCGCGCACGAACCCGTGGACGTAGTGGCCCATGTTGTTGTCGAAATCCTTGAGCTCCCCCTGGAGATCCTTGATGGTGCTGTTGAAGCTCTCGATCTGCATCTTGTTGCGCTTGAGCGCCGCCTCTATGGGGGCGGGGATGCTCTGGTTCAGGGCATCCATGGTGGAGAGCTCGATGGCGGAGAGCTTGGTGGTCAGGGTCTCGGAGAGCATCTTGATGAAGCTGTCGTCGACGGTGACCATCATGTCGCCGAGGTTCTTCTTGAACTGGGGCAGGCTGACCTGGAACTGGCCCTTGGCCAGATTGACCTTGTGCAGCCGGGTGAGCAGGGCCTCGTGTTCGCCGGGCAGGGTCTGGGTCAGCTGCAGGTAGTCGTCGACCAGCTTGCCGAGGGCCTGCATGTCACCCTGCAGCTGGGGGTGGGCCGCCACCTGCTGCTTGAGGCTGGAGAGCATCTTGTCCACCTGGTCCTTGGCCTGCTGCAGTTCGGCCACTTCCTCGGGCAGGCGCTTGAGATCCTGCTCGGTCAGCACGTCGGTGAGCCACTTGTTGGCGCTCAGCAGGCTGATCTGGGTCTGGCTGCTGGCGAGCACCAGCGGCATGGACTCCTGGGTCACCTGATCAAGGGCGCCGCTGAGTTCGCTCTGGCCGCGAAAGGTCAGTACCGCGCTGGCCACCATGACGGCGACCAGGATGGCAAAGCCCAGATAGACTCTCTGTAAGATCGAGAGGTCTGACATTGTTTGTTTCATTATTGTCCCGCTGTCTGTGCAAAAGTCCCTTGCCTGAGTACCCCGTCCCTTTGATACCCTGCATGCCTCGCAGGGTGCGCTGCCGTGGCAGTAGGGACGACATCCTCACTATCGGTATTCTTCACAATAACTGAAGGGATTGGGACAACGGCTGTGTCAAATGTCGGCTTGTGTCACACTTGGCGGGCCGTGGCGGCATTTTTGGGAGTCGCTTGAGTTTTGTGTTAAATTTTCTTTTTCATATAAAGGAGTTACCCATGGCGCAAGAAACCATTTTCAGCAAAATCATCCGCAAGGAGATCCCCGCCGACATCCTTTATCAAGACGATCTGGTGACCGCCTTTCGCGACATCCAGCCCAAGGCCAAGACCCACATCCTGATCGTGCCGAACGTGCTCATCCCCACCGTCAACGACGTGGAAGCGGATCACGAGCTGGCGCTGGGCCGGATGTTCACCGTGGCCCGCAAGCTGGCAAAGGATGCCGGGATCGCCGAGGACGGCTATCGCCTCATCATGAACTGCAACCGCCACGGCGGGCAGGAGGTCTACCACATCCACCTGCACCTGGTCGGTGGCCAGCCCCTGGGACCCCTGCTCAGCCTGTGATGCGTCCCGCCTCGCTGACCGGCCTGCTGTTGGCCGGTCTGCTGCTGGGGGGCTGCGCCTCCCAGTGGAAAGACATCTTCGTCTCCTATTCGGATCAGATGGTACCCCTGCGCAACGCGCTGCTGCTGGGTCAGGCCGCCGAGGCCCTGCCCGAGGTACGCGAGTCGACCCCGGGGGACGACACCTATGTGCTGGACCAGCTGGAGAAGGGGCGCATCGCCTGGCTGGCGGGCCAGGATGGAGTCAGCAAGCAGGCCTTCGCCGCCGCCGATGGTCGCCTCGCCTGGGAAGACAATCAGGCCCAGTACCGCCTGAGCCATGGGCTGGCCCAGGCGGGCAGCCTGCTGACCAACGATCAGACCATGGCCTACCGGGCCCCGGACTACGAGCGCACCATGCTGCACCACTACCTGGCCCTGGGGTACCTGCAGCGGGGGGATGCCGAGGGGGCCCTGGTGGAGGTGCGCCGCGCCAACCAGGTGCAGGAGCAGGCGCTCAAGCGCCGGGCCGACGAGGTGCAAAAGGCCGGAGAGGAGGACGAGGCAGGCGGGGAGATGCGCCAGCAGATGTCGCGCGCCGCCCCCGAGCTGGATCGCCTGATCGGCAAGGTCAAGAACGGCTTCCAGAACGCCTACACCTTCTATTTTTCCGGCGTGCTCTACGAGGCGGCGGGGGATCTCAACGACGCCTGGGTGGACTATCGGCGCGGCTACCAGATAGCGCCGGACAACCGGAGCCTGCAGGATGCCTTGCTGCGCCTGGCTGTGCTTAGGGGCTCGCCCGATGAACTCAAGGAGATCGAGCAGCAGGTGGGCCGCAAGGCGCCGCCCCTTGCCAAGGGCGAGGGGCAGGTGGTGGTGCTGTTTGAAGATGGCCTCATCCCGGCGCGGCGCGAATTCTTCCTGCCGCTGCCCCTCTCCACCTCGGGCGGCGATTTTCGTACCTTTACGCTGGCTGTGCCCTATTACGACAATCGGGCCAGCGACACCGGGCCCCTGACCGTCACCCTCGGCCAGCGGGTCGAGCAGACCAGCGAGCTGGTGCGGCTCGAAGCCCTGGCCGCCAAGGATCTGCAGGAGCGGCTGCCGGGCATGCTGACCCGCCAGGCCCTGCGGCTGGTGGCCAAGGAGCAGATGCGGCGCGGCGCCGCCAAGGAGGGGGGGGATGTGGGCAACATCCTGGTCGGGATCTTCAACACCCTCTCGGAGCGGGCGGATACCCGCAGCTGGCTGACCCTGCCCGCCCAGGCATCGAGCTGGCAGGGGAGGGTGACGGCGGGAGAGATCACCCTGACCCTGGGGGCGGGCAGTGCCATGCGCACCCTGCCACTCAGCGTGCACGCCGGGCGCACTACCCTGGTGTGGGTGCAGCGCCTGGGCGCCGGTCTGACGACCCGGGTGCTGCCCCTGTGAGGGCCTCCCGGCAATGGCAATCCACCTGAGTGACCGGTCTGGCCAAAGGCCGCCGGCGAGGAGAACAAGATGAAAGCACAAGGGTTGGCCCTGGGCCTGGTTCTGCTGCTGACGGGCTGCGCCACCAATACCTCCGGCATGGCGCTCTATGGCGCGCCCGGGGCGGCGGCGGTGGCGGAGCAGCACCAGAACGTCGACGTCACCCTGACCGAGCTGAGCCGGCGCCAGCAGAACGGCCTGTTGCAGGTCAACGTGGCGGTGGCCAGCACCCAGCGCGGTGACAACAAGCTGCAATATCTCTTCTACTGGTATGACGAGGCGGGGCAGGAGCTGGCCAGCGACGGCCGCGGCTGGACACCCCTCAAGCTGCACGGCTACCAGACCCGCACCCTGTCCGCCCTGGCGCCGAGCCCGGCCGCCCGGGGCTACCGGATTTACGTACGCGAAGTGATTGAGGAATCCTACTGATGAAAATGAATCATGCCCTGCTGATCTTGAGCTCTGCCCTGCTGCTCGGCGGCTGCTCCAGCACCACCGTCAGCTATGGCGATCCCACCGAGACCGAGACGGTCACCGTGGATTACGGCTCAAGCGACCTGCAGGCCATCGCCGACAAGATGGCGGACTCCATGCTCGCCTCGCCGGCGACCGCCGAGATCACCGCGGGGGGCCGCCCCGTGATGTTCATGGACAGCATCCGCAACAAGACCTCGGAACACATCGACACCGAGGCCATCACCGACACCCTGCGCACCAAGCTGCTGCGCGCCGGCAAGTTCCGCTTCGTGGACATGAGCAAGGTGAGCGCGGTCAAGCAGCAGCTCGAGTACCAGCAGGGCAGCGGCATGGTGGATCCCGCCACCATGGTGCGCCTGGGCAAGCAGACCGGGGCCCGCTACATGGTCTATGGCAACCTCGCCAGCATCGTGAAGGACAACGGCAAGGTGAAGGACGTCTACTACCAGATGACCATGCACCTGATGGATCTGGAGAACGGCGAACTGCTGTGGGCCGATCAGAAAGAGATCCGCAAGCAGGCGAAGACCTCCACCTTTGGCTGGTGAGGACCCGCGCGGGCAGGGGGATCTGGCGGAGCTGGCGCTGCTCGCCAGCCTGCCGGCCCCCTGGAACCAGGGGCGCCTTGAGCCGCTGGCGAGGGGGCTGACCAACGGCAACTACCGGCTCAGCC
This sequence comes from Aeromonas sanarellii, assembly GCF_000820085.1. Classification (GTDB taxonomy): domain Bacteria; phylum Pseudomonadota; class Gammaproteobacteria; order Enterobacterales; family Aeromonadaceae; genus Aeromonas; species Aeromonas sanarellii. Next base: position 55,346 of record NZ_CDBN01000021.1, read on the forward strand.
TCCCCTCGGGAGAGTACGCCTTCCTGCGCCGCGGCCACCCGGATCCGGTGCGCCTCGGCATCGATCGGGCCACCGAGTGGCGGCTCTATCAGGGGGCGGTGGGGCAGGGGCTGGCACTGCCCTGTCATCACGGCGATCCCGCCAGCGGCCTGATGCTGCTGGCGTGGTGCGACGAGCCGAACTGGGCCGAGCAGCCGCCCGCGCCCGAGGCGCAGCCCGCCCTGCTGGCCGGGGTGCTGGGGCGCCTGCACCGCCTGCCGGTGCCCAAGGTGGTGATGGCGGTGCGGGCCCACAGCGCCGGCTATCGCGCCCGTCTGGCCCGGGTGCCGGCCTGGCTGCCGGCGCTGGAGCGGGCCCTGCTCGCGAGCCGGGAGCCGGACGATTGCTGGCTCCCTTGCCATCACGATCTCAATCCGGCTAACTTGTTGGGACCTCGGCCCTGGGTCATCGACTGGGAGTACGGCGCCGCCGGTCATCCGGGCTTCGAGGTCGCCAGCATTCAGCGCACCCATGGCTGGAGCGAAGAGCAGCGGCGTCAGTTGGAGAGCTGCTATCTTGAAGGCATGGGAACGCATAAGCTGCTCAATGCCAAGGGATTTCAGGCCGATGCCTTCCTGCCCTGGGTCGATTACATCGGCCTGCTGTGGGCGCTGCTGATGGCCGAGCGGCAACCCGGGCCCGAGTATCAGGCCCTCATCGACACGAACCGCCAGCGCCTGGAATGAATCCGGCAACGGCATGACTGACGCTTGTTTTCAATGAATGGGAGGCATGCATGGTGACCACATTCTCATGGCGTCAACCTCGTAGCTGGAGCCTGCTGCTGCTCTGCCTGCTGCTGACGGGTTGCGCCACCCGGGTGATCTACTACTGGCTCGACTCGGCCATCGTCTGGCAACTGGACGACTACTTCTCCCTGAACCGCAGCCAGAAGACCCTGCTGGATCAGGAGGTGAAGGGGCTGATGGCCTGGCACCGGCAGCATGAGCTGCCCCTCTACGCCCGGGATCTCGATGCCCTGGCCAGGGCGGTGGCCAGCCCCATGACCCCGGCCCAGGTCACCCTGCACCTGGACAGAACCCAGGCGAGCCTGACCCGCACCCTGGAAAACGCCATTCCCCGCACGGTGCGCCTGGCCAAGACCCTGACCGACGACCAGGTGGCGCATTTCATGGCCGATCGGGTGAAGCGCCAGCAGGAGCGCCAGCACGATTTTGCTACCGAGTCGAAGGCCGAGATGATCAAGGGCTTTCGGGAGAAGATGAACGAGCGCCTGGTGTTCTGGATTGGCAAGGTGAAACCGGCCCAGGCGCCCCTCGTCAACCAGTGGGCCGAGTGGCAATACGAGATGATGGCCCCCTGGCTCGATTTCCAGGAGGCCTGGACCAAGGAGCTGGACCGGCTGATGAAGCAGCGCCAGAGTCCGAATTTCGGCCAGGAGCTGACCCGGCTGCTGCAGCAGGGGGACGGCCTGATGGACGGTCGCTTCACCGGCTATACGGACCAGTCACGCCAGCGCACCATCCAGTGGCTGAGCGATCTCAGCCAGTCCATGGATCTCTCCCAGCGGGCCCATCTCTATACCCTGCTCAAGGACTATGCCGAGGACTTCGAGGGCATGACCCGCAGCCGCTGAGGGCGAGGGACCAGAGCGCAAGGGCGGCGGGCCTTCGGGCCTGCCGCCCTTGTTCTTGTGGGGCAGGCTGTGGTAGCTTGCCCTTTCTATTGTGTGGGAATTAACTTTTTGAGCCTGACCGACAACGTGAAACTGGCGGCGATGACCCTGCTCATCACCCTCGCTCTGTTGTTCTCTACCCTCTCGGTGGAGGGGCTCAGGGTTCCCGCGTCCCAGCCCTCGGCCCAGCAGGCCCACTCGCTGGCGGAGGGGGCGGCGCCTGCCGACGCAAGCCCGGCGGCCCACGGTGTCAGCGGCAGTGACGACGGCATCGTCAAGTTCGTCGGTTCCCACCAGAATCACCTGCTGCGCCTCGAGCACTCCCTGAGTCGCGATCATCAGCCTGGCAGCGTAGTCTACGAGCTGGTGACGAGCTGGTCCCAGCAGGCCATCCTGCTGTTGTTGTGCGGCCTGCTGCTCTATGCCGCCCTGTCGTATCCCCGCACCAGTTTCCGCGACAGGTTTGCCACCCTTCATCAGCGGCGCTTGCAGCGCCGACATCTGCAGTATCGCTTCGCCCAGAGCTTCCTCGCCTGATCCCGATGGGGTCAGCTTGCCACCTGTTGCCTCATCTTCTCTCTGTTGCTGTTCACCTTCAGTGAACGGCTAGGCTGTCTTGTTTCATTTTTTGCACGGTGCGACGTCGCGTCGCCCCCTGCCATCGCCTGACAGAGGCCGATTTCATGAGAAAAAAGAGTCATACCGTCCTGAACCGCATGAGCCTGTGGCAGTACGCCCTGCTGCTGCTGATGCTGGTCACCTTCGCGTTCTATTCCCTGCCCACCTTCTTCGGTGAGCAGCCCTCCCTCGGCCTGCACGGTCAGTCGCGCCTGAGCGACGCGCAGCGCACCCTGCTGGCCGACAACCGCATCGAGCCGCTCAAGCAGGTCGCCCAGGGCAATCGGATGGAGCTGGTGTTCGCCAGCCAGGGGGAGCAGCAACTGGCCAAGCAGTTGCTGGAGCAGCAGGGGCTGGACAGCGCCGCCCTCACCCTGGAGTTCTACTCCAATGCCCCGACCTGGATAAGCCGGCTCGGCGCAGACCCCATCAAGCTCGGGCTGGACTTGCGCGGCGGCTCCCAGCTGCTGATAGGGGTGGACGTGGATTTCGTCATCAACAACCAGACCAAGAACCTGGTGGATACCCTGCGCACCCGCTTTCGCGAGGCAAACCTGCGCGGTGCCAGCGTGATGCGCACCGCCCAGGGGAGCGTGGCCGTCACCCTGCCCGACGTGGCGGGGCAGGAGGCCTGGCTCGCCATCATCAAGGAGAGCGCCGGTACCCGCCAGGATCAGTGGACCCTGGCCCGCTCCGGCAACGCGCTGACCCTGGTGCTGAGCGAATCTGAACGCACCCTGCTGGTGAACAACGCCGTGACCCAGAACCTGTCGATCCTGAAAAAAAGGATCAACGAGCTCGGCATCGTCGAGGCCTCGGTGGTGCGCCAGGGGCAGGACGGCATCCGCATCGAGCTGCCGGGGGTGCACAACCCCAGGCAGGCGAAAGAGGTGATCGGCGCTACCGCGTCCCTGGCCTTCTACGAGGCCAAGGCCGACAGCCGCTTCGTGATGGCGGATCGCAACGGCCAGTCGGTGGGACTGGCCCGCCAGCCGGTGCTGAGCGGCGAGCACATCGTCGATGCCCGCGCCAACATGGGGGAGATGGGGCAGCCCCAGGTCAACATAGTGCTCGACACCCTGGGGGGGAGCAAGATGAACCAGTTCAGCCGCCAGCACGTGGGCAAGCCCATGGCCACCGTCTTCACCGAGTACAAGACCAACGCCGAAGGCAAGCTGCGCGCCCGCAGCGAGGTGATCAACGTCGCCACCATCCAGACCGCCCTTGGCAACCAGTTCCGCATCACCGGGATTGGCAGCCTGCCAGAGGCCCAGGAGCTCGCCATGCTGCTGCGGGCCGGTGCCCTCACCGCGCCGCTGAAGATCCTGGAGGAGCGCAGCATTGGCCCGACCCTGGGTCTGCAGAACATAGAGGCGGGCTTCACCGCTCTGGCGTTCGGCATGGCGGGCATGATGCTGTTCATGATGGCCTGGTATCGCAAGTTCGGCTGGGTCGCCATCACGGCGCTGGTCGCCAACCTCTTGATGCAGGTGGGGATGCTGGCGGTGCTGCCGGGGGCCGTGCTGACCCTGCCGGGGATCGCCGGACTGGTGCTCACCGTGGGCATGGCGGTGGATACCCATGTGCTCATCTTCGAGCGGATCAAGGACCGGCTGCGGGAGGGGGGGACCCTCGCCAACGCCATCGACTTTGGCTATCGCTCGGCGTTTCGCACCATCTTCGATGCCAACATCACCACCCTCATCTGCGCCGTGGTGCTCTATGCCATCGGCTCCGGGCCGCTGCAGGGCTTCTCCATCACCCTGATCCTGGGCCTCATCTCCAGCATGGTGACCGGCATCTGGGGCACCCGCGCCATCATCAACCCCCTGTGGGGCAACAGCCGCGCCAGGCTGCTGAGGGTATGACCATGAACCGACTTCATCACCATGACGCCGCGCCTGTGAGCCTGCCTGGCCTGCGCACCGACCGCTTCCTGCCGGGAAGCCTGAACCACCTGACGTCGAGGGAAGAACAATGCTGAGAATGATCCTGGCCATGGGGCTGACCCGCTGGCGCTATATCGGGCTGTGGGCCTCCGTGCTGCTGACCCTGGCCTGCGTGGCCGTCCTTGCGGCAAAAGGGCTTGCCCTCGGGCTCGATTTCACCGGCGGCATCCTGCTGGAGTTTCGCATCCAGACCCTGAAGGAGGCCCACGAGCTCAACGCCCTGCTGACGGCGCCCCTGGCGGGCGTCGTGGAGCTGCACGGCGCCGGTGTGCCCGGCGAGTGGCTCATCAAGCTGCCCCCCCACGCGCTGCCCTGGGCGGCGGAGGATCTGGCGACCATGCTGGGGCAGCAACTCGCCCTGCCGGTGGAGCTCTTGCGCACCACCATAGTCGGGCCCCAGGTGGGCGCTGAGCTGTTCCAGCAGGGGATGCTGGCGGTGCTGGTGGCCTCCTTGGCCATCTCCGCCTACCTGGCGGTGCGCTTCGAGTGGCGGCAGGCCATCGGCATCCTGGTGTCCGTACTGCACGACGGCCTGGTGGCGATCGGGCTTCTCGCGCTCTTTGACATCGAGTTCGATCTCAACGTCATCGCGGGCCTGATGGCGGTGATAGGCTACTCCCTCAACGACAGCATCGTCATCTCGGATAGGCTGCGGGACTTGCTGGGCTCGCGCACCCCCATGGGGATCCACGAGTGCTCGGACGTGGCCATCAAGGCCACCTTCAGCCGCACCATGATCACCTCGGGCACCACCCTCTTCACCGTGGGGGCTCTGCTCCTGTTCGGCGGGGACGCCCTCTACGGCTTCTCCTTCACCCTGTTCGCCGGCATCCTGGTGGGGACCCTCTCCTCCATCACGGTGGCCTCCACCGTGCAGGAGCTGCTGGGACTCTCCCCCCAGGCCTACCAGAAACAGGAAGAGGAGCTGGCAGAGGCGGCATGACCGCAGGCCAAGCCATGAGAAACGGGCCCTAAGGCCCGTTTTTTTATGCGCGTCTGGCCGCGCGGCTCAGAAGCCGGAGCCCGGCTGGCGCAGAAATTCCACCTCCTCCGGGGTGCTCTCGCGCCCCAGGATGGCGTTGCGGTGGGGGAAGCGGCCAAAGCGCTGGATGATGACCTGATGGCGGCGGGCGAAGTCGGCGAACCCCTCGAAGGTCTCCCGGGCCGGGTCCTGTGCCTGCTCGGCGGCCAGCGCCTCGAACAGGGCCACGCTTCTGGCCTGCTGTTCCCGGGACTCCGCGTGCTCCAGGGGCAGATAGAAGAAGACCCGGGCCAGCGGCGAGAGCCCCCTGTCCGCCCCGAGCGACAGCCCCTTGAGGCACAGAGCCCGCGCCTTGTCGTCCTGGGTGAAGGCGGCGGGGGTGCCGCGATGGAGGTTTCGCGGCAACTGGTCGAGCAGCAGGATGAGCCCCAGGCGGCCCGCGGGGTGATCCGCCCAGTGGGCGAGCTCGCCCGCCGCGGCGCTGGCCGCCAGCTCGCCGAAGCGCCGGGCCAGCAGGGCGTCGGTCTCGCTGCTCTTGCCCCACCAGAGGGGGGCCTGGCGCGCCGCACGGCGGGCGTCATCGGCATCGTCACCAAACCAGAAATCGATCAGAGGTTGCCAGGGTTGCATGGAAAACTCCTCGGGCCCGGGGCCTTGAAGTGAACATGGGGCAGGGGAACCCTGCCATGGGGGGCTGCCGACATGGTGGCTTCCCGTTACACTGTGCCATCTTTTCCCGAAATAGGGATCCCCCTTCGGCCGGAACCCTTGCCGGTCCTGCCGGGCGACATTGCCAGCGTGCCGGGCGACGTGGCGCTGATGACCAAGGTCGTGGCCAACAAGGGCGCGGTGTGCTTCGGGAAGCTCTCTTCCACTGACATAAGGATTCTCTGATATGGCCGGAACCAGTTTGTTGGCCCTGCTCGACGATATTGCTAGCGTGCTCGATGACGTGGCGCTGATGACCAAGATGGCGGCGAAGAAGACCGCCGGGGTGCTGGGGGACGATCTCGCCCTCAATGCGGAGCAGGTCTCCGGGGTGCGGGCCGAGCGGGAGCTGCCCGTGGTGTGGGCGGTGGCCAAGGGGTCGTTTCGCAACAAGCTCATCCTGGTGCCTGCCGCCATCGCCATCAGCGCCCTGGTGCCCTGGCTCATCACCCCGCTGCTGATGCTGGGGGGGGCCTACCTCTGTTTCGAGGGGGCCGAGAAGCTGGCGCACAAGTTCCTGCCCCATGAGGCCGGAGAGGAGTCCCAGGCCGTCCCCATCCCCGACGATCTGGCGGCCTTCGAGCAGCAGAAGATCAAGGGGGCCATCCGCACCGACTTCATCCTCTCCGCCGAGATCATCGTCATCGCCCTCGGCACCGTACAGGGGTCGAGCCTGGGGCTGCAGATCGCCGTGGTGGCGGGCATCGCCCTGCTGATGACCATAGGCGTTTACGGCCTGGTGGGGCTCATCGTCAAGCTGGACGACATCGGCCTGCACCTGCTGCAGGCCCCCGATGCCAGTGCCCTGCGCCGCGCCCTGGGGCGAGGTCTGCTGGTCACGGCGCCGCGCCTGATGCACCTGCTGGCCCTGGTCGGCACCATCGCCATGTTCATGGTCGGCGGCGGCATCCTGGTCCACGGCTGGCCCTTCGTCCACCACCTGATCGAGGGGGCCGCGGCGGCTGTCGCCTCCCTGCCCGGCATGGGGGCGGCCCTCGCCCTGGTGACGCCGACCCTGCTGAACGCCCTGGTGGGGGGGCTGGCTGGCCTGCTGCTGGTGCTGGCCATGACCCTGGTGAGCAAGCTCAAACCCGCCAAGTAAGGCGTTGTTGTGCGGGGCAGCCGACAGGGGCCGTCGCACCGCGCCTTCCTCGTGATTCCGGTTGCCTCGAATGGGGGCTAGGCAAGTGCCTGGCCCCCTTCGTACTATCCGGGCTGTCACCCGCCCGCAGAGGCGGGGCCCCGATATGGACGCAAACAGACAAGGACAACCATGAAACCACCCGTTTGGCAGGATGATCACATCTATGCCGCCCCCGACGATACGGCCATCGACGCCGCTTTCTCGCAGGCCGCCCGCGCCCTCACCGGGCTCGACGCCCTGCTGGCTGACCTGCCGGATCCCGCTCACCCCATCCCTGACCCCAACGCCCTGCGCCACCTGCTGCGGGCCATCCGACGCCAGGCCAATGGGGTGAAGACCCTGGCCTGGAACAGCCAGACCTATGGCTACAACCGCCTCAGCCGGGACGGTCGCGACGAGGCCGCCAGGGTGCTGCTCTCCCGGGGCCAGCAGCTGCAGGCGACCCTGGCCCAGCGCTGCAAGCCGGTGGCCCTGTTCTGGGTGCGTGCCCCCGAGGCGCTGGTGCGCACCCTGCTGCAGGATCCCGAGCTGTTCGAGCTGGCCTACCACATCCATCACGACAGGGCGCAGCAGGGTCAGTGGCTGTCGCTCGAGAGCGAGCAGCTCATCGAGGGGCTGGCGGTGGACGGCCTGCAGGGGTGGGGGGATCTCTACGACAACCTGGTGGGCCGGCTGATGCCGGTGGTGGAGGGGGTTCCCATGGGGCTGGCCCAGGCGGACAACCTGCTCGCCCACCCGGACAGGGCACGCCGCGCCGCCGCCTGGCACGCCATCCAGACCGCCTGGGCCGCGGAGCAGGAGACGGTGGCCGCCATCCTCAACGCCATCAACGGCTGGCGCAACGAGATCGTCCGTCAGCGCGGCAGGGGAGGCAGGCTGGATGCCCTGGCGGTCTCCTGCCATCAGGAGCACCTCACGGGCGCCACCCTGGAGACCCTGATGGTGGCGGCCGACGAGCACAAGGCGCTGGGGCGCCGCGCCCTGCGGGCCATGGCCTGTGCCCGGCAGATCACCGATTTTGCCCCCTGGGATCTCTATGCCCCGGCCCCGCTCGCCGTGCAAGGCAGGATGAGCTTCGAGCAGGCGCTGGCTCTGGTGGTGGAGGCCTTTGCGGCCTTCGATCCCGAGATGGGGGCCTTCGCCCGCATGATGGCGGATCGGGGCTGGATAGATGCCGCCCCGAGCGACCACAGACGCAGTGGCGCCTACAGCACCGAGTATGCCGACCCGCCGGAGCCGCGTGTCTTCCTCACCTTCGAGGGGACCATGGACAACGTCATCACCCTGGCCCACGAGCTGGGCCACGCCTGGCACAGCTGGCTCTTGCGAGACCTGCCCCTGGAGCAGCGCGACTACCCCAGGACGCTGGCGGAGACCGCCTCCCTCTTTGCCGAGACCCTGGTGCGCGATGCCCTGCTGGCCGCCACCGACAAGGTGGAGCAGCGCCGGGCCATCGCCTGGCTGGACGGGGAGCGGGCTGCGAGCCTGCTGCTCGATATCCCAGCCCGGTTCACCTTCGAGCGGGCCCTGGTGGCGGCGCGGGAGCAGGGGTATGTGGGGGCGGGCCAGCTGCGGGAGATGATGAAATCGGCGCAGCAGCAGTGGTATGGTGACGCCCTCAGCCAGTATGACGAGCTGTTTTGGGCCAGCAAGGGCCATTTCTCCATCGCCGAGTCCGGGTTCTACAACTACCCCTATCTGTTTGGCTATCTCTTCAGCCTGGGGCTCTATGCCCAGCAGGCGCGGGCCGGGCGGGCGTTTGTCCCCGCCTATCGCGCCCTGCTGCAAGATACCGGCCGCATGAGCGCCGAGGCGCTGGTGGAGAAGCACCTGGGGGTCGACATCCGTGCGCCCGGGTTCTGGCAGGAGAGCCTGCGTTATGTGGAAGAGGCGGTGGAGCGCCTCGAGCGGCTGGTGTGAGGCCAGCCCGCGAAGTTCGTGGCCCTCGGGTCACCCCGGTTTCACGACGGGCCTGGCCCGTCCCTGACGATGAGCGTTCGATGCAACAACGAGTCTACCCACAGCAGTGGCAAAATGAGCATATCTACCCCTCCCTCGACAGCAGCGTGCTGGAGGCGGACATGAGCCTGGCCCGCGCCAGCCTGGCGGAGCTTGGCGGCTTTATCGAGGGGCTGGCGCAGGCGCAAACCAGCCTGCCGGCCCTGCAGGACTTCCTGCGGGAAGTGCGCCTGCGGGCCCGGCGCATTCGCGACATCGGCTGGAACATCGCCGTGCTGGCGGCCTGCAAGGGGAGCCAGGATGCCCGGGACGGGCTGGCCAAGCAGCAGGCCTCCCGCGCCCGCGCCCTCAACGCCGATCTGTTCAAGACGCTTGCCCCCATCGACGATCTGATGCTGGCGCTACCTGCGCCCGAGTTTGAGCAGCTGATGGCCGATCCCCTGCTGGGGGAGGAGGCGTACCGGCTGCGCCATGAGCGCCGATTGCAGGATCAGCGCCTGCCGGTGGAGGCGGAGCAACTGGTCATCGGCCTGGGCACCGACGGCCTGCACGCCTGGGGCAACCTCTACAACGATCTGGTGGGCAAGATCCGGTTGGTGATCGACGGCCGCGAGATGGGGCTGGCAGAGGCGAGCAACCTGCTCTCCAGCCCGGATCGGGCCCTGCGCAAAGAGGCCTTCGATGCCATCAGCGCCGGTTGGGAGGGGGAGCAGGAGACGGTGGCCGCCATCCTCAACGCCCTCAACGGCTGGCGCCTGGAGCTCTCGCGCCAGCGCGGCAAGGTTCGGACCCTCGATGCCCTGGATCTCTCCTGCCACCAGAGCCACATCGAGCGGGCGACCCTGGATACCCTGATGCAGGAGACCTGGCAGGCCCGCCACCTGGGCCAGCGGGCCCTGGGGTTGATGGCCGGGCGCCTCGGCCTCGAGGTGCTGGGGCCCGAGGATCTGTTTGCGCCGCCCCCCGCCGCCAGCCGCCGGGAGATCCCCTTCGAGGAAGCGATCGGGATCATCGCCGAGGCCTTCGCCCGCTTCGACCCCGAGATGGGTGACTTTGCCCGCATGATGGCCGAGCGCGGCTGGATCGATGCCGCCCCCACCCCGAACCGGCGCACCGGTGCCTATTGCACCAAGTTTGCCGAGCCGGTGGAGCCGCGGGTCTTCATCACCTATGCGGGCACCATGGACAACGTCATCACGCTCGCCCACGAGCTGGGGCACGCCTGGCACAACTGGCTCATCCGGGACTTGCCCATGAGCCAGCGCAGCTACCCCATGACGCTCGCCGAGACCGCCTCCATCTTCGCCGAGACCCTGGTGCGCAGCGCCCTGTTCGAGCAGGCGCAGAGCCCCGAGGAGCGCCTTGCCATCGCCTGGGCGGAGGCCGACGGCGCCGCCACCTTCCTGGTCAACATCCCGGCCCGCTTCGACTTCGAGCGCGCCCTGGTGGCCGAACGCGAGTCGGGCTATGTCTCGCCGGCGCGGCTCAAGGCGCTGACCGACGAGGCCTGGGGACGCTGGTATGAAAAGAGCCTCAGCCGCTATCACCCTATGTTCTGGGCCGCCAAGGCGCACTTCTCCATCGCTGGCTTCGGCTTTTACAACTACCCCTATCTCTTTGGCTATCTGTTCAGCCTCGGGGTCTATCAGCAGCTGATGGGCCGCCAGGCGGCGGGGGAGGAGAACGTAGCCGGGGCCTATCGCGCCCTGCTGCGGGACACCGGCCGCATGAGCGCCGAGGCGCTGGTGGAGAAACACCTGGGGCAGGACATTCGCCAGAGCGCCTTCTGGCAGGGGAGCCTGGCCCTGGTGGCCGGCGCGGTGGAGCGCTTCGCCCAAAGCGGCGGCTGAGTCACGACAGACCCGGTTCCCGCCATGTTCCTTGCAGGGGCATGGCGGGGCAAAGGGTTCTGTCCCGCGGTTTTCCGGCCCGGACGGGCGTGATCCAAAGCAAGAAAGTCAGATGTTTTGGTGGCGCAAGGCCCTGTCGCTGGGGTAGTTTCGATAGAACCGACACAGTTTTTGAGGTCTTGTCCATGATCATCTATCTGCATGGCTTCGATGCCACCAGCCCCGGCAATCATGAAAAAGTGCTGCAGTTGCAGTTTATCGATGATGATGTGCGCTTCGTGCACTACAGCACGGTTCATCCCCGCCACGACATGAGCCACCTGCTCAAGGAAGTGAAGAAACAGCTCGACATGAGCACGGACCCCAAGCCCCTCATCTGCGGCGTGGGGCTTGGCGGCTACTGGAGCGAGCGGATCGGGTTTCTGTGCGGCATCAAGCAGGTGATCTTCAACCCCAATCTGCACCCGGAAGAGAACATGCAGGGCAAGATCGACAGGCCGGAGGAGTACGAGGACATCGGCACCAAGTGTGTAACCGAATTTCGTAATAAAAATTCAGGAAACTGCCTGTGCATCCTTTCCGTCCGGGATGAAATCCGCGATAATCGGGACACTGAACGTGAATTGAAGAACTATTACGACATCGTATGGGATGAGCGCGAGACCCATAAGTTCAAGAACATCTCGCACCATCTGCAACGGATGAAGGCCTTCAAGGAAGCCTGAGCCATCACGTCAACCGATTTCGTTTTAGGGAGCCAATGGCTCCCTTTCGTTTTGAGGAACCAAGGAAAATCATCATGATGAATATTGTCGTTGTAGGCGGTGGCGCCGGCGGTCTCGAGCTTGCGACCAGCCTGGGTCGCAAGCTGGGCAAGAAGAACAAGGCCAAGGTCACCCTGGTGGATCGCAACCGCACCCACCTGTGGAAACCCCTGCTGCACGAAGTGGCCACCGGCTCCATGGATGCGGGCATCGATGCCCTGAGCTACCAGTCCCACGCCAAGAACCACGGCTTCGAATTCCAGCTCGGCAGCCTGACCGACATCAAGCGCGACGAGAAGCGCATCGTGCTGGCCCCCATCCACGACGACAGTGGCGCCCTGGTGGTCAACGAGCGGGAAGTCCCTTACGACATCCTGGTGATGGCCATCGGCTCCGTCTCCAACGACTTCAACACCAAGGGCATCAAGGATCACTGCATCTTCCTGGACAGCCCCTCCCAGGCGCACCGCTTCTACAACAGCATGATGAACCGCTTCCTGCAGTTCGCCACCGAATACCAGCCCGGTGACAAGGTGAAGATCGCCATCGTCGGCGGCGGCGCCACCGGCGTCGAACTCTCCGCCGAGCTCTACAACGCGGTGGAGCAGCTCTATGCCTACGGCTTCAAGAATCTCACCACCGACAGCCTCAAGGTGACCCTGGTGGAAGCGGGCCCCCGCATCCTGCCGGCCCTGCCGGAGCGCATCAGCGGCTCCGCCCACCAGGAGCTGGTGAAACTGGGCGTGGACGTGCGCACCGCCACCATGATCACCGAAGCGACCGCCGAGGGTCTGCACACCAAGGATGGGGAGCTGATTGAAGCAGACCTCATGGTGTGGGCCGCGGGCATCAAGGCGCCGGACTTCATGAAGGAGATCGCGGGCCTCGAGACCAACCGCATCAACCAGCTGGTGGTGCACGAGACCCTGCAGACCACCCGCGACGAGAACATCTTCGTCATCGGCGACTGCGCCGCCTGCCCGCAACCGGACGGCAAGTTCGTGCCGCCGCGCGCCCAGTCCGCCCACCAGATGGCGACCCAGGCGTTCAAGAACATCCTGGCCAAGATGAACGGCGGCGAGATGAAGCCCTACCGCTACCACGATCACGGCTCCCTGGTCTCCTTGAGCCGCTTCTCCACCGTGGGCAGCCTGATGGGCAACCTGATGCGGGGCTCCATGATGGTGGAGGGCTACATCGCCCGCCTCGTCTACATCTCCCTGTACCGGATGCACCAGGTGGCCCTGCACGGCTACATCAAGACCGGCCTCATCATGCTGGTGGGCCGCATCAACCGGGTGCTGCGCCCGAGCATGAAGCTGCACTGAGCGGTATTGGTAGACACTCAGATCAGAAGGAGAGGCCAGGCCTCTCCTTTTTTATGGCCGAAGCGGTGCGGCAGATCCCGAAGTGGCGCGGCAGGGGGATGTCCCTTGGCGACGGTTTGGGGTAGTCTGAAACCCGTTTTCACCCCAAGGAGCGCAAGATGATCCTCTCAACCACCCCCACCCTGGAAGGCAAGAGCATTCGCGAGTACCGCGGCATCGTCGTGGGCGAAGCCATCCTCGGCGCCAACATCTTCAAGGATCTGTTCGCAGGCATCCGCGACATCATCGGCGGTCGCTCCGGCGCCTATGAAAAGGAGCTGGCCCGGGCCCGGGAGATCGCCTTCGAGGAGCTCAGGGAGCGTGCCGCCGCCCTGGGGGCCAACGCCGTGGTCGGCATCGACATCGACTACGAGGTGGTGGGCCAGAACGGCAGCATGCTGATGGTCAGCATCAGCGGCACCGCCGTGGTGGTGTGAGCCCGTTTTCACCCCTTGCCAGCCAGCGCCCCGAGCCGATCCTGAGATCGGCTTTTTTGTGCGTGTTTTCCACTGGTCTGGTGAATGAGAGATGGATTAGGATGAGACCTCTTACCTGGGTTTTCCCGGCGCCCCCTCTTGGCTACAGAGATCTATCCATGACCTTACTCAGGCCGCCGGGGCTCAAACCCGGTGACACCATAGGTTTTTTCTCTCCTTCCAGCGCAGCGACCGCCTGGGCCCCCCACCGTTTCGAACGCGCACAGCACTTCCTGGCCGCGCAAGGCTTCGGGCTCAAGGCCGGCGCCCTGACCGGTGCGCAGGATCACTGGCGCTCCGGCTCCATCGCGGCGCGGGCCGCCGAGCTCAACGCGCTGATCCGCGACCCGCAGGTGCGCGCCATCATGTCGGTCATCGGCGGCAACAATTCCAACTCCCTGCTGCCCTATCTGGATTACGAGGCGCTGAAACGGGATCCCAAGATCCTCATCGGCTACTCCGACGTGACGGCGCTGTTGCTCGGCATCCACGCCAGAACCGGGCTGGTCACCTTCTACGGTCCGGCGCTGGTGGCCTCGTTCGGCGAGTTGCCCCCGCTGGTGGACGAGACCCTGGCCGGCTTCCTGCCGATCTGCATGGCCGGTGGTGCAGAGGTGCCCCACCGGCTGCCGACACCGACGCACTGGAGCGAGGAGCGGCTCGATTGGGAGCACCAGACGCGTGCCAAACGGTGCCATCCCAATCGGTTAGTCTCGGTGGGAGCGGGCAGGGTGCGGGGCCGGCTGATGGGCGGCAACCTCAACACAATGGCGGGGATCTGGGGCTCCCCCTATATGCCGCAGATCAAACAGGGGGACATTCTACTGCTCGAAGACAGCCTCAAGTCAGCCGAGACGGTGGAGCGGGCCTTTGCCCATCTCAAGCTATGCGGTGTCTTTGATCTGATTGGCGGTCTGATCCTCGGGAAACATGAGCAGTTCAACAGCCAGGGCAGCGGCAAGCGGCCCCTCGATATCCTGCTGGAGGTGGTGGGGGAGCCGGGCTTCCCCATACAGGCGGAGTTCGACTGTGCCCACACCCACCCCATGCTGACGCTGCCGCTCGGCATCCAGGCCGAGCTGGATCTCGATGGCCAGAGCCTGACCCTGTTGGAGCCCTGGCTCGGCGAGTGAGCCAGCCCCGGCTGCCATAGTCGCATCGGCACATAGACAAAGAGGTCGCCCAGGCGACCTCTTTGTCTATGTGCCGCGGTAGCAGGGCTCAAGGCAGGGCATCGGCCCGGAAGCTGGCGCGGATCTGTGGCACCAGGGGGGAGGGGTCGAAGCCCTTCTCCTCCCCGAGCACAGGGTGCAGCAGGGGCTTGTCCTCTATGGGGGTGAAGTCCCCCGCCAGCAGCGCTCGGGTGGCCTGACCCATCTGGTAGAGCTGGCGCACCGGGGCGAACTGGCGGGCGAGATCGAGCCCCTCATCGGCGCGGGTGAAGGCCATCATGGGGATCTGGTAGGCGGCGTCCCGGGGCGGCTTGGCGCCGTGGATGCCCTTGCCCGCCGACATCAGGAAGGGTTGGTGATCCCCGAAGGCCACCACCAGGTAGCGCTTGCCGGAGCGATCGAGCGTCTTGAGCAGCCGCTCCAGGGAGGCCATGGCATCCACCACCCCGGTGTAGTAGGTGTTGAGCAGCTGCCGCTCCGCCGGGCTCTGATCCGGGCAGGCCCGATCGATCTGCTGGGCCCGATAGCGATCCCCGTCGAAGGGGCCGTGCCCCTGCATGGTGACCGCGTAGGCGAAGAGGGGCCCGTCGTCCTGCGCCGTGCGTTTCAGCAGGTGATCGATGAGGGCATCGTCCGAGATATAGAGCCCCTTGTGCTCCAGGCTGGTGAAGCGGGTGTCGAACCAGCGCTCCTCGTAGCCGAGCGACGGGATCGCCTTGGCACGGCCCCAGAATTTCTCCACATAGGGGTGGGCGAACAGGGTCTGGTAGCCGCTCTGCTTCGCGCTCTGGGCCAGCCCGGGCACCTGGTTTGACAGGTAGTAGTAGGGCACCACCCCCTGCTTGAGCAGGCCCGCCGGCAGCCCGGTGTTCATCTCGAACTCCGCCAGCACCGTCATGCCCCCCGTGGTGGGGGAGTGGATGGTCTTGTGCCACTGCGCCACCCCGGCGGGCAGGTTCAGGGTGGGGGCGGGGGCGCAGATCCGGCCCTGCCAGTCGAGCCAGAGCGACTCGTATTGCAGCACTATCACCAGATCGAAGCGCGGTGGCTGGCCCAGGGCCGGCTGGCTGAGCTCGGGAGTGCGCTCGTTGATCTGCAGGGGGTAGCGAAAGACGTTGCCGCTTTGCAGCATCTCGTCCACCAGGTTGAACAGGTAGAGGCCGGGACCGGCACGGATGATGTCCCTGTGGTAGTTCACCGCCCTGTCGACGTAGCGGATGTTCGCCCCGAGCAGCTTGTTGCCGGTCTGGGTGGCGAACACGCACAGGGCGAAGAAGGCGGCGGTGGCGGCGGCCGTGCGCAGGATCCAGCGGGACAGGGCGAAGCGCCAGCACAGGTACAGCAGCCCCAGCACGGCCAGCACCGGCAGCACCGGGTGTTGATCCAGCAGGATGTGGAGCAGGGCCAGCAGGTTGCCGAGATCGTCCCCCCCGAGCGGCACCCCGTAGATGGCGATCTTCATGAAGTTCGCCAGCAGGCCTATGCCTGAGAGGGCGGTAAAGACCAGCCCCATGTAGAGGTTGAAGCCCGCGAGGGCGCACAGGCTCCAGCCCAGCACCATGCTGCCCCAGGCGAGATAGTAGTGTTCAGGCCGAAAGCCGGACCAGAACAGAAACTCCCCCAGCTTGAACACCACGAAGCCGTGCAGCAGCACGAAGGTGAGGTTGCCGAGCAGCAGGCTGCCGAGGATCCGCGAGCGGTAGCTGCGGCGCAGCCGCGGCATCAACACCCTGAGCATGGCGGCGCTCATCAGCAGCACCAGCAGCAGGCTGGTCATCAGATAGGTCAGGTTGAAGCCGCGTTCCGGCAGGGTCTGCAGGATCTGGCTGTACTCCCCGCTCTGCGGCCGATCTTTCAGCAAGAGGCCGATGCGCAGCTGATAGCGGCTGTCCAGGGCATCATCCGGCGCCCGCAGCGCACTGTTGAGATCCAGGGTGCAGCGCTCCTGGCGGCACTTCTGGCGCTTCTCTGCCGCCTGGCTCAGCTGATCGATGCGAACACCCCTGTCGTTGAGCAGCTCCACTCGCACCTTGTCCCCCTCCTGCAGCGGCTTCAACAGTTGCCACTGGCTGCGTACCACCAGATAGAGGCCACGGCTGTCGCTCTTGTAGAGCAGGCTGTAGCGGGAGAGGGTGGCGATGGGCTGATCCGCGGGCCCCAGGATCAGCGGTTGCGCCCGCCCGAGCCAACCGACGGGGTTGAGCAGCGGCAGGGTCAGGGTCAGCAGCAGCAGGGCGGTCAGTCCCCCAAGCAGCCATCCGGCCAGGGGCCGGGACGGGGAGGGGCAGTGACCGGAGACGGGGGCATTCATAGGGGCTCATCCTTGGAGCGGGCACGGCAGCAACGCTGCATCTATTTTGACCAGATGGTGAGGGGCTTGTTCCTCGATGTCAATTCAATGACAAGGGGATGAATATTTCGTGACGACCGTGACTTGCAAAATGTGATCCCGATCCGCCAGGGGGGCTCATTCTGTGATGAAAGCGTCATCATGGGGCTTTGCCGCTGGTCTGCCGCCGTACCGCTGTTTAGTCTCAGAGCAACGGTTGGAGGTACATGTATGAATCCCAAGGTTGCGGCGCGTCAGGCCAGGTTGCTCCAGATGCTGGAGAACAAAGAAGAGATCCGGATCGGGCGGGAGCGGGACTGTCCCTTGCCGCTGGCCCAGCTCATCAGGCTGACCGAGGATCACCCGGCGGTGATCAGGGCCTATGGCCACGGACTCACCGCCGAGGTGTTTCATCTCAAGGTGGAGGGCCATCACTGGTGCCTGAAACGGTGCCGGCAGGACTCCCTGGTGGCCAATGTGGACGGCAAGACCGCCTTTCTCACCGAGCTGGAGCGCCGCCGGGAGATCGAGTCCCTGCGGGAATTGCACCCCACCATCCTCGCCAACGTGGTCTGTACCAGCTTCGGCTCAGCCCGGGCCGGGGTGCTGGTCTCCCCCTGGCTGCGGGGCGAGCCGGTGCGCGAGCTCTGCAAGCGCAACCTGGCGCAGATGCTGGCGGTGGAGGCCGAGCTGGCACGCTGGGGCTGGTTTGACTGGGATCCGAGCCCGGGCAACCTGCTCGACGACGGTCAGCAGATCTCGGTGTTCGACTTTGGCTACATGTGGCCCTTCGATCCCCTGCACGAATTCAACTCCAACGGTCTCACCGACCCCGGCTTCCACGTGCCGGAGCGGCTCGAGACCCGCACCCTCTCCGGGCTCTGGCTGGATGTGGCCGACCCCCTGCCGCTGTTTCGCCACTGGCGCGAGCTCTGCTTCGCCTGGGCGAAGGGGGAGCTGCAATACCTGTCGCGAGAGGGGGCGAGCGCCCCCGTGCTGGCCCGCATGCAGGGGCTGGTGGGGGAGTGGAGTGCGGCGCTGGCAAGCGACGAGGCGCTGGCGGCCAACTGGTGGCGCGACATGTACCGCAGCCACCGGCTCGACATCCAGGACGATCTCAGCGGCAAGAGCTGCGGCCCGCTCACCCTGCGCCGCCTCGACTGGCTGGAGCTGGCGGTGCGGGATCACTTCCCGGCGCTTGCCGAGAACCTGGAGCACGATGAGGCCGGGCTCGGTCAGGCCGGTCTGTTGCAGCGGCTGGGGGGGCTGCGCGAGCAGATCCGGGCCAACCTGCTGCCGCCCGCGCGATCCTAGGGCATACCTGAACGACAAGAGGGGCGCCGCGGCGCCCCTCTTTGTTGTCGGTCTCGTGGTGGCTCCAGAGAGGGAGGATGGATGTCCCTCAAGCCCCTGCTCCCGCGAGGGAAGCAGGGGGGCCCGCCAGGTTTGTCCAGGCCAGGAGAAGAGCGTTGCTCAGTCGAGCAGCTCCCGGTGCAGGCAGTTGACGATGTGGCCCGCCTCGTCCTCTTTCACCAGGAAGCAGAGGTTGTGGGCGCTGGCGCCGTAGCAGATCATCCGGATGTTGTGCTCGCGGATGGCGTCGAACACCTGGCTGCCCACCCCGGCCGCCTCGCTCATGCGGTTGCCAATGAGGGCCACCAGGGCGAAGCCGGTCTCCACCTCCACCTTGCACAGCTGGCCGAGCTCCGCCAGCACCTTGTCATTGAGGATGGGTTCGCCGTTGCTCTGGCTGCCGGTGTGATCCAGGGTCAGCGATACGCTCACCTCGGAGGTGGTGATGAGATCCACCGAGATGCGGTGGCGGGCCAGGATGCCGAACACCTCGGCCAGGAAGCCGTAGGCGTGGAACATGTTGAGGCTGTGTAGGGTGACCAGCACCTGCTGGCGGCGCAGGGCCACGGCCCGGAACAGGGGATTGGTGCTGGTGCTGGCGCGGATCCAGGTGCCGCCGGCGGCCGGATCCCTGGCGGAGCCGACGAACACCGGGATGTCCTGGCGCAGGGCCGGTTGCAGGGTGGCCGGGTGCAGCACCTTGGCGCCGAAGGTGGCCATCTCCGCCGCCTCCACGAAGCTGATCTCGGGGATGGGGCGGGCCCGGGTGACCAGGCGCGGATCCGTGGTGTAGATGCCGGGGACGTCGGTCCAGATCTCTATGCTGCCTGCGTCCAGCGCCTCGGCGAGCAGGGCCGCGCTGTAGTCGGAGCCGCCGCGGCCGAGGGTGGTGGTACGGCCGTCGCCATCGGCACCGATGAAGCCCTGGGTGATGACGAGGTGGTCACCCAGCAGGGGGCCCAGCGTGGCTTGGCAGAGCGCGCGGGTCGCGGCGAGATCCACGGTGGCCTTGCCAAAGCGGCTGTCGGTGCGCAGCAGCTGGCGCGCATCCTGCCACTGGGCCTTGACGCCGCGCTGGTGCAGCAGCTCGGTGAAGAGGCGGGTGGACATCAGCTCGCCGCAGGCGATGAGCCTGTCCGCAATCTCGGCGTCGGTGTGCTGGCAGGCCTGGCGAGCCATGGTGCGGATGTCGCCGAGCTGGGCGTGAATGAGGGCGCTCACGTCGCTCGGGTTGCCGAGCGCGGTCAGGATGGCCTGCTGGATCCCGGTCAGCTTGTCGAGCAGGGTGTCCTGCCCGGCTTCGTCCAGTTCGCCCTGGGCCAGGCTCACCAGCAGGTTGGTGACGCCGGCGCTGGCGCTCAGCACCACCACCCGGGTCGCCGGATTGGCCAGCACCACGTCGGCGCAGTGGTTCATGGCCGCGGCATCGGCGACGCTGGTTCCGCCAAACTTGGCGACGTTGATGAGGTTCATTGCATACTCCTGTCTCAAGGTGAAAATCCGGTTTCATCGGGCAAAAGAGAGGAGGAGGCAAAAAATGGCAGGAAAACGTGAGGATCCCGGCCAGAAGCACTCCACCCGTGGTGCCCATCCCGCAAGGATCCTGCTGGATGCCTGTGGGATGCACACGACCGATGACAACCCGGGGGATTCAGCCCCCGCAGCCGACGTGGCGGTGTCCAGTCACTCGCCTCGTCTCGGCGCTGCTCCCCCTGACCCAAGTTCACCGGATTCTGGTGTCCTCCCTTGGGCTGCCTGGGCAGCGCTCCTCTTCTGGTGCCACCCTGGGGTGGCGTACATGTACAAATACCCTGCACTGGATTGCACTGTCAATCGAGTTTGTAAAAAAGTACACAATTGACGGCAACCAGACACAAGATCAACAAGTTACGAAATGGTCTTGGACAAAACCTTGGAGCGGCGCTGCCAGTTGTAGAGGCGCTGGCGCGCCACCGGCAGATCCTCCACCTCCAGGGGATCGAAGCCCCGCTCCCGGAACCAGTGGATGGAGCGGGTAGTGAGCACGAACAGGCGGCGGATGCCGAGCCGCTTGGCCCGCTCGGCCACCTTGGCGATCAGGGTGTCGCCCCGGTTGGAGTTGCGGTACTCCGGGTGAATGGCGACGCAGGCCATCTCGGCCATCGCCTCCTCCATAAAGCAGTAGAGGGCGGCGCAGCCGATGATGAGGCCGTCGCGCTCTATGATGGTGAACTTGTCTATCTCCATCTCCAGCTGCTCCCGGGAGCGGCGCACCAGTATGCCTTCCTCCTCCAGGGGGCGGATGAGATCCAGGATGCCGCCGATGTCCTCTATGGTGGCGGCCCGCGCCCGCTCGGCGCTTTCGCGCACTATCTGGGTGCCGAGGCCCTCGCGGCTGAACAGCTCCTGCAGCATGGCGCCGTCATCCTGATAGCTCACCAGGTGGGAGCGGGGCACGCCACCCCGGCAGGAGGCGATGGCCGCGCGCAGGTAGCGGGCGGTGCCGGACATCTCTTCCCCCGCCTGCTCCAGCTCCGCCAGCAGCTCCTCGGCCTGCTCGGGGAAGAGCTCGGAGATGGCCTCTCCGTGTCTGTCCATGACCCCCTGGGTGCTGCTGAAGCAGATGAGCTTGTCCGCTTTCAGATCCACCGCCACCCGGCGGGCTACCTCTTCCGAGCTCAGGTTGAAGCTCTCGCCGGTGACCGAGCAGCCGATGGGGGAGATGAGCACCAGGCCATGCTGATCCAGCTGGCGGGTGATCCCCTCCACGTCGATGCGCCGTACCCGGCCGCTGTGGCAAAAATCGATGCCGTCGTCGACCCCCAGCGGTTGGGCGGTGACGAAGTTGCCGCTCACCACGCTGATGCGCGCCCCCTGCATGGGGGTGTTGGCCAGCCCCATGGAGAGCTGGGCCGTGATGTCGTATTGCAGACCGCCGCACACCTGCTTGATGATGGCGAAGCTCTGGTCGTCGGTGACCCGGACCCGCCTGTGGTACTGGGCCTGGATGCCGGCGCGGGCCAGGGCCTCGTCATTTTGCGGCCGCGAGCCGAACACCAGCACCAGGCGAATGCCGAGGGTCTGCAGCAGGGCGATGTCGCTGACGATGTTGGCAAAGTTGGGGTGGCAGATGGCTTCCCCGCCGATCATCAGGACGAAGGTGGCACCCCGATGCACGTTGACATAGGGGGTGGACTGCCGAAAGGCATGGACCAGGCTGGGTTCGCGTTCACGCACGTGTTTCATTCCATAAAAAAGCAGCAATTTGCTCAATATATGAAAATTAATTCACAAATCAAGACTAAATATTGCATTAGTGATTTTTTGCCGTGATTTTGACCAGGGGGAGGGAGAGGGGCCGCGAGGGGCACCGGAGGGCGGCCCTCGCCGCGGGAGGCCGCCCTCGGTTGATCCGGGCTAGGAACCTGTTATCTTCGGTGTTCCTTTTCGTCAGCCGCATCGCGCGGGGTTTTATACAAGGACAGGGCATATGGAGCAGATTATTTCACCGGCAGAGGCCCTGCCGGGACGGCGGGAAGCGCTGGAGATTGGCCAGCAGCACGCGGTAAACGGTCATCCGACCCAGGGGCCCTGGCCCGAGGGGATGGAGCTGGCCTGGTTTGGCATGGGGTGTTTCTGGGGCGTCGAGCGGCTGTTCTGGCAGCAGCCCGGGGTCTATTCCACCGCCGCCGGTTATCAGGGGGGGCTGACCCCCAACCCCACCTACAAGGAGGTGTGCAGCGGGCTGACCGGCCACGCCGAGACGGTGCAGGTGGTGTTCGATCCCAGGGTCATCGGCTATGGGGATCTCATCAAGCTGTTCTGGGAACACCACGATCCGGCCCAGGGGATGCGCCAGGGCGGCGACATCGGCACCCAGTACCGCTCGGTGATCTTCTATGCCGACGAGAGCCAGGAGGCTATCGCCCAGCAGAGCCTGGCCGCCTACCAGCAGGCCATGACGGCGAGCGGTGACGGGCGCACCATCACCACCCGCATCCTGCCGCTGGCGCCCTTCTACTACGCCGAGGATTATCACCAGCAGTATCTGGAGAAGAACCCGGAAGGCTATTGCGGTCTGGGGGGCATAGGCGTCTGCCTGCCGCCCAGCCTCAATCGCTGAGGCGTCGTCGCGCAACACGGGGCCAGCTGGCCCCGTGTCACATTTTTGAAAGAAGGGTGAAATAAATATCGAGAAAATACTGTCTGGCGGGGAACTAAACTGAACCAGGGCTGACCAACAGGTTAGCTACCATGGATGGAAGCCAAGACCAGACACCTTTGTTGCTCCGATATTCATTCAACTGACAAGCGCGATGAATTGACAATGCTAGCAAGCAGGGCTGCCCGATGAGGCGGCCCTTTTCATTGGCGTCTCGCCTCATTGGCGTCTCGACGCGGCACGGACGAGGGGCGGGAAGGGCCTAGCCTATGGTGTTGTCGAACAGGTTCTTGATGAGACTGATGAACTCGTCGAGGAAGGCGTGCTGGGCCGGGGTGGGGGCGCGCAGCCAGACGGCGGAAAGCACCTCCTCCAGATCGGCCACCACGGCGTCGGCTTCCTGCATGATCATGAAACGCACCTTGGGATCGAGCTGGGGATTCTGCTCGCAGATGGTCATCAGGTTCTCGGCCACCCGGCCGCTCACCAGATCCTCGATGGTCTGGGTGCCGCTGCCCTGCTGCTGGCTCTCGAACAGACCCAGACTCTCTACCAGATACTCGACCAGCGCTATGTAGCCGTCGCTCTCTACCACCATGATGGCTGCCTTCTATCCATTGCCTTGAGGAAATGGTGCGTATTTTAGTGGCTGCCCCCCGCTTGGCAAGCGGCAGTAGAGGCGATGGCGGATAAAACGGACGCCGCCCCGCTCCACGGTTTCCAATCCGGCCAGCTCGAAGCCGTGGCGCAGGAAGAGGGCGAGGCTGAAGGCGCTCGCCTCCGTGGTCAGAAGAGACAACCCAAGCCGGACGGCGCCCTGAAGCACCGTCTCCAGCAACTGGGTGCCGAGCCCCTGGCGCTGGTGATCCGCGCTCACGTAGAGCAGGCTGAGATGGCCGTCGTCGCTCAGGGTAGCAAAGCCGAGGGGGAGGGGGCCTGTCTGGGTGAGCTCTTCGATGACCCAGCCGTGATGCTCGCGCAGCTGGCTCACCAGCCCCGGATGATGGGCTCCCAGGGCCCATTGCTCCACCTGCTCCGGGCTGTAGTGTTCGGGGCCCAGGCGGCGCACCGACTGCTCGAACAGGGTCAGCAGTGCAGGAAGGTGCTGCTCGTTCAGGGGGACAATCCGCCTCTGTCGCGTCGCTGGCATCCCGCTACCCTGCCTGACCGGATGATGCCGGCGCCTGGGGCCGCCTGGCTTTGGGCAGACCCGCCACCACCCGCTCGTAGGAGTGGACTATCCAGCCCTGCCAGAGATCGTCCGGCAGGCTCTCCCTCAGGGTCACGGTGTTCCAGTGCTGCTTGTTCATGTGCCAGCCCGGTTTGACCTCGGGATGGATCTCCCGCAGCAGCAGGGCGAGCTCGGGTTCGCACTTCAAGTTGATGGAGAGCGGCTCGGCCTGCCAGTCCACCAGGGCGAACATCTTGCCGGCGATGCGATAGACCAGGATCTCCGGGCCGAAGGGGGTGTCCTCGGTGGCGCCGGGCTGGCTGAGCAAAAATTCACGCAATTGCACGAGTGTCATGGAGGACTCCGCTCTGGTCCGATCATGGAGGAAGCATGTTCACCGGGGTGAGCCATCTGTTAATATGCGCGGCGAGTATACCCCCCATCACCCCGGGAGCCCATGAGATGTTGTACCACAAGACCTTTGAACTGGGTCCCGATCGGGATTGGGTGGTGTTCGTGCACGGAGCGGGCGGCAGCTCCTCCATCTGGTTCAAGCAGCTGCGCGCCTACCGGGAGCACTTCAACGTGCTGTTGCTGGACTTGCGCGGCCACGGCCAGTCGAACCAGCTGCAGCAGGTGGTGAAGGGCCATTACAGCTTCCGGGCGGTGACCGAGGACATCCTGCGTCTGCTGGATCACCTGCGCATCCCCCATGCCCACTTCGTCGGCATTTCGCTCGGTACCATTCTCATCCGCCACCTGGCGGAGCTCTGCCCCGAGCGGGTCAAGAGCATGGTGCTGGGCGGCGCCATCCTGCGCCTCGATATCCGCTCCCGGGTGCTGGTGCAGCTGGGTCGCCTCGGCCAGCACATCCTGCCCTACATGTGGCTCTACCGCCTGTTCGCCTTCATCATCATGCCGCGCCAGCACCATCAGGAGTCCCGCAACCTCTTCGTGCGCGAGGCCAGAAAGCTGTGCCAGAAAGAGTTCAAGCGCTGGTTCCGCCTCGCCACCGAGGTGAATCCCCTGATGCGTTATTTTCGCGAGCGGGCCCTGCCCATTCCCACCCTCTACGTGATGGGGGAGGAGGATCACATGTTCCTCGCCCCGGTGCGCGAGCAGGTGGCCCGGGACCCCTTCAGCCGGCTCGAGATCATCGAGAAGTGCGGCCACGTCTGCAACGTGGAGCAGCCGGAGCTCTTCAACCGCCAGTCCCTGGCGTTTCTCTCCCGCCAGGCGGGGACACAGCCTGCCACCTGACTCCAGGCGTTGCCGCGAGCCTGCTCACACGAAGTAGTGGGCGATGTCGAGGTAGCGCTGGCGGATATGCTCGATAAGCAACCTTATCTTGCGCGGCGGCTGGCGGGTGAAGGGGTAGACGGCGTAGATCCCGAGCTTCTTGCCCACCCGGTCCGGAAACAAGTCCACCAGATCTCCGTTCATCAGGTCGTGATAGACCAGACAGCGCGGCACGTAGACGATGCCGCGCCCCCCCAGCGCCGCCTTGCGCAGGGCCCCGGCGTTGTCAGTGGAGAAGCTCCCCGACACCGACACCAGGTAGTTGCCATCTTCCCCCTTGAAGGCCCACTCCGAGGCCCCCGTGCTCTGGTAGGCGTAGCGCAGGCAGTTGTGGGTGAGCAAGTCTGACGGCTCGCGCGGCGCCCCGAAGCGACGCACGTAGGCGGGGGCAGCGCAGATCACCCACTGGGAGTCGAGGATGTGGCGGGCAATCAGGCTCGAATCATCCAGATAGCCGGTGCGAATGACCAGATCGAACCCCTCTTCCACCAGATTGACGAAGCGGTTGTCGAGCGACATCTCCACCGTGAGCCCGGGGTGCTGCTGGCAAAAATCGGCCACGGCGTCGGCGAGCAGCAGCTCCCCCGAGATGGTGGGCACCGACATCCGCACATGACCGCTCACCTTTTCACCGAATCCCGCCACCGCATCGAAGGCGTCCAGTGCGGCGGCCTTCACATTTTTGGCACCCTGATAGAGCTCCTTGCCCGCCTCGCTCAGGGTCAGCCGGCGGGTGGTGCGATAGAGCAGCTGCACCCCGAGTTCCTCTTCCAGGCGCCCAATCCGTTTGCTAACCACTGAATTTGTCAGGGAATTTTGTTCGGCCACCTTGCTGAAGGAGCCTGCCTCCACCACCTGGGCGAAGAGAATGAGGTCGTCGGTACTGGCCATATTTGTCGATTTTAGGAATGAATGTTGTTCATTATTTCCATATATCGCGAAAAAGGAACAGGGTAAGGTCACGTTCGCTTAACAAAACAACAACAAGGTGCGCCCGTCGCACGACCTCTGGACAAGGATGCAATGATGACAGACACCCTGTTGGCCCTGGTGGCCTTCTCGCCGATCGTGGTGGCCGCCGTGCTGCTGGTCGGCCTCAACTGGCCCGCCAAGCGCGCCATGCCCATCGCCTTTATCCTGACCGTATTCATCGCCCTCTGGGGCTGGCAGATGAGCCCGACCCGGGTGCTCGCCTCCAGCCTGCAGGGGCTCATCATCACGGTGACCGTGCTCTGGATAGTGTTCGGCGCCATCCTGATGCTCAACACCCTGAAACACACCGGTGCCATCGCCGCGATCCGCGGCGGTTTCACCAATATCTCGCCGGACCGGCGCATCCAGGCCATCATCATCGCCTGGTGCTTCGGTGCCTTTATCGAGGGAGCCTCAGGGTTTGGCACCCCGGCCGCCATCGCCGCCCCCCTGCTGGTGGCCATCGGCTTCCCGGCGCTGGCCGCCGTGCTGCTCGGCATGATGATCCAGTCCACCCCGGTGTCGTTTGGTGCGGTGGGTACCCCCATCCTGGTGGGCATCAACAAGGGGCTGGATAACCAGGCCATCGGCCACACCCTGAGCGCCGGCGGCAGCAGCTGGGACATCTACCTGCAGCAGGTGACCACCAACGTGGCCCTCATTCACGCCACCGTCGGCACCCTGATGCCGGTGCTCATGGTGATGATGTTGACCCGCTTCTTCGGCCGCAACCGCAGCTGGACCGAGGGGCTCTCCATCCTGCCCTTCGCGATTTTCGCCGGGCTCGCCTTCACCGTGCCCTATGCCCTCACCGGCATGCTGCTCGGCCCCGAGTTCCCGTCCCTTATCGGCGGCCTGGTGGGGCTGGCTCTGGTGGTGACGGCGGCGCGCCACGGTTTTCTGGTGCCGAAGAACACCTGGGATTTCGCCCCCGAGAAAGAGTGGCCCGCCGAGTGGCTGGGCTCCTTGAAGCTCGATCTCAAAGAGGCTGCCGGCCGCCCCATGTCGCTCATGCTGGCCTGGCTCCCCTATGTGGCGCTGGCCCTCTTGCTGGTGGCGAGCCGGGTGAGCCCGGAATTCAAGGCAAGCCTGTTGTCGGTGAGCCTCGCCTTCACGGATCTGCTGGGTGAGAAGGGGGTCAGCGCCTCCATTGAGCCGCTCTACCTGCCGGGGGGCCTGCTGGTGTTCTGCGCCCTGCTCGCCACCCTGATTCAAGCCCGTGCCCTGGCGCCCCTCGGCCGCGCCGTGAGCGAGTCGAGCCGCACCCTGATCGGCGCCGGTTTCGTGCTGATCTTCACCGTGCCCATGGTGCGCATCTTCATCAACTCCGGCGTCAACGGGGCGGATCTCGCCAGCATGCCGGTGACCACTGCGAATTTTGCCGCAGGGCTCGTCGGGGAGTTCTTCCCGGCCCTGAGCGCCACTATCGGCGCGCTGGGGGCCTTTATCGCCGGCTCCAACACGGTGTCGAACATGATGTTCAGCCAGTTCCAGTTCGAGGTGGCCCAGACCCTGGGGGTCTCCACCGCCGCCATGCTGGCGCTGCAGGCGGTCGGTGCCGCGGCCGGCAACATGATTGCCATCCACAACGTGGTGGCGGCGTCGGCCACCGTGGGCCTCTTGGGGCGCGAGGGGGCGACGCTGCGCAAGACGGCGCTGCCGACCCTCTACTACCTGCTGGCCACCGGCCTTATCGGGCTGGCGCTCATGTACAGCTTCCACGTCTCGGACGCACTGCTGCAGTTGAAGTAAAGGAGAGCAAGTGATGAAGGTAATGCGGGTCTATCCGGCCAAGCCGGCCGATGTCTATCTCTACGCCACCTGTCTGGTGGACCTGTTCGACCCGGTGGCGGGACTCGATGCCATCGCCCTGATCGAGCGGGAAGGGATAAGGGTGCACTTTGTCGAGAAACAGACCTGCTGCGGGCAGCCGGCCTACACCTCGGGTCACGAGGAGGAGGCGCGCAAGGTGGCGCAAAGTCAGATGGCGCTCTTCCCCGAGCCCTGGCCGGTGGTGGTGCTGTCGGGCTCCTGCGGCGGCATGATGCACCATCACTACCGCCGCCTCTTCCCGGACAGCCCCGAGGTGGCGGCGTTTTGCGAGCGGGTGTTCGAGCTCACCGAGTTTCTGGCCCGGGTCTGCCGGGTGCGCTGGCGCGCCGTGGGGGAGGCGAACATCGTCATGCACACCTCCTGCTCGGCCCGGCGCGAGATGCAGGTGCACACCACGGCCCGCAGCCTGCTGGGGCAACTGGGCGGCGTCACCCTGCACGAACAGGCTTACGAGAGCGAGTGCTGCGGTTTTGGCGGCACCTTCTCGGTGCGCCACCCCCACATCAGCCAGGCCATGGTGGAGGACAAGACCCGCCACCTGCTGGCGACCGGCGCCGACACCCTGGTGAGCGCCGACTGGGGGTGCCTCTTGAACATCAAGGGATCCCTGGCCTATCAGGGCAAGACGCTCCCCGCCACCCATCTGGCCAGCTTCCTGCTCGCCCATAGCGAGCCGGTATCAGACAAACAAGGGGCTCAGGCCCTGCAAAAACAGGGGGCCCATCATGAGTGATCACGCCAAGTATTCGCCGCGCCGCTTCCACCCCCAGGCCGAGGCGGCCCTGGCCGACCCCGTGCTGCGCCAGAATTTTCGCGGCGCCATGGATTACCTGCGCGGCAAGCGGCGCGACGCCTTCGCCGACCCGCAGGAAGAAGCGGCGGTGCGCGATGCGGCCGAGCAAATTCGCCAGCGCTGCCTCTCGCGCTTGCCGGAGCTGCTGGAGCAGCTCGAAGCCAACTGCGAGCGCAACGGTATCAGGGTGCACTGGGCCCAGACGCCGGCCGAGGCCAACGCCATCATCCTCGGCATCGCTCAGCAGCATGGGGTGAGCAGCATCGCCAAGGGCAAGTCCATGGTGAGCGAGGAGGTGGGCTTCAACCACGAGATGGCGCGCCACGGCATTCGCTGTCTTGAGAGCGACATGGGGGAGTTTATCGTCCAGCTCGACGGCGACACCCCGTCCCACATCATCATGCCCGCCATCCACAAGAACAAGCAGGAGGTGAGCGACACCTTCGCAAGCAACCTGGAAGGCTTTACCCCCACCACGGACGTGGACGCCCTGATCCAGACCGGGCGGCGGGCCCTGCGCGAAGAGTTTCGCCGCGCCGGCATGGGGCTCTCCGGCGTCAACTTCGCGGTGGCCGAGACTGGCAGCCTGTGCCTCGTCGAGAACGAGGGCAACGGGCGCATGTGCACCACTGTGCCGAAAGTGCACGTGGCCATCACCGGCATCGAGAAGGTGGTGGAGTTTTTCAGTGACGTACCGCCTCTTTACAGCGCCCTGACCCGCTCGGCCACCGGCCAGGCCATCACCACCTACTTCAACGTCATCAGCGGCCCGCGCCGGGCAGGGGAGCTGGACGGCCCGGACGAGGTGCACCTGGTGCTGCTCGACAACGGCCGCAGCCAGGCTTACCGGGATGAGGAGCTGCGCAAGACATTGCAGTGCATCCGCTGCGGCGCCTGCATGAACCACTGCCCGGTTTACACCCGCATCGGCGGCCACGCCTACGGCACCATCTACCCGGGCCCCATCGGCAAGATCATCTCCCCCCACCTGCTGGGGCTGGAAAGCACGAGCGATCTGGTGACCGCATCGAGCCTGTGCGGGGCCTGCGGCGAGGTGTGCCCGGTGCGTATCCCCATTCCCGACATGTTGCAGCGCCTGCGCCGGGAGGCCAAACACGACGCAGAGCCCGGTCACGAACCGCTGGCGGGGCAGGGGGCGGCCAGGAGCCGGCTCGAGACCCTGGCCATGCAGGGCTTTGCCTTTGCCGCCACTCATCCGCGCCTCTATCACGCCGCGACCGGTGTGGCCGGTCGCCTGCGGGGCTTGATGCCCAAACACTTGGGCCCCTGGACCCAGTGCCGCGAGGCCCCCAAACCCGCCCCCCAGAGCCTGCACGCCCTGCTGCGCCAGAAGAAGAAGGAGTCCTGAGATGTCGAGCAAAGAGGCTATCTTGAACCGCCTGCGCGGCGCCGCTACCCCCATTGCCCAGGCTCCGCACGCCTGGCAGCCCTGGCGCGGGGAAGATGACAACGCGCGGCGTGAGCGCTTTCTTGGCATGATCACCGCCAGCCACGCCGAGATCCTCACTGTCCAACAGGCAAACCTGGCCCGTGATCTGAGCGCCTGGCTGGATGAAGAAGGCGTGACGAGTCTGGCCTGTGGCCAGGGCGGCCGCTGGCAGGATGAGGTCACGGCCGCCTGCGCCGGGCGCTCTGTGTTGACCCCGGCGGGGGAGTTCGCCGGCTGGAAAGACGAGCTGTTTGACGTTTGTCAGGCGGGGATCACCCACTGCGCGGGGGCCATCGCCGATACCGGGACGCTGGTGTTGCTGCCGGACGGCGGCGAGCCGCGCACCTTATCCCTGGTGCCCCCCTGCCATATCGCCCTGCTGGCGGCCTCCACCATCGCCGACAACCTGGCAGGGCTGGTGGAGGCCGGACGCTGGCAGCAGGCCATGCCCACCAATCTGCTGCTGGTCTCCGGCCCCTCCAAGACCGCCGACATCCAGCAGACCCTGGCCTACGGCGCCCACGGCCCGAGCCGCCTGCTGGTAGTGCTGGTGGAGGATTGCTGATGGGCTGGAATGAATTTGACGCCGCCGTGCTTTCGCGTATCCCGCCGGAGCGGCTGGTGAGCGACCCGGACTTGCGGCTCGCCCACGGCACGGACGCCAGCTTCTACCGGCTGGTGCCCGAGCGCATCGTGCGCCTCGACTCCCTCGATGAAGTGCGCTTTGTGCTGGGGGTGTGCCGCGAATTGCACCTGCCGTGCACCTTTCGCGCCGCCGGCACCAGCCTCTCGGGTCAGGCCCTGAGCGATTCGGTGCTTATCACTCTCACCGATAGCTGGCGCGGCCACCGCATTCTGGACGAGGGCAAGCGCATCGCCCTGCAACCCGGGGTGATCGGCGCCGATGCCAACCGCTATCTGGCGCCTCTGGGCCGCAAGATTGGGCCGGATCCCGCCTCCATCAACGCCTGCAAGCTGGGCGGCATCGCCGCCAACAACGCGAGCGGCATGTGCTGCGGCACCGCCCACAACAGCTATCACACCCTGCACGCCATGACCCTGCTGCTGGCCGATGGCACCGTGCTGGAGAGCGGTGATCCCCACAGCCGCGCCGCCTTGGCGACCAGACGCCCGGAGCTGCTGGCCGGGCTCGCCGCCCTGCGCGCCGAAGTGCTGGCGAACGCCGAGCTTGCCGCCAAAATTCGCCACAAGTACCGGCTCAAGAACACCACCGGCTACGCCATCAATGCCCTGCTCGACCATCAAGACCCCATCGATATCCTCACCCACCTGATGATCGGCTCGGAGGGGACCCTCGGCTTTATCGCCGAGGTGGTGCTCGATACCGTGCCCGAATACCCCCACAAGGCCTCGGCCCTGCTGGTGTTTCGGGATGCGGAGCAGGCCTGTCTGGCCACCTCGCGCCTGAAAAGTGCGCCGGTGGCGGCGGTGGAGCTGATGGATGGGCGCTCCCTTCGCTCGGTCGCGGGCAAGCCCGGCCTGCCGGACTTTATCAAGACGCTGGACCTGGCTGCCTGCGCCCTGCTTGTCGAGGTGCATGGGGAATCGAAAGAGGAGCTGGTGACTCGCTGCGAGCAGGTGACGGCCATGGCGGCCGAGTTCGCCCAGGTCGCCTCTGTGCCTTTTACTACCGATAGCGCCGGGCTCTGGGCCATTCGCAAGGGGCTCTTCCCGGCGGTGGGGGCGGTGCGCACCACCGGCACCACCGTCATCATCGAGGATGTCGCCTTTCCCATCGAGCGTCTGGCCGAAGGGGTTGCGGGGCTGCAGCAACTGTTCGACGAGTTTGAGTATCACGAGGCCATCATCTTCGGCCACGCGCTGGAGGGGAACCTGCACTTCGTTTTTACCCAGGGGTTCGAGGATCCGGCGCAGGTGGCCCGCTACGGCGCCTTTATGGATGCGGTGGCCGAACTCGTCGCCGTGCGCTTTGGCGGGTCGCTCAAGGCCGAGCACGGCACCGGCCGCAACATGGCCCCCTATGTGGAGCTGGAATGGGGGCCGGAGGGGATGGCGCTGATGCGCCGCATCAAGGCGCTGCTCGACCCCGATGGCCTGCTCAATCCCGGCGTCATCATCAACGACGACCCCAAGGCCCATCTGGCCCACCTCAAGCCCATGCCGGCGAGCGATGCTATCGTCGATCCGTGCATCGAGTGCGGCTTTTGCGAGGCGGTCTGCCCCTCGCGCACCCTGTCGCTCTCGCCGCGCCAGCGCATCGTGCTTTACCGCGAACTGGCCCGCCGCAATCGTGCCGATGAGCCCTCCAACCAGCTGGCCCGGCTGTTTGACTATCAGGGCATCGACACCTGCGCCGCCACCGGGCTCTGCGCCGATCGCTGCCCGGTCGGCATCAATACCGGTGCGCTCATCAAGAAGCTGCGCACTGACAAATACCGGCGCTTCGTGCCCATCGCCCGCTGGAGCGCCGATCACTTCGCCGGCGTCACCCGCACGGCTCGCGGAGCCCTCGGCCTCAAAAGGATTGCCGGCAAGCTGTTGGGGGACAAAGCGCTGGCCGGATTGGTGAACGGGGTTCGCCATCTGAGCGGCCAGCGCACACCCGCCTGGCTGCCGACCCTGCCGGGCCCGAGCCGCTACCGGTGGTCGCAAGGGGAGGGGAGCAATGATGGATCCATCGAGCGCGCCGTGGTCTATCTGCCGTCGTGCGCCAGCCGGGTATTCGGCCAGCAGGAGGATGCCCCGTCACTGCCGGACGTGGTGTTATCCCTGCTCAAGAAGGCGGGTTGCCGGGTGATAGTGCCGGTGAGAGTTGAGGGGCTCTGCTGCGGCATGCCCTATGACAGCAAGGGGATGGTCGAGGTGGCTGCCGCCAAGCGCAGTGAGCTGGTGGCGGCGCTGTGGCAGGCAAGCGAGCAGGGGCGCTGGCCCGTGCTGCTCGATACCAGCCCCTGCGTGCAGCGACTGCTGTCGGGGGCGCTCGGCAAGGGGCTTCGGGTGTTCGAGCCCTCCGCCTTTGTGCTGGAACACCTGCTACCCCACCTTGAGCTGACCCCCATCGACGAGACCGTCATGCTCCATATCACCTGCAGCAGCCGGCGCATGGGGCTGGGGGAGACGATGCTGGCGGTGGCCCGCGCCTGCGCCCGTGAGGTGATAATCCCTGAGCATATCCAGTGCTGCGGCTTTGCCGGCGACAAGGGGCTGATGACCCCGGAGCTCAACGCCGCGGCGCTTGCCAGCCTGCCAGCCCAGGTGCCCAGCGATTGCCGTCAGGGTTTCAGCAACAGCCGCACCTGCGAAATGGGGCTCAGCCAGCACGCCGGCATTCCCTATCACAGCATCCTTTATCTGGTGGATCAGGCGGCGAGATAAAGAAAGCCCCGGCAGAACAAGTTCTGACGGGGCTTTCTTTGTTGGAAAAATAGGAGCAAGAGTCTGACGTCTATTTTTAACGCCTATGGCCGCTAGCTGCTTCACACCAAGTTCTCATTATGTAATGTTCAACTCAGCCAGGATGCAATAGACACTAACCCTACTGGAATAACGATCATCATTGCTAGAACACCAAGGCAGCCGCTACCCCGGCTTGATGATGAGTGGAAATTATTACTTGTGTTTTCTCGGTTATTCAACCATTCAGCATGGCAATTTGAGCAATAGAGTTTTATTGTGCCCGTATTCCAAGCACGAATGGTGCGATTGTCAAACGGAGCATTGCAGCGACAGCGAGAACAGGTAAAAAATTTGTTTGAAGGTTTTTTTGGACGACTAAATAGAGCCAGTGGTATTATTGCAAAAAATGCAATTGGAAGTGATGTTGTAAGGTCTTTTTCTTTAAAATAGTTAAAGCCAGCTAACGTTATCAAAACTATAGCCAGGATTAAAAAAACATAATCCAGAGGTGTTTTTCTGACTGGTTCAAGGATGATTTTTTTATCACTTGACCCTCCCTTAGCACGATGGCTTTGTTTGGAAGGCTGTGTGATAGGACGAAGAGTCCAACCTTCATAGTAAACTTCTGTAGCTCTCACTCGTCGCTGACTATCGGTTTCAGTCTCAAACAATACCTCGTCATTAATCTGTGGCCTTCTGTCTTTGGGGCTTACAGCAGAAATATGAAAGAATGTTTTTTCTGAACCATCTTCTGGCGTAATAAATCCAAAGCCCTTGTCATCATTCCATTGAGTAATTTTTCCTTTCATTTTCTTCCCTGGGTGTCGAATGTTGAATTGACTGTGTTAATGTTCGAGGGATTGACAAAGAAAGTGATTTTTTATTCTTGTGTCCCTAGATGCTTTCTATATAGAGAAAGGTCTCACTGTGATTTTTATATCGTATACCACATTCAATCTTGATGTTGTGGATATATGACCCCCTGCCTAACTATCAGACAAAGATGTTTACTGGTGTCCAGTCCTATTTCATTACTCATTAAATCACACGGCTACCGCACGGAATATAGCCTCCGTTGTGCTGCGGTTAACCGATTGAAGAGGTACGAACCATCGCCGCTCCCTGGCTGCCTTTAGGGCTATGAGGGTCGCATGGACAGGGTACCAAGTGCAGCAGTCTATGTTGAGCAAAACGTTTTACTTTGGGTGTGGTTTGGTGAGTATTTTTGATGGGGATCAGAAATTGGAGGGGGCAGGAAATTTGGTGATGGCTGTTATTGGGAGGCTGTCTCAGAACCAAACCGTAGAGATGGTAACGGGGCGTAGACTTCGCCCCGCAACACAAAAAAGAGACGCAGCGAGAAAATGGGGGAGGCCTTGGGTTCAATACCCCGTCATCTCCAGATAACCGACGCCCTTGGCGTCTCCCGAGACGGAGACCGCCCCTTCCCAGTAGTCAAAACGCCCCGTCATGGCCTGATTGGGTTGGCGGGCCTTGATGACGAGATTCAAATCGGCGGCTGCCAGCTGCCACTCGATGGGGTAGGGCTGCCCCTTGGGGCCGCGCCAGGTCTTGCCGGGGGTGAGGTGGATCTGCTCTGGGTTCAGCACCCGGCTGCTGCCGTCCCGCTCGATCAGGATGCCGTAGCGGTTCTCGGGCTCAGTGCGGCCCGATTTGGTGCGCAGGCGAAACAGCATCAGCTCGCGGCCATCGTCAAATTGCAGCGAAAACCAGTCCCAGCCCGATTGCCACTCGGCCAATACCGAGCTGCTCCACTCGTGATCAAACCAACCCTCACCGCTGACGTTGCGGGTCTCCCCATCCAGGGTCAGGGTGCCGGTTATGGTCAGGCGCGGGTAGGAGTAGTAGAAGGAGGCGTTGCCCGGGCTCTTCTCGCTGTAACCCGCTTCGCCCTGTAGCACCGCCGGCTTGGCGGCGCTCACCTTCACATCAAGATCTCCCGCCTTGCTTTGCACCTTGAGGGTGGCGGGAAAGAGCGCTTCCCCTTGGGAGGCCAGCACCCACTCTTTCAGCCAATACTCACCGCCGCTGGCACCGGCGAGGCCCGGCCCCTGGCGGCTGGTGCGCTCGTCCTGCTGGTGGCTGCCTTTGCTCACATCCGTGATGGCGAACTGGGCCAGCCAGAGCTGGGGTGTGAGCCAGGGGTTGTCGGATTTTATCTCCTGCTCGATGCCTTGCCTGAACAGGGTCCACTGCATGCCGTAGCCGCGTCCCTGCTCGTCTTTCAGGTTGCCGGTGAGATACCACCACTCGGAGCGGTAGTCGGGGTGGGCGCCGTGATCCGCGGGCAGGCGGATGGACTGACCCGGCAGGGCCTTTTTGAAGTGATCGCTGCTGCCACCCAGGATGGCGCCCAGATCGTTGGCACTGATCCCGGTGCCATACAGGGTGCAGATCAGCGCCAGCGAGCAGATGTTGAATGTTTTCATACCACTCTCCTTGCGGCGTACCAGGAGGCGAACGCGCCAAAGACGGGAGCGAGCAGGAGCGCCGTGACGGCGTGCAGGGGGGCGGCCTCGAAGGCCAGCCGCCAGCCAAAGGCGCGGGGGTTGACCACCTCGATGAGCACCCAGGCAAGGCCATAGCCCACCGGCAGGGCCAACAGCGCGGTGAGCAGCCCCAATCCCGCCCCCTGCCACACCAGTAACCGGCGGCAGTGGCGGGGGCTCAGGCCAAGGCTCTGCAGGGTCTGCAACTCGCCGCGCCGGGCCAGCCCCAGCACCATGAAGGCCGAGCCGATGCCGACGAAGGCGATCCCCAGGATCAGCAATTTCAGCAGCTCGGTCACCACAAAGGTCTGGTCGAACACCTTAAGGGCTGCGGCGTGGATGGCGGGGGCGGGCAGGAGGTTCACCCCCTCACCAAACTGCGCCCGCAGGCGATCGGCGAGGCGCTCCGGTTGGTTGCTAAAGAGGGCGAGGGATTGCACGGCCCCGTCCTCGAAGGCGTGCAGTATCTGCCCCTTGTCGCTGCCGTAATCCTGATAGACACCGGTGACGGTGAGTGCCCTTGGGCCCTGTTCGCCGGTGACTTCGAGTGTCTGCCCCACCCTGACCCCTAGGCGCACCGTCAGCGGTTCGCTCGCCAGCACCTCGTCGGGGGCGGCGGGCCAGCGCCCGGCCAGCAGCGGATAGGCGGTTTTGAGCTCGGGGATAAAGTCCATCTGTGCCCACTCAATGGGCTGCCCCTGCCAGCGGGCGGGATGCACGGCGCGGCGGGAGGCGGCGCGCACGTCTGGCGCAGCAAGAATGGTGTTGAGAGTCTGCTCGCCCAGGGCGCCGCGGTTGCCCGCCACCCCTCTGGGGGCGCTGACATAGAGATCGGCGGCCAGACGCTGGCCGAGCCAGATCTCCACGCTCGAGCGAAAGCTCGACACCATGACCCCGATGCCGATGGCCGCCGCGATGGCGAGTTGCAGCGCCATCACCGCGATGGCGGTGCGATCCAGATGGTATTGGGTCTCGGCCACCGCGAGCCGGGCGGTAAGGGGGCCGCCGGGGCGGGATCTCAGCCGTCCCAGCACGGCGCGCAGCACATCGGGCAGGGCGAGCGCCATGGCCAGCAGCCAGCCGCCGGCGACGAAGAGGGCGCCGCCGAGCCCCGTTTGCGGCAACAAGAGGCAGAGGGCGCACAGCAGCAGGATGGCGATGGCCAGCCCCCGGCGTTGCCAGGGGTGAGCCGGCGGGCGGCTGTTGCCTTCCCGAAGCGCCAGGGGGGATTGGCGCAGCAACTGCCACCAGCCGGGGAGGTTGGCGGCAAGGGCGCCAGCCAGGCCTATCAGCAACGCCTTGATGAGGCTGGTCGGGGAGAGGCGCAGCATATCGATGGGGTTGGGGCCATAAAGGTCGGCCAGCGCCTGGGTGAGCTGCCCCATCAGGGTCAGGGCCAGCAGGCTCCCCAGCAGCAGCCCGAGCAGGATGCCGAGGGTGGCGAGGATAACAAGCTCCAGGATGAGCCAGCCAAGCACCCGGCGCGGCGGCATGCCCAGGATGATGAGCTGGGCCAGCTGGGGGCGGCGCACGCTCTGCACGAAGCGCTGAGCGTTGAACACCAGAAACAGTCCCACCGCCATGGCGAGCAGGGAGAGGGCCGTGAGGTTGAGGGCCAGGGCATCGCCGAGCTGGCTTGCATCGAGGGCCGGGCTGATGGGTTCGAGCCAGAGCGGCTGATGGGTGAACTCGGATCCCTGCGCGGCCTGCAAGGCACTTTGTAAGGCATTGGCCTGCGCGTCGCTCAGCTTGAAGACGATGCGATCCAGCCTTCCGGCCTTGCCAAGCAGGGGCTGGGCGAGGCCGATGTCGGTCACCAGCAGCCGCTCCATGGGGATGGCGCCGGGCTCGAAGGTGCCCGCCAGGGTGAGGGTGAGGGGGCGCGTCGACTCGTCGCCCAGCACAAAGGTCCGCGACTGGCCCGGCTGCCAGCCGAGACGTCTGGCCTCGGGGGCCGAAAGCCAGACGCTGTCGGCGCGGCTCAAGGAAAAATCGGGTTCGCGTGTCGGCTGCTCGCCAAAGAGTCGGCGCAAGGGGCCGGGGTTGAAGAGATCCATCCCCAGGAGCTGGAAGCTGCGCCCCTGCGCGTCCTTGAGCCAGGCGTGCAGCTCTGGCATGGCATCAAGGCCCGACTGGCTTCGCACCAGGTGCACGTAGAGCCGCTCATCCAGCCCGCCCCGGGGCGCCAGCCGGTAGTTGGCCTCCCCGGCGAGCTGGCTGCGGGCGGCGACGAAGTTGGTGCGGGCGCTGTGGTTGAGCAGCTCGATGGCCACCACCAGGGTGACCCCGAGGGTGAGCCCGGCCAGGCTCATCAGCAGCAGCCAGGGGTGGGCGCGATAGAGGCGCAGCAGCGCCTTCAGCGGCAGCATGGCGCCCCCGGGCGGCGGGCGTCACTCATGGCGGTGCCCCTTGATCTCGACCAGCCGGCCCCCCTCCAGGCGCAGCACCCGATCCGCCAGGGCGCCATAGCCCGGGTTGTGGCTCACCAGCAGGAGGCCTGCGCCGGTATCGCGCACCGCCGCCATCATCAGGGCCATCACCTGCTCGGCGTTGTGCTCGTCTAGACTCCCGGTGGGTTCGTCAGCGAGCAGCCACCGGGGTCTGTGCATGAGGGCCCGGGCCAGCGCCACCCGCTGGCGCTGGCCGCCGGAGAGCTGCTCCGGCCAGGCGTGGCGCTTGTGGCTCATGCCAAGGCGCTCGAGCAGGGCATCGAGGTGTGCGTCGTCCCGGGGCAGGTGGTTGATCTCCAGGGGCAGGCGCAGGTTCTCCTCCACGGTCAGGGTCGGCAGCAGGTTGAAATCCTGATAGACGATGCCGAAATGGCGTCCGCGCAGCCGGGCCCGCTCGTCCGCAGGCTGGGTGTCGAGACGGGTCTGTCCCAGCCAGATCTCCCCCTCGTCCGGGGGGATGAGGCCGGCGATGAGGTTGAGCAGCGTGGACTTGCCACAGCCGCTTTGCCCCAGCAGCAGGCAGGTTTCCCCGGCGGCGAGCTGGAGATCCAGCCCCGCAAACAGGGGGAGCGTCTCGCCGCCGCTGGCGAAGCGTTTACTGAGGTTGCGCAGGCTAAGCATGGGATAACCGGTTGATGGCCAATGGCTTTCACAATGTCAGTCACTATGCCAGTTAGTGATCGCGCCTGCAAAAGGGATGAGGATCCTCGCTGGATCCCGCTCGCCTGTGGTGGTTAGAATAGGGCCCTCCATGGGTCACAGGATGAGCAAGGATGTTACACAAGCAAGTCAGTTTTATCGTCGACAGCAAGGGCGTCAAGCAGGCTGCCGTGGTTCCCATCGATATCTACAACGAGCTGATGACCCTGCAAAAGGCGCTCTCCGACAACAAGCCGGGGGAGCGCGAGCTCTACCACTTCAACGGCAAGGGGGCCGAGGCTCACGGTTATCCGGTGGGCAAGCGGCAGAACCCCGGCTTCATGGTGCAGGCGGGCTCCACCGCCAACGGCGAGGATGCCGCCTCCCTGCGCGAGGCGGTGATCGAGCTGCGTCAGGAGCTCCTGGGCAAGGGGGTACTCAGCCCTCGCCCCGAAGGGGGCTTCGTCTTCACCGCCGATCAGCTGTTCAACAGCCCGAGCCTGGCCGCCAGCCTGGTGGCGGGCAACAACCGAAGCGGCCTGGATGCCTGGCAAAACAGCGCAGGCTACACCCTCAAGCAGTCCGGCTTTGGCAAGAAGGCCTCCTGACGACGGGGCCCGGTGCCGGGCCTCGCTCCCTTGATGTGAGCGCCCGCCCTGGGCAGGTCAGATGGCAGGGGGAGGGCGGCTTCCCTCTGTGCTGCTAGCCTCAATGCCAGACGGTTCTCAAGAGAAGCACCCATGTCTGGACTCCTGCGCCTCGCCCCCCTGCCCGGGTTGGCCCTGTTCTGTGCCCCCGCCTTCGCTGAAGGCGGTCCCCTCAACCTGACGCACACCGCCATCGGCCTCTTTGCCCTCGCCCTCTTCGCCCTGGCCTATGCCCTGGTGATGGCCGAAGAGTACCTGAAGCTGCGCAAATCCAAGCCCGTGCTGGTGGCCGCCGGCATCATCTGGATAGTCATCGGCCTGGTCTACGCGGGGCAGGGGCTGAGCCCGCTGGCGCAGGCGGGCTTTCGGCAGACGCTGCTGGAGTATGCCGAGCTGATGCTCTTTTTGCTGGTGGCCATGACCTATGTGAACGCCATGGAGGACAGGCTGCTGTTCGCCGTGCTGCGGGTGCGCCTGGTGCAGGCGGGCTTCAGCCTGCGCACGCTCTTCTGGCTCACCGGTTTTCTCGCCTTTTTCATCTCCCCCGTGGTGGACAACCTCACCACGGCGCTGCTGATGTGCTCCGTGGTGCTCAACGTGGCCAACGGGGAGCGCCGCTTCATCAACCTGGCCTGCATCAACATAGTGGTGGCGGCCAATGCGGGCGGAGCCTTCAGCCCCTTTGGCGACATCACCACCCTGATGGTGTGGCAGGCGGGCAAGGTCTCCTTCACGCAGTTTCTGCTGCTCTTCCTCCCCGCCCTGCTCAACTTTCTGGTGCCGGCCAGCCTGATGAGCCTGATGGTGCCGCGCCTGGTGCCCGCCATGTCCGGAGAGGCCCTGGTGCTCAGGCGCGGGGCCCTCACCATAGTGCTGCTCTTTCTCCTCACCATAGTGACCGCCGTCGCCTGCCATCACTTCCTGGCGCTGCCCCCCGTGCTCGGCATGATGACGGGGCTCGGCTACCTGCAGTTTTTCGGCTTCTACCTGCGCAAGACCCAGCCCGTCTCCCTGGCTCGCGAACGGGCGCTGTACGAGCGCACCGGCGACGAGGCCAGGCTGCTGCGCCTCGGCTCCATAGTGCCGTTCGATGTGTTCAACAAGATCGCCAAGGCGGAGTGGGACACATTGCTCTTCTTCTACGGCGTGGTGATGTGCGTCGGCGGCCTCGGCTTCATGGGCTATCTGGCGCTCGCCTCCCAGCTCCTCTATCAGGGGGGCGATCCGACCCTGGCGAACGTGGCCATCGGCCTGCTCTCCTCCCTCATCGACAACATTCCGGTGATGTTCTCGGTGCTGTCCATGGAGCCGCAGATGAGCACGGGGCAGTGGCTGCTGGTGACCCTGACCACCGGGGTGGGGGGCAGCCTGCTCTCCATCGGCTCCGCCGCCGGGGTGGCCCTGATGGGGCAGGCCAGGGGCATGTATACCTTCGTCGGCCATCTCAAGTGGTTGCCCGCCATTCTGCTTGGCTATATGGTCGGCATAGGGGCGCACCTGTGGCTCAACAGCGCCCTGTTCTGAGGGATTTGAGGAGGGAAGATGGGACAACTGTTCGGGGGACTCTCGCCGCGCCATGTGGCCTTCATCGAGGCGCAGAAGATCTTCTTCGTCGGCACGGCGGCGGGCGAGGGCACGGTCAACGTCTCCCCCAAGGGCGGGGACTCGCTGCGCGTCCTCGATGCCAACACCCTGTCCTGGCTCAATCTGACCGGCAGCGGCAACGAGTCGGCGGCCCATGTGCTGCACAATCCGCGCATGACGGTGATGTTCTGCGCCTTCGAGGGGGCGCCGCTTATTCTGCGGGCCTATGGCCGGGCACGGGTGCTGCACCGGGGGGACGGCGACTGGGCGGCAGCGCTGGCACGCTTTCCCCCAAGCGTCGCGGCTCGCCAGATCTTCCTGCTGGACATTGAACGGGTCCAGGCCTCCTGCGGCATGTCGGTGCCCCTGTTTGACTATCAGGGGGACAGGGAGGATCTCGCCAATTGGTCGGCCCGCCAGGGGCAGGAGGGGATCGCAGCCTACTGGCGCAAGAAGAACCAGGTGAGCCTGGATGGGCTGGAGAGCGAGATCCTGGTGCGTAGCGGGTTGCCGCCGGACCCCTGAAGGTCAGCCCGCCTCCATGCAAGAAGCCCTGTCCATGGACAGGGCTTCTTTTTGGGACTGCAGCGACGCCGCCTCAGGCGCGGCCCTTGCCGGTCAGCAGCCAGTAGCAAAGCGCCGAGCCCAGACCGCAGCCGGCGATGGCGACGGCCATGGGCAGCGGGGACTCGGGCGGATTGAGGTTGACCAGCACGCCCACCAGGGCACCGATGCCGAAGCGCAGGGTGCCCGCCAGCGCCGAGGCGGTGCCCGCAGACTGGGGGAAGTGGCCCATCAGGCCGGTCATGGCGTTGGCCCCCACCAGGCTGATGTGACCGACGAAGAGCACCACCGGGATGACGATGCCCCACAGGCCTCCGGTCTGGCTCCAGGCGTTGTAGATGAGCAGGGCCCCGGCCAGCGGCAGCACCGTCAGACCGTATTGCAGCATGCGCTCGGCGCCCACCCCTTTCACCAGGCGGCTGTTGACGAAGGTGACCACCATCATCAGCAGGATGTTGAGGCCGAACAGCCAGCCGTAGTGCTCGGTCGGCACCTTGAAATACTCGATATAGACGTAAGGGGAGGCGCTCAGGAAGGCGAACATGCCCGAACTCGACAGGGCGCCGCACAGCACATAGCCCATGGCGCCGCGGTGGGAGAGCACGCCCCAGTAGTTGCCAAGCACCTGGCCGAGCCGCAGGGGCTGCTTGTGCTCGGGCTTGAGGGTCTCCTCTATCTTCCACTGCATCACCACGCAGATGAGCAGGCTGATCCCCACCAGCAGCCAGAAGATCACCCGCCAGTCGGCGTGAGCGCTGATGTAGCCCCCCACCACGGGGGCTACCAGGGGGGCGAGCGTCATCACCAGGATGACGAAGGACATGGCCCGGGAAAACGCATCCTTCTCGAAAAGGTCGCGCAGCAGGGCGTTGACCACCACGGATCCCGCCGCTCCGCCGGCGGCCTGCAGCATGCGCCAGGCGAGCAGTTCGGGCAGGGAGTCGGCCATGGCGCAGCCCACCGAGGCCACGGCAAACATCGTCAGGCCCGCCAGGATCACCGGCTTGCGGCCGAAGCTGTCGGCGAGCGGCCCGTAGAACAGCTGGCCGATGGCAAAGCCCCCGAGGAAGGCGCTGATGGTGAGCTGGGCGCCGTCGATGCTGGTGGCCAGATCCCGGGCGATGGCTGGAATGGCGGGCAGGTACATGTCCACCGCGAGCGGGGTCAGGCCCGCCAGGGCACCGAGCAGAATGAAGAGAAAACGGGGGGAGAGGGAGCTGGCTTGAGGCATAGAGTATCCGTGTCGTGGGCAAGAGGCCAAGGGAGCAGGTGATCAGTCTATCAGCTTTGGCGGGCTTGGGCAGGCTCATCCTGCCCCGGCGCCGCCCGGGGGGCGGGCCGGCAGAGCAGCAGGATCCAGGCCAGCCACCCGAGCAGCGAGAGGGCATTGCCCGCCCGCTCCGGCCAGCGGGCCGCAAGCCTCAGCGTGAGGCTGTGGCTGCCCGCCGGTACCCAGACCTGCATCAGACCCTGGGGATTGGCGCTCACCGTCAGCATCAGGCGCTCGTCCAGCCAGGCCTGCCAGCCGGGGTAATGGTACTGGTGCAGGACGAGCCGGGTCGGCACCCTGGCCGTCACCCTGAGGGCCAGCTCCCTGGGCTGCCAGCGATCCAGCTCCCAGCGGGCCCCCGGAGGCTCGGCGCTCACCGGGGGCTGGAACTCCTCCTTCCAGGCCAGCAGGGTCGGGGCGAACATGCCCCCCGGGACCTGCCTCGGCCTGTATTCCCGGGCGCTGCGCTTGCTGTCGAACTCGAACGCCATGGCCGTCCGGGTGGGGGCCTGGGTGAGGGGGGCGTGGCGCACGTAGGCCAGGGTGGAGAGAAGCGTCAGCAGGAGCAGGCCCCACCAGAGCCCCTGCCAGGGGCGATGGGACGGGGTGCCCAGGGCCACCACGGCGACCGTGGCGAGGGCAAGGACAAGGTTCAGCCGCCAGGGAAACTGCACCCGCTGCAGGGGGGGCAGCAGGCTCCAGAGCGGTTGGCTCGGGGGCAGCATCATCAGGAAGGCGGCGACCCCGATCGCCCCCCAGCAGGCGATCTCGGGGTGACGTGGCTCCCGGGCGGCGGCCCAGGCGAGCAGCAGCAGGGCCATGGTCAGCACGCT
This sequence comes from Aeromonas sanarellii, assembly GCF_000820085.1. GTDB lineage: Bacteria > Pseudomonadota > Gammaproteobacteria > Enterobacterales > Aeromonadaceae > Aeromonas > Aeromonas sanarellii. The sequence continues at coordinate 99,226 of NZ_CDBN01000021.1, forward strand.
CTGCCACGCCAGGTGGCCGCGAAAGCGCCAGTCTCCCCAGCCCGAGGGCAAACGGTCGAGGAAGTTGCGCCTATAGTCGAACATGCCGCCGCGCATCAGCTCCATGGAAATGGCTCCCTGATCCGCCAGGGCGGGCAGCAGCAGGGCGGCCGCCATGCAGAGCGCCAGCCCCTGGGCGCAGAGGGCGAGCCAGCAGGGACGCAGGGCACGGGTGCGCCAGGCGAACCAGAGGGCGCGCAAGCTGACCAGCCCCATCATCAGCAGCAGGCTGGGCAGGTGGGAGAAGGCCAGCAGCGCCAGCCCCAGGATCAGCAGGGGGAGCCCCTGGCGTCGGCCGCGATGGGCGAGATCCTGGCCAAGCAGGATGAGGGGGGCCCAGGCGAAGGCCCAGAACTCCGCCAGGGCGAAGCGGGCATAGAGATCCATGGCGACGTGATAGGGCAGGATCAGGTAGAGCAGGCTCACCGCCAGGGCCCGGCCAGGGGAAGTGGTGGCACGCAGCCACAGATAGGCAAACATGCCGGAGAGCAGCAGCGCCAGGGTGGCGCTGCCGAGCAGGGGGTAGACGGCCTGCTGGGCGGGGGCAAGCGGGCCGGCAAACAGGGCGCTGGCGTAGTAGGGGAGCGGGGGATAGAAGAAGAAGGTGGGACTGCCGAAGCCGCCGTTCATGGCCATCAGCCAGCGGGGATAGAGCTCCCCCTGCCAGAGCTGGCGGGCAAAATAGTGGCCGGAGAGCAGATGATGAAACAGATCGTGCCCCTGGCTGCCCCCCTGCAACCAGAGCGGCAGCATCAGCAGTGCGCTGGCCAGTGTCAGCACCAGGGCTGCCAGTCCCCACTCCTTGCCTACCTGCATGCCTCTTCTCCCCGCCTCTCCCATGCGCAGTGAGTGTAGTCGAGCCGGATGACACCAGGATGCGCCGCCCGGCGGGCTATGGACGCGGGATGGCGAGCCAGAGGCCGGGCTCGGCGTGAAAACGGGGGACAAACCAGACGGCGTCATAAGAGCCGGGCAGATCCCCTGCCGCCAGAGGGCGGCGGCTGAGGCGACAGGCCCCTCGTGTGAGCGCAAGCCTGGCATCCCCCTGGTACCAGCCGTCGGTGACCGGCAGGGCCGTGGTTTCGCGCAGCAACCTCACCCCCCACTGGGTCACCAGGGCCGGGCATGCCTGCTCGGCCAGCCGTGCGGCCTGCACCATGGCGGGCGGCGCTGGCGCTGTGAGTGTGGTGCAGAGCAGCAACAGGGCTCCCGCCATTGCCGGCAGCTCGCCCCGGTGTGGCAGCCTGCCCGCCAGCAGCACAAGGCCGAACAGGGTAATGGGCGCCAGATGGCGGGGATTGTCCGGGTTCTGGCCAAACAGGGTCCAGAGCAGCAGGGCAAGCCAGTAGAGGGTCCAGCAGGGGAAGAGGGCGGCAGTCTTGCCTTTTGAGCGCTGCCAGAGCGGTAGAACCAGCAAGGCCCCCATCATCAGGGGCCAGAGCGGAGTCAGCTGATCGTTGAAGGTGTTCGTCCAGCTTAGCCGCCGATCGCCGTGGGCTGCCGCCGTGTTGCCCCACAGGGTAAAGTGACCGTCGGTAAAGCGGCGTCCCTCGCTGAAATAGGCCCAGCCATCGGCTTGCCAGACAAACAGCAGGCAGGCGAGCCCCACCAGCGCGATGGGAAGCACAAACCTGACGCGCGTTCCCTGCTGCGCCATCCCGAGCCAAAGGGGCAGCAGGGCCAGCACGAAGTAGGAGGGACGCAGCGCCAGCATGAGGCCCAGTAACAGACCCGCCAGCGCAATTCTGCGCTGCTGCAAGGCCAAGAGCGCGCCCAGCCAGGCGGCGAGCGCCGGCCCGTCCGAGAGGCCGGAGAGCGCCAGCGTCGGGGTGAGCGGCAGGGCCAGCACTAGCAGCCAGACCGGCGCCAGCAGGCTTGGCCGTTGCCACAATCTCACCGCCAGCCAGGCGGCGAGCGGCGCTATCAGGGCTGTGCCCAAGAGGCTGGCCCACAGCACCGCGCGGGTCGGATTGTCCACCGCCAGATTGATCAGCCGCGCCAGCCAGATAAAGGCGGGGTAGCCCGGAAAGTGGGGGGAGAACTCCAGCACGCTGAAGCGCACCACCCCGTGGGCGAAGTTCAGGGCGTCGTCGGAATCGAGGGCCACCGGGAAGGCCAGCAGCCAGCCGAGCCAGACCCCTTGCAGCAGAAGCAGCAGGCAGGGGCGAATGGGGAAGCGCAATCGGCCGTGGTGACGCCCCCCTTCCCCCCTTGCGGGAGAAGGGTCGGGGATGAGGGGGGCCGTCGTCATCAATGAGAGGTCATCAAAGTGCGTAGGGTGGGTAGAGCGAAGCGAAACCCACCGTTTGTCACAGCGAGATGGCGCAATGATGGGCAGTTGGTCATCAAAGCGGCGCCAGCACGGCCATCAGGGTTTTCTCGGCCTCGGCGAAAGCGGTGGCATCGGCGGGCTTGGCGCCCACCCCGAACACCCCCGGATTGCCGATGGCATCCAGCACCCTGGCCAGCGCCTGATCGGCGGCCTTGCGATCCCCTTCACCGAGGGAGGGGAGGATGAGGTCCAGGAAGCGCTTGCTCTTGACCACCAGCACCTTGGCGGTCTGGTAGTCGCCAAGATTCTGGCTGGCCCCTTCGAGGCGGCGCTCTATTTCGGCCTTGTAGGCCCGGTTGAGCAGGGCCGCGGTCGCCGCGGCGTCTTTGGCCTTGATGGCGGCAGCCAAGGGTGCTTGCAGCTCCACCTTGTGGTGCTCTTCCAGATAGGTCAGCTCCTCGGCGATGTCGCTCAAGGTGGTGCTGGCATCCTTGCCGTCAGTGGCGGCGCCAAGCAGTTCCTCGCGCGCATCGATCAGCGGCTCCTTGCCGGCGGCGGCGTAGGAGTAAGCCTGCGCCTGCCCGTTGAGGGTCAGCAGCGGGCCCGTCAGCAACGCGAGGGCGATCAAGCCGTGGCGTATGGTCATCCTGTTCTCCTTGTTGATTTGTCCTGGCGGCATGGCGCCAGTCCTGATCCGTTGGACCCCACCCCGACCCTCCCCTTGTCAGGGGAGGGAGCAGATCGCCTTGCCGACAATGTCGGTAAAGCACCTCCCCCTTTCGAAGGGGGAGGCCGGGAGGGGGTTGGCTTACGGCGTAGGCCTCAGGCCACGCTCTGGGTTTCGATCACGGTGTTTTCGTTGCGATGATTGAAGATGGCGTGGCGTCTGTCCACCCCGTCGATCACCATGTCGGCGGCCATCATCCCCATCTCCATGGCGGTGTCGGTGAAGATGTAGCGGAATGTCCCCTGACGGCCGGTCATGATGAGGTTGCCTATCGGCATCAGCGACTGGATGGCTTCGTTGCGACGGGCCTGATAGCCGAGATCCATCAGCGGATAGGCGTACTCGCTGTGGGCCTCGAAGGTCTCATCGCCAAGTTTCTGGGTATCGACACCGAGGCTGGCGAGATCGGCGGTGACCCGGCTGCGCAGCTCGGCCAGCGACGCCTGCCAGGTGGTATCTCCCGGATTGCAGGGGATCTCCAGCATCACGGATGTTTGCCCCTGGGGCGCCATAAAGGGGCTGCGCCGGCGCGGCTCCTGCAGACGGGTGGCCAGAATATGGGAGTCGGAGAGGTACTGCCAGGTGTTGTCCGACAGGTTCTCCTGTTTGAGGGGCATATTGACGAAGCGGAGCGACCGGTAGTGCAGATCGCACGGCAAGCCCAGATGCCGGCAGGTGAGCGGCAGCGGCAGGGTGGAGATCACCTGATCAAATTGCTCGCTCTGCTCAACGTCATCTTGTTTCCAATAGACCCGTTCAATGCGGCCATCGACCTGCTCGAGGCGGGTGATGGTGGCGCCGGTCTTGAGCAGGGCCCCCTCTGTCACCAGCCGCTCCCCCAGGGTGGTGAAGATCTGGCCGAAGCCGTATTTGGGGTAGCGGTACTTGCGGGCATAGGTGCGCACCGACATGCTGCCGCTGCGTCTTGGGAGTAGGCGGCGCGCCACGTCTTTGAGATCGATGAGGCTGATGCGCTGGCCGGCCCAGTCGGCGGAGAGCTTGTCCGGGTTGATGCCCCAGAGCTTCGCCGTATAGCCCTCGAAGAACTGGCGGTAGAGGGTGCGGCCGAAGTGGCTCTGGATCCACTCGGCAAAGCTCGCCTTGGCAAAATCGGTGGGCTTTTTGGCAAAGGGCAACAGCAGCAAGTCCTTCACCGCCCCGGCCATCAGGGCCAGCGGCGCCGTCTTGAGGAGGTTCGGCAGGTTCAAGGGGTAGTCATAGGTGCGCCCGCCAAAGCGGATCACGCTCTTGCGCATCGCGTGGAGCAGATCGTCCCCCATCAGCTCGTCGATAAAGGCGAGCAGCTCGGGGTTCTTGGTGATGAAGCGGTGGCCGCCGTAGTCGAAGCGATACTCGCCGTCGCGCCCCTTGAAGGTCTGGGTGGCGCACATGCCCCCCACCACGCTCTCCTGCTCGAACAGGGTGACCGCAAAACCGGCCTGGCGCAGGCGCCAGGCGGCCATCAGACCGGCGGGACCGGCCCCCAGCACCGCAATCTTCTTCTTGTTGTCGTTCATGAGTGTTCCGAAACGGCTTGATAGCTAAGGGGACCGCGCCAGGGCGCGGCCCCGAACAGGGGCCTCCCCCTGGGCTCACCCCCTGGCCGGGGCGGCGCTCCCCTGCGGGCGATAACTGCGATGCCAGAGGGTGACGAAGATGGCCAGATAGGCGCCCCAGGTCAGCAACTGCAGGCCGGCCGGCGAGGCATTGTAACCAAACAGGGCGCGCAGGAAGGTGCCGAAGACCCCCTGATCGTCGAGGATGTGGCTGATGTTGAACACGGGCGTCGTCCAGAAGGTGATGACGTCCGCCGCCTGCAACATGTTGATGGCGGACGACAGCAGCCCAGCGGCGATGATGATGATGAGCAGGCCTGTCCAGCGGAAGAAGGGGGCCAGCGCCACCTTGCGGGTGGAGCGCAGCAGCCCCCACACCAGCGCCACAGAGACCAGCAGTCCCGCCAGTGCGCCCACCAGCCCCTCGTGCAGATCCACCCCTTGCCCGGAGTAGACCAGGGCCGAGAAGAAGAGCACGGTTTCAAAGCCTTCGCGCATCACAGCAAGGAAGGCGAGCAGCACCAGACCAAACAGGTTGCCACCGTCGATGGCGGCATCGATGCGCGCCGTCATGGCCCCCACCTGGGACTTGGCCTGCTTCTGCATCCAGACCGCCATGTAGGTGAGCACCAGGGTGGCAAACATCAGGATCCCCGCCATCAAGAGGTGGTTGTAACGCTCGCTCTCGAACTGGCTCACCACCACCTGGAACAGGAAGGCGACCACAAGGGAGGCGACCAGTCCCAGCCCCACCCCCAGATAGATGAGCTTGTTGTAGCGGCTCGCCCCCAGCTTGGCGAGGTAGGAGAGGCAGATGCCGACCAGCAGGAAGGCTTCCAGCCCCTCGCGCAGGGTAATGAGAAAACTTGCGAACATCAGGATTGAGGCTCCGTATCGGGCGTGACGGGGAGGGGCTGCAGGGTCAGTTGCAGCCGATTGAGTTGCACTATGGGTGGCGCCGGCAAGTTCGGCTCGGCGGCGCGCACCGCATCACTGACCCACTTGGGGTAGGTGCGGAAATTGAGTCTGATATCGGCCTTGAAGGGCCCCTGGGCATCTGCGGGCAGCGGCCAGGCTTCATCACGCCAGCCATCGGCCGGAATGCGGGTGTCTTCCAGCAGTTTGGCATAGCGCCAGAACTTGAGCCCCACCGGCTTGCCCTCGGCGTCGCCGAACACCTTGCGAAACAGCCGCGCATCGTCGGGCACGGCGCCATCTACCGGCTGGCCGCTTTCAAGCACCAGCTTGCCGCTGGCGTCGGTGACGGTCAGCTCCAGCCAGAGTTCACGGAAATCGGCCACCCCGGTGGGCAGGGCGTGGCCTGCGCCGACGTTGGCGATCCGCACCACCAGCGCGGGCTGGCCGCTCTGGTTTTCAATGCGGGCCGAGAGGGTGGCGCTGGATCGCAAGAGCGCCAGGCTCTCCTGCTCGAGTGTTGCATTCCTCAGCCCCACCAGCTGGTGCTGGGCGCCGGTGAAGTTGTGGCGATAGAGCCGCGCTTTCATTGTGCCGTTCTCGGTGGACTGGCCTGCCACCGGGGCGCCGCCATTGCCGGGCTCCGGGTTCATATGGCAGTCGATGCAGCTGCGCCGCTTGGCGGGATCCTCCGCTTTCGCGAAGCTGGAGCTTTCCCACTCGTCCCAGGTGTTGACGATATTGGCGCCGCTGCCCGGGGCAAACTCGTTGTGGCAGGACTTGCACAGGGCCGCGTCCTGATAGAACTCCTTCTGGTAGGAGGCCTTGTGCATGTCGGGGCGGGCGTTGATCTGCCGCTCTGCCAGCCAGTGCTGGAGGCTGCCCCCCGGGGCATCCTCGAACACATAGCTCTCGCGGTCTTTCAGATTCACGGTAAAGGCGCTGTTGCCGCCCGCGTCTTCCACTTTGGTGATGCGATGGCAGAGCACGCAGCCGGTGCCTTCTTCCACCACGGGTTCGCCTGCCTGGTGGGCCGCGATCAGCGAGGCACCGCCCCGCTCCAGCATATGGGAGCCCTTGGGCAGATCAGTCTGGCCGTTCAGCACCTGCTGGGGCATGTGACAGCCCTGGCACCACTGGCCGAAGGCCTCGCCCTCGGTCTCCCGGGCCAGCGCCTGCACCACCTTGTAGTAGGGGTGGGAGTTGCCCATCAGTCTGTGGTTGCTCTCGCTCCAGTCCTCGAACGCTTGGCTGTGGCAGTTCTGGCAGGAGGCGGAGTTGAGCCACTCGCGAGGATGGGTGGTCGGCGCCTTGGCGGGATCCGAGCGCGGGGCATCGAGCCTGAGCCAGTTGGCAAGATAGGGGAGGTTGCCATCGGCGGTGACGAAGGCGTGCAACTCCTCCATCATCGCCTTCACCTCGGGCTGGGGCCTCGCGGGGTCGACCAGTTCTGCGCCATCGCGGGTGTCGTGGCCCATGCCGCCCTGGGTCTGCTGGGTCATGCGCAGGTATTCGCCGACAAAGTCCCCCGCCACCATGTTGGCAAGGTTGGCGTGGCCGTTGATGGCGTTGTCGCCGTTCTGCTGGCGATGAGCCGCCATCAGATGACGGTTGGTGAAGTTGAACCCGTCCAGATGGCAGGAGTTGCAGCTCATCCAGTTGTCCCCCGCCATGGGGAAGCGACTGTTGGCCGTGGTGTTGCCGAGGTTGAACAACCGCTCGCCGCGCTTGAGCGCTTCGGAGCGGGGATCCGTCTCCACCAGTTTGGCGAAATGGGGCACATCCACGGTGACCCGGGCGAAGGGGCCGCTGCCGCCGCTATTGAGACGGGTGAGATCCTGCCCCATGACGTTGTGGACCAGGATGTGGTCGCCATCGACAAGCAAGTCGCGCGGATTCTGGCCTGGCAGGTGACGCAAGAGCTGGGTCGCCTTGGCGCCGCCCTGAAACTTCTTGCGGCGGTGGCGGTTGTTGTTGGATTTGCCGCTGCGGGAGAGGTCGAACACCAGCAGATCTTCCGAGCCCGCAAGGGTCAGATAGACCCGCTTGCCATCGGCGGCGAAGCGCGCCGCGAAGGGGTTGGAGACGATCTGGCTGCGGTTGCCGACGCTGGGCAGATTGATCTGCAAGAAGAGCTGTTTTCTTTCATCGACCCGCTCCTTCTCTTCATCGAGATCGATGATGGAAACCGCCGGGAAGACGGTGCTCTGAAACTGGAAGGGGTGGTCGAAACTCCAGAGCACGTGGGGCAGCCAGGCTTCGCTGCCATCGGGAGAGAGGGCGATGCCGTCCAGCAGGCGCGGCAAGCCCTGGGAGTCGCTTGGGGTATCGCTGTGGGTTTCCGCCAGGGTGATGAGCCTGGGCTTGGGCAGGACGCTCTCTAGCAGAGAGGTACCCTTGGCGCCGCTGCCAAGCTTGGCGAGATCATAGATGGCGAGCTGGCCGGTCATGGCGTGGGTGAGCAGCAGGCGATCGTCGTCGGTCAGTGCCAGCCCGCGGGGAGTCTCGGCGGTTTTTGCATCCAGCTGCAGCTTGCCCGTGGTGTCATAGGCCTGAAGGCGGCCTGCCTCGAACAGCGTGACCCAGAACCAGCGCCGCCTGGGGTCGAAGATGACGCCATAGGGTCTATGGCCGGTGGGGATCGCCTTTTCCAGGTCGAGATCTTCGTCCAAGAGCAGCAGGCGATCGCCGCTGTAATCGGTGACCAGCAGGGTGCCGTCATCGGCGCGGGCCAGCTGGCGCAGATCCCCCCCCAATTGCACCTCCTTGAGCCGTTTGCCGCTGTCGCGTTCAAGCAGGGTGACGGAGCCGGCACTCTGGTTGGCGGTGACGAGGCGCGGAGCGCTCCCCTCGTCATAGGCAAGCATGGCGCTGCCCATCTCCTGGGCCGAGGCGGTCCCCAGCAGCAGGGCAGCCAACATCAGGGATAACAACAGCTTCAACATAAGATCAGGTGCGCCATGTCAGTATGGTCCAGCGCCAGGCGTGGCGCAGCACCAGGGGCGTCAACGCGAGCGCGCTCAGCCAGTGGGCCCAGCTGGCAAGGTTGCCGAGGCTATCCCCCGGGGTGCCGTGCAGCACCAGCAGCAGGCCGCTGGCAAGGCACACCAGCAGCAAGGCTTCGATGATGCGCCCCGTGGTGCGCAGGAAAGGCTTGCGGCTCTTGCGCAGCAGGCTGCGATGGGAGAGCCAGAAGGCGCCAAACAGCAGGGGAAACAGGGTGAGCGAGAGGGCGACGTGCAAAAACAGGTTCCAGCGCGCCAGGGACCAGGTCGGCGTCAGGGGTTCCCACAGCAGCAGACCGGAGAAAAACATCAGGTAGAGGGCGCCCTCGGCGGCCTGATGGTGGTAGGCCAGCCATTGCCAGCATTGTCGCGGTGAGAGGGAAAGACTCGTCATGGGTGCTCCAGCACCCGGGCGCTTCAACCCGGGGCGGGCAAGTTTACAATGGGGGAAGGGTAATGAAAAGAGTTATCAATTCGACCCTTGATGAATAGATCCTGAATGAAATGGGGCCCTATTTGTGATCCGCCAGCCGCTCGGTCACCGCATAGATAAGCGCCGCGGTGGAGAAGGCCAGAAACACGATGACCGACCACTTCATCTCAGTCTCGTTGCCGGTGCCGTCGTCGAGAAAGGCCTTGAGCACCTCGATGCCTGCGATGGTGACCAGGGAGTTGATGACGATGAGCTTGAGGGACGCGAAGTTGATCTTGCTGAGCCAGTTGTCGCCCAGGGCCGCCCGCTGCTCCGGGGTCTTGATGAACTGCACGTAGCCGCAGATGGCCACCAGGATCAGCATCTGGGCCACCAGCACGAAGTCCACCAGGGTGAGCACCCCCGTGATGAGATCCAGGTAGTGGATGTCGATGATGTCGCGGCACAGCACATAGAGCTGCATGGCGAACTTCACCATCAGGAGGGCGACACAGATCAGGATGCAGACATAGAAGGGGAACATCATCAATCGGCTGCCGTTGAGCATGACGTTGAAGCGGCGCATGGGAAACTCCATCGAAAAGGAAGGCAGCCAGAATATCCGGAAAGAAAGGAGCGGGAAAGCGCCTGGGCGCTCCCCGCCCGGCTCAGAGGGGGAGGGTGGGGAGGCCCCGGAACAGCTGCTGCAACCCCTCGCCCCAGGCCTTTCGCAGCGCCACGAAGTGGGGGTTCTGTTCGGTGATGCGGTGCAGGTGTGCCGCCGAGAAGCTTCCCTCGGCATAAACCAGGGCGTCCAGGGGCAAGCCCACCGACAGATTGCTGCGCAGGGTCGAGTCGATGGAGATGAGGGCGCACTGCAGGGCGGTCTGAAGCGGCGTCTCATGGTGGATGATGCGATCGAGGATGGGTTTGCCGTACTTGCTCTCACCAATCTGGAAGTAGGGGGTGTCGGCGCTCGCCTCGATGAAGTTGCCCTCCGGATAAATGTGGAAAAGGCGGTGGCGCTCCCCCCGGATCTGCCCCCCCAGCAGCATGTTGCAGCCGAAGTTGATATGGCCCTGCTGCTGACCCCCATCCCGGCTGATGACGGTGCGTATGGTCTGGCCGATGAGGGCGGCAGCCTCGTAGAGGCTGGGGAGGGCAAGCAGCTCCTGCCCCTGTGTCAGCAGGCTGATGACGCTCTGGGTGGTGGCCAGATTGCCCGCGCTTTGCAGCACCAGCACCCTGTCTTCCCCGGTGAAGAGGTGCAGCTTGCGGAAGGTGGCGATGTGATCCACCCCCGCATTGGTGCGCGAATCGGACGCAAACACCATGCCGTCTTGCAGGCACATGGCAACGCAATAGGTCATGGGCAGGCCCCCGCGGCCGAGATCCCGGCTCTCATTGCTGCTGTCCATCCAGGCGGGTCACCTGCGCCTGGCTCTGCAACTGTTCGCACCCGCCGCCATAGCGCACGCCGCGCACCGGACAGGCATCCAGATAATCCATGCCGACCGCGAGCTTGAGGTGCTCGCTGGTGGAGCTGGTGAGGTTGGTCACGTCGAAGGTGTGCCAGCGCTCCTCGATCCACACCTCGGCCCAGGCGTGCATCGCCACGTGGCTGCTGTCCTGGCTGTAGAGGTAACCGCTCACGTACCGCGCCGGCAGGCCGGCGTGGCGGCAGCAGGTCAGGAAGACATGGGTGTGGTCCTGACAGACGCCGTTGCCCGACGCGAGGGCCTCGTCGGCGCTGAAGGTGGCGTCCGTGCTGCCGGGCTGATAGGGCATCAGCACCAGGATGCGTGCCATCAGGCTCTGCAAGTCGGCCAGGGTCGGCTCCTCTGGCAGGCAGGCCTTCGCGAGATCCTGCAGGGCCGGGGTCGGGCGGGTGAGGGCGGTGGGCCTCAGGTAGCTCAGGGGGGAGATGAGAGAGCTTTCTTCATCCTCCGGGGCGTCGTCTCGGATCTCCACCTCCCCACGGGCGCGGATCAGGATCCCCTCGTGGGGGGACTCCAGGCTCAGCACGTGCAGTATATTGCCGTAACCGTCCGTGGTGCAGGTGGCCTCCCCCGGCAGCTCCAGCTCCCAGGAGAGGATCTGCTGGCGGGCCGTGCTGTGGGGGGTCAGGCGCAGGTACTGGGTGCTGCGGCGCACCACGTCGGCATAGTGGTAGCGGGTCTGGTGATCGATGATGAGTCTCATAATACCTCCAGGTAGGCGGCGTGGATGCTCTGGCCGATGGCGCCGATGTCGCTGAGGAAATCCCTCAGGTACGCCTGCATGCCGAGGGCAAAGACATCGTCGATGGTGCCATAGGTCAGATGGGCGTTGAGTATGGTGGTGAGACGCCGTGGCGTCTGACCGGCGTTGCCCTCGATCTGGGCCAGGATCAGCTCCATCTCGTCGAGGCAGGCCCGCAAGGAGCGCGGCACCTCGTTGCGCAGGATCAGCAGTTCGGCGATGGAGGCGTGGGAGAGCGTCTTGTAGAGGGTCTGGTGGGCCTCGTAAGCGCCCACCGAGCGCAGCAGGGCGTTCCAGCGGTAGAACTCGCGCACGCTGTCCTCGTCCTCCCGGATCACCTGATACTTCACGGTCAGGATGCGCGCCGTGTTGTCGGCCCGCTCGATGAAGGTGCCAAGGCGCAGGAACCAGAGCACGTCACCGCGCATGATGGTGCCATGGGTGGCGCCGCGAAACTGGTGGGAGCGCTCCTTGATCCAGTCGAAGAACTCCTGGGCCTGGCCGCTGGAGAGGCCCGCCTGGCGCCGCCGACGGATCTCTATCCAGGCGGCGTTGATGCTCTCCCACACCTCACCCGGGATCTTGCCCCGCACCGCGTGGGCGTTGTCCCTGGCCATGCGCAGACAGCTGAAGATGCTGACCGGGTTCTCCTCGTCGAAGCAGAAAAATTGCAGCAGGTTCTCCATGTTCACCTGGCCGTAGCGCGCCAGGAAGGGCTCGTGGGTGCCACTGATGGTGAGAGGCGCCACCAGCTCGCTGTGATCGGCGTCGATGGAGGGCATCAGCGACATGGTCTGGGTGACGTCCAGCATGCGCGCCGTGTTCTCCGCCCGCTCCAGATGGCGGGACATCCAGTAAAGTTCACTTGCGGTGCGGCTCAGCATGGGCTGCCCTCCATGACCCAGGTGTCCTTGGTGCCACCGCCCTGGGAGGAGTTGACCACCAGGGAGCCTTCGGTCAGGGCGACCCGGGTCAGGCCGCCCGGTACCAGGCGCAGCTCCTGCCCCGTGAGGACGAAGGGGCGCAGGTCGATGTGGCGGGGGGCGATGCCGGCGTCGACGAAGGTCGGGCAGGTGGAGAGGGAGAGGGTCGGCTGGGCGATGTAGTTGTCCGGCCGAGCCTTGAGCAGCTCTCGAAAACGGGCCAGCTCCTCGCGACTGGCGCAGGGGCCGATGAGCATGCCGTAGCCACCGGCGCCATGGACCTCCTTGACCACCAGCTCCTCCAGATTGGCCAGCACGTGGGAGAGGGCCGCCGGCTCGCGGCACTGCCAGGTGGGCACGTTGTTGAGAATGGGATCTTCCCCCAGATAGAAGCGGATCATCTCCGGCACATAGGGGTAGATGGACTTGTCATCCGCCACCCCGGTACCGATGGCGTTGGCCAGCACCACGCCGCCGGCGCGGTAGACCGACAGCAGCCCGGGCACGCCGATGAGGGAGTCCGGGTTGAAGGCCAGGGGATCCAGGAAGTCGTCGTCGATGCGGCGATAGATGACATCCACCCTTTTCAGCCCCGTGGTGGTGCGCATCAGCACCTGACCATCCTTGACCACCAGATCCGCGCTCTCCACCAGCTCTACCCCCATCTGCTGGGCGAGGAAGCTGTGCTCGAAGTAGGCGCTGTTGAAGCGCCCCGGGGTCATCACCACCACGCAGGGGTTGTCCACAGGGCTGCTCTCGCGCAGGGTCTGGAGCAACAGGGCCGGGTAGCGCTCCACCGGCGCGATGGGCTGGTTGTGAAACAGCTCCGGGAAGAGGCGCATCATCATCTTGCGGTTCTCCAGCATGTAGGAGACCCCGGAGGGGGTGCGCAGGTTGTCCTCCAGCACATAGTACTCACCGTCGTGGTTGCGGATGATGTCGACCCCGGTGATGTGGACATAGGTGTCCCGGTGCAGGTCGACCCCCTGCATGCAGGGCTGGTACTGAGCATTGGTGAGGATCTGGGCGGCCGGGATCACTCCCGCCTTCAGGATGCGCTGATCGTGATAGATGTCGTGCAGGAAGGCATTGAGGGCGGTGACGCGCTGGCGGATCCCCTTGTCCAGATGTTGCCACTCCCGGGCGGGAATGATGCGGGGAATGCTGTCGAACGGGATGAGGCGCTCGGCGCCGTCCCCATCCCCGTAGACGTTGAAGGTGATGCCGACCCGGCGAAACAGCAGATCGGCCTCCTCACGCTTGCGCTCTATGCTCTTCTCGTCGGTCTGGTGCAGCCACGACAGGTAGGCGTGGTAATGATCGCGAAACTGGTTGTTGGCGAGCAGCATCTCGTCGTAACAACCGGGTCCGGGGGGCTTGATGGGCAGCATAGGCAACTCCTTGTGACGTCCCTGATCTCAGGAATTGCAAGGGGTGTGCCAGCCAATTGAGTCGCTGCCGAGGCCTGTATCATTAATTTTTTATAGAAAAATCATATGGATGACTCTTCTGTCATCAGTGGATGGCCGAGGGTGCACCAGAGTGGTACCCCATGGAGGGTATGCCTGCGCCATCTTGTGGCGGCAGGACCCGACGGCAAGGGACGAGCGCATCGGGAGGCGAGCTCCCTTGCCCCGAGGCGGGGCAGGGGAAATGAAAAAGCCCAGCCATAAGGCTGGGCTTTGGAAGATGGCTCCCTCGACAGGACTTGAACCTGTGACATACGGATTAACAGTCCGCCGTTCTACCGACTGAACTACGAGGGAATTGGCTCCTCCTACTGGACTTGAACCAGTGACATACGGATTAACAGTCCGCCGTTCTACCGACTGAACTAAGGAGGAATTGCCTGTCTCGTCGAGACGGGGCGGATATTAATGGCCTGAGGGACGGGTGTCAACCCGATGGCTTGCGTAAAAAATGGCTTTTTGGCCTGTTTGTCCAAAACTTGGTCGCTGTGGACTATTTTCAGCACAATCAGCAGCTTGAGATGCCCTTGCGGGAACATGCACGCCTGTGCGTCCCCTCCTTCATCCAGAGGTGCAGGTCAGGGTTTTTCTTGGGAGAAACAGCACGGATGGCGGCCGCAGTTGGCGGGAAACGGCGCGCAAATACAGGGGATAGGCGACAATATTGCGCGCTCATGTCCATTTCTTGATCCCGCCCATCGAATTATCGGGCCGGCTCGGGTATGGTTGCTCAGGATACCATCGCCGCGTCGACAGCTCTGCCGGCCCTTGATGATGATCGGGTGCCGGTTCACCCCGGCCTTTGTCTCCTTCTTCTGGTATTACCCTAGACATGCACAATCAAGCTTCCTTACAAGGCGTGAAGCTGGCTATCGCATTGCGCCAATCCTGCATCGACGAACCCTATGGCGTGGCGCGTTTCGGCCGCGACCTCATCGCCGGCATCACGGTCGGCATCATCGCCATCCCGCTGGCCATGGCGCTGGCCATCGCCAGCGGCGTGCCGCCCCAGCACGGCCTCTACACCGCCATCATCGCCGGCATCGTGATCGCCGTGACCGGGGGCTCCCGTTTCTCCATCTCGGGCCCTACCGCCGCCTTCGTGGTGATCCTCTACCCGGTGTCCCAGCAATTCGGGGTGGGGGGACTCTTGATGGCCACCCTGATCTCGGGCTGCTTCCTGGTGGCCATGGGGATGGCGCGGCTCGGGCGCCTCATCGAGTACATTCCGCCTTCGGTCACTCTGGGCTTCACCGGCGGCATTGCCATCGTGATCGCCACCCTGCAGATCAAGGACTTCTTCGGCCTGCAGGTACCCGAGATGCCTGAGACCTATGTCGGTAAGGTGCAGGCGCTGGCTCACGCCCTGCCCAGCTGGCAGTGGGGAGACACCCTGGTTGGGGTGGCCACCCTGGCGGTGCTGTTGCTCTGGCCCAGGTTGCGCCTGCCGGTGCCGGGCCACCTGCCCGCCGTGCTGGTGGGGGTGGGCCTGGGCTTTGGCCTGCATCAGTTCGGGGTGGACGTGGCCACCATAGGCAGCAAGTTCAGCTACACCCTGGCCGATGGCACCCAGGGGATGGGGATCCCCCCCATAGCGCCGACCCTGGTGATGCCCTGGGCCCTGCCGGGACCGGACGGGGCGCCGGTGGAGTGGAACCTGGCCGCCATCGAGCGGCTGCTGCCCGCCGCCTTCTCCATGGCCATGCTGGGTGCCATCGAATCCTTGCTCTGCGCCGTGGTGCTGGATGGCATGACGGGTCGCAAACATAGCTCCAACGGCGAGCTGGTGGGGCAGGGGCTTGGCAACATTCTGGCCCCCTTCTTCGGCGGCATCACGGCGACGGCCGCCATCGCCCGTTCCGCCGCCAACGTGCGGGCCGGGGCCACCTCGCCCATCTCCGGCATCGTCCATGCCCTGGTGGTGCTGGCCGCCATCCTGGTGCTGGCCCCCTGGCTCTCCTGGCTGCCGCTCTCCGCCATGGCGGCCCTGCTGCTGCTGGTGGCCTGGAACATGAGCGAGGCCCACAAGGTGGTGGATCTGGTGCGCCGAGCCCCCAGATCCGACGTGCTGGTGCTGCTGGTCTGCCTGTCTCTCACCGTCATTTTCGACATGGTCATCGCCATCACCTTCGGGGTGATCCTGGCCTCCCTGCTGTTCATGCGGGAAATTGCGAAGATGACCCGGCTGCACAACCTGGCGGAGCACAAGCGCTATGCCAGCGAGGTGCCGGCCCAGACCCTGATCTACAAGATCAACGGGCCCCTGTTCTTTGCGGCGGCGGAGCGGGTCTTCGACGAGTTGCTGGCCCAGGTGCGGGATCACAAGGTGCTGATCCTGCAGATGGAGGCGGTTTCCATCCTGGATGCGGGGGGACTCTCCGCCTTCCAGCAGTTTGCCAGACGGATGGCCAAGTCGGGTGTCCGGCTCAAGGTGGCCGAGTTGCAGTTCCAGCCCCTCAAGACCCTGGCCCGGGGCAAGGTGCGCCCGGTGGCGGGGGAGTTGGAGTTCTACGGTTCGCTGGAAGAGGCCATTCGAGGGGAACATTTGCACGAAGCGGTTGAAAATTGATGGAAAGGGATAGGAAACGGCAACTTTTTGGTCACTTGGTTCGCTAATTGAGCAATCAGTGGCAAAAGATAAAAAATTGGATTGACCGGCCCGCTCCTATCCCTTACATTACGCCCCGTTCCGGCGCAGCAGCGCAACGAACCCGTGTTGGCTGAACACGTTAAATCACAGACAGAACTTTGGTGCGGTGCCCGAGGGCCGCCCACCGACGAAGTTGGCAAGAAGCACGCATCGCATGTTACGAAAGCCACTTCAAAGAAGTGAAAATTTGGTGAGGTGTCCGAGTGGCTGAAGGAGCACGCCTGGAAAGTGTGTATACGGCAACGTATCGAGGGTTCGAATCCCTCCCTCACCGCCAAATTGAAAGCCCGACTATATAGTCGGGCTTTTTGCATCTGGGCTGACCACATCCCCTGATGTCCAAAGAGGGAGGGTGAGAACCCTCGCCGGTTCGAGCAGAGCGGCTTGCCGCGATGAACGGCCAACGGCCGCCCCGAAGGGGTGAGCCACGCAGTGGCGAATCATCCCTCCCTCCCCGCCAAATTACAAAAAACCGACCCCAGGGTCGGTTTTTTGTTTTCGCGGTCGGCCAATCTCGGGAGCCGATGAGGGAGGGGGAGCCCCTTGCCGACGGCGGGCGTTTCCCCGCTACTGCCGGCCCATAATCTCCCCTCTCCCGGCTCTGTTGCGGGCCCGGCCTCTTGCTCAGAAGATCACCCCGACCAGCCTGTCGAGCAGCGTCTCGAAGGAGAACAGAGTGAGGAGCAGGGGCAGGAAGGGGGCGACGGTGGCCAGTACCAGTTGCAGGAACATGTCCCGGCTAAATGGCATGGGCCTGATCTCCTTGATGATGGCGTAGGCGTTGCCCAGATCGGCGAGGGACTGGATATCGGCGGCGCCGAGCAGGGTTTCCCCGTCCCGATCGGCCGTGCGCAGCCATCTGTGCTCGAAACTGCGGCTGTATTCGGCCGCGAGGGCGCCATATTCCCGCAACCCCTGGCGCTTGGCCTTCAGGATATGAGGGGTGAAGACCGCCAGGGGAGCCAGCACGAGCAGCAGGCCGAAACCGGCGAGCAGTATGATCTCCGGCTTGTAGGCGGTCAGCACGGCGGCGTCATGGAAGATCCGGTTGGCGATGAACCCGGCAAGCTGGGCACCCAGTGCGGTCAGCAGAGGCGAGTAGGCATAGGCCGAGCCGCCGAGAAAGCCGAGGCCGCAGTTGCGATCCGGATGGGTCGGCATGAGGACGAGCGGGATCCGGGATACCTGCCAGAGGAAGCGGGCCCAGATCAGGATCCGGTAGAGCCAGCGCAGGAGCAGGAACTGGATGATGGGGTTGCTCACCCAGAAGAACCAGAATCCGGGCAGGGTCAGGGACACATGCCCCTCCTGAAGGGTGGCGTACCAGGTGGAGGAGTTCAGCACAAAGGTACTGGTCCGGATGAAGTAGCCCATGGAGAAGACGAAGAGGATGAGGCCGATCTCCACGGGAATCGAATTTCGCCAGCTCATGGCGCTGCGAATGGCCTCGTGGAAACGGGGCATGGAGAGCGGGTCTATCAACCCGCGCTCGACAAACTGGCTGACGATCCCACGGATGCGCTGGTGGACGATCAGCTCGGCAAACACCAGCAGGGAGACGCAGATGAGGAAACGGACATGGGTCTCGATGTCCAGCAGGAAAGGCACGGCCACGCCCTGCAGCAGGCTGCCCTCCCAGCCGCACAGCAGCAGGAGGGGGAGCCAGCAGATCCCGCACAGGATGAGGATACGTCGCCTGATATGGGCCTCGATATCGCCAAGGTGGGCCCGGCTCCACAACTGGTAGAGGGGGCCACCCAGAATGAGGGAAAAGTTGGCTGGATCCGAAAGCTGAGGGGAGAGCGGATCGGGCGGGGCGACAGGCTTGTGGTGGGACATGATGTGATCACCTTTATGTGTGTGATGACGATGGCATCCGGCGAGAGTGGGCCGCTTTCTTGTTCAACGTGAGGGCGGTACACGCCGGCATCGGGAGCTGGCGCCATGGGTGTCGTAAGAGCTCCTCTGATCGCCGCGCCTCTTGTCTGTCGTGAGCCCGGATGGGCAGGGCAGGCAGGGGAAAATCACGGCCAGCGCCATGGGATGACACCAATGGGTCTGAACCAGCCCCCATGGTGATAGGTATAGCGCTCGTCATGTGAGCGGTGTGATAACCAAGCAACATTTTTGCGTGGTGTGAACAAGTTATATGTGAAGGGCATAATGGAAATGCTGTGTGCTGATGATGTAGCTGAACACAACCCGGCCAGAACCCAACCAAAGTGTGATCTTCATCCAATTGAGTCAACAAGGGCCTCTGCTGCCAACTAACGCCGTTATTTTATTTGATGGCCTGAAACGTATTTCCTGCGGTCATCATGCATTGATTAATTTATTCAATGCCCGGCGAGTCAATGGCTTGATTCAACAGCGACGAACCTTGCCTCAACAGACCCTGAGGAGATGAAATGAAGGGTTAACAGGGGCTGAAGACAAATTCTGTGACTACGCTTTTATTTTTCAATATTCATTATCGGAGTTTATATGAACTTAATTCACATATTGATTGATATGCTCCTTTTTGGGTATTTTAGGTTGCGAAAATAAAAAATAAGCGCATGTTATATATAGCTTTTTATTTTCACTCTACTGGGTCTGGATCGTATTAAAGTGTGGTGACTTGATAAAGATCAACATACAGAGCGAGGGGGAGGAATAGCATTCCCGCCATTAAGCATTTGTCAAACAATGCTCACTGACGGGAATAAGAAGAATGGTCGAGGATACTTTTTTATCGGCTCATGGAATTAATCGCCGTGACTTTATGAAATTGTGCGCCGGGATGGCCGCAACCCTTGGATTAAGCCAGCATGCCGTGGCCAAGATGGCTACCGCGCTCACCAGCCCCGAGCGGCCACCGGTGATCTGGATTGGGGCGCAGGAGTGCACCGGTTGTACCGAATCACTGCTGCGCGCCACTCACCCCACCATCGAGAACCTGATCCTCAACACCATTTCGCTGGAGTACCACGAGGTGCTCTCGGCGGCTTTTGGCCATCAGGCCGAAGAGAACAAGCACAACGCCATGGAGCGCTACAAGGGCAGGTATGTGCTGGTGGTGGATGGCTCTATCCCGCTCAAGGATGGCGGCATCTACTGCATGGTGGCCGGTGAACCCATCGTCGACCATATTCGCCGCGCCGCCAGTGACGCCGCCGCCGTCATCGCCATCGGCTCCTGCGCCGCCTGGGGCGGGGTGCCCGCCAGCGGTGGCAACCCGACCGGCGCCGTCAGCCTGGAAGAGGCTCTCGGTAACCTCGGCACGCCGATTATCAATATCCCGGGCTGTCCGCCCAACCCCCACAACTTCCTCACCACGGTCGCCTACTACATCACCTACGGCAAGCTGCCGGCGCTCGATGCCAAGAAGCGCCCGCTGTTTGCCTATGAACGGCTCATCCACGAAAACTGCGAGCGCCGCCCGCACTTCGATGCCGGCCGCTTCGCCAAGGAGTTTGGCGACGAGGGCCACCGTCAGGGTTGGTGTCTCTACCACCTGGGCTGCAAGGGGCCGGAGACCTACGGCAACTGCTCGACCCTGGAGTTCTGCGACGTGGGCGGCGGCATCTGGCCGGTGGGCATAGGCCATCCCTGCTACGGCTGCAACGAGCAGGGGGTGGGCTTTAGCAAGGGGATCTTCCAGCTCGCCAAGGTGGAAAATCCGACCCCCAGGGTGGAGAAACCCGACGTGGCCATTCAGGAGGGGGGGCATATCTCGCCCACCGCCACCGGCCTTATCGGGGGCGCCCTCGGGGTGCTGGTCGGGGTGAGTCTGATGACGGTGCGCGAGCTAGGTCGCCAGCAGAAGCGCCACGAAGCCGGGCAGCACCCATCACGGGAGGAATGACCGTGAACAGACGCAACTTCCTCAAATTCGCCTCCGTCGGTGCGCTGGCGGCGGGTGCCACTGTGCCGGGCACCGCCATGGCCGGGGCCCAGAACAAGCCGCCCATTCCCGGTGCGCTCGGCATGTTGTATGACTCCACCCTCTGCGTCGGCTGTCAGGCCTGCGTGGCCGAGTGTCAGCGCCTCAACGGCAACCCGGCCAATCCGGCTGACACCACCTGGTCTGGCAACGACAAGCTGAGCCCCTACACCAACAACATCATTCAGGTGTGGAAGAGCGGCACCGGCGAGCACAAGGATCAGCTGGTGGATGGCTATGCCTACATCAAGAAGCAGTGCATGCACTGCGTCGATCCCAACTGCGTCTCCGTCTGCCCGGTGCAGGCGCTGACCAAGGATCCCAGGACCGGCATAGTCCACTACGACCCGAGCGTCTGCACCGGCTGCCGCTACTGCATGGTGGGCTGCCCGTTCGACGTGCCCAAATACGACTATGACAACCCGTTCGGAGCCATTCACAAGTGCGAGCTCTGCAACCAGAAGGGGCTTGAGCGGATCAGCCAAGGCAAGCTGCCCGGTTGTGTCGAGGTGTGCCCGACCGGGGCCGTCATCTTCGGCACCCGCGAGGAGCTGATGGCCGAGGCCAGGCGCCGCCTGCTGGCGACTCCGGGCAGCGAGTATGCCTACCCGCGCCAGACCCTCTCCGCCAACGACCCTTACCTGCATCAGGTGCCGAGCTACCAGCCCTACGTCTATGGCGAGAAGGAGGGGGGCGGTACCCAGGTGCTGGTGCTGGCCGGGGTGCCCTACGGCAAGCTCGACATGCCCGACTTGCCCGAGCTCTCCTCCGGGGCCCGCTCCGAGCATATCCAGCACACCCTCTACAAGGGGATGGTGCTGCCCATGGTGGTGCTGACCGGGCTCTCTGTGCTCATTCGCCGCAACAGCAAGAAGAACGGCCACGATCACCACGATCACCAGGGTGACGGGGGCCATGGGCCGGGCAGCCGCCCGGATCAGAGCTCGGCAAAGGGAGGCAAGGATCATGAGTAGTCACAAGGCACATCCGCTGGGGGGCAGGCTGGTCAGCTGGCCCGTGCTGGTGCTGGCCCCCTTCGCGGTGCTGTGCGCCATGCTGATCCTCAAGCGCCTGGTGTTCGGACTGGGCTCGGTCACCGATCTCAACGGCGGCTATCCCTGGGGGCTCTGGATCTCCTTTGACCTCTTGATCGGCACCGGCTTCGCCTGCGGCGGCTGGGCACTGGCCTGGGCGGTCTACGTCTTCAACCGGGGCGAGTATCATCCCCTGGTGCGGCCGGCCCTGCTGGCGAGCCTGTTCGGTTATTCCCTGGGCGGCCTTTCCATCACCATAGACGTCGGCCGTTACTGGAACCTGCCCTACTTCTATCTGCCCGATCACTTCAACACCTCTTCGGTGCTGTTCGAGACGGCGGTCTGCATGACCATCTACATCGGGGTGATGGCGCTGGAGTTCGCTCCCGTGCTGCTGGAGAAGTTCGGCTGGAAGAGCTCCATGGCCCGGCTCAACAAGATCATGTTCTTCATCCTGGCGCTCGGGGCCCTGCTGCCCACCATGCACCAGTCCTCCATGGGATCCCTGATGATAGTAGCGGGGGAGAAGATCCATCCGCTCTGGCAGAGCTACGAGCTGCTGCCGGTCTTCTCCTTGCTGACCGCCTTCATCATGGGCTTCTCCATCGTCGTGTTCGAGGGCTCCCTGGTGCAGGCGGGGCTGGCGGGGCGCGGCCCCAACGAGAAGTCGCTCTTCTACAAGCTGACCCAGGTGATCGACATCTTCCTGATCCTGTTTGTGGCGCTGCGCTTTGCCGAGATCGTCATCAACGACAAGTCGGAGTACCTCTCCGAGTGGAATCGCTACGCCTTGATGTTCTGGAGCGAGATCGCGCTGATGATCTTCCCGCTGCTGGTGTTCCACTGGGACAAGAGCCGCCGCGATTCGCGCATGTTGTTCCTGGGGGCCCTCAGCATGCTGCTGGGCGCCGCCCTCTGGCGACTGGACTACTCCCTGCTCGCCTTCAACCCCGGCAATGGCTACCACTACTTCCCCTCCGCGACGGAAGTGCTGATCTCCCTGGGCTTCGTCGCCATCGAGGTGTGTGCCTATTTGCTGCTGATCCGGCTGCTGCCGGTACTACCATCACTTGAACGTGTTCACCAAGATTATCAGGCCCGAGGGAAAGCCAACGTATGAGCCAACGTATCACCATAGACCCCATCACCCGCATCGAGGGGCACCTGCGTATCGACTGTGAAATCGAAGGCGGCGTCGTCACCAAGGCCTGGTCGTCCGGCACCATGTGGCGCGGGATGGAGGAGATCGTCAAGGGCCAGGACCCGCGCGATGCCTGGATGATAGTGCAGCGCATCTGCGGGGTGTGCACCTCCATTCACGCCATCGCCTCGGTGCGGGCGGTGGAGAACGCCATCGGCGCCAAGGTGCCGGTCAACGCCCAGTACATCCGCAACCTGATCATTGCGGCCCACAACATCCACGATCACATCGTCCACTTCTACCAGCTCTCCGCGCTGGACTGGGTGGACATCACGGCCGCACTGCAGGCCAATCCGCAAAAAGCGGCCGACCTGCTCAAGGGGGTATCGACCTGGTCCCTCAACAGCGCCGACGAGCTGACCAAGGTGCAGGAGAAGATCCGCGCCTTGGTGGCGAGCGGCCAGCTCGGCATCTTCGCCAACGGCTACTGGGGCCACAAGGCGATGAAGCTGAGCCCGGAGGTGAACCTCATCGCCGTGGCGCACTACCTGCAGGCGCTGGAGTGCCAGCGCGATGCCAACCGCATCGTCGCCATTCTCGGTGGCAAGACCCCCCACATCCAGAACCTGGCGGTGGGCGGCGTGGCCAACCCCATCAACCTGGATGCACCGAGCGTGCTCAACCTGGAGCGGCTGCTCTACGTGAAGAGCTTCATCGACCGGCTCGGCGAGTTCATCGAGCAGGTCTACAAGGTGGATGCCGCCATCATAGCCGCGCACTACCCCGAGTGGCTGAACCTGGGGCAAGGTGCCAGGCACTACCTGAGCGTGCCTGAGCTGCCCACCGACGGTGACGGCGGCAGCTTCCTGATGCCGGGCGGCTACATCGAGAACGGCAATCTGGCGGGATATCGCCCCATCGAGAGCCATCAGGATGGCTGGCTGATGGACGGCATCGCCGAGAGCAACAAGCACGCCTGGTACAAGGATGACGAGCCCCTCAAACCCTGGGAGGGCAAGACCGAGCCGAACTACACCGGCTGGCAGGATGACGGCAAATACTCCTGGGTCAAATCCCCCACTTTCTACGGCAAGGTGGTGGAGGTGGGGCCGCTTGCCGACTTGTTGGTCAAGCTGGCCGCCAAGCACCCGGAGACGGTGGCGCACTTCGATCAGCTGAACGGCATCTATAAGGCGCTCACCGGCTCGGCCATCAAGACCGAGCAGCTGCACTCCACCATGGGCCGCATCATCGGCCGCGCGGTGCGCTGCTGTGTGCTGAAAGATACCCTGGCGCACCAGTGGAAGGCGCTGGTGGACAACATCGGCAAGGGGGATGTCAGCGCCTACATCAAGGCCGAGATCCCGGCGGACAAGGAGTTTCGCGGGGTGGGCTTTGAAGAGGCGCCGCGCGGCATGCTATCCCACTGGGTAGTCATCAAGGGCGGCAAGATCGAGAATTATCAGGCGGTGGTGCCATCCACCTGGAACTCGGGCCCGCGCAACTTCAATGACGAGCCCGGTCCCTACGAGCAATCTCTGGTAGGTACCCCGGTGGCGGATCCTGCCAAGCCGCTGGAGGTGGTGCGCACCATCCACTCGTTCGATCCCTGCATGTCCTGCGCGGTGCACGTGGTGGATACCCAGAGTGGTGAAACAACTCAGGTGAAGGTGCTGTGATGAACACCCTGATCCTGGGCGTGGGCAACCTGCTGTTGAGTGACGAGGCCGTCGGCGTGCGGATCGTCGAGGGGCTGGAGCGCGACTACCGCTTCGCCCCCGGCATCGAGCTGCTCGATGGCGGCACCGCCGGCATGGAGCTGCTCGAAGCCATGGCCAGTCGCGACCACATCATACTGGCGGACGCGGTGCGCAGCGGCAATCCGCCGGGTACCGTGGTGACCCTGAAGGATGAGGAGATCCCGACCCTGTTTGGTCGCAAGATCTCCCCCCATCAGCTGGGGCTGGCGGACGTGCTCTCGGCGCTGCATATGACGGGGGAATCCCCCAAGCGGCTCACCCTGATCGGGGTCGAGCCTGAATCCCTCGAGCCCCGCATCGGCCTTACCCCCGTGGTGGCGGCGGCGCTGGGGGAGGCGACGGATCGGATCCTGACCCTGCTGGCCAGCCTGGGAGCGCCAGCCATCCCGCTCTCTGAGCAGGAGAAGGCCGAGCGAGCGCGGGAGGACGTATGGCGCAATCCTTTGTGAATGAGGCAGTGAACGAGGCCGCGAAAGAGGCGGCGCAGGAGTTTAGCGGTTTTGCCGAAAACCCGGCTCCCTTGCTGATGGCCCAGTACCAGCGGATCGCCCGGGAGGAGATGCAAGGGCTGCCCTTCTATCACGCCACCATGCCGATTGTGGCCGAGTGCACCCTGTTTGAAGGGCAGTGGCTCGGCTGCGTGCTCACCCCCTGGATGCTGAGCGTGGTGGTGTTGCCGGGGCCGGATCAGCTCTGGCCGGTGCGTGGCAGCCGCGATCGGCTCGCCCTGCAGCTCCCCTGCGGCAACCTGACCTTTATGGTGGGGGCATTGCCCGAGACGGGGCAGTTGCTGGCCTGTTCGCTCATGTCCCCCATCGACCCGCATCTGGGGGCCGACGAGGGTCGGGCGCTGGTGAGCAGCACCCTCAAGATGCTGCTCTCCTTGCCGGTGCAGCAGGGGGCTGGCGGCGTGGATCTGGGGCGCCGACGACTGTTCGGTGCCCTGCGCCGAGGTGAGTGAACGAGGCGAACAAGGAGTTTCATGACCATCCCATTCTTTGGCCGTCGCAGTGGGCTCGCGGCCGCCTTGCTGGCCCTGCTCTCGGGCGGCCTCTCTTTCGCCGCGCTGGCTGCTCAGCCCGTCCCCGCCGAACTCACGCTCGCCATAGGCAGTGAGCCCACCGAAGGGTTCGACCCGCTGCTCGGCTGGAGCCACGGCAGCCATCTGCTGCTGCACAGCCCGCTGCTCAAACAAAGCGCCGATCTCGGCTGGCAGAACGTG
Source organism: Aeromonas sanarellii (assembly GCF_000820085.1). Lineage (GTDB taxonomy): Bacteria > Pseudomonadota > Gammaproteobacteria > Enterobacterales > Aeromonadaceae > Aeromonas > Aeromonas sanarellii. The sequence continues at coordinate 124,517 of NZ_CDBN01000021.1, forward strand.
CTGACCCAATCGGTGACCCCGAACCAGGATGGCAAGGGGTGGCTTATCCGCCTCAAGCCGGATCTGACATTCTCCAACGGCGCGCCGCTCACCGCCGAGGACGTGGCCTTTACCTACAACAGCGCCGCCCGGGGCGGCGGCAAGATCGACATGGGCAACTTTGTCTCGGCCAAGGTGCTCTCGCCTACCGAGGTGGCCATCACCTTGAGTGCCCCCCAGAGCACCTTCGTCAACGTGCTGGGATCTTTGGGGATAGTGTCGAAGCAGGATTACGATCCCAAGCGCTATGCCCGCGAGCCGGTCGGTGCCGGCCCTTACCGGCTGGTGAGCTTCCTGCCCGGCCAGCAGCTGGTGGTGGAGGCCAACCCCCATTACGCCGGCGGCAGCAATGACTTCAAACGGCTGGTCTTTGTCTTTATCGATGAAGAGAGCGCCTACGCTGCCGCCCGGAGCAGCCAGCTCGACCTGGTGCGCATCGCCCCGTCGCTGGCGCCCACCGTACCCGACACCCTCAAGCTGTGGGTGCGGCCGAGCGTGGAGAACCGCGGCATCGTCTTCCCCATTCCGCCTGCGGGCGGCAAGGATGCCAAGGGTTATCCCGTTGGCAACGACGTGACCTCGGATGTAGCGGTGCGCCGCGCCATCAACTACGCCATCGACCGCAAGCTGCTGGCCGATCAACTGCTGGAAGGGCATGCCATCCCCGCTTACAGCGCGGTAGAAGGCTTGCCCTGGCTGAATAAAGCCACCGCTTTCAAGGATGGGGATGTCGTCCACGCCAACGCCCTGCTCGACGAGGCAGGCTGGAAGATGGGCAGCGACGGCGTTCGTCACAAGGGCGACCTGCGCGCCGCCTTTACCCTCTGGTACACCAGTGGCGACAGCTCCCGCCGGGATCTGGCGGAAGCGGTGCGGGCCATGCTGGGGCCCATCGGTCTCGAGGTGAGCCTCAAGTCCGGCAGCTGGGAGCAGGTGGAGCGGGAGATGCACGCCAATCCGGTGCTGATGGGGTGGGGGAGTCTGGATCCCATGGAGCTCTATCACCACTACCAGAGCGGCTCCGCCGGGGTGGAGTTCTACAACCCGGGTTATTACCAGAATCCGGTGGTGGATGGCCACCTCAAGCAGGCGCTGGATGCCCCCGATTGGCAGGCGGCCGTGCCGTTCTGGCAGCAGGTGGAGTGGGATGGCAAGACCGGCGCCGGGGTGCAGGGGGATGCCGCCTGGGCCTGGCTGCTCAACGTGCAGCACACCTATCTGGCCAGCCGCTGCATCGACCTTGGCAAGGGGGCGCCGGAAATTCACGGTAGCTGGTCTTTGCTGGGCAACCTGCAGGATTGGCGGTGGACGTGCCGCTAAGTTCGTCCACCATGATGACGGCAAGTCTCAAAGCCCTGCTGCGTCTGACAGGGCTGCTCTGTCTGGTCTCTGTTGCCACCTTTGTGCTGCTCAGCTACTCCCCCATCGATCCCATCAAGGCCTATATCGGCAACGATCTGCTGCATGTGCCGCCCGAGCAGTACGCTCGCATCGCCGCTCGCTGGGGGCTGGATCAGCCGCTCTGGTTGCGTTACTGGCACTGGTTTAGCCAGGTGCTGCGGGGAGATCTCGGTTACTCCATGCTCTACAACGCGCCTGTGAGCGAGGTGATAGGTCAGCGCTTTGCCGCCTCCTTCCTGCTGCTGGCGGGGGCCTGGCTGCTCTCCGGTTTTTTCGGCATTCTGCTTGGGCTCTGCGCCGGTCGCTATCTCAACCGCTGGCCCGATCGCCTGATCTGCCGCTTTGCCTACCTGCTCGCCTCTTTGCCCACCTTCTGGGTCGGCCTGTTGCTGCTTGCGCTGTTTGCGGTGCACTGGCCCTTGTTGCCGGTCTGCTGCGCCTGGACGCCGGGCCTCGCTGCCGATGAGGTGGACTGGTCGATGCGCTTGCGCCATCTGCTGCTGCCGGTCACAACCCTGGCCCTGCTGGGGCTTGGCAATATCGCACTGCATACCCGGGAGCGGGTGGCCGAGGTGCTGGCGAGCGATTTTATTCGCTACGCCCGCGCCCAGGGAGATGGCGGCTGGCCCATGCTGCGCTTTCACGTGCTGCGCCACGCCCTGACCCCGGCGCTCTGCCTGCAGTTTGCCTCTCTGGGGGAACTGATTGGCGGATCGCTCTTGGCAGAGAAGGTCTTCTCCTACCCGGGGCTGGGCCAGGCCACAGTCGATGCGGGGCTCAGGGGCGATATCCCCCTGCTGATGGGAATCGTGCTCTTCTGCACCCTACTGGTCTTTTTGGGCAACACGGCGGCGCGGGTGCTGCTGGTCCGCATCAACCGGGGCTGGGAGGGTGTGCATGCTGTTTAATCCGCTCCCCTCCTTGCTGCGTCTGGGCGTTGCGCTGATCTGCCTGCTGCTGCTGGCCAGCTATGGCTGGAGCCTCTCTCATCAGGATGTGCCGATGGATCTGCTGGCCCGCCAGCAGCCACCCTCGCCGGCTCACTGGTTCGGTACCGATCAGATGGGGCGGGATCTCTGGCTGCGGGCCTTTCAGGGCACCCTCACCAGTCTGGAGCTGGGGATCAGCACGGCCCTTTGCAGCGGCCTGCTGGCCATGGTGGCGGCGAGCCTCTCGCTCATCCATCCCAAGTGCGATACGGCGGTGCGCCTCGTGATCGACGCCATGCTGGCGCTGCCCCATATGCTGCTGTTGATCCTGATCTGCTTCACCGCAGGGGGTGGCATGCGCGGGGTGATCCTGGCGGTGGCGTTCACCCATTGGCCCAAGCTGGCGCTCATTCTCTGCGCCGAGGCGCGGCGCATCGCCAGCAGCGACTACGTGGTGCTGGCGCGCTGTCAGGGGATGGGAGCGCTGCGGCGCTGGCGTACCCATCTGTTGCCGGGGCTCTTGCCCCAGTGGTTTATCGGCACCCTGCTGATGTTCCCCCACGCGGTGCTGCACAGCGCGGCGCTGAGCTTCCTCGGCTTTGGCCTGGCGGCCCACGAGGCTTCCCTTGGCCTGCTGCTGGCCGATGCTCTGCGCTATCTGGCCGGCGGCGGCTGGTGGTTGGCCCTTTTCCCCGGTCTGATGCTGCTGACGTTGGTCCTGCTGTTTGATCAGGCTACCCGGGCACTGCAACAACTCTGGTTTGGGTTTGGGGGAGATACATGCTGAGTTTTGAAAGCGCCATCTGGCGTCAGCACAGTCTGGCTGGTGCTGCTGTTCGCTCAGATTACTCGCGGGCCCTGCAACAGCTGCAGTGGCACAGGGGTGAACCATGCTGAGTTTTGACCAGGTAACCATAGAGGCGGCCCACTACTCCTGGCTGGGGCGGCGCAGCTGGCAGCCTTTGCTGACCGATATCAGCCTGCAACTGGCGCCGGGGGAGATAGTGGCGCTGGTGGGGGGGAGCGGCGAGGGCAAGAGCCTGTTGCTGCAAAGCGCCCTGACCCTGCTGCCGGACAATCTGCGGATGCGCGGCACCATCTCCCTCGATGGCACGCCTCTGTGCGATGCCAGTAGGGCCCGTCTGCGCGGCCACACCCTCTGCTATGTGCCGCAGGGGGTGAGCGCCCTCAATCCGTTGCTGACGGTGGAGCGTCAGCTGGGCCGGGCGGCGCGCCTCTGCGGTCAGAGCGGTTCTCGCGAGCGGCTCGGCCAGCAACTGCTGCGCTACCAGCTGCCCGCCACCACGCTGGACCGCTATCCGCGCCAGCTCTCCGGCGGCATGGCCAAGCGCATTCTGGCCTGCACCGCGGCCCTTGGCGGCGCCCGCTACATTCTGGCGGACGAGATCACTGCCTGGCTCGACGAGGGGCTGGCCTGCCAGCTGCTCAGCCAGTTGCGTGAATTGGCCAATCAGGGCAGCGGTATCCTCTGGGTGACCCACGATCTGGCGCTGGCGGCCCGCTTTGCCGATCGCATCGTTGCGCTCCATCAGGGCCAGGTGAGCGACACCTTGAGCAGCCACCATCTGCGCCAGGGGCAGGGGAGCGAGATGCTCAGAGCCCACTGGCAGGCGCTGCCGGAGTTCAACGCGCTCTTCTCTGTGCCGGAGGTGTCCTGATGCGGGTGTCTCTGAGACTGGCCGTGTGCGGCGCGGCAGACATTCAGTGGCAGGCGCTGCCGGAATTCAACGCGCTCTTCTCTGTGCCGGAGGTTTCCTGATGTTCGAAGTACGGGGTCTCACCATCGCCCAGGGGGAACGTCCCCTCTGGCAGAGGTTATCGCTGGCAGTCAGAGCGGGCGAACGGCTCGGCATCTCTGCCCCGAGCGGCCATGGCAAGACCACGTTGGGGCGGGTATTGGCGGGTTGGCAACCAGTTCGTGCAGGCGGGCAGATCCTGCTGGATGGGCAGCCGGTGCCTGAACGGGTAAAAGGCTACAACCCCATCCAGCTGGTGCCCCAGCACCCGGAACTCACCTTCAATCCCTATCGCACCACCGGGCAGGCGCTGTGGGATGTGTGGCGTCCCGATGACGCCATGCTGGCCCGTTTTATGGTCAAGCCTGCGTGGCTTGGCCGTAAACCCGGTCAGCTCTCCGGTGGTGAGCTGGCCCGTATCGCACTGCTGCGTGCCCTCGATCCCCGCACCCGTCTGCTGATTGCCGACGAGGTGACCGCCCAGCTGGATCCGCAAATCCAGCGCCAACTCTGGCGGGAGTTGATGGTTGAGTGTGAGCAGCGCGGGCTTGGGATACTTGTCTTCAGTCACCAGCAGGCATTATTGCGCCAGATCTGCCATCGGGTGCTGCGCTTTGGCGAGAAAGTGGCTGAGCAGGCATTGATGGCTCGCAGCGTTGCCTGAGGGGTGGTTCCTCCTTCATCACCTGGCCTTCTCCCGCGAGGGGAGAAGGCGATGCATGTGCGATGCCCAGGAGGTGGCTGATGATGCCGACGTTGCCAAGCCTCACGGCGGGCATTCGGTATATCCTTGGGTCCCTTGCAGACATCCTGGCCTGTCTGGCATAACGAGGGGGCGCCCTGTCAGGGATGCAATCAGCACCCATGGGGTCATCAGATGGCCGGGCCCACCATTTTGGACATCATTCACTATGAATTGCATGGAACTTAAACCGTTCAGTGACGTGAGCGCGGTGGATTTTCTGCCCGTGGTCAACGATCAGACCGTGAGAACGCATCTGATTGATCATCCTCCCTTCGATGTGGCCAGTGTGCGCGCCTGGATGGATGACAAGATGCGAATAGACAGGTTACCCGGTTGTCGGGTGCGTGCCGTGGTCATTGACGGTGAACTGGTGGGATGGTGCGGGATACAACCCGACGACGAGGGGGTCGAGATGGCCGTCGTGATCGCCAAGGCGGGTTGGGGGGCGGGGATAGCCATCTTCAAGGAGATGATGGAATGGGCAAGGCAGATGGGGCATAGGGAGGTCATGTTTCATCTGCTGAGCACACGCCCCGAATATCGGGCTCTCGCCAGGCGATCCACCAAGGTGAAGAGGACGACGCTGTCGGGGAATGATTTCACCACCTATTGCCTCAGCGTGGAAAAATGGTTTGCGGGTTGATGATGGACAACGCGCCCCCTGCCACTACAAACGCGGGAGGCATCAGCCTCCCGCTTTTGTTATCCACCGTTGGCAACGGCATTTAACCGGTTTACCACTCAGGCACTGGCCAGCCAGTTGAGCCAGGCATCCATCCCTTCGCCCGTGGTGGCGCTGACCTGGATCACCTGAATATAGGGGTTGACCCGTTTGGCGTTCTCGATACAGCGTGCCACGTCAAAGCTGACATAGGGCAGCAGATCGATCTTGTTGATCACCATCAGCTGGGCGGCGGCAAACATGTCCGGGTACTTGAGGGGCTTCTCTTCCCCCTCGGTGACGGAGAGGATCGCCACCTTGTACTTTTCGCCGAGATCGAAGCTGGCGGGGCAGACCAGATTGCCCACGTTCTCGATAAAGAGGATGCCCCCTTCATTGGCAGGCAGCTGGTGGCAGGCGTCGTGGACCATCTTGGCGTCCAGATGACAGCCCTTGCCGGTGTTGATCTGCACGGCAGGGACGCCGGTGGCACGGATGCGATCCGCATCGGCACTGGTCTGCTGATCCCCTTCGATCACCGCGCAGGGGCGCTTGTCGGCCAGCTGGAGCAGGGTTTCGCACAGTAAGGTGGTCTTGCCTGACCCCGGGCTCGACACCAGGTTAAGCACCAGCTGGGCCGCCTCGTCGAAGTGCTCACGGTTGTGGGCCGCCAGCGCATTGTTCTTGGCCAGCACGTCCATTTCGATGGCGATCAGCTGGCGCTGCCCCATGCCGGGGACCGACAACCCCGCTTCCCCTTTGCCGTAGTGCAGATCACCCTGCTGATGGTCATGGTCATGGTCATGGTCATGGTCATGGTCATGGTCATGGTCATGGCTGTGATCATGGGGATGCGCATGGGGATGCGCATGGGAATGGCCGTGGTCATGAGAGTGGGGATGATCATGATGATGGTCGTGGGGGTGATCATGCCCCTTATGGCTTATGGGAGCCCGCACCCCGTGGTAGTGGTGATGGACATCCCCCTGATGGTGATAGTGGTGGTGAATGATGAGGGTGCGCGGCGCGCTCTGCTCGTGGTCATGATGGTCGTGCTCATGACCATGTTCATGGTGATGTTCATGTTCGTGATGATGCTCATGATCGTGCTCATGGCTGGCGAGCCGCGCCTGGCCGCATCCGCATACGCTACACATATCAACTTACCTCGATGTCGGTGATGCGCAGGCTATCACCCTGCGCGACTCGTAATTTGTATCCGCCACACTCGGGACAGGCCTGCCCGCGCTCGGTGAGGGTGACCGTCTGGTTGCAGTCGTAACACCAGGCCTCTGCCGCCTGGTGCTGAAAGTGCAGCTGGGCCCCTTCGACGGCGGTGCCCTTGGCGGCCGCCTCGAAACAGAAGGCAATGGTGTCCGGGTCGACGCAGGAGAAGCTGCCGACCTCGAGCCAGAGGGCGGTCACCTTGTTAAAGCCCCGCTGGGTGGCCTGCTCGGCCGCCAGATCGATGGCGGCCATGGCCAGAGACATTTCGTGCATGGTGGCTCCTTAACCGATATGGGGAGGAGCAGTGACTCCTCCCTGTAATTGACGGAACGGCATGGCTGCTCAACAGATCCGCGGCAGCAGCTCCCCCTGCGGCAGCTCCAGATAACGGCGGCTGCCCCAGGGGTTGTTGAGGATCACCTTGTGGCGATCGCTCGCCTGCACCACGCCGATCTGGCTTGCCGAAGGGTTGAATTGCCGCAAGATGCCCAGCGCGTCCTGCACCTGTTCGGCAGGCAGAGCAAGCACCATGGTCCCCTCGTTGGCGAGATCATGGGGCTCGAAACCGTAGAGCTCGCACAGGCCGCGCACCGGATCGCACACCGGGATGGCGGACTCCTCCAGCTCGATGGCCACCTGGGAGGCGGTGCTCCACTCGTTGAGCACGGCGGCAAGGCCGCCACGGGTGGCATCGCGCAGGGCGTGCGGGGTAATACCAGCTTTTAGCAGCGCTTCTACCTGCGGCCAGAGGGTGGTGCAGTCGCTTTTCAGATCAGATCCCAGTTGCAGGGCGTCGCGGGCCATCAGGATGCAGGCGCCGTGGCTGCCGATATCCCGCGACACCAGAATGGCGTCACCGGCTTTGAGGCTCCGTACCGAGATGCCCCGGCTCTGTTCAGGCAGAGGGAAAGTGCCGACCCCGCTGGTGTTGATAAAGATCTTGTCGGCTGCCCCCTTGGGCACCACCTTGGTGTCGCCGCAGACGATGCGGGCACCGCTGTTGGCAAGCTCAGTGGCCATCGATTCGACGATGCGGGCGAGATCGGCGTAGGGGAAACCCTCCTCGATGATAAAGCTGCAGCTCAGATACTCGGGCTTGGCCCCCATCATGGCCAAATCGTTGACCGTGCCGGCGATGGCCAGCTTGCCGATATCGCCCCCCTCGAAGAACAGCGGCGAGACGGTAAAGCTGTCGGTGGTGAAGGCGACGGGGCCGTTTACCGGCAACAGGGCGGCATCTTCACCGCGCAGCAGGATCTCGTTACCGAAGTGGCGAAAGAAGAGCTGGTTGATCAGCTGGTTCATCTCCACGCCGCCGCCGCCGTGGCTAAGTTGGATTTCTCTCATTGTTCCTGGATCCCCATATATCGGTAGTAGGCATTGCAGGCCCCCTCGGAGCTGACCATGCAGCTGCCCATGGGCTGGGTCGGGGTGCAGCCCCGGCCAAAGACTTTGCACTGGTTGGGCTTGGCCAGGCCGCGCAGGATATCGGCGCACTGGCACGCCTTGTGGTCATCGATGGGGGTCTGACTGAGTTGAAAGTGGCGCTCCGCATCGCGCCTGGCGAAGGCGTCCCGCAGGCGCAGGGCGGAGGCGTTGATATCCCCCAGACCGCGCCAGCGAAAGTGCTCGCGGGTCTCGAAAAAGCGCTCGACCAGCCGCTGGGCGGCTTTATTGCCGCTGGCGGTGACGGCGCGGCTGTATTGCACCTCCAGCGCGTAGCGACCCTCCACCTTCTGGCGCACCATCATCAAGAGCGCCTCCATCACATCCACCGGCTCGAAACCGCTCACCACCACAGGCACCTGATAACGATCGACGATGGGCAGGTAGATATCGGCGCCGGTGATGACGCTGACGTGGGAGGGGCCGATAAAAGCGTTCACCTTGGCGACCCCGTCGGCCATCACCGCATGAATGGCGGGCGGCACCAGCACATGGTTGATATGAAACAGCAGATTCTCAATCCCCTCAGCTTCAGCCGCAGCCAACAAGGCGGCGGTCATCGGGGTGGAGGTCTCGAAACCGATGGCGAAGAAGACCACGATTTTCTCCGGATTCTCACGGGCGATACGCAGGGCATCGAGGGGGTCATAGACCGGGCGGATATCGCTCCCCTTGGCCCGCTGCTGGGCCAGCGTGCCCCTGGATCCCGGCACCCGGATCATGTCCCCCAGGGTGACCAGAATGACGTTCGGTTGGCAAGCCAGCTCGATGGCCTGATCGATGCGCTCTTTGGGCATGATGCAGACCGGGCAGCCGGGGCCGTGGACGAACTCGATGCTGGCCGGCAGCAGCTGGTGCAGGCCGTACTTCATGATGGTGTGGGTATGGCCGCCGCACACCTCCATCACCCGCAGCGGCTCGGGCAGATCTTTGGCAAGCTCGGTAATTTGCGCGGCGAGGGCGCGGATGACGTCGGGCTGGCGAAAGCCCTGAAAGAGATCATTGAGGGTCAGCATGGCAAAATATCCTGCTCTGGCATCAGGGCCACCATCTGGCGGAAGCTCTCGAGGCTGGCCTGCGCCTCCTCTTCGTCAATCTTGCTCATCACAAAGCCGATATGGAGCAGCACATAGTCGCCCACCTGGAGAGGCTCTTCGAGCAGCATGCAGCTGACGCGCCGCTGCACCCCCAGGGTGTCGACGGTGACGCAGTTATCTTCGGGGTGCAGTTGCACCACCTGAGAGGGGATGGATAGACACATGAATTTCAGGACTCCGACAAGGTGGCACAACCGGTTGTGACAGGCTGATGCGTGGCAATATGGTGGATGGCAAACCAGAGCTGACCGGCGGCGATGCCACCGTCATTGAGCGGCAGGGTTTCGCTGGTCAATACCTGCCGACCGGCCGCTTCGAGCGCGGGAACCAGCTGATCCATCAGCACCCGGTTTTGAAAGACGCCGCCCCCCAGCGCCACCGGATAGCCGGGGAAGCGTTCGGCAAGGGCAACCACCAGATTGCTGATGGCGCGGATAAAACCGGCGGCCAGGCTGGCGGTGGAGGTGCCTTGGCGCCGCTCGCTGACAAGGGTATTGATGAGCTCGGCCCACTCGATCTGCAGCGGCCCTTCCGCTGATTGGCTGAGATCAAAGGCAAGGGGTAAGGGCTGTTCATCAGGGGCCAGCTGCAAGGCGGCTGCCTCCAGCAATAGCCCCGCTTCGCCCTCGTAATCGGGGGTGTCGATCACTCCCAAGATCGCTGCCACCGCATCGAACAGTCGACCGATGGAACTGGAGTAAGGGGCGTTTCGACCCAGCTGCCAGAGCTGGTGCAGGTTGCTGATCCGCTTAAGGGGCAGTTGCTTGATCAACGGAATATCGAGGGCACTGATCTCCTCAGGGCTGTGCGATTCAAACAGCAGCCCCAGCAGCTGACGCACCGGCTCGCGAATGGCCGCTTCGCCGCCGATCAGCTTGAAGGGGGCAAGGTGGGCAACCCGCTCAAATCCCTGAACGTCTGCGATCAGCAGCTCGCCACCCCAGAGGGTGCCGTCATCGCCAAGGCCGGTGCCATCGAAGGCAACACCCAGCACCGGGCCCGTGATGTCGTGCTCGGCCATCACCCCCAGCAGGTGGGCGTGATGGTGCTGCACCTCGAGGTGGGTTGTACCCAGCTCCTGGCAATAGCTTTTGGCCCACTGGTGGCTGAGGTAGCCGGGGTGGCTGTCCGAGACCAGCAGCTGGGGCTTGAGATCGTAGAGATCGCGAAAGGTGGCCAGGGTCTGCTCGAAGTGCTCCTGCATCGGCAGGCTGTGCAGATCGCCGATATAGGGGCTGTAGATGCGCTGGCGGCCGAAGGCGAGCGCCAGCTGGTTCTTCTGCTGCGCCCCGACCGCCAGCAGCGGCGCCTTGACCGCCTCTTGCAGGCTGGGGGTGCAGGGGGCATAGCCCCGGGCCAACCGCAGGGTCTGGCGTCGCCCGCCTGCCCACTGCACCAGACTGTCGTCGCACGGGTGCAGGATGGGGCGGTTGTGATCCAGTATGCCGTCAATCTCGCCCCCGAGTTCCCTGACCACCGCCTCGCATTCGATGAGGATCGGGCTGCCGCGACCATTGGCGCTGGTGGCCACCAGCGGCATGGCGCAGGTATCCAGCAGCAGCTGATGGAGCGGGGTATAGGGGAGCATGACCCCAAGGTAGGGGATGCCGGGGGCTATCCCCTCGGCCAGCGGCGCTGCAGGTTGCTGCGATTCTGACGGCCGATCATCGTTTTTGCGTTTGCGCAGCAAGGTGATGGGTCTGGCCTGAGAGGCGAGCAGCGTCCACTCTGCCTCGCAGCCGGTGACATGCAATTTGGCCTCGGCAAGGGAGCCCATCATCACCGCCAGCGGCTTGCGCGCGCGCCGTTTGAGCGTTCGCAATCTGGCAACACTCTGTTCATTGCGGGCATCACATATCAGGTGATAACCCCCCATCCCCTTGACCGCAATCAGCGCCCCCGCTTGCAGGGCGCTTGCAGCGGCCTGCAGGGCATCCTCGCGCTCGGCCAAGGCCTCGCCACGGCCATTTCGCCAGCTGAGATGGGGCCCGCACTCGGGGCAGCTCACCGGCTGGGCATGGTAGCGTCTGTCCAGCGGGTTTTCATAGGCCGCCGCGCAGCGCGGGCACATGGCAAAGCCGGCCATGGCGGTGTGGGGGCGGTCGTAGGGGAGGCGGCGGATGATGGTGTAGCGCGGGCCGCAGTGGGTGCAGTTGGTAAAGGGGTAGTGGTGGTGGCGATCGTTGGGATTGGCCACGTCCGTGGCGCACGCCTCGCACATCCCCTGATCCGGCGAGATGGCGACCGTGGCGGCGCTCTGCTGCTGGCTGGCTTGAATTCGAAACTGGCCGTCGTAGTCGGGATCATAAGCGAGGGGCAGTTCCCGCTCGCTGAAGTGATCGATGCGGCTGAGCGGCGGTGCCAATTCGCGCAGTTCGCGGGCAAAGCTGGCCAGCTGCTCAGGGGAACCCTCGGCGCCGATAGTGACGCCGTTGGCATCGTTCAACACATAACCGGCAAGGCCGTGGCGCAGTGCCAGCCCATAGACGAAGGGGCGAAAGCCGACCCCCTGCACTATGCCGTCGATATGGAACTCGCGGCGCAGCCGGGACAGTGTCGGGGTCTTGGCCGTCATGGCGCCACCCTGAGGGGGGGTCAGGCCGGGCCAGAAGGCGATCATCTTGAGGGGTGTCATGTGATATCGAACTCCCATCTGCAGGCCTGCCGCCACGGCGCCGGCCATTGGGTACAACGGACAGGGGCAGGACAGGAATGCAATGCACAGGGTTGCAACGAGCTGCGTCTCGATAGCGGGGGCGTAGCCTGGGCAGGGGAGGGAGGCGGGCCTCTCATCCTGCTGCGGGGGCCAAGTTTACCGGGGCACTTGTCGCCATTACCTTGATCTCGCACCGGTTTGAGTGCCAGACGCGGCGCTTCTTTGCGATCCTGTGAGGGGCGCCACGTCTCCTGGCGGCTCGAGATCCCGGTCGGAAGAGAGAGGCGCTCAGCAATGAAAGAGGGAGGCGGTTGCCTCCCTCTTGCGTGCCATGACCTTGGGCCCAGCGCCCGCCATCAGATATCCACCTGGGATCCCAGCTCGATCACCCGGTTGGGCGGGATCTCGAACTGATCGGGCGCCCGCAGGGCGTTGCGCTGCAGCAGCATAAAGAGCTTGCCGCGCAGATAGAGGTACCAGGGGCGCTCCTTCATGATGAGGGACTCGTGGGCCATGAAGAAGGAGGTCTCCATCATACGGCAGCTTAAGCCCTCAAGGTTGCAGCGGTGGAATATCTCCTCGACGTTCGGGGTCTCGCGCCAGCCATAGCTCGCCACCACCCGCCAGAAGGTGGGTGAGAGCTGCTCGATGCAGACCCGGCGTACGTTGTGGACATAGGGCACATCCTCCACCTTCAGGGTGAGCAGGATGACGCGCTCGTGCAGCACCTTGTTGTGCTTGAGGTTGTGCAGGAGCGCATGGGGGATGACGTTGACCACCCGCGACAGATAGACGGCGGTGCCCGCCACCCGGGTCGGCGGGGATTTTTCCAGGGAGGCGATCATGGGCTCCAGGGAGTTGCCGTGCTCGTTCAGGCGGCGGATAAGCTGGAAGCGCTCGCTCTTCCAGCTGGTCATCAGGGTGAACATGACGGCCCCCAGGGTGAGCGGCAGCCAGCCGCCGGAGAAGACCTTGGCGAGGTTGGCGGCAAAGAGCGGCACGTCGATGGCGAGCAGCAGGGCGAAGAGGGTGACCACCAGCGGCTTGCGCCAGTGCCAGCTGTGGCGGGCCACCGAGCAGGAGAGGATGGAGGTGAGCACCATGGTGCCGGTGACGGCGATGCCATAGGCCGCCGCCAGGTTGCTGGAGTGCTCGAAGCTCATGATGACGATCACCACAGAGAGATAGAGCAGCCAGTTGATGACCGGAATATAGATCTGGCCGGACTCCTGCTCCGAGGTGTGCACGATGCGGATGGGGGAGAGATAGCCGAGCCGCACCGCCTGCCGGGTGAGGGAAAAGACCCCGGAGATCACCGCCTGGGAGGCGATCACCGTCGCGAGTGTCGCCAGCAGCAGCAGGGGCAGCAGGGCCCATTTCGGCGCGAGCAGGAAGAAGGGGTTGGCGATGGCCTCGGGATTGCCGAGCAGCAGGGCCCCCTGGCCGAAGTAGTTGAGCACCAGGGACGGCAGCACCACCATGAACCAGGCGCGGCGAATGGGGCTCTTGCCAAAGTGCCCCATGTCCGCATAGAGCGCCTCCACCCCCGTGATGGCCAGCACCACGGCGCCCAGGGCAAAGAAGGAGGCGCTCTGGTAGGCCATGAAGAAGCGCAGCGCCCAGACCGGGTTGAGCGCCCCCAGCACCTCGGGGTGCTGGAGGATGCTGCGAAGCCCAAGCACCGCCAGGGTCAGGAACCAGATCAGCATGATGGGGGCAAACAGCTTGCCCACGGCGGCGGTGCCGTGTTTCTGGATGGCGAACAGCAGGGTCAGCACCAGCACCGAGAGCGGCACTATATAGGGATCCAGGGAGGGGGCCGCTATCTTCAAGCCCTCGATGGCCGACATCACCGACATGGCCGGGGTGATCACCACCTCGCCATAGAAGAAGCTGCCGCCGACGAGCCCCAGGATGATCAGCACCGGTGTCCACTTGGCCGGGGTATTGCGGGTCGCGAGCGACATCAGGGTGAGTATGCCCCCTTCGCCGGCGTTGTCCGCCCGCATCACGAAGGAGAGATACTTGACCGAGACCACCAGGATCAGCAGCCAGAAGATAAGCGAAAGAAAGCCCAGGATGGAGGCGGGCTCCACCCCGAAACCGAACTGGCCGGAGAGGCACTCGCGCAGGGTATAGAGCGGGCTGGTGCCGATGTCGCCATAGACCACGCCGATCGCCGCCAGCATGACGCCGGACAGGGCGGGTTTGTTAGTACAGTTCATAAAGTTGTCTGTCAGTGTGAGGATGACAAAGCTGTCACCACAGGGACCCGAACACGCGAGGATCTCGGCGCACCGTTCAGGGGATTTCCGGGGTAATGGTGGGGTAGGGGGTCAACTGGATATAAATAGGGGGCTAATCATGGAACACTGTCTGTTTATCTGCCATTCGGTGAATAATGACACAGAGTGAGCGGGTTTATGCTCAGATATAAATAATCAAAAAGGGGTGGGTAACGAAATTATTAATTGGCCGCTGATTGAAATACCCCGACCAGACCTTGGCAAGTGATTGTTTTAGCTAGCTATCCATTTTTGCCAGCGTATTACATCAAGCTGGATGAAAAATAAACGATAAAATGCTGACTAATAAAGAGAGGCTTTAGCAGTAAAAGAGAGGGGGGAAGGCTGCGATGGAGTCTTTATTTATCAAGAGATAGGAAGTAGGGTGCAATGAACGAAGTGAATTGCACCGTTAATTAAAATGCAAGAGGGCAATGCACTGCGCTTATTGCATCCTGCAGTGTTTTTTCATTACGATTGTGCTCCAATCCCAATGATGTGTAATAGATGAATTTCCTCACCACCAAATGGGCTTATGGCTAGCTCAACTAAACAATTTAGTATCACAACAGGCTTTAGCATTGAGTAAATATAATCAACGTTATCTTGGTTTCCCAATATCGAGAAGCTATATTCACCAACAGGAATCTCTTGGCCCGCCACGCTGACATTTAGTTTTCCTGCATTTTTGTATTTATTAAAGTCAAAAACTTCACAATGTAACTCAATAGTATCTTTTTGTATTTTTGTTGGAACATCAAAAGCACCACTATCTTCTGCTCCAAGAAAAATATCTTTCACTTCATTTTTAATCGGACCAGCAGAGATCTCATTTAACTTATTTTTTCCCAGTAATGTTGCAAGTTCTTGGTAGTTTGGAAGAGCCATCTTCCCAATTTGAATTACAGTGCCATGATAGTGATGAACCTCATCCCCTATATGTACTTTGGCATCCCCATTGTTGCTGAATTCGTAGACTGGTTGTTTCCCATTTTGTACCGCAGTGCAGACAGTTCTCAGGAAATTAAAGGTATCCTTTGTTGCATCCCATATATTTTGAGGTCCATATACAGAAACAAAAGGCAATCCTAATTGGACACCTTGTAGTGCAATATCAAAGTAGGTGAGAAGTGAACCATGCTTAATTTCTGTTGTACGGATGAAGAATTTATCTCGCTCTTTTTGGGTGAGACGTTTATTCCCGCTTACACCTAGATATGACTTATCGACAATTTTTTGAAACTGATCTAATGCTGCAATCGCGATATGTAATGGAACGCCGTCCTTTAATTTTTCACCATCAATTTTAAATTGCATTTCGTTCATTTTTATTCTCTAGGCTTAATTCATACATTCGCACGCTTATACGTACATGCTAACTCTGAAAGTTAATCATAATTTTTATCGGCAAGGTCATGATCAGTTTCTGGTTGCCAAGTGAGCCATAATAACCAGGCAGGTGAAAAACTAAAGAGGCATGAGCTGAAAACCAGCTCTGGCTCAAAAAATCAGCCAATATGCGGCGCATTATCGTTTGGTTTTGTCTGACTTGATGCTGGTGGGTTCGATATGAAAACTAAATAATAAGATGCTCCAGGAGTTTTTCTGATGGTGCCAATGATTCCCCCGATCAGGGGGCCAGCCCCTTCGTCACGCTCGTCAGCTACGGCAAATACCGCCTTTACCATCCAGATTACCCATTTATTTTCATAGACTTGTGATTTTATGACGGGCCATCTGCCCGTGTTGGTCTGATAAATGCCTTGTGGGGGCAGACCGCGTTGTCGCCTGCCAGGTGGGTGAGGGCGGTCGGGTGTAACGAACCATTTAGGATCCCTCTCTATAAACAGCTTCGTGATTGCAGATCCCAGTCTCTGTATTGGGTGTCGTACCTGTGAGGTGGCCTGCGCCGTTTCACGCCGGACCGGGCGTTGTGCCCAGAGTGGAGGCTGCCTTGAGTAGCCACTCGGTGGGGCACCGATCATTGGCGCTCGGGGCCGGCTCGGGTATAGTCCTGCGCCAACAAGATAGGTTCGGATGGAGGAGTCGGCGCCGCGTCAGGCAAGCGGGCCGAATCACTCCTTCGGCGCGGCTTTAAAGGATATCCCCATGAAATTCAGTCCCCTGCTCGATGAGATGATGAAGGCGCTGCAGGTCTTGCCGGGCGTGGGCCCGAAATCGGCCCAGCGCATGGCGTTCACCCTGCTCGAGCGCGAGCGCAGCGGCGGCCTGCGTCTCGCCTCCCTGCTCAATCGGGCGCTGACCGAGATCGGTCACTGCAGCCACTGCCGCACCTTTACCGAGAACGATCGCTGCGAGATCTGCGCGAACCCCAAGCGCGAGGAGAACGGCCTGCTGTGCGTGGTGGAGAGCCCGGCGGACGTGGCCGCCATCGAGCAGACCGGCCAGTTCTCAGGCCGCTACTTCGTGCTGATGGGGCACCTGTCGCCGCTCGACGGCATAGGCCCGGAGGAGCTGGGGCTGGAGATCCTGGAGCGGCGCCTCAAGGATGAGCACATCAAGGAGCTGATCCTCGCCACCAACCCCACCATAGAAGGGGATGCCACCGCCTGGTATATCGCCGACATGGCCCGTGCCGCCGGGGTCGAGGTGAGCCGCATCGCCCACGGGGTGCCGGTGGGCGGGGAGCTGGAGCTGGTGGATGGCACCACGCTGTCGCACTCCCTGATGGGGCGCCAGCGTCTGAGCTGAAGACGCCACGAACCCCACCCCGGCTCTCCCTTTGGCAGGGGAGGGTGCAATGGATCTCACCCCACTCCTCCCCTTGGCAGGGGAGAGCAAGGCTGACCCCGCTATTGGCTCCACTCTCGATCCCAATCTGACCCTCCTCGCCAGATAGGGAACGACAGTGCACCTCCCCCTTATGAAGGGGGAGGCCGGGAGGGGGTTGCATGTGGGCCAAACAAGGGGCCGGTGTGCAAATTTGCTCTCAAGTTTGCACGCAAGCCCCTTGATATTTGAAAGGCCAACCCCATCTAGCTTGGGAATCTGTTCAACCCGACGTTTTGAGGATTGGTCGATGACCCAAAGTGTTCACGCCGAAACCCACGGCTTTCAGACTGAAGTCAAACAATTGCTGAGCCTGATGGCTCACAGCCTCTACTCCAACAAAGAAGTATTCCTGCGCGAGCTGATCTCCAACGCCTCCGATGCGGCGGACAAGCTGCGCTTCAAGGCGCTTTCCGATGCCTCTTTGTTCGAAAACGACGGCCAGCTGCGCGTGCGACTGGTGGTGGACAAAGAGAACAAGACGTTGACCATTTCGGACAACGGCATCGGCATGACCCGTGACCAGGTGATCGAGCACCTGGGCACCATAGCGAAATCCGGCACCGCCGAATTCTTCAAGCACCTCTCCGGTGATCAGGGCAAGGACTCCCAGCTGATCGGTCAGTTCGGGGTGGGCTTCTACTCCGCCTTCATCGTGGCTGACAAGGTGACCGTGGTGTCCCGCGCCGCCGGCAGCGAGCCGGGTCAGGGCGTGCAGTGGGAATCCGAGGGGGAAGGCTCCTTCACCGTGGCCGACGTGACCAAAGAAGGCCGCGGCACCGACGTCATCCTGCACCTGCGCGCCGAGGAGGAGGAGTTCCTGGACGACTGGCGCCTGCGCTCCGTGGTCGCCAAGTATTCCGACCACATCAGCGTGCCGGTGGAGATGTATAAAGAGGGCACCCCGGATAGGGAAGAGGACGGTGAAACCATCGTTGGTACCCCGGGGGAGTGGGAGCAGGTCAACCGCGCCACCGCGCTCTGGACCCGCAACCCGAAGGACATCAAGGACGAGGAGTACCAGGAGTTCTACAAGCACGTCGCCCACGACTTCGAGGATCCGCTGCTGTGGGGTCACAACCGGGTGGAAGGGGCCCAGGAGTACACCAGCCTGCTCTACATCCCGGCCCGCGCGCCGTTCGATCTCTACAACCGCGAGCAGAAGCACGGCCTCAAGCTCTACGTGCAGCGCGTCTTCATCATGGACGACGCCGAGCAGTTCATGCCGACCTACCTGCGCTTCGTGAAAGGGGTGCTGGACTCCAACGATCTGCCGCTCAACGTCAGCCGCGAGATCCTGCAGGACAACAAGGTGACCGCTTCCCTGCGCAAGGCCTGCTCCAAGCGCGTGCTCACCATGCTGGCCAAGCTGGCCAAGGATGATGCCGAGAAGTACGCCAAGTTCTGGAGCGAGTTCGGCAATGTGCTCAAAGAAGGCCCGGCCGAGGATTACGCGAACCGCGAAGAGATTGCCAAACTGCTGCGCTTCGCCAGCACCGCCGGCGAGGGCGAAGCCCAGACCGTCTCTCTCGAGGATTACGTTGGCCGCATGAAGGAAGGCCAGCAGAAGATCTACTACATCACCGCCGACTCCTATGCCGCGGCCAAGAACAGCCCGCACCTCGAGATCTTCCGCAAGAAGGGCGTCGAAGTGCTGCTGATGTGGGAGCGCGTCGACGAGTGGCTGATGAGCCACCTCACCGAGTTCGACGGCAAGCAGCTGGTCTCCGTCACCCGTGGCGAGCTGGACCTCGGCGATCTGGAAGACGAGGCCGCCAAACAGGCGCAGGAGGAGGCTGAAAAAGCCAACGCCGGCCTGGTGGAGCGGGTCAAGAAGAGCCTCGGGGATGCGGTGAAAGAGGTGCGCGTCACCCACCGCCTGACCGACTCTCCGTCCTGCATCGTCACCGACGCCTACGGCATGAGCACCCAGATGATCAAGCTGATGCGCGCCGCCGGCCAGCCGGTGCCGGAGCAGAAGTACATCCTGGAGCTCAACCCCGACCACGCTCTGGTGAAGAAGCTCGGCACCATCGAAGACGACAGCCTGTTTGGCGAGTGGGTCGCCCTCCTGCATGAACAGGCCCAGCTGGCGGAGCAGGGCGGGCTGAACGACCCGGCGAGCTTCGTCTCCCGCATCAACCGTCTGCTGCTGCAGGCGTGATCCCCTGACCCAAGGCCCACTGCATGCAGTGGGCTTTTTTTTGTGGCCGACGCCGCCCCTGTGTGCGGGAGGAGGCGGCCCAGGGATCGCTATTGCCCGCTTCGGGTGAGTGCTGCATTTTCAATCATTTTTCGGTGTTGTCGTCTGCGTCTTTGGTCGCAGAGACGGGGCGGGATGGTGGTGATAATCTGGCCACTCACACGGGGCGAGCTTGTTAATACGGGCGAAAACGTGTAGTTTTTTGCCTTCTCAAGAATTGAATAACCAATCAACTAGGAGCGTGTATGCGCATTGTTCTGTTGGGAGCTCCGGGCGCCGGCAAGGGTACCCAGGCTCAGTTCATCATGGAAAAACACGGTATTCCGCAGATCTCCACCGGCGACATGCTGCGTGCGGCGATCAAGGCGGGCACCGAGCTGGGCCTCAAGGCCAAGGCCGTGATGGACGCAGGTCAGCTCGTCTCCGACGACATCATCATCGGCCTGGTCAAAGAACGCATCGCGCAACCGGATTGCGCCAACGGCTTCCTGCTGGACGGCTTCCCCCGCACCATTCCCCAGGCGCAAGCCATGAAGGATGCCGGCGTGGCGGTGGACTTCGTGCTGGAGTTCGACGTGCCTGACGAAGAGATCGTCAAGCGCATGAGCGGCCGCCGCGTGCACTCCGGCTCCGGCCGAACCTACCACGTGGTGTTCAACCCGCCGAAGGTGGAAGGCAAGGATGACGTGACCGGCGAGGATCTGGTGATCCGTGCCGACGACGAAGAGACCACGGTGCGCAAGCGTCTGGATGTCTACCATCAGCAGACCGCACCGCTCATCGGCTTCTACGGCAAGGAAGCGGAAGCGGGCAACACCCGTTACGTCAAGATCGACGGCACCCAGCCGGTGGAGCTGGTCAGCAAGCAGCTGGCGACCATCCTGGGCTAAGCCCGCCATTGCCATAGCCCCCAAGGGGCCAGCGGCAATGCGCCATTGAGACAAGGGCCCGGCATGGGCCCTTTCTTGCATTCAGACATCGCAACAGAAAGACAGGGAGCAAACGTGACCACGAAAACCGGGATCTTGCTGGTCAATCTGGGTACCCCAGCCGCGCCCACCACGGCCGCCGTCAAGGCGTTTCTCAGCCAGTTTCTGCACGATCAGCGGGTCGTCGACCTGCCGCGCTACCTCTGGTGCCCCCTGCTCCACTTCATCATATTGCCGACGCGCTCCCCCAAGGTGGCCAGACTCTATCGGCAGGTGTGGACAGAGCAGGGCTCGCCCCTGATGGTGATAAGCCAGCAGCAGCGCGCGGCCCTGGAGCAGGAGCTCAAGCGGGAAGGGGTCGAGGTGCCGGTGGCGCTGGCCATGACCTATGGCTCCCCCTCCCTGGACGAGGGCTGGCAGGCCCTCAAGGCCCAGGGGGTCAACCGGGTGATCCTGTTGCCGCTCTATCCCCAGTATTCGGTCAGTACCACAGCCTCAGTGTTCGATGCCTGGGCCAGGGCGATGAAGCAGGAGCGCAACCTGCCGGTGGTGCGGCTCATCCGCGATTACCACGCCCACCCGGAGTACATCCAGGCCCTGGCCATGAGCGTGCGTCGCCACTGGGAGCAGCACGGCCAGGGGGAGCATCTGCTGATGTCCTTCCACGGCATTCCCGAACGCTACGAGCGGGAAGGGGATCCCTATGGTCATCAGTGCAGGCGCACCGCCGCCCTGCTGGCGGAGGCTCTGGGGCTGGCCCCGGAGCAGTGGACCGCGAGCTTCCAGTCCCGCTTCGGCAAGGAGGAGTGGCTCAAGCCCTACACGGACCTGACGGTGGCGGGATTGCCCGCCCGCGGCGTCAAGCGGCTCGATGTGATCTGCCCGGCCTTCTCGGCGGATTGCCTCGAGACCCTGGAGGAGATCCAGGTGCAGAACCGGGAGATCTTCATGGACGCCGGTGGCGAGCAGTTTGAATACATCCCGGCCCTCAATAGCGATCAGGCCCACATCCGCATGATGGTGTCGCTGATCTGCCGCGAGCTGGCGTGATGATTGTCTGCATCCGGCCGCGTTCAGGACGGCGGATGCCCGGGTTTCACGATAAAGGAGTGTCTTGATGATGCATATCACGCTGATCTACGCCGGCCTGCTCGGGCTCTTGTTCCTGCTGCTCTCGTTCTGGGTGGTCAAGCGCCGCGCCCAGTTCAGGGTGATGATAGGGGAAGGGGAGGCACCCGAGATGCTCGCCGCCATCCGCGCCCACGGCAACTTCGCCGAGTACGTGCCCCTCACCCTGCTGCTGATGGCCCTGTGCGAGCTGGCGGGCGTCGGGGTCTTCTGGCTGCACCTCGGCGGTGTCTTGCTGCTGGTGGGGCGCATCCTGCACGCCATCGGCATCCAGATCCCCAGGGCCCCCAACAAGCCGCGCCTCTTCGGCACCCTCTTCTTCTGGCTGTCGCTGGGGATCTTCTCGGTGCTGGCCCTGGTACAGGGACTCTCGCAAAGCTGAATGTCACCCCGCAAAACCACCCCGTCACGGGGTGGTTTTTTTGAGGGCGAAAGATCAAACGTTTGCCCCGCAACCCCTTGTCTATACTGACCTCAAAATTCAATCGTGCGACTTTTCGGCGTGGTGGATTGTGTTAAAATCCCGCCCCTCTTTTCCCCAGAGCACAGAACATCGCCATGAAATTTCCCGGTCAGCGCAAGTCCAAACACTACTTCCCGGTCGACAGACGGGATCCCCTGATCCCGCAGAGCTCCCAGCTCACCGAACTGGGCAAGGCCTATGTGGTGGGCATCGATCAGACTCTGGTGGACATCGAAGCCCATGTGGACGAGGACTTCCTGAACCGGTACGGCCTGAGCAAGGGTCACTCCATGCTCATCTCCGACGAGGTGGCCGAACAGGTCTACAACGAGCTCAAGGCCAACAACATGGTGGTGAGCGAGTTTGCCGGCGGCACCATAGGCAACACCATGCACAACTACTCCGTGCTGGCGGATTCCCACTCCATCCTGCTCGGGGTCATGAGCCAGGACATCCGCATCGGCAGCTACGCCTACCGCTATCTGTGCAACACCTCGTCCCGGGTCAACCTGGACTACCTGCAGCCGGTGGACGGCCCGGTCGGTCGCTGCTTCACCTTCATCACCGAAGGGGGGGAGCGCAGCTTTGGCATCAACGCCGGCAAGATGGACCACCTGGACGTGGACCACATCCCCGAGTCCATCATCAAGGAGGCCTCGGCCCTGGTGATCACCGCCTACCTGGTGCGCGGCGCCGACGGCACCCCCATGAAGGAGGCCGCCATGGCCGCCGTGCGCTATGCCCGCGAGGCCGGCGTGCCCGTGGTGCTGACCCTGGGCACCCGCTTCGTCATCGACGAGAATCCCCAGTGGTGGCGCGACTTCATCAGCGAGAACGTGACCGTGCTCGCCATGAACGAGGACGAGGCGGAGGCCCTGACCGGGATCAAGGATCCGCTCGGCGCGGCCGACAAGGCGCTGGACTGGGCGGACATGGTGCTCTGCACCGCCGGCCCCATCGGCCTCTACATGGCGAGCTACACCGACGAGGACTACAAGCGCGAGACCACCCACACCCTGCTGCCCGGCGTCATCCCCGAGTTCAACATGTACGAGTTCAGCCGCCCCATGGCCCGGGACAAGTGCCGCAAGCCGGCGCGGATCTACTCCCATATCTCCCCCTACATGGGCGGCCCGGAGAAGATCAAGAACACCAACGGCGCCGGTGACGGGGCGCTCTCCGCGGTGCTGCACGACATGGTGGCCAACGCCTACCACCGCATGAACGTGCCGAACTCCGCCAAGCACCTCTCCGAGTTCCTCACCTACTCCTCTCTGGCTCAGGTGTGCAAGTACGCCAACCGGGTCAGCTACGAGGTGCTGGCCCAGAGCAGCCCGCGCCTCTCCCGGGGCCTGCCCGAGAAGGAAGACAGCCTGGAAGAGGTGTACTGGGAGCGCTGATGGCGTCGGCCGGTCATGAAGCCAAGAGGGTGCCATCAGGCACCCTTTCTTATTTTTGGGCTGGATCATGTTTTTGGCATCGCTTTTGCCTGCATCGTGGACAGTCCGCGCCCCGGCGACATACCTTGTGTTAACGACATGTAGCGGATGCGGGGTGAGGGTATGTTGAGACAATGGAGTATCGGGCGGCGCCTGTCGCTGGTGACCCTGATGGTGCTGGCGCTGCTGGGACTGCTGCTGTTCTTCTCCCTGCAGGCCTATCACCAGGGGCTGATGGGGGAGAAGAGCCGCCAGACCCGGGCCCAGGTCGAGACCGCCTACAGCCTGGTGGCGGGACTGGAGGCCAGAGTGCGCAAGGGGGAGCTGGACGAGGCGAGCGCCAAGGCCGAGGCGCTGGCGCTGCTCAGGGGGCTGCGCTATGGCGAGGAGGACTACTTCTGGATCAACGACAGCCACCCCACCATGGTGATGCACCCCATGAAGCCCGAGCTGGACGGCAAGGATCTCTCCGGGGTGGAGGACAAGCAGGGGCTCAGGCTGTTCGTCGCCTTCGCCGATCTGGCGAGGGCGCAGGGGGCGGGGGAGGTCGCCTACTACTGGCCCAAGCCCGGGGTGGACGAGCCGGTGCGCAAGATCTCCTACATCAAGCGCTTCGCCCCCTGGGACTGGATCATCGGCACCGGCGTCTATGTGGACGACGTCGAGGCCCAGTACCAGGAGGTGCTGCGCACCCTGCTCGGCATAGGGCTGGTGCTGGCCGTTCTGCTGTTTGCCGTGGTCGGCCTCATCGTGCGCAGCATCGTCGTGCCGCTCTCCCAGTCGGTCTCGGCCCTTGGCAACATCGCCAGGGGGGAGGGGGACCTGAGGTTTCGTCTGCCTGAGTCGGGGCGGGACGAGCTGAGCCAGCTCAGCGTCAACTTCAACCTCTTCGCCGGCCAGATGGCGCAACTGGTGGCACGCAGCCAGCAGATCGCGAGCCAGAACCGGGAGCAGGCCCATCAACTGGAGCGGATCGTCGATCGCACCGGCGCCATCGTCACCGGCCAGGAGCAGGATACCCTGAGGGTGGCCAGCGCCATGGAACAGATGACGGTGAGCAGTCGCGAGGTGGGCCAGCACGCGGCCCAGGCCGCCGAGGCGGCGGACTCCGCGCTCAATCTGGCCCAGCATGGCCGCCAGGTGGTGGCCCAGACCCGGGAGACCATCCGCCAGCTGGCGGACGAGATGGTGGAGACGGTGCAGGCGGTGAGCCGGCTGGAGCAGGAGACCCAGCAGATTGGCTCCGTGCTCGACGTGATCCGCGGGGTGGCGGAGCAGACCAACCTGCTGGCCCTCAACGCCGCCATCGAGGCCGCCCGGGCCGGCGAACAGGGGCGCGGCTTTGCCGTGGTCGCCGACGAGGTGCGCACCCTGGCGACCCGCACCCACAGCTCCACCGACGAGATCCGGCAGATGATACAGCGGCTGCAGGAGGGGGCGGGCAAGGTGGTCGGCGGGATCACCCAGTTGCAGCAGCTCTCCCGCTCGACCGCCGACCGGGCCGGTGATGCGGACGCCGCCATCCATGCCATCGATGGATCCGTGCACACCATCACCGCCATGAATGGACAGATCGCCACGGCGGCGGCCGAGCAGAGCCGGGCGGCGGAGGAGATCAACCAGCGGCTGGTGGCCATCACCCAGCTGGCGGCGGATGCCCTGGCCCAGAACCGCCTGACCGAGCAGGCGTCCGGGCAACTGGCGCTCGCCTGCGACGAATTGAGCGCCCTGGTGGCGCAATATCGCATCTGACGGCGTTTATCCCTGTCTTTTTGGGGATAAGGCTTGAGTCTGGGGGGCTTTTGGGACACCATCAGCCCCATTCTCGGCCAGCCCTGGCCGACTGCCTGCCATTGCTTTGCAAGAGAGAGACCCCATGAGCAAACTAACTGACAATCTTGACGCCAATTTCCAGCTGTTCATCGAAGAAGTCCGCGAGTCGGGTCAGGTGTGGGGTCTGCGCTACGGTGAAGACTGGGTGGTGTGCCGCTCCGCCGAGTTCGAGGACGCCGACGTCATGCCGCTCTGGTCCGCGGAGGCCGATGCCCGTCTGCACTGCGTGGACGAGTGGGCGGATTACGAGCCCGAGGTGATCGAGCTGGAAGAGTTTCTCGACATCTGGATCAACGATCTGGACGAGGACGACGTGCTGGTCGGCCCGAACTGGAACGCCGATCTGGAAGGCCAGGAGCTCGAGCCCATCGAGCTGGCCAAGGCGCTGGTCGAGCTGGACGCCTGAGTCCGCCCCGGCGACAGCCCTGTCCATCCCCAGAAACCGGTTCCCGCGAGGGACCGGTTTTTTTATGCTGGGCCCTGAACCCGGCTGAAAAGGCGTTTTGGCTTTGCACCCGCTCCCCCGATGGGTCATCATGATCCCTTTGCCGATCGGGAGATGACATGTTTGTCTTTGACGTGACCACACGAGCGGGGGCGCAGGCGCAGATCCGGGTGCAGGCGCTGGACTGGGGCCAGAGCGGCCCGGTGAGCTTCCAGTGCGACAACGACGAGCTGGCCCTGGTGCTGCTGACCGGCTGTCGCTGCGATGCGGTGGGTTACTTCAACCTGCTGGGGGGCTGCAAGCCGCTTTATGTGGAGCAGTGGCTCGCCTACCTGCAGGAGCGCGGCCATCTCGACAAGCAGAGTTGCCGGCTGGAGAGCCCGTCCCAGGAGGACTATCTGGCCAAGGTCGGGCTGGATGACGAGGAGCTCAATGCCCTGCTCGGCCAAGTCTACAAGGTGGCCGGGTTCAACCGTCTGCAGATCAACCGTTACCTCAAGCATCGCCACAACCCGACCATGCTGGCGACCCGTTACGACCAGAAGGAGCTGGAGCGCTATCGCCAGCTCAACGACATCATTCTGACCCTGTTGAAGCTGAAACGCTCTCCGTGAAGATCCCCTGCTGACCCATCTCCGGCCCCAGCTCCTGGGGTCGGGCGATCAGATAGCCCTGCAGGCCGTCCACGTACATGCTCTGCAGCATCTGCTTCTGTCCTATCTGCTCCACCCCCTCCGCAATCACCAGGCAACCCATGCGATGGGAGACGTCGACTATCATCCGCACGAACTGCTGGTTGGTGAGATCCTGCTCCAGCTCGGTAATGAGGCCGGGATCCAGCTTGATGTAGTCGGGCTTGAGCTCGCGAAACAGGCTGAAGGAGCCGATCCCCTTGCCGAAGTTGCAGATGGCAGAGCGGCTGCCGTGGCGCCTGAGCAGTTCGAACAGCCGCTTGGCCCCCGTCAGATTGCGCTCCAGATGCTCCTCGTCGAGCTCGAACACCAGGTTGGCCCCGATGTCGGGATCCTTTTGCAACTGATGGTCGAGCCAGATCAGGAAGGCGCTGTTTTGCAGCAGGCTACCCGGCAGGTTGAGGCCCCAGCGGCTGCTGTGGTTGCCGAACGCCCTGTACTGGCGGATGACGTGACGGATCACCATCTGGGCCAGGCGCAGCACCATGTCCAGCCGCTGCGCCATGGCGAGCAGGGTGTCGCTTGGCAGCACGGTGCCGTCGCTGCCGCAAAAACGGGGGTAGATCTCGTGATAGGCCAGCATGCCGCGATGCAGGGGCTGGATGGACTGGCTGGTGAAGCTGACGCTCTCCTGCTCCAGCAGCTCGGTCAATACCTGGGTCCAGTGGCGTTGCCCCTGAATTTCGACCACCTCGTCGCTCTGCTGGATGGCCCAGCCGTTGACTGCCTCCGTCTGGGCCCGCGCCAGCGCCAGATCCGCCCTGGCCAGGATGGCCTCTATCTTCTGCTCGCTGCTGAGCCGGGTCATGCCCGAGTAGGCGGCGCTCTCCAGCTCATGGTCGTGCTGATAGCGATCGAAGGCGAGTTTCAGATCCCGCCCCAGCAGGTGCGGGGGGATCTGGGCCAGGGGCGGCATCAGGACCGCAAAGTCGGCGCCCGAGATGCGATAGACCTGGTGGCCGGGGAAGCGGCTCACCGTGTGGCTGATGAGGGCGGCGATGTCCCGGATGTAGGCATCGCCGGACTGGAAACCGCGCTGGGCGTTGAGCTTGCCAAGCTCGGTGGCGCGGATCAGTATCAGGATGGCGGTCTGGGTGTTCTCCTGCTGCAACAGCTCGGTCAGATCGCGCCTGAAGGCATGGCGGTTGTGCAGGCCCGTCATCTCGTCCCGGGTCGCCTGGTTGTGCAGCTCGGTGATCTGGCGATGGGCGTCGAGTTCGGCCTCATTGAAGGAGGCGAGCAACTGGCGCAGTGCCGTCTGTGCCTCTACGCTGTCCAGCATGGCGGGATCCCGCTGCTGCAGCGCCTGCAGCCAGCGCTGCTCCTGCCTCGCCCGTTCCCCCCGACGCACGCTGTGGGTGAGAAAGAGCAGCAGGGCAAAGCCCGTCAGGGTGGTCGTCATGACCAGCAGCAGGGTGAGCGGCGAGGCGGGGGGAGCGAGCAGGATCCCCTGCAGCAGCAGCATGGGAATGCAGACCAGCGCGCTGACCAGCAGCAGGTTCCCCTCATCTTTGTTCAACATCGTTCCATCCTTGATGATGTTCGTGATGTAGAAATTCTAACCAAGTCGCAGGCGCAATACATGAGTACTCACGCAACTCCATGATAAAGCACCGGCGGAATGCAACTAAATGTGAGTGAAAACACTTTCACAGTCTGTAAAAAAGGCGAAGATGGGTTGAAAACAGCCCCAACAGAGCAGAGGTAGATATGTTGCTAGAACCCGTAGACACAGCCAAAGCACGGCAACTATTGAATCAGAGTATGGCCTTGGTGCTCGCAGGGGGACGGGGCAGCCGCCTGAAGCAGTTGACCGACAACCGCGCCAAGCCCGCCGTCCATTTTGGCGGTAAATTCCGCATCATCGACTTCGTGCTCTCCAACTGCATCAACTCCGGCATCCGCCGGGTGGGTGTGGTGACCCAGTACAAGTCCCACAGCCTGCTGCGCCACCTGCAATCGGGGTGGTCCTTCCTGCGCTACCAGATGAACGAGTTCATCGATCTGCTGCCCGCCCAGCAACGGGTGGACGAGGTGCACTGGTATCGCGGCACCGCGGACGCCATCTACCAGAACGTGGACATCATCCGCGACTACGGCCCCAAATACATAGTGGTGCTGGCGGGTGACCATATCTACAAGATGGACTATGCCGCCATGCTGCTCGATCACGTGCGCCTCGGCGCCAAGGTGACGGTGGCCTGCATCGAGGTGCCGCGCGCGGAGGCGTCCGCCTTCGGGGTGATGGACATCGACGAGCAGCGCAAGATCCGTGCCTTCGTGGAGAAACCCGCCAACCCGCCTGCCATGCCGGGGAATGACCAGGTCTCCCTGGCCTCCATGGGGATCTACATCTTCGATGCGGAGTACCTCTATCAGCTGCTGGAGGAGGACATCCACAACCAGGAGTCCAAACACGACTTCGGCATGGACGTGATCCCGCGCATCGTGGGGGAGGGCAAGGCGTTTGCCCACCCGTTCACCATGTCCTGCGTCGGGGCCAGGGAGGGACAAAAACCCTACTGGCGCGACGTGGGCACCCTGGACTCCTTCTGGGAGGCGAACATGGATCTCGCCTCCGTGGTGCCCGAGCTCGACATCTATGACGAAAACTGGCCCATCTGGACCAGCCAGAACATGTCGCCGCCCGCCAAGTTCGTGCAGGACAGAAACGGCCAGCACGGCATGACCATCAACTCCATGTTTGCGGGGGGCTCCATCGTCAGCGGCTCCTTCGTGCTCAACTCGGTGCTCTTCAGCAATGTGCGGGTGCACTCCTTCTGCACCCTGGATCAGGCGGTGATCTTCCCCGGTGTCGAGATCGGGGCCGGCTGCCGGTTGCGCCGGGTGGTGGTGGACAAGGGCTGCAAGCTGCCCGACGGCCTGGTGGTGGGGGAGAATGCGGACGAGGATGTCCGCCGCTTCTACCGCTCCGAGCAGGGCATAGTGCTGGTGACCAAGGAGATGCTGGCCAAACTGGGCTGACGCCATTGCCAGACGCCACAAGTAAAAAGGGAGCCGCTATGGCTCCCTTTGCTTGTTCAGCCGGCGGCTGATTATTTTTCGCTGATCAGGGCCTTGCCTGCCATCACCATGGCGGTGCCGTGCTTGCCACCGGCGGCGGTCACCTGGGGGACGCCGTCTTCGTCGGTGTCATGGCCTGCGCCGTCGATGACGTTCTCGCCGGAGTCGCCGACCCATTCGGCCATCTGCATGCCGCCGTTATTGGTGCCGCGGAACCAGCTGACATATTGCTGGGTCAGCTTGGCGAGCTCCAGCTCGGGCGCCTTCTCGCCGCCTTCGTTGCGCAGGTTCAGCATGGCGGAGCGCAGGGCGCCGGAGATGGCGGCCTGGGTCCAGGGGGTGTATTCGCCCTGCGTACCTGCGAGCCAGGTACCGGCCTTGGCATTGAAGTAGGCCTTGTCGGTGGCGATGAAGAGATCGCGGGCCGCGGTGCGGTACTTGGCATTCGAGGTGGCCAGGAAGGCGGCGGTCAGGCCGCGGATGGCGGCAAACTGCGTCTCGATGGACTGGCCCGCGTCAAGCTGGCCACCCAGGGTCAGACCGTCGTGTACCAGGCCGTTCTTGCCCTTGAGGTTGGCCAGGATGAAATCGGCCTGCTTGCGCACCAGCGCGAGCGCCTGCTGACCCTGCTGGGTCTTGAGGTTCAGCTCGCCGTTGTCACCGGCGGCGTAGCCGACCGGCAGGGCATCCTGGGCGCGCTGGAAGATCTGCAGGGCGACCAGGGCGTAGGCGGCGTCGAAGGTGGTGACGTGCTGGCTCTGCTTGCCTGCCTGCCAGCTGTCGACCAGGGTGCCGGCCTTGGCATTGAAGTGCAGGGCATCGAGGTTCTTGAAGGTGAGGTTGGAGAGGTTCAGCGCCAGGGAGAAGGCATCGCTGCCCGCCACCGCCTTGCCCAGATCATTGGTCTGGTTGGCAGCCGGGGCGGCGGCGAACGGGGCACCGTCGAACACGGCGTGGAAGGTCGGGTTCTGATTGGTGTTTGCCGTGCGCTGATCGCTGAAGGCATAGAACTCGGAGAGGGGCCACAGCAGCATCCAGGCGTCGCGCAGCTGGGCGGAGCCGTCCACCACCTCCAGCTTGCCGATGGCGCCCGCATCGTTCTTGGCTGTCTCGGTGACCTTCACCTGATGGGGGAAGTAGACAACACCCTTGGCCGGATCGTACTGCGGGGTGATCTTGGCGCCCAGGGTCTTGCCGTCGAAGCCGAGCTGGCCCTGCAGGATGGCCAGCTTGTCGATGGACTGCTCGGTCAGCATCATGCCGTTGAAGCCGTCGGCGGCGGAGACCCCCAGCTTGTGCTTGCCGTCCTGATCCATGGTGGCGGAAGCCGCTTCCACCTCTTCATCGCTCTCGGCCACGTGCATGCCGCCGAGGAAGTCCTGGGACCACATCACCTCCTTGAGCAGGATGCCGCCCACGGCCGCCGGCACCAGCAGGTTGTCACTGCCGCTCCAGCGCAGGGTGGCGTAGTCGCGGAAGTAGGCCGGCACCTGGGTCTTGACTCTCTTCTCGTTGCCCTTGGCGGGCTTGATGGTGATCTGGTCGCCATTGACCGGGGTGGTGTTCACGGCTTGCGCGAACTCCGGGTTGGCGGAGGCGTAGGGCAGGGAGAGGGGATACATGCCCTGGGGGATTTCATCGGCCGGGAAGCCAACGGCCTCGGCCATGGCTAGCACCCGCTTGCCCAGGTCGGCCAGGGTGCCACCACGGGCCAGGTTCTGCGGCCCGTTCACCAGGTGCGGGCCCATGCCGGACTGGTAATTGAGGGCGTACATGGCCTCTTCGGAGTATTCATAGGATTCGATGCCGGCGGCGAAGTCGAACGGGGTGGGCTCATCGGCGCGGTTGGCGTCCAGCACATCCAGATCCAGGCCGAGGGCCTCGGCCAGCGGCTCGCCGGAGAGCTCGAATTCGGTGTAGGCCAGCATGTTGGCGGCGGTGTTGAAGGTCTTGTCTTCCACCTTGACGGCAGCGTGCGCGGCACTGCTGAGCAACGCACAGGCGATCGCCTGCACCAGTACGGTTTTTCTCATGTCCTTTTCACCCATATATTTGATTTTATTATGACGCTTCTCATGAATCTAAATGAGAATGGTGTGCATTATGGGGCAAAAGGACGGGCTTGAGAAGTGAAAAGCCGCGCTGCCGAGTGTTGTGGAGAGAAGCGCGGCGATAAGCATTACATCAGCTTGAAAGGGATCACCAATCGACCCGGCTCCACCTTGAGGGCCTCGACCTTGTCCTTGAGCCGCGCCTCGCTCTGGCGGCTGCCATCGAGCCGATAGACCGGGGTCTGGGAGAGGAACAGGGAGAGGGACTGGTTGAAGGTGGGCAGCAGCGGGGTGAGGGCGGCCCCCACGTCGGCCGGCTCTGTCTTGACCGAGAGCAGCTCCAGATCGCGCAGGTAGATGGCGCCCTGCTCGGCCACATAGTCCGGGCGTGCCCGCAGGGAGAGGCGGATCTTCATCTGCTGGCTGCCAAGGGGGCTCGCCACCTGCAGATCGCCGGCGGCGTCCAATTCGACCTTGTCGGCCTGGCTGCGACCGATACGGCTCTGCATGTCATCGAGGCGGATCTTGCTCGACATGATGCCGGGGATCCCCAGCTGCTTCTCGAAGGCGACTCGCTCCTTGAGGTACTGGTTGATCTCCCCCTCGCTGACGCTGTACTGGGTGAGGGAGCAGGCTGCCAGCAGCAGGGCGAAGGGGAGCAGAAGCAGGTGTTTCAACATGGGAAGGTTCCATCAAATGGGTGGCAACAACAGATGGCGCCATCTTAGGGGCAAAGCGGGTCGGCCGCCAGTGGGGGCCCCTCGTCCCGTTTCTGTCGCATTCCCCATATGGGGATGGCAATCCGTTTTCATTCGAGTAGCGTTGTCATCCCCTGTGCCAACAGGCCCGCCATGGCGCCGTCCCCGCAATACCCACAGACAGGCTCCTGTTTTATCACCTCAGAATCCCATTGACCCCGTGATTTCAAAGCGAGTATTTTACCGCCGCACAAAGTCAAACTGATAATCATTATCATTTTGAATCTTCTTTGAGGGAGTAACGTGAATACTCGTGTAATGGACAATGGCGCACCTGCCGAGGCGAAGATGTCGCCTGATTTCTTGTTTACCTCGGGTCAGGGCACTCTCAGTGCCACTGACCTGGGCCAGCCTATCACCACCCCCGCCTGCGATTGGCCCCTGCTGGCACAGCAGATAACTCTGGCCCTCGATGCCGCCAGGGTCGCCGG
The DNA here is from genome assembly GCF_000820085.1 of Aeromonas sanarellii. GTDB lineage: Bacteria > Pseudomonadota > Gammaproteobacteria > Enterobacterales > Aeromonadaceae > Aeromonas > Aeromonas sanarellii. The sequence goes on from NZ_CDBN01000021.1 coordinate 156,946, forward strand.
CCAGGCCAACCCCCTGCTTATCGGTGCCTTCGCGTTCGATCCGGCGGAGGCCTCCTGCCTCTATGTGCCCGGCCGCTATAAGTGGGGCGAGAAACTAGCCCCGATAGAGCCGACACCGGCGACAGAAGTGGAGCAGACCGTCGAGGCCAACCGGGTCATCTCGGTGCAGAGCACCCCGCCGGCCAGCGAATTCCAGGCCTCGGTCAGCGCGGCGCTGGATGCGTTTGCACAAGGCCGGCTATCCAAGGTGGTGTTGTCGCGCAAGCTGACACTCACCCTGCATCAACCCGCCGATCCGAAGCGGGTGATGACCCGTCTGATGGCCCAGAATCCCCACGCCTTCCACTTCTCCCTGCCGCTCGGCCAGGGCCGCCGCCTGCTTGGCGCCAGTCCGGAGCTGCTGCTGCGGGTCAGCGGGGGAGAGGTGTTCACCCACCCGCTGGCGGGCTCCGCCAGACGGGCGAGCGAGCCGGCGCAAGACGAAATGGTCGCCCGGGATCTGCTGGCCTCTCGCAAGGATCAGCATGAACACAAGTTGGTGATCGACGAGATCCGCCGGGTGTTGACCCCCCACTGCCGCGAGCTGGCGATCCCGTCCAGCCCCTCGCTGATGAGCACGGATACCCTCTGGCATCTGGGCACCCCCATCGCCGGGCGGCTCAATGGCGGCGAGGCATCGGTGCTCTCCTTGGCCTGCCAGCTTCATCCCACCCCGGCCCTGTGCGGCTATCCCACCGATCTGGCCCGCCAGTTTATTCGCGAGCAGGAGCCCTTCCGGCGAGCCCTCTTCAGCGGCATCGTCGGCTGGTGCGACAGCCAGGGCAACGGCGAGTGGGCCGTGGTGATCCGCTGCGGGGTGCTCGACGGCCATCAGGTGGAGCTGTTTGCCGGCGCCGGTATCGTTGCGGGCTCGGATCCCGCCATGGAGTGGGCCGAGACCGGCACCAAGCTGGGGACCATGCTCAAAGCCCTGGGCCTGGATTTGGAGGTGGCGCAATGAGCTTCCTGCCCTATACCCGCTGGCCCGACGCATTGGCGGAGCGTTACCGCGCCAAGGGCTATTGGCGCGGCGAGCCGCTGACCGCCATGCTGGCGCGTCAGTGCGAGCTGGCCCCCGATGCCGAGGCCATCCTCTGCGGCGAGCGCCGCTTCAGCTATGGCGAGCTGGACGCCGCCTCGAGCCGGCTGGCCGCGAATCTGGCCCACCATGGCCTGGGGGTGGGGGACACCGCGCTGGTGCAGCTCTCCAACGTGGCCGAGTTCTATCTGGTGTTCTTCGCCCTGCTGAAAGCCGGTATCGCGCCGGTCAACGCGCTCTTTAGTCACAACCGGCTGGAGCTCCTCTCTTATGCCGAGCAGATCACACCGCGCCTCTTTGTCGGCTCGCTGGCCCATCCGCTGTTTGCGAGCAAGGGTCGCGAGAGCGAGCTGCTGACAACCATCGGCGCCGAGCTGGTGCTGCTGGATGGCGATGAGGGGGAGCTGGGGCTGACCCGCTGGTTGGCGAAGGGGGCTGAGAGTGAGCCGGTGAAATCTGGCCCGACCCCGGCGGACGAGGTGGCTTTCTTCCAGCTCTCCGGCGGCAGCACCGGCACCCCCAAGCTCATCCCCCGCACCCACGACGATTACCTGTACAGCGTGCGCCGCAGCAATGAAATCTGTGAATTGGGGCCCCATACCCGCTATCTGTGCGCCCTGCCGGCGCCCCACAACTTCCCTCTGAGCTCCCCTGGCGCTCTGGGGGTGTTCGAGGCGGGCGGCACCGTGGTGCTCGCGCCCGACCCCAGCCCCATCAGCTGTTTCCCGCTGATTGCCCGCCACAGGGTCAACCTCACCTCGCTGGTGCCGCCGGCGGTCTCGCTCTGGCTGCAGGCCGCGGAAGCGGACCCCACTGCGCGCACTCAGCTCGAGAGCCTCGACTTGCTGCAAGTGGGCGGCGCCAAGCTGGGGGAGGCGGTGGCCAGCAAGATAGGGCCGCTGCTCGGCTGCCGGCTGCAGCAGGTGTTCGGCATGGCGGAGGGGCTGGTGAACTACACCCGGCTGGACGACCCCGACGAGAAGGTCATTCACACCCAGGGCCGCCCTATGAGCCCGGACGACGAGGTGCGCATCCTCGATGAGGCGGGCAACCCGGTTGCCCCCGGCGAGCCTGGCGCCCTGCACACCCGCGGTCCCTACACCTTCCGCGGTTACTACCAGAGTCCGGCCCACAACGCCCGGGTGTTCGATGCCGAGGGTTTCTACTGCTCCGGCGATCTGGTGGTACAGGATGCCGATGGTTACCTCACCGTGGTCGGGCGGCAGAAGGATCAGATCAACCGGGGCGGCGAGAAGATCGCGGCGGAAGAGGTGGAAAACCAGCTGCTGCACCACCCGGCCATCACCCATGCGGCCCTGGTCTCCATGCCCGACAGCGCCATGGGGGAGAAGAGCTGCGCCTTCATCGTCAGCACGGATCCCGCCTTGAAGCCGCTGGCCTTGCGCAAGTTTCTGCGTGAGCGCGGGGTGGCGGACTTCAAGCTGCCCGACCGTTTCGAAACCCTGGACGCCCTGCCCATGACGGCGGTGGGCAAGATTGACAAGCAGGGGCTGCGGGCGCGCATTGCGCACGCCATCGCCGCCAACCAGCCTCTACAGCATAAAACTAAAAAGGAATCATGACGTTATGGCTATCCCAACCCTGAACAATTACGCCATGCCCAGCCAGTGGAAGGCCAACAAGGTCGACTGGTCCCTGGACTCCAAACGCGCCGCCCTGCTGATCCACGACATGCAGGAGTACTTCACCGCCTTCTATGGCGAGAACAGCCCGCTGATCGCGGAACTCACCCAGCGCCTGGCCGCCGTGCGCAAGCAGTGCAAGGCCCTCGGCATCCCGGTCTTCTACACCGCCCAGCCCAAGGATCAATCCCCTGAAGATCGCGCCCTGCTCAATGACATGTGGGGCCCGGGGCTCAACAAACGGCCAGAGCAGCAGCAGGTGGTCGCAGCACTCTGCCCAGAGCGGGACGACACCGTGCTGGTCAAGTGGCGCTACAGCGCCTTCCAGCGCTCCGAGCTCGAGCAGATGCTCAAAGCGCTGGGGCGGGATCAGCTGATCATCGGCGGCATCTACGGCCATATCGGCTGCATGATGACCGCCTGCGACGCCTTCATGCGCGACATCCAGCCCTTCTTCCTGGCGGACGGGGTGGCGGATTTCTCCCTGGCCGACCACCAGATGGCGCTCGACTACGTGGCGACCCGCTGCGGCAAGGTGATCCGCTGCGAGGAGGTGTTGGTCCTTGCCCCGGCTTCCGTTTCTGCCGCCCAGAGCAATCCGTTGTCCGCCAATCCGTTGCTGACGTATGAGGGGCTCAAGGCGCGGCTGCTGAGTCACATCGACGAGGACGAAGATGAGTTTGACCCCGACGAGAACCTCATCGACTACGGTCTGGATTCGGTGCGGATCATGGCCCTGCTTACCGAGTGGCGCGCCGCCGGAGTGGAGCTCGGCTTCGTGGATCTCGCCAAGCTGCCGACCCTCAACGGCTGGTGGCGCCTCATCGAGGCCAGGCTGGCAGCCCAGGCCCTGGAGGTGACCCCATGAACCGCTTCCCCTTGACCATCCCCCAGCAGGGGCTCTGGTCCGGACATCTGCTGAACGACGACAAGGCGATGTTCAACACCGCCGAGTGCATCGCCTTCGACGGCAAGGTCGAGGCGACCGTGCTGGTCGCAGCCCTTGCCAAGGCGGTGGGGGAGTGCGAGGCGCTCAAGGGCCACTTCGAAGACGATAAGGAGACGGTCTGCTTCGTCTCGCATGAGCGGCCCCTGGCCTATGAAGAGGTCTCTCTCGCGCGCGATGACGAGACGCTGGCCCGCGCCTGGGCCTGGGCCGATCTGCGCCGCCCGTTCGAGTTGACCCAAGAGGCGCCCTGCCGCTTCGCCCTGTTGCGCGGCCCCGGCCGCGATTATCTCTACAGCTGCGTGCACCATATTGCGCTGGATGGCTTTGGCACCACCTTGCTGTTCCAGCGCATCGCCGAGCTGTATGCAGAGGGGCTGGCCGGTGAGATGAACTCCCCGTCGCCCTTCGGTTCTTTGGCGGAGGTGCTGGCGGAAGAGGCGAGCCGCGAGCAGAGCGGCAAGAACGCCGCCGCCCGCGGCTTCTGGCAGGAGCAGCTGCAAGGCTGGCCCGAGGTGAAGTCCTTTGGCGAGACCCGCGCGCCCATCGCGGCCGAATTTCTCCGCGAGAGCCGCCCGCTGCCGGCGGCGCTGTGGCAATCCCTGACCGGCTTTGCCGACGAGCACAAGCTGGGCTGGCCCGATCTGCTGCTGGCCGGCCTCTCTGCCCAACTGTCGCTTTCGAGCGGCCAGGATAAGACCCTGCTCGGCCTGATGATGATGAACCGCATCGGCTCGGCGTCCCTGACCGTGCCCTGCATGCAGATGAACATCACTCCCCTGGCTCTGGAGCTTGATGACGCGTTGGATCTGGCCGGGGCTGCCGGCGCCGTGGTCAAGGCCAAACGCGGGGTGCGTAAACACCAGCACTACCGCTACGAGCTGCTGCGCCGCGATCTTGGCCTGGTGGGGGGTGACAAGCGCCTGTTCGGCCCGCTGGTCAACATCATGCCGTTCGATCACGCTCGCCTTTTCGGGCCGTTATCTGCCCATATTCTCAACATCAGCGCCGGCCCGGTGGAGGATCTCACCATAGAGGTGCAGGTCGGCGTCGATGGCCAGCCCAGACTGGATCTGGACGCCAACCCCGGCTGCTACCAGCAGGGGGAGCTGGCGGCCATCGCCGATACCCTGTTTGCCCTGCTGGGACGCTGGCTGGCCGAGCCCGCCCAGACCCTGGGGACCCTCAAGGCCGACTGGCTGGCCGAGCAGCGAGCCAGCGCCCTGATCGCCGGCCCCGTCCATGAAGCTCTCCAGGTGCGGCCGGTGCTGGAGGCGCTCTGCCACTTTGCTGCCCAGACCCCGGACAAGATTGCGCTGGAGCAGGGAGAGGTCCGCTTCAGCTACGAGGCGCTGCTGGCCAGATCCGAACAGATGGCGGCCGCCCTGCAGGCCGAAGGCGTCGCCCCCGGCGACAAGGTGGGGGTCATGCTGGCCCGCACCCCCCAGGCCATCTTCGTCCAGTTGGCGGTGCTGCTGGCCGGCGCTGTCTACGTGCCGCTCGACCCCGAGCAGCCGCTGGAGCGCCAGGGCCATATTCTGCGGCTGGGGGAGGTCAAGACCCTGATCACCCAGGCGGAGTACCGCCACAAGCTGGCCAGCCTGTTTGAGGGGCGCACCCTGCTGGCGGGGGATCTAGTGAGCATTGATCGGCTCAACCAGCCGGCCGCCGGTCGCGCCGTCGCCTACCTGATGTTTACCTCGGGCTCCACCGGTCTGCCCAAGGGGGTGGCGGTGAGCCACGGCGCGCTGGATCACTTCGCCGCCGCCGCCCGCTGCCGCTACCACTTGGGCGAGGGCGCGCGGATGCTGCAATTCGCCCCCTTCAACTTCGACGCCAGCATCGAGGAGGTGTTCGCCACCCTGAGCGCCGGTGCCACCCTGGTGCTGCGCACCGACGCCCTGCTCGAATCCATGCCCGCCTTTGCGGCCGGGGTGGAGCAGATGGGGATCACCCACCTCGACCTGCCCACCGCGTTCTGGAACGAGTGGGTGGTGGCGCTGACGGCGGGCCAGGCCCACATTCCTGCCAATCTGGCCACCGTCATCATCGGCGGCGAGGCAGTCTACCCCGAGCAGCTGGCCCAGTGGCAGCGTCAGGGCCGCTCCGATGTGCGCCTGTTCAACACCTACGGCCCCACCGAAACCACAGTGGTGGTGACCACCCAGGAGCTGCAGCAGGAAGACCCGAGCCAGGCCCAGTTGCCCATCGGCCTGCCGCTGCCCGGTATGCAGGCGCTTATCTTGGGGGCGGGGGAGCAACCCGCCAGCGAGGGAGAGCTGGTGCTGCTCGGCCCGCAGCTGGCCAACGGCTACGTGGGAGGTGTGCAGGGGAGCTTTGGCACCCTGCGTGTCGGGGCGAAGCAGATGCCCGTCTATCGCACCGGCGATCGGGTGCGCTTGGTGGCCGGCCGGCTGGTCTACCTCGGTCGGCGCGACAACGAATTCAAGATAAGCGGCTATCGCATCCAGCCCGGCGAAGTGGAGGCCCAGCTGCTGGCCCTGCCCGGGTTGGACGAGGCCTGCGTGCAGGGGGTGAGCATCGGCAGCGTGCGCCGGCTGGTGGCCTTCGTGGCGGGGCCGGAGCGCGACAGCCGGGTCATCAAGGCGCAGCTGGCCAGGGTGCTGCCTGCCGCCATGATCCCCACCGACTATCGCCACTATGACCAGCTGCCCCGTACCGGCTCCAACAAACTGGATCGCAAGGCCCTGCTGGCCGCCTACCAGGCGGGCGGCGAAGCCCTGACCCTGGGCAGCGAGACCGAGAACCGGGTTGGCGCCATCTGGCAGCAGATCCTGGGGCTGGCCACCATGGGGCCCGCTGACAACTTCTTCGAACTGGGGGGCCAGTCCCTGCAGACCATCCAGATCGTCAACCGGCTCGGTGCCGAGTTCGGGGTGCAGGTCAAGGTCTCCGACGTGTTCGATCACCCTCGCCTGGATGATTTCTGCCGTTTCCTCGACGGCCTGCTTGCCGAGGACGAAGAGAGCGTGGAGATGGTGTGGTGATGGATAAGGAGCAACAAGCAATGGCCTTTGATTTCACTGGCAAGCGGGTCTGGGTGACCGGGGCCGGGCGCGGCATCGGCCGCGAGGTGGCCACGCAGTTCGTGGCGGCCGGCGCAATCGTGGTGGGGCTGGATCTGGCGTTTCCCGAAGCCGACTACCCCTATGCCACCCGGCTGCTCGATATCGGCGATTCGAAGGCGGTCAACACCTGCTGCGCAGCGCTGCTGGCGGACGGCGGGCTGGATGTGCTGGTGAACGGGGCCGGGGTGCTGCGCCTCGGCCCCACCGACGCCTTGAGCGATGACGATTGGCACGACTGCATGACGGTCAACGCCAGCGGCGTCTTCTATCTGCTGCGGGCCCTGGTGCCCCACTTCAAGGGACAGAGGCGCGGTGCCATCGTCACCATCGGCTCCAACGCCGCCCATGTGCCGCGCATGCAGATGGCGGCCTATTGCGCCTCCAAGGCGGCGGTCACCAGCCTGACCCAGACGGTGGGGCTGGAGCTGGCCCCCTTCGGCGTGCGCGCCAACCTGGTGTCGCCGGGCTCGACGGATACCCCCATGCTGCGCGGCATGCTGCCAAGCGAGGAGGCCATGGCCCGCACCATCGCCGGGTTGCCGGAGCAGTTCAAGCTCGGCATCCCTCTGCGCAAGGTGGCCACCCCGGCGGAGATCGCCCATACCGTCCTCTTCCTGGCCTCGGATCTGGCCAGCCACATCACGCTGCAGGATCTGGTCGTCGACGGCGGCGCCACCCTGAGTGCCTGAGGCTTGAGAAACAGATGAACAATATGATTTTGCTGTTGAAACAGCTGGAACGGCAGGGGGTCAAGCTGGCGCTGAACGACAAGGGCCAGCTTATCTCCCAGTCGAGCAAGGAGGCGGTGACACCGGCCATCGGCGCCACCATCAAGGCCCACAAGGATGAGCTGGTGCGCTGCCTGGCGGCCCGTGCCGCCTTCGAGGCGCCTATCGTCGCCGAGGGGGCCTTGCAGGGGCCGCTCTCGTCGTCCCAGAGCGGGCTCTGGTTTATCGAGCAGTACGAGGAGGCCTCCCACCTCTACAACATGCCGGTCTATTTTCGCGTCAAGGGAGAGCTGGACACGGCGGCGCTGGAGTTTGCCTTCGACCACCTGTTTGCCCGCCACCCCAGCATGCGCACCCGCTTCATCAAGGATGAGGCGGGCAGGGGCGCGCAGGAGATCCTGCCCCACGTGCCCTTCACGCTGCAGATTGAGGACGTGAGCGCAGAGCCCATTGCCGAGCGGGAGGCCTATGTGGCCCGCCGGGTGCGCGAGGAGATTGGCCGCCCCTTCTCCCTGACCCAGGGGGATCTCAGCCGGGTGCATCTGATACGGCTGGGCAGCCGCGAACACGTGTTGCTGATCACCCAGCACCACATCATCTCCGACGGCTGGTCGGTCAAGAACATGTTCGCGGATCTCAAGCGCGCCTTTCTTGCCCACCAGAACCGCGAGCCCCTGCAGGTGAGCGAGCTGCCGCTCACCTACATCGACTATGCCCGCTGGTTCAACTCACCGCGTTTTCTCGATTATCACGCCGAGTTCAAGCCGTTCTGGGTCGACAGGCTCGGTGGCAGCCCCGAGGTGCACGGCCTGCCGCTGGACAAGCCGCGCCCGGCCCATCAGGACAGCGGCGGCGAGCTGGTCTTCTCCACCATCGACAACGATCTGTGGGAGAGCTTCAAGCGCCTCTGTCAGCGTCACAGCACCTCCAACTTCATCGGTCTGCACGCCCTGTTTGCCCTGCTGATGGTGCGCCAGAGCGGCGAGAAGGAGGTGGTGATCGGCACCCCGCTCGCCTATCGCGAGCGCCATGAGATCGAGTCGCTGGTGGGCTTCTTCGTCAACACCCTGGTGCTGCGCACTCAACTCAGCGGCAAGCCCAGCTTTGTCGACTATCTGCAGCAGTGCCGGGAGGAGGATCTGGCGGCCTTCGATCACCAGCTCTACCGCTTCGAGGCGCTGGCCGAGGCCATCGGCGCCGATCGCACCACCGCCATCAACCCCATCTTCCAGATCATGCTGGTCTATCAGGCCAAGGTGGACTTCAACGATCTCATCCCCGGCTGCCAGCTGGTGGAGGAGACCTCGCCTGTGCTACCGGCCAAGACCGACATCTCGGTCAAGGTGACCGAGCTGATGGATTCCGTCAGGGTGGACTGGCTGTTTGCCACCGCCCTGTTCGAGCGAGAGACCATCCAGGTTTATGCCGATCGCCTGCTGCACCTGATGCGCGCCGTGGTGGCGGCCCCCGAGACCGACATCTGGCAACTGCCGCTGGAGGCGGGCACCGACCAGGCAGCGATGGCCGCACAGCTTGCCGACTTGCCGCCGGATTACCACAACCGCGATACCCTGCTCTGTCATATCGAACGGCGGGCTGGGCAGTGCCCAGACGCCCTGGCGGTCCGCGACGGTGCGCAATCTTTGACCTATGGCGAGCTGGAGGCTCGCGCCAACCGGCTGGCCCACTGGCTGCAGGCTCGCGGCGTCACCCCGGGCGCCGCCATCGGCATCCAGGCGAGACGCGATGTCGCCTTCGTGGTTGCCCTGCTCGCCAGCTGGAAGGCGGGGGCGGCCTATGTACCCCTCGACCCTGCCTATCCCGCCGAGCGGCTGGCCCATATCCTCGGCGATGCATCCATCAGCCTGGTGCTGGGTGGCGTGCCGGACCCGCGGCTTGGCGAGGCGCTGGCGGGCACGACTGCCGCGTATCACGATCTGCACGGGCTGGCGCTGGACAAGATGCCAACCAGCACGCCTGCACTGCCTCGAGACGCCGCCATGCTGGCCCAGATCATCTACACCTCCGGCAGCACCGGCCTGCCCAAGGGAGTCATGGTGGAGCAGGGCAGCCTGGTCAACCTGATGGCGGATCATGGCGAGCGCATCGCCCTTGATCAGAATGGGGCCATGTTCAACTGCATGTCCCTCTCGTTCGATGCGGGCAACATGACCAGCTTGCTGCCCCTTTACTGCGGTGCGGCCCTGCACTTCGGCGAGCCGGGCGAGGGGGTGATCAGTGCCGCGATCGCTTGCGGTGCCAGCCATATGATCCTGCCCACGGCGCTGTTGGCGAATCTATTGCCAGCGGCGGATCTCGGTTCCCTCAAGGCCATCGGTTTTGGCGGCGAGGCGTGCCCGAGCAGCCTGGTGGAGCGTTGGGGGGAGCGGGTGGCGCTGTTCAACATGTACGGCCCGACCGAGTGCACCGTCACCGCGCTCTGCGCGCGGCTCACCCCGGGGGAGCCCATCACCATAGGTCGACCGGTCAACCACCTGAAGGCGCTGATCCTGGACGAGGCGGGCAACCTCTGCCCGGTGGGGGTGCCCGGCGAGCTCTGCCTGGCAGGGTTGGGGCTGGCCCGCGGCTACCTCAATCTGCCGGAGCGCACCCAGGAGGCCTTTATCGAGCTGGCGCTGGCGGAACGTACCCATCGCCTCTATCGCACCGGCGATCGGGCCCTGCTGCGCCGCGATAGCAACATCCAGTATCTGGGCCGGATAGACGAGCAGATCAAGCTGCGCGGCTATCGCATCGAGCCGGGGGAGATAGAGACCCGGCTTGCCGAATTGTGCCCGGTCATCCGCCAGATCAAGGTGGTGGTGCAGGAGGGTCGTCTGCTCGCTTACGCCTGTTTGCAGGCCGGGGCGAGCGAGCCCGACGGCGACGCCCTGCTGCAGCGAGCCGGCGAGTGCCTGCCCGAATACATGGTGCCGGCGCGCCTCTGCTGGCTGCCCGAGATGCCGCTCACCCCCAACGGCAAGCTGGACTTGCGCCGCTTGCCCGCCATCGTCTGGCAGCAGAGCAAGGGCGAGCCGCAAAACGAACTGGAGCAGACAGTGCTGGCCATCTGGCAAGGGGTGCTCAAGCAACCGCTCGGGGTGGAGGATGACTTCTTCCGCTTGGGCGGTGACTCCATCCTCAGCATCCAGCTCACCACCCGGCTGCGGGATGCGGGACTGCATTGCAGCGTGAAGGACGTGTTCGAAGCCAAGACGGTGCGTCGCCTCTGCCGCCAGCTCGGCCAGCAGCAGGCAGTCAGCCACAGGAGCGAGCAGGGCAGCCTGACCGGCGAGTTCCCGCTCCACCCCATTCAGCACTGGTTCTTCGAGCAGGGCTTTGCCAAGTCCGGTCACTGGAACCAGGGGGTGATCCTGCGCCTGCCGGCCGGGGTGGACGATGAGGCCCTGCGCGGCTGGCTGGATGCGTTGCGCCAGCACCACGATGCCCTGCGTCTGGCGGTGACCCCGACCGGCCAGCGCTACCTGGCCGAACTGCCATTGCCGCCGCTGCCGACCCTGGATGCCGCCAATTTCGATGAGGCCAAGCTGCAGGCCCGCCTGACCGAGCTGCAGGGAGATTTCGACCCTGCCAGCGGCCACACCCTGGCCTGGGCCCGCCTGCGCAATCTCGCCCTCGAGGGGGCGCGCGAGGGCGAGACGGTGGAGGGGCTCTTCCTCGCCTTCCATCACCTGGTCATCGATGCGGTCTCCTGGCGCATTCTGGCCGAAGATCTGGCTCGGGTGAGCAGGGGCGAGCCGCTGCCCGCCAAGGGCAGCAGCTATCGCCAGTGGGGCGAGGGGCTGGCGGCCTACGCCAAACGGGAAGAGGAACAGCTTGGCTTCTGGCTGGCTCAGGGGGAAGGCAGCCAGGGTCACCTGCTGGAAGCGGCGCGCGCCGCCGATGGCCGAGCCGCCGCCAGCCTGCTGCAACTGAGTCAGGAGACCACGGTTCGTCTCATCGACGCCGCCAACCAGGCCTACTTCACCCGGGTGCCCGACCTGTTGCTGGCGGCACTGACTCGTACCCTGAGCGAGCAGGGTTACGGCAGCCGTCACTGCGTGATGCTGGAAGGACACGGCCGTGAGGCCATCGATGCTGAACTGGACGTGAGCCGTACCCTCGGCTGGTTTACCAGCACCTACCCGCTGGCGCTGGCGGATGCCGGGGCGTGGGATGCGCTGGTGTGCGCCACCAAGGAGCAGCTGCGCGCCGTGCCGGACAAGGGGGTGGGTTTCAACGCCCTGCGGCTGCACCACCCACGTGGCTGGGCACTGCCCGAAGCCCTGGTGGTCTTCAACTATCTGGGGGTCAGCCATCAGGGCGAGGCCGCTCAACCCTGGCAACCCCTGCCGCTGGCGCCGGGGGCCCCCACGTCCCCTGACAACCTGCCGCGCGAGCTGGTCAGTCTGCACGGGGGCGTGTTTGATGGCCGCCTCACCCTGCGCCAGGTGGGCGCCCTCAACCAGCAGGCGAGCGACGCCTTGATGGCGCGGCTGGCGGACAACCTGACGGCGCTGGTGGAACACTGCTGCGCGGTGAAGGCCCCACGCCATACCCCGAGCGACTTCCCGGGGCTTGGCCTCTCGCAAAGCGCGCTCGATCGGGTGCTGAGCGGGCGCGAGGTGGAGACTCTGCTGCCGATGACCTCTTTGCAGCAGAGCATGTTCCATCACAGGGCGTTGCTGCCCGGGGATCACGCCTATCACCTGCAGACCGAGATGGACTATCACCAGCCGCTGGACGTGGCGGTCTACCGTCAGGCCTGGCAGGGGCAGATCGCCCTTTGGCCGGCCCTTCGCAGCGAACTGGTGCTGGCGGACGGGGTGGCGCTCCAGCGCATCCTCAAGCATGCCGAGTTGCCATTCCACTATGAGGACTTGTCCGAGGTAGGGAATGAGGCGGGAGAGGCCGAGGCACGGGTCCAGGCCTATCGCGAGCAGGATCTGGCCCGCCCGATCCCGCTGGAACAGGCGCCCCTGCTGCGCCTTGCCTGCTTCAAATTGGCCCCCGATCACCACAAGGTGATCTTCAGCGCCCATCACGGCGTGCTGGATGGCTGGAGCGGCCCCGTGTTGCTGGGTTCCCTGCATCGCGGCTATCAGGCGCTGATGAACGGCCTGTTGCCGCAGCGCGAGCCGGATACGGCCTGGCTCGAATTTGGCCGCCATATCGCCAGCCAAACCCGCAGCGCCGACGCCTACTGGCAGGGGCGGGGCGAGCTCTTGGCAATGCCTAACGATCTCACCTGCCTGTTTGGGGTGACGCTGGACGCTAGCTCAAGCGGGCGCCATACCCAGCAGCGACCGGCGGTGCGAGCCACGGCATTGCCGGCCGAGGTGGCGACCTTGCTCGCGCACCGTGCCCGCGAGCTTGGCGTGACTGCGGGCCTGTTGGCCCAATATGCCTGGCACCGTCTGCTGGCACGCCGCTCTGGCGATGCCGTCACCCTGGTGGGCAATGTGACCCCGGGTAGGGATTACCCCATCGAGGGGATCACCGCGAGCGTCGGGCTCTACATCAACAGCCTGCCACTGGCGCTGGCGTGGTGCACCGAGCTGACCCTGGCCGAGCATATCGCCCGGTTGCAGACCGATTTGATGGCGCTCAACGAGCACGGCACCCAGTCACTGGCGGCACTGACCAAAGGCCGAGCACGCCTGTTCCAGAGTCTGTTCGTGTTCGAGAACTACCCCATGCCGGCGGTCCCTGCCGCCCCCGAACCCCACCAGCTGGTGCCGCGCTTTGGCACCGTGGTGGAGAAGGTGGAGCTGCCGCTCTCCTTGGTGGTCAGCAGCCGGGGCGAGACGCTCCAGCTGCGCCTCGAATTCGACGGCGAGCAGATCCCCGAGGACCGGGCCGAGGCGGTGCTGGCTGCCTGGCTGGCCGAGCTCGACTGGCTGGCGCAGGCGGATCTGAGCCAGCCGGCCAGAGTGGCGGCGGCACAGCCCCCGGTGATGCCACAGGTGGCCTCCACCAGGGCGGAGTCCGGCCTGGCTCAGCCGCCGGCCGAGGCCCGTGTGCTGGTGGCCCTGTGGGAGCGCCAGTGCGGCGTACCCGGCATCTGGCAGCAGACCCTGTGTGAACTCGGGGTGGATTCGGTGCAGCAGCTCGCCCTGCTGGCGGCCCTCAACGAGGCGTTTGGCCAGGAGCGGGCGCCGCTTACCCTGCAGACGCTCAAGGCCCACCCATCCCCCAGCCGGCTCTATCGACACTGGCTGGTGCGCCAAACGGAGGCCGCGCTATGACGGTGACCATCAAGCATGAGGCTTCGCTCGTGCAAACCCGGCCCGCCCCCCGCGAGGGGGCGGCCAATCTGGGTGCGCGGCTGGCGGCATGTCTGGCCGCCACCCCGCTGGCCCCCGCCATCCGTATGGGCGGGGAGGGCATCAGTGAGGGCGGATCAGATGAGCAGTGGCTTAGCTACGGCGCGCTCAATGATCGGGTTGCCCAGATTGCCGCCCGATTGCAGGGGCTGGCGGTGGGGGAGCGGGTCGGTCTCTATCTCTCCCGCAGCCCCGATCTGGTGGCCAGCCTGCTGGCCTGCCTGCGCCTCGGTCTCACCTTCGTGCCTCTTGAGCCGGACTTTCCGGTGGAGCGGCTGCAGGGGATCGCCCGTCAGGCGCGCCTGTCGGCGGTGATCTGCGACGGCGACAGGCCGGCTCCCGCCTTTGGCTGCCCGCTGCTCACCCTGGATGGGTCGGCAGCGGCAGGGGCCGTTTCCTGGCCCCTGGTGGATGACGCCCTGGCCGCCTACATGATGTTTACCTCGGGCTCCACCGGCGAGCCCAAGGGGGTGGTCATCAGCCGGCGGGCCCTGCTCTGCTTCCTCGACGGGATCCGCGAGCGGCTCGGGCTCTCACCGAACTGTCACTGGCTCTTTATCACCACCCCGGCCTTCGACATCTCCCTGCTGGAGATGCTGGGACCGCTCTGGGGCGGTGGCCGGCTGACGGTGGCTGGCGGCGAGCACAACAAGGATCCGCTGGGGATGCTGGCGCTGCTCGAGGCCGACCCCTCCCTCAACTGGCTGCAGGCCACCCCGGCCTGCTGGCGCATGCTGCTCAAGGCTGGCTGGCAGGGGCGCAATACCCTCACCGCCCTGTGCGGCGGCGAGGCGCTGGATTTGGGATTGGCCGAGCAGCTCTGTGCCCGCACCCGGCGACTGTGGAACTGCTACGGGCCCACCGAGGCCACCGTCTGGTCCCTGGTGAGCGAGGTGCGCTGGCCGCCGGCGGAGGGGCAGATCACCATCGGCCACAGCCTGCCAGGCTATCGGCACTGGGTGCTGGACGAGGCGGGGCAGCCGGTGGCAGAGGGGGAGTGCGGCGAGCTCTGCATCGAGAGCCCGGCCCTGTGCGAGGGGTACTGGCGCAAGCCGGCCTTGACCAGCGCCGCCTTCCTGCGCCTTGCCACCCATCGCCTCTATCGCACCGGCGATCGGGTGCGCCTCCTTGGGGCGGACAGCTTCCTCTATCTGGGACGGCGCGACGATCAGGTCAAGCTGCGGGGCTTTCGCATCGAGCTCGGCGAGGTGGAGGCGGGGCTGCGCCGCCAGGCCGGGGTGCAGGAGGCAGCGGTGCGCCTGGTGGGCGAGGGGGACGAGGCCATGCTGGTGGGCTACGTGGAGGCGAAAAGCGGGGTGACCCTCAATCGCCTGGCCCTGCGCAAGGGGTTGCAGGCAACGCTGCCGCACTACATGGTGCCGGCGCGGCTCATCCTGCTGGATGCCCTGCCCAAGACCGGCAGCGGCAAACTGGACAGAAAGGCGCTGCCCTTGCCGGAGTAAGTGCCTGCCGAGCCGTGGATAAAAAGAAGCCCGCATCATGCGGGCTTCTTGTTGGCCGTCAACCGAGGGCGGGCTTAGTGAGTGATGGGGGTGGCATCCGGTTTGGTCAGCAGGCGCTCGACGTCGTCGATCACCTTGAGGGCCGCCTGGGGGCCGCCGGTGGAGGTCCAGAGCGACCCGTCCACGGCGCCGAAGCGCTTGCCCTTGATGGCGCCGAGTTGCTGGAAGGCCGGGGTCTGCTCGGCCTGCTTCATGGCATCCACCGCATCCCCGCTGGTGCTGAGGGTGCCGATCACCAGCCAGTCACCGTCCAGCAGGTTGAGGGACTCAAGGCTCAGGGCCGGGGAGTGGGGGCTCTTGTCGCCAATCTGGTGGGAGGGGCGGGTGAGCCCCATCTCGGTGACCACGCTGCTGGCAAAGGTGCCGCCGTGCATGTAGCTCGGCCCCTTGGGGTTCCAGCGCACTATGCTCATCTGTTCCCCCTGATGCTGGGCAAGCTTGCTGCGGGCCTCTGCCAGACGGGCCTCATACCGGGTGAGGAAGGCCTTGGCCTCGGCACCCCGGTTCATCGCGTCGGCGCTGCGGCCGAACACGGTTTTCCAGGGCTCGCCCCAGTTGCCGGTGACGACGGTGGGGGCGATCTCCTTGAGCAGGGCCAGCAGCTCGGGCTTGGTCTGGCCGGTGAGGATGAGATCCGGCTCCAGATCGATGAGGGTCTCCAGATTGGGGTTGTCCAGATCCCCGACCACGGCGATCTCCTTGCCCGCCTTGTCCAGCAGATAGCGGGGCAATGTGCCCTGGCCGCGGCCGTTGACGGTGCCGACCGGCTGCACTCCCAGGGTCAGGGCGCTGTCGAGATCGAGTTCGCTCAACACGACGACCCGCCGGGGCGTATCGGGGACGGTCTGGGGCTGGCCGTTGGCATCGATGACCTGGCGGCTGCCCGCCTGGGCCTGGAAGCCCGTCAGGCTGGCCAGCATCAGCAAGGTGGCCAGCGGGGAGAAGATCTTCATGGTGACATCCTTATGGGTGAAATCGGTGGGCCGGAGTCTGTGGAAAGTGCCTGAGAGCCGCCCGGCCAGCCCCGAATGGGCGGGGACATGCTACCACAAAGCAAGTGAGAAGCGTTGTCATTTGTATTTGTGGCCTGACCTCGGCTTGCTTTGGTACCATCGCAGGCCCCTGTCAGGAACCTTTCATGTTGCCTCTTTGCCCCTCTCTCGACGGGTCCTTTGTCCGTCAATCCGATACCTTGTGCCTGCCGGGTTTGGAGGCGCTGCCTCTTTATCGGGTCTGTTTCGATCCCGCCGCCTTCTCGTCGGAGTGCTTTGGGGCCCAGGGCATCACCCTGCCTGCTTCATTGCAGGGGGCCGCCCCCAAGCGCCTCGGGGAGTTTCTGGCGGGACGTCTCGCGGCCCGTGAGGCCCTGCGTCCCTTCGGTCTTGCGGGATGCAGCGTGGCCATCGGAGCGGCCCGGGAGCCACTCTGGCCTGAAGGGGTGGAGGGGAGCATCAGCCACAGCCTGCTTTTGGGAGAGGGGGTGGCCCTGTGTGCGGTGCGCCCGGGCCAGGCGGGGATGGGGCTGGATCTGGAGGCCTGGCTCGAGGCCGACCAAGGGGCGCAGCTCTGGCCCGGCATCATGGATGGGGATGAGTGGAGGCGACTGGAGGCAGGTGTCGACGACGCCCAGCTGAGCCTGGCAGAGGGCGTGACCCTGGTGTTTTCCGCCAAGGAGAGCCTCTTCAAGGGGCTCTATCCCAGGGTGGGGCGCTACTTTGACTTTCTCGATGCCCGCTGGCTCGCCATAACGGCGCAGACTCTCACCCTGGAGCTCAAATGCCCGCTGACGCCGGCCCTGCCCGCCGGCTGGCGCTGCACCCTGCACTGGCAAGCCCTGCCGGGGGGGGTGCTCACCCTCTTGCTGCTGTGAGCGGCGCCCGGACTCCCGTGCCTCGCCACTGCCCAGACAAAGAAACCGCCATCAGGCGGTTTCTTGCTATCTCTCTTAGGCCGACTGCTTGCTCGGCGCCGTATCCTGGCGCCGGCGGGGCACTATGACAGGGGCGCCATCGCCGGGGGCGTGCAGTATGTCCACATCGGTCTGGTAGAGGCGATCGATAAGGGGCTTGGTCACCACCTCCCGGGCCGGGCCCATGGCCTGGATGGCGCCATCCCCCAGCGCGATCAGCTCGTCGCAGTAGCGGGCGGCGGTGGCGAGATCGTGGATGACGATAAGCACCGTCTTCCCCTCGGCGGCGACCCGGTGGATGGCTTCCATCACCTCGGTCTGGTGGCCGATGTCCAGGGCGCTGGTGGGCTCGTCCAGCAAGATGATGTCCGCATTCTGGGCCAGCACCATGGCGAGCCAGACCCGCTGGGCCTGACCGCCGGACAGCGAACTGGCGCTCTGGTGCCAGATGGCATCGAGCTGCATCCGCTCCCTGGCCCAGTCCACCATGCGGGCATCTTCCTCGCTCCACTGATTGAACCAGCCCTGATGGGGATGGCGGCCGTATTGCACCAGTTGCTCCACCAGGATACCGGGGGGGACCAGGGGACGCTGGGGCAGATAGGCGAGCTCCCGAGCCAGGGCTTTGGCGCCATAGGCCCCGAGTGGCTTCTCCTTGAGCAGGATCTCCCCGGACCGGGGCTGCTCCTGTCCCGCAAGGAGCTTGAGCAGGGTGGATTTGCCGCCGCCGTTGGGGCCGACGATCCCCACCAGCTTGCCCCGGGGGAGGGAGAAGGAGATCTCCTTGAAGATGGTCTTTTGCGGGTAGCCGAACTGGAGTCGGTTCACGGTGAGCGTCATCGGGCGGCCCTCGGTCTGTATTGGAAATGGATGAATGCCATGGTCAGTCGGCCTTCTGGCGATCTTTGAGCAGGATGAAGAGCAGCAGCAGGCCGCCGAGAATGCGGGTCATGATGCCGGTGGCCACCTCGTGGGGGCTGGCCAGCACCCGCACCAGGGTGTCGCTTGCGAGCAGCATCAGGGCGCCGCACAGGGCGGCAATCCAGAGCGGCACGATGCGATCCCGGCTGAGCCAGGAGGCGAGGATGGGGGCCGCCATGGCGATGAAGACCACGGGGCCGCCGATGGCGGTGCCAAGGGCTGCGACTATGATGGCCTGGGCCAGCACCCCGAGCTGGACCCGGTTCACGTTGACCCCGAGGGTGCTGGCCGTCACAGGTCCCAGGCGTAGCACGCCGAGGGAGCGGGAGAGACAGACGGTCCAGGGGCAGATGAGCAGGAGCAGCAGGCTTACCGGCAGCAGGGTGCCATAGCCCTGACCGACGAAGTTGCCCATGTTCCACAGATAGAGGCTGGTGAGGTGCACCAGGGACTGGGTGGACATGACGAACTGGCCGAGGGCGTTCATCAGCTCCGAGACCCCGATGCCGATCACCACGAACAGGTAGCCCTGCTCCCCCGGCTTGTTGCACAGGGCATAGAGCACGGCGGCGGCAAACAGGGCGCCGAACGGGGCGGCCCACCAGGGCCAGCTGCCCAGGGTCAGATAGAGGGAGAAGATGATGATTGCAAGGGATGCCCCCTCGTTGACCCCGATCATGTCCGGGGTGGCGAGGCGGTTTCGCACCAGGGTCTGCACCAGGCAGCCCGAGAGTCCCATGGCGGCGCCGGCCACCAGCACCGCCAACAGGCGCGGCAGGCGGATCTTGAAGACGGTCACCTGGTCGAGTCGGCTTCCCTCCCCGAGCAGGGTCTGGATCACCCCCATCATGGTGATCTTGCCGGAACCCAGGGTGAGGGCCAGCAGGGAGAGCAGGGTGAGGGCGACCAGGAGCCCCAGCGTGATGAGCCAGGCGCGGCGATCCAGCAGCAGGGTGCGGTGGCCGAGGCGCAGACAGAGGGTGCCGCTCGGGAGTGAGAGAGAGTTCTTCATGGGCGTGGCACCTTATTTGACGGCCAGCAGGGAACGGAAGCCGCCGCTGCGCACCACCAGGATGAGCACGGGCGCCCCGATGAGCGCCAGAATGACGCCGTTGGGCAGCTCGTAGGGCTGGATCAGCCAGCGGGCCAGCACATCGGCACCGAGCAGAAAGAGCACCCCGAACAGGGCGGAGAAGCGCACCTGGATGGCGAGGCGCACCGGCTCCACCAGGCGGGCGCAGTAGGCGGCGAGGAAGCCGACGAAGCCGATGGGACCGGCGATGGCGATGGCGCAGGCGGTAAACAGGGTCGCGGCCAAGAGCACGCCGATCCGCACCCGGGTGGGGCGGATGCCGAGGGCCCTGGACTGGTGATCCCCCATCTGCATCAGGGTGAGGGGGCGACAGAGCGCCAGGGTCAGCAGCAGGGCGGCCAGGGCGAAGGGGATCACGGTGAGTACCGCTTCCAGGCTGGAGGCGGCAAGTGACCCCAGATTCCAGAAGCGGAACTGCTCCAGCACCACCCGGTTGGAAAGCAGCAGGAAGTTGGAAAGACCGCCGAAGGTGGCGGAGAGGGCGACCCCCACCAGGATGAGCTTGAGGGGGTTGGAGCGCCCCACCATGAGGCCGAGGCCCAGCACGACGAGGTTGCCGAGCAGGGCCCCCATGCCGGACCAGAACAGGTAACCGTAGGCGGATTCGACGCCAAACCAGGTGAGGCCTATCACCAGGGCGAACACGGCGCCGGCGTTGACCCCGAGCAGGCCGGGTTCGGCCAGGGGATTGCGGGTGGCGCTCTGCAGCATGGAGGCGGCGAGCGCGAGACAGGCCCCCACCACCAGGGCCGCCAGGGTGCGGGGCAATCGCAGGGTGTGGACTATCATGGCGAGCTTTTCATCGGCCACCAGGGCGGGATCGCCCAGCAGGAAACCGGCGACCTCGCGGCCACCATAGACACCGGCCCCGGTGGCCAGTGACAGACAAATCAGCAGGAAGAGGAGCAGCACGCCGAGCCAGAACAGCCGAGCTTGGTATCTGAGCACTCAATGACTCCTTGAATTCGGGGAGGCAGAAACGCAAAAAGGGAGCCCCGCGACCGGGGCTCCCACATACAGGATGGCTTACAGCTTGTAATTGACCCCGGCGTAGACGGTACGTCCTTCCAGGATGAAGTCGGCGTCGGTGGCCACCTGGTCACGCTTGGTGTTGGTGAGGTTGGTGATGCCGAGCTTGAAGTCCAGGGCCGGGGTGACGGTCCAGTTGGTGTTGACGTCCAGGGTCTGGTAGTGCTTGGAGGTGAACGCCTGGGCGTTGCGGGCCGGCACCTTGATCACCTGGCTGCCGACATACTGCCAGGCCAGGTTGGCGCTGACGAGCTCGCTCGCCTGCCAGTCCAGGCCGAGGTTGCCGGTGTGATCCGGGGTCTTGGCCAGATCGTCCCCCGTGCTCCTGTCCACTGAGTCCAGCAGGGTGAAGTTGCCGGTCAGCTTGACGTTGTCCAGCACGTCGACCCAGCCGGTCAGCTCCAGACCCTTGATGCGGGCCTCCTTGACGTTGAGGTAGGTCATCACGGTCGGACGGTAGCCCGGGCCCCACTGATCGCTCTGGATCAGATCCTCGATCTCGTTGTGGAAGCCGGTCACCCCGGCGCCGAAGCGCGCGGCCTCGTAAGCGGTGCCGAGCTCATAGCTGACGGCGGTTTCCGGCTTCAGATCCGGGTTGCCGATCACCTGGCAGGCGCCGCGGCAGGCGGTGGTGGAGAAGCCTTCGCTGGACTGGGCCAGGGTCGGTGCCTTGAACGCCTTGCCGGCGCCACCCTTGATCACCCACTCGTCGGTCAGGGTGTAGAGGGCATAGGCACGGGGGCTGAACTCGGAGCCATAGGTCTCGTGGTGATCCAGACGACCGGAGAGGGTCAGCGCGAGATCGCCGAAGCCGAACTCGTCCTGCAGGTAGACGGCGCTCTGGGTCGCATCCACGCTGCCATTGGCGATGTTGCGGCTGTGCTCCAGCTCGGTCTTGCGCAGCTCGGCGCCCGAGGTGAGCAGGTGATCACCGAGGTAACCGCTGAGCTGACCGTCCACCGTGTTGTTGGTCTGGGTGATGTCGGCGGCACCGCCATTGAGCTGGGAGTCGTCCATCAGATCGGTCTGCTCGAAGTAGTAACGAGCTCGGCTGTCGAAGTGCTCCCAGCGGCCGTTGTGGGTCAGCCCCAGGCTCAGGCGATCGAGCTTCTGCACGTTGTGCGGGGTGGCCGGTGCGGTCGGGGCGCGCGGCACGTTGTTGAAGTAGCTGTCCATGTCGTTCTGGTTGTAACCCAGATCGAAGTCGATGTCCTGGTTGTCCGCCACCAGCCACTTCAGGCTGGTCAGCACGTTGACCACCTCGCGCTTCTCCAGCGCGTCGGCGTCCGGGTTGTTGGACTGATCGCTCTTCCAGTTGTCGCGCTGATACCCTTCCACTACCACGCTGCTTAGCAGCTTGTCGTCGATGAGGGCGCCGGAGACGAAGGCGCTGCCCTGGTTGGCATCGCCGCCTTCCCCCTTGGTGGGCATGCTGTGGGTGTAACCCACGGCGGCTTCCGTCTTCTCCTTGGCCTGGCGCAGGATCACGTTGACCACGCCCCCCAGGGCATCGGCCCCGTACAGGGAGGAGACGGGACCGCGGATCACCTCGATGCGCTCGATGGCGGCCATGGGGATGGAGCTCAGGTCGAAGTCGTTGCCGTAGGCGCTGCCCAGAGTCTCACGGGCGTTGACCCGTTTGCCGTTGATCAGCAGCAGGGTGTAGTCGCCGCCCATGCCGCGGATCTTGATCTCGTTGCGACCCGTGGGGTTGGTGGCGATGATGTTGACGCCGGGCACGTGCTTGAGGGCATCGCCGATGTTGTTGACGTTCATCTTGTCCAGATCGGCACGGGTCACCACTGAGACGCTGGCCGGGGCGGACAGCTCGGTGTGCTGGGTCTGGGTGGCGGTGACCACCACAGTCTCGTTGGCCTTGACGGACTCGGCCTGGGCCAGGCCCGGCAGAGCGATAAGGCCGAGGGAGAGCAGGATGGGGTTCAATTTAAACGGGCCGTGCTGCAACTGCATTGTCAAAAACTCCATGAATAAAACCAGGGTTATGGGGTCCGGATTCTTCTGATCCGGTGCTCACTGACTTCCTTGTCTGGCAGTACCAGAGGCAGGATTATTGTTATCTCTTGTGCTCTTCAGGCTCCGGATGAGGAGCCAGACGCCGGCGCAGGCCAGGAGGCCGCAGGCGATGTTGATCCAGGCCAGGGTGGCGAAGCCGTGCAGGGCGCCCCGCTCGTCGGAGACCAGGTATCTGGCCGACAGCAGGCTGCCGAGCCCGGCCGCCACATTGGTGACCGTGCCCTGGAAGGACATGAAGGCGGCGCGCTGATGGGGGGCCGGAATGGCCGCCGTGACCGCGAGGGTGGTGCTGGCGCGGGCGGAGCTCAGCGCCATGAAGAGGGTAAACAGCAGATAGACGGGCAGGCCTGCCGGCAGGGCGAAGCCCAGCAGGGTGACCAGGGCCAGCAGCAGGCTGGTGATGAGGATGGCGCCCTGGGCGCGGCCGCGGTCAATCCAGCCGCCGCACAGGCGCATGGTGGCCATGCTGGCGAGGCCGCCGCACAGGTAGAGGGTCGCGATCTGCTCGCGCGGGAAACCCAGGTTGAACTGGAAGTAGTTCGCGAAGTGCGGGATCAGCAGGAAGTGGCCGAACATCTGCAAACAGAGAATGCACAGCGCCCCCTGGCAGAGCGGCGACCCCAGCAACTGGCGCAGCCCCTGACCCTGCGGGGCCCGGTTGACCGGCAGGGACGGCAGCAGCCGGGTGCACAACAGGGCCAGCAGCAGGCCGCTGGCGCCAAACAGCAGGAAGGGGCTCTGCCAGCCGAGCCACTGGGCCAGCACCAGGGCCGCGGGCACGATCAGGATGGCGGCCAGGGAGAACGCCATGCCCACGTAGGCGAGGCGGCGTCCGCGATCGCTTGGGGGCACCAGATCCAGCACCGCCGCCATCAGGATGGCGGAGAGCGGGCCCGCCACGCAGCCGGACAGGATAAAGAGCAGCAGCAGGGTCTGGCTATCCTCGGCCAGGGCGCAGGCCATCAGCAGCAGAAAACGCAAGGTCAGTAGCACCAGCAGGGCGGGCTTGCGATTGACCCGATCCAGCCAGGGGGCGGCCAGGAGCCCCATCAGGGCGGCGGCCAGGGTGGCGCCGCCGCTGAAGTCACCGGTCTGCTCCGGCGCCATGCCGAGACTCGTCACCAGATCCGGCCCAAGGGGCATCACCATCATCATGCTGCCCATGGAGAGCATGTTGATCAGCAGGGCCAGATGGATGGCAGCAGGGGTGGGGACGACGGGTTCTGGCTTCATCAGAGGCTGACTCGAAAAAATGAGTCCGAATTGTATCCGAGGGTTTTTGATGTGACAACAAATGATAACCATTTTTATTTGTATTGAGTGGTCTCTCAATGAGTCTTTGTGAAGGAGGCTCCCGCCATCCGGCGGGAGTCTGGACGAGCACGTTCATTGCAATCGGGGCGCCATGGCCCATGATGGCAGGAGTGATGGATGCGAGGGGAAGGCGATGACGAGAGTGTGGTTATATGGGGTGCTCGGGGGCTGCTGGCTCTGGGCCCAGCCCCTGCGGGCCGAGGTCAAGGTGATCCCGGTGTTTGAGGCGCAGGCCATGGTGCAGACCCTCAAGGAGATCTACCCGGATCTCGGGGTGAGCGCCATGGGCAACCAGCTGGTGTTGAGTGGCAGTGCGGCCCGGTTGCAGGAGGCCGAGGCAACCCTGGCCCAGCTCAACCAGCCCCCCCAGAGCCTGCTGATCGAGTGGCGGGTGGATGGCGCCTCGAGCAGCCGGCAACTGGGAGTGGGTGTTGGCAATGACAATGCCAGACGAGAGTGGCTGGTGGAGGGCGGCGCCCAGGATTACCAGCACACCCAGCAGGACAACTGGCAGGTACGCGGCCTCTCAGGGCGGCCCGTACTGCTGCAGATGGGCTCCTATCAGCCGGTCACCTTCTACCGGTGGCAGGGGGGGAGGGTGGTGGCCATGATGCCGCTGGTGAACGGCCTCTACGCCACCGCGACCCTGATAGGGGAGAGGGTGCAGGTGGCGCTCAGCAGCGAGCAGGCTCGTCTGGAGAGAGGGGATATCAAGACAGGCCAGAGTGCCACCGAGGTGAGCGGCGTGCCGGGCGAGTGGCTGACGGTGGGGGAGCTTTCCACCACCCAGGGAAGCCAGGGGGCCGCGATCGCCAACCCATCAGGCATAAACACGGCCAGCGGCAGCGAGCGCCAGACCCTGCAGATCCGGGTCACCCGTCAATGAGGCTGATCCACGGCGTAATCCCGCAACTGGCGGCTCTTTAGCAGATACCAGAGCGCCCAGAGGCTGGCGATCAGCACCAGGGCTGTGGGCCAGCTGAACGACCACTGCTGCAGGTTGAGGCTGTGCAACTGCATCACCAGGCCGCTCGCGGTGGAGCAGAGCAACAGGGCGCGGCTGTGGCGCCTGAGCCAGGCGCGCGGGCTTCGGGTCTGGCGATAGGTGCCGCCGCAGGCGAGCAGCGCCAGCATGGCGGGCAGGTCGGTGAGCAGGCTGAGATAGAGGGTGATCCTGTCCGGGTAGAAGAGGGTCAGGATGGCGCTGCCGCTCTCCCGGGTGACGCCGGCCATCAGAAACAGCCAGACCGAGCGGGTCAGCAGCAGGGCGATGGGCCAGAACCAGAGCGGCGGGCGCAACTGGCCGTGATCGTCGTAGCGGTGTTCGGGGTAGAGGGTCATAAGGCCCGTTCCGGGGTTGAACTATTGATGCTGGGGATATGGGGCGGGGGTCTGCCCTTTGCAAGGCGGGGGAATTAATCGGGGGGCCCTGCCCCCCAATCCACGTCTGTCTTGTCCGGTGCCCGGATGGCCGTTACAGCCAGCCCTTGCGCTTGAAGAAGAGGCCGGTGCCGAGGGACGACATCACCATCAGCACCAGGGACATCGCGTAGCCATATTCCCAGGCGAGCTCCGGCATGCGGCCGAAGTTCATGCCGTAGATGCTGGCGATCAGGGTCGGCGGCAGGAAGATCACCGCGGCCACCGAGAAGATCTTGATCACCTTGTTCTGCTCCAGGTTGGTTACCCCCATGGAGGCCTCCAGCTGGAAGTTGATCTTGTCGAACAGGAACTGGGTGTGGGGCAGCAGGGACTCCACGTCGTGCAGCATCTCGTCGATCCACTTGTTCTGCTCGCTCGTCATGCGCTGGCGCAGGCTGCGCTTGAGGAAGCGCAGGGCGCGGCGGGTATCGTGCAGGGAGAGGCGGATCTGGCCGTTGGCCTCTTCCTGGGCCATCAGCTCCTTGAGCATGGGGTTGATCTGATCCGGCTCGAAGATCTGATCGGCGGTGTTCTCCAGGGTCTTGTACCCATCCTCGATAAGGTCGGAGAGATATTCCACCTTGAGGTTCTGCACCTCCAGCAGGATGTCGAGGGCGTCTTCGACCTCCAGCCTGTCCTGGCGCATGTAGTGGCGCAGCAGGCGCACCAGGCCGATGTCATCCTCGCGGATGCTGATCAGCAGGTTGTTGCGCAGGGTGAAGGAGACGTGCACCCCCTTGGTGTCGCGGCCGATGCGCTGGGGAAACAGGGAGTGGATGTGCAGACCGTCGGTGTCCCAATAGAAGCGGGCGGACGCCTCGATGTCGTCCAGCTCCTCCTTGTCGGGGACCTCCTCCAGGAACAGGCCCGTCAACCATTCTCGCTCCGCTGTATCCGGCTTGTAGGCATCCAGCCAGACGGTGTTGTCGGGGACGATGTCGTCCGGTCCGAGCGTGACTATGTCCAGCACCTTGTTGTTGAGAATGTAGGCGGTGATCATCTGTCCCCCCTTAAGAAGTCATGGGTAATCAGGGATGGTTGCACAGGTTCATGCGGCCTTAGATCGCACGGAAAGCGATCCCATGAAATAGCATAACGAGGCCGATGGACAACCTGAATGCGGCGAACTATACAGGGGCGGGCCCCGCTTGTCAGGGCCTATTCATCGGGGGTTCAGCCTGTTTGCTCAAAAAAGCGGCGAGGTCGGAGCAGCGGATCCGGCCGCGAAAGCGGGGATCCTGGCGCCGCCCTTTCCTATCCCCCCATGGGGGAGGTGGAGCCGTCTTCTTGTGGGTTGTGGGGCGTCCCAGCCGCAAAGGGGCCGCAGGCGGTGGATCCTCAAGGCCGCCGGCTTCCTCGCATATCGGGATAGTGGGGCTCCGAGCCCCCTGGGGCGGGCCGGGACTGTATTCTGGCACCGAGCATCCTGGATATAGCGGGTCTCCTCACATATTGGGATAGTTGGGCCCCGAGCCCCCCTGAGGCGGGGTCCAGACGATGTTCTGACTGGGGTCCTTGATGTCGCAGGTCTTGCAGTGGATACAGTTGGCTGCGTTGATCTGCAGCCTTGGCCGGGTCTCTTCATCCAGGATCTCGAAGACGCCGGCCGGGCAGTAGCGCTGGGCGGGTTCGGCCCAGGTGGGCAGGTTGACCTCGACCGGAATGCGCGCGTCCTGGAGCCTCAGGTGGCAGGGTTGATCCTCGTCGTGGCTGGTGTTGGAAAGATAAACGGAAGAGAGTTTGTCGAAGCTGAGCCGCCCGTCCGGCTTGGGATAGTCGATGGGCTGGCAGCGGCTCGCCAGGCGCAGCTGGCGGTAGTCCGGCTCCCGATCCTTCAGGGTGAAGGGGGAATTGCGAGCAAAGAGGCGCTGCTCCAGCCAGTTGAAGGCGCCGCCCAGCCAGGGGCCGAAGCGGTGCAGGGCGGCGCCGAAGTTGCGGGCTGCGATCAGCTCCCGGGCCAGCCAGCTCTGTTGCAGCGCGTCCTGATACTCGGCCAGATCCCGCCCCCCTTCATCGCCCCCGCGCAGGGCCATGGCGACCGTGCTGGCCGCCAACATGCCGGACTTCATAGCGGTGTGGATCCCCTTGATGCGGGAGAAATCCAGAGTGCCGGCGTCGCAGCCGATGAGCAGGCCGCCGGGGAAGTGCATGCGCGGCAAGGAGTGCCAGCCCCCCTTGGCGATGGCGCGGGCACCGTAGCTGATGCGCTCGCCCCCCTGCAGGGTCTGCGCGATGAGCGGGTGGTGCTTGAGGCGCTGGAACTCGTCGAAGGGGCTGAGCCAGGGATTCTGGTAGTTGAGATCGACGATGAGACCGACCGCCACCTGATCCTGGGCCAGATGATAGAGATAAAAGCCCCCCTGGCTCTTGCTGCCCTTCCCCTCGCCGAGCGGCCAGCCGCTGCCGTGCAGCACCCGGCCAGGGTGGGACTGGCTCGCCGGCACCTGCCACAACTCCTTGAAGCCGATGGCGTAATGTTGCGGCTGGATCCTGCTCTCCAGGTTGAACGCGTCGATCAACTGCTTGCCGAGGTGGCCGCGGGCCCCCTCGGCGAATAGGGTGTAGCGGCCATATAGCGCCATGCCGGGCACGTGATCCCCCTTGGGGTTGCCCTCCCGATCCAGCCCGAGATCACCGGTGATCACGCCTCTCACCCTTCCCGCCTCCAGAATGAGCTCGCTCGCGGCGAAGCCCGGGTAGATCTCCACCCCCAGGGCCTCGGCCTGTTTGCCGAGCCAGCGGCAGAGGTTGCCGAGGCTGATGATGTGGCTGCCGTCGTTGTGCATGCGCGGCGGCACCGCCCAGTGGGGCAGTTGCAGGGCGCGGCTGTCGCTTTGCAGCAGGTGCACCTGATCGTCGTTGACCTCGACTCCGAGCGGAGCCTGTTGCCACGTATCCGGCAGCAGCTCCTTGAGGGCGACGGGGTCGAACAGGGCGCCGGAGATCAGATGGGCGCCGATCTCCGCCCCCTTCTCCAGCAGGCAGACCGAGAGGGCCGGGGCCTGCTGCTTCAGTGCGATGGCGGCACTCAGGCCTGCCGGGCCGCCACCGACGATGACGACATCAAATTCCATTGCTTCGCGTTCCATCTTGCCTCTGCACTCGACTTGGCCTAGGGTAGTGCTGGTAGTTTACGTAAACGTAAACCACTTTGTCAGCAGAAAAGTGAGTGACGACAAGGTGGACCCACACAACAGGCACGAGGGATGACCGCCATGAAGCTGCTGGTCGCAGTCAAACGGGTCGTTGATTACAACGTCAGGATCCGGGTCAAGGGCGATGGCTCCGATGTGGAGCTCGCCAATGTGAAGATGGGTATGAACCCGTTTTGTGAAATCGCGGTGGAGGAGGGGGTCAGGCTGCGGGAAGCCGGGGTGGCGAGCGAGCTGGTGGTGGTGACCTTGGGCCCCGAGGCGGCGGCCGAGCAACTGCGCCACGCCCTGGCCCTGGGGGCGGATCGGGCGCTGCACTATGTGACCGACGAGATCCTGACCCCGCTCACCGTGGCCAGGGCGCTGCAAACGGTGTGCGAGCAGGAGCAGCCCAGTCTGGTGCTGCTCGGCAAGCAGTCCATCGATTCGGACAACAATCAGGTGGGGCAGATGCTCGCCGCCCTCAATGACTGGCCACTTGCCACCTTCGCTTCTGCTATCAGGCTGGTGGAGGGGGAATTGCAGGTGACCCGCGAGATAGACGGCGGCCTCGAGACCCTCGGCATGGAGCTGCCCGCCGTGGTGACCGTGGACTTGCGCCTCAACGAGCCGCGTTTTGCCTCGCTCCCCAACATCATGAAGGCGAAGCGCAAGCCGCTGGAGAGCCAGCCGTTTACCGCCCTCGGGGTGGTACCGGCCGGCCAGACCCGGCAGCTCGGGGTGATGGCGCCGCCGGTGCGCCGTGCCGGCATCAAGGTGGGCTCGGTGGACGAGCTGCTGGACAAGCTCAAGCACGAAGCCGGGGTGCTCTGATGGGCGGGGTAGGGATGCCTCCCGCAGGCCAGGGCGCCGTGCGTGGGGCAAGGGCCCCGGGGAGCGCGAGATCAATGGATGACATTAAGGTGCTGCCATGAGCGTACTTGTGATTGCGGAACATCATCAGGGGCGGATCGCCGACAACCTGGCCCAGCTGGTCACGGCGGCGGGGCTGCTGGGGGGCGAGGTGCACCTCCTGCTGCTGGGGCAGGGGCTGACGGAGGCGGGCGAGCAGGCCGCCGCCCTCACGGGGGTGAGCCGGGTGCTGCTGGCCGAGCACCCCATGCTGGCTGAGGAGTTGAACGACGGGGTCGACAAGCTGCTGGCCAGCGTGGTGAAGGACTACCAGCACTGCCTGATGGCGGCCAGCAGCCAGGGCAAGGATCTGCTGCCGCGGGTGGCGGCGCGGCTCGGCGTCGAGATGATCGCTGAGGTGATCGGTATCGAGGGGCCCGATACCTTCCTGCGCCCCATCTATGCGGGCAACGCCGTTGCCCGGGTGGCGAGCAGTGCCCCCGTCAAGGTGCTCACCGTGCGGCCCACCGCCTTCGCCAAGGCCGGGCCCGGCGGCGGTCACGCCGTGATAGAGCGTCTGCCGGTGACCGAGGTGTGCTGCCGTACCCGCCTCATCGAGCGGCGTGCGGTGCGCTCGGCACGGCCCGAGCTCGGGGCGGCCCGTGTGGTGGTCTCCGGCGGGCGTGCGCTCGGCTCGAAAGAGCAGTTTGCCCTTATCGACGCCCTGGCGGACAAGCTGGGGGCCGCGGTCGGGGCGTCGCGGGCGGCGGTGGATGCGGGTTATGTCTCCAACGACCTGCAGGTGGGACAGACCGGCAAGGTGGTGGCCCCCGAGCTCTATATCGCGGTGGGCATCTCGGGCGCCATCCAGCATCTGGCGGGGATGAAGGAGTCCAAGGTGATCGTCGCCATCAACAAGGATGCCGAGGCCCCCATCTTCCAGGTGGCGGACTACGGCCTGGTGGGGGATCTCTTCACCCTGCTGCCGGAGCTCACCGCCAAGCTGTAAATCTGTCGACGCGGGGCGGGAGGCGTCAATGGTGCGCGCTTGCTCCCATATCCACGCATGTTCTCTGCAAGCCCTGACTCGTTCAGGGCTTTTTTCTGGTCGGTGCCCGGCGGCGCGGGGGCAAAAGCTTGCGCCGGATCCCAAAAAGCCTTTGCCCCCACGGGGGCCTGTCGTGTAAAAACGTTCGAGTCATCGATCACTCTCATCCACTCACGGAAAGCGTCATGAGCAAACAGATTTACAACTTCTGCGCCGGCCCCGCCATGCTGCCGGTTGAAGTCATGGAGCGCGCCCAGCGCGAATTTTGTAATTTCCAGGGGCTGGGAGCCTCGGTCATGGAGCTGTCCCACCGTGGCAAGCCCTATATGGCGGTCGCCGAGAAGGCCGAGGCGGACCTGCGCGACCTGCTGTCCGTGCCGGACAACTACAAGGTGCTCTTCATGCACGGCGGCGGCCGGGGCCAGTTCTCCGCCGTGCCCATGAACCTGCTGGGGGGCGCCAACAGGAAGGCGGATTACCTGGTGACCGGCGTCTGGGCCCAGAGCGCCGTGGATGAAGCCCAGAAATATGGCGACATCCAGACCTTCCAGGGGGTGGCCAAGAACGAGCAGGGAGTGTCCCACCTGCTGCCGACCCCGGCGTTTCGCGCCGACGCGGCCTATGTGCACTACTGCCCGAACGAAACCATCGACGGCATCGAGATGTTCGACATCCCGGCCACCGGCGATGTACCCCTGGTGGCGGATCTCTCCTCCACCATTCTCTCCCGTCCCCTCGACGTGAGCCGCTTCGGCATCCTCTATGCCGGCGCCCAGAAGAATATCGGCCCCTCGGGCCTGGCCATCGCCATAGTACGGGACGATCTGCTGAACCAGGCCCGCGCCGACGTGCCCTCTGTCTTCGACTACCGGCTCACCGCCAAGCACGACTCCATGTTCAACACGCCGCCCACCTACGCCTGGTATCTGGCCGGCCTGGTGTTCGAGTGGCTCAAGGAGCAGGGTGGGCTTGAAGCGATGGAGGCGCGCAACAAGGAGAAGGCCGACTTCCTCTACGGCTACCTGGATCAGTCCAGCTTCTATGGCAACAAGGTGGATGCGGCCTGCCGCTCCCGCATGAACGTGCCGTTCCAGCTCAAGAACGAGGCCCTGGACGGACTCTTCCTGGCCGAATCGGAGGCCGCCGGCCTGCTGGCGCTCAAGGGGCACCGCATTGTCGGTGGCATGCGTGCCAGCCTGTACAACGCCATGCCGCTGGAAGGGGTCAAGGCCCTGGTGAGCTTCATGGATGACTTCGCCAAACGCCACGGCTGAGGCGTGTTTCCCCGATAGCATTGACGCCGGGAATGCCCGGCGTCTGTTTTTCCAGAAGATCCTGACCGCCGACGTTCTCGTCCCGGTTTTGTGCCGCCGCCGGTCTTGCCGCGCGGGGCGCGGGCTGCTAACGTCCGGTCAGGTGATTTACTTGAGATCGTACAGGAAGTCTATGAATTCGTTGCGTTTGGAACCCATTTCTAGCGTGGCCGGGGTGGTCAATCTGCCCGGCTCCAAGAGCGTGTCCAACCGGGCCCTGCTACTGGCAGCCCTGGCCCGTGGCACCACCCGGCTCACCAACCTGCTCGACAGCGACGACATCCGCCACATGCTGGCGGCGCTGACCCAGCTTGGCGTGAAGTACAAGCTCTCCGCCGACAAGACGGAGTGCACAGTGCACGGTCTGGGTCGCAGCTTCGCGGTCAAGGATCCGGTCAACCTGTTCCTCGGCAACGCCGGCACCGCCATGCGACCGCTGTGCGCCGCGTTGTGTCTGGGCTCCGGCGAATACACCCTGGGCGGCGAGCCACGCATGGAAGAGCGCCCCATCGGTCATCTGGTGGATGCCCTGCGCGAAGCGGGCGCCCACATCCAGTACCTGAAGAAAGACGGCTATCCGCCCCTGGTGGTGGATGCCAAGGGGCTCTGGGGTGGCGACGTCCACGTCGACGGCTCCGTCTCCAGCCAGTTCCTGACGGCGTTTTTGATGGCGGCCCCCATGGCGGCCGGCGACACCCGCATCCACATCAAGGGGGAGCTGGTCTCCAAGCCCTACATCGACATCACCCTGCACATCATGAAGCAGTTCGGGGTGGTCATCGAGCACGACGACTACAAGGTGTTCTACATCAAGGGCAACCAGAGCTATGTCAGCCCGGGTGACTTCCTGGTGGAAGGGGATGCCTCCAGCGCCTCCTACTTCCTCGCGGCGGGGGCCATCAAGGGCAAGGTGCGGGTCACCGGCATCGGCAAGCACAGCATCCAGGGGGACATCCACTTCGCCGACGTGCTGGAGAAGATGGGCGCCCGCATCACCTGGGGCGACGACTTCATCGAGGCCGAGCAGGGCGAGCTGCACGGCATCGACATGGACATGAACCACATCCCGGATGCGGCCATGACCATCGCCACCACGGCGCTGTTCGCCAAGGGCACCACCACCATCCGCAACATCTACAACTGGCGTGTGAAGGAGACCGACCGCCTGCACGCCATGGCCACCGAGCTGCGCAAGCTGGGCGTGGAGGTGGAGGAGGGGCACGACTTCATCACCGTCACCCCGCCAGAGCAGCTCAAGCACGCGGCCATCGACACCTACAACGATCACCGCATCGCCATGTGCTTCTCCCTGGTGGCCCTGTCGGACACCCCGGTCACCATCAACGATCCGGGTTGTACCTCCAAGACCTTCCCGGATTACTTCGACAAGCTGGCCAGCGTCAGTCAGGCCGTTTAAGCCCGTCGGGCCCGCCTTGGTGCGGGCCTTTTCGTTTCAGCTCCCCGCCAGCCTCCCGCCAGTAGCAGCATTGATAAAACTTGCAAGGTTACGCAATAAAATTCTTTATAGGAGAATGTAATTTTCTATTTACACCGTCCCGGCAGAGGGCTAGATTGGGATCTCTTCATCGCAGTCATCTAGCAGGAAACTTGGTCATGCAGCATCAAACCGACGACGTTCGTATCAGTGAAATCAAAGAGTTATTGCCCCCGGTTGCGGTGCTTGAGAAGTTTCCGGCGACCGAGACCGCATCAAATACCGTGTTTGAATCCCGTCAGGCCATCCACAACATCCTGGCCGGCGAGGATCGGCGCCTGCTGGTGGTGATCGGCCCCTGCTCCATCCACGATCCGGTTGCCGCCCTGGAGTACGGCAAGCGCCTCAAGGTGCTGCGCGACGAGCTGAAAGATCAGCTGGAGATAGTGATGCGGGTCTACTTCGAGAAGCCGCGCACTACTGTGGGCTGGAAGGGGCTCATCAACGACCCCTACCTCGACAACAGCTGCCAGATCAACGACGGCCTGCGCCTGGGGCGCAAGCTCTTGCTGGATCTCAACGACATGGGGCTGCCGACCGCCTCCGAATTCCTCGACATGATCACCCCGCAATACGTGGCGGATCTGATGAGCTGGGGGGCCATCGGCGCCCGCACCACCGAGTCCCAGGTACACCGCGAGCTGGCCTCAGGTCTCTCCTGCCCGGTGGGCTTCAAGAACGGCACTGACGGCACCATCAAGGTGGCCATCGACGCCATCGGCGCCGCCAGCGCCCCGCACCACTTCCTGTCGGTGACCAAATACGGCCACTCCGCCATCGTCTCGACTCGGGGCAACCCGGATTGCCACATCATACTGCGCGGTGGCCGCGAGCCTAACTACAGTGCCGCCCACGTGGGCGAGGTGGTGAAGGGGCTGGAGAAGGCCGGTCTGCCCCAGAAGGTGATGATCGACTTCAGCCACGCCAACAGCAGCAAGCAGTTCAAGAACCAGATGCTGGTGGCCGAAGACGTGGCCGGTCAGCTGCGTGCCGGCAGCAAGGCGGTGTTCGGCGTCATGGTGGAGAGCCACCTGGTGGAGGGTCGCCAGGATCTGGTGGAAGGGTGCGAGCTCACCTTCGGCCAGAGCATCACGGACGCCTGCATCGGCTGGGCCGATACCGAGGTGCTGCTGCGCAACCTGGCGG
The DNA here is from genome assembly GCF_000820085.1 of Aeromonas sanarellii. Taxonomy (GTDB): domain Bacteria; phylum Pseudomonadota; class Gammaproteobacteria; order Enterobacterales; family Aeromonadaceae; genus Aeromonas; species Aeromonas sanarellii. The sequence goes on from NZ_CDBN01000021.1 coordinate 190,986, forward strand.
ATGCCGTGGCTACCCGCAACGCCCTCTGAGCCGACGGGCAGGCCCTGCCCGCCCATGGCGATGAACAGACAATAAAAAAGCGCGACCTCGGGTCGCGCTTTTTGTTGGCTCTTGAAGAGGGGGCTTACTTGGCCCGCTCCTGATGGCCGCGCAGGCGGATGTTGATCATCTCCACCACCAGCGAGAAGGCCATGGCGAAGTAGATGTAACCCTTCGGAATGTGCAGATCCAGCCCCTCGGCCATCAGGGCGACCCCGACCAGGATGAGGAAGGCGAGGGCCAGCATCTTGATGGTGGGGTGGGTGTCGACGAAGTCGCCGATGGCCTTGGCGGCAAACATCATGACGCCGACGGCGATGACGATGGCCAGCACCATGACAGGCACGTGATCCGCCATGCCGACCGCGGTGATGACGGAGTCCAGGCTGAAGATGATGTCGAGGATGGCGATCTGCACCAGGGTCGACAGGAAGCCGGCGGTCTTGCTCACCACCCCCGCCTCTTCGGCGGCCCCTTCCAGGCTCTGGTGGATCTCGTGGGTACTCTTGGCGATGAGGAACAAGCCCCCCACCAGCAGGATCAGATCCCGACCGGAGATGGCCTCATTCAGCACGCTGAACAGCGGCTCGGTGAGGCGCATCACCCAGGCCAGGGAGAGCAGCAGCAGGATGCGGGTGCCCATGGCGAGCCCCAGCCCCAGGATCCGCGCCTTCTGGCGCTGCGCCTCCGGCAGGCGACCCACCAGGATGGAGATGAAGATGATGTTGTCGATACCCAGCACGATCTCGAGCAGGGTCAGGGTGGCGAGCGCGACCCAGGCGGAGGGGTCAGCAATCCATTCCAGCATGATTGAACCTTGGTTGAACTTTGGTTGAGGGGTGAAGTCGCGCATTCTAGCAGGGGGTTATGGCTTGTCCCAGTGGCGGGAAAAGATAAAAATGGCGGCGATCCAACAGGAGGGAAACATGTTTCGATTAGGGCTCATCATCAACCCCGTCGCCGGCATCGGCGGGGCCGTCGGTCTCAAGGGCAGCGACGGCATGGTCGCCGAGGCGCTGGCGCGGGGCGCCGTCCCCAAGGCCCGGGAGCGGGCACGCCAGGCCCTGTTGCCCCTGTGCGAGCTGACCACGCCATTCGAGCTGCTGACGGTGGCCGGGGAGATGGGGGCCGGGCTCGCCGCCGAGCTGAACCTGCCCCATCGCATCGTTTACCAGCCCGCCGGGGCCCAGACGAGCGCCGAGGACACCCGGGCCGCCGCCCTGGCTCTGCGCGAGGCCGGGGTGGATCTGCTGCTCTTCGCCGGTGGCGATGGCACCGCCCGGGACATCTGCGCCGCCGTGGGGGAGTCCTGCCATGTGCTCGGCATCCCGGCGGGGTGCAAGATCCACTCCGGGGTCTACGGGGTGACGCCGGCGGCGAGCGGCCGGGTGGTGGCACGGATGATCGCCGGCGAGCTGCTGAGCCTGGTGGATGCCGAGGTGATGGACATCGACGAGGAGGCGTTCCGGGCGGGCAAGGTGCGTGCCCGCCACTACGGCCAGCTGCTGGTGCCCGGGGATCTGCGCTACGTGCAGGCGACCAAGCAGGGCGGAAAGGAGTCCGAGGAGCTGGTGCTCGCCGATCTCGCCGCCGGGGTGGTGGAGCAGATGGAACCCGATACCCTCTACCTGATGGGGTCGGGGAGCACGGTGGCCGCCTGCATGGCGGAGCTGGGTCTCGAAAATACATTGCTCGGTGTGGATCTGGTGGAAAATGGCCGGCTTATCGGGCAGGATCTGTCCGCCGCGGATATCCTGACCCGGATCCGCGGCCGTCGCTGCCGTCTGATCATCACCCTGATCGGCGGTCAGGGACATCTGTTCGGGCGCGGAAATCAGCAATTGAGTCCAGACGTGATCCGGGCCGTCGGGCGAGACCATATCCAGGTGCTCGCGACCAAGACCAAGCTGGCGGCCCTCGATGGCCGTCCGCTGGTGGTGGATACCGATGACCCGGCACTGAACCGGTCGTTGAGTGGTTATCTGCGCATAACCACGGGATACAAGGATCAGGTCATCTACCCGGTGGCCAACCCGGAATAGGACATCAAGGATGCGGCTGGCCTGGCGCCAGAGAGCCGCGATCAACCGGATCGCGGTTCCACTCCCCCGAATTTTTGCCGGCAACCCCGGAAATGAGGCTGCGTTAAATGACGATTCACGATTTTGAACACAAGTTGTTGGGACTGATCGACGCCATGGTCGCCACGGCCAGCGAAGACGAGCTGTTTGCGGGCGGCTATCTGCGGGGTCACATCTCCCTCGCGGTGGCCCGTGCCGAGCTGGAGGGCAAGACGCTGGTGCGGGACGTCAAGAGCTATGTGCTGCGCAGCCTGAACGAGGCCATCCTGCAGGGGGAGCTCTCCGAGCAGGACGAGGTGCTGGTGCAGGAGATGTGGAAGCGTCTGCAACAGCAGGCGGAAGCTTGATCCCATTCGCAGTTCAAACACAAGTTTAAGTAATCTGCTTCCCTGAGTGTTATCAAAAGGTTAATAATGAGGCTCGCCTTTTGTTTCAGGGATTAAACCATGGCCTCCTCCGCACGCATTGCCAACAAACTGCCGCTCGAGATGCTCTATCACTGGGAGCGGCAGTGTCCCGACCGGATCTACCTTCGCCAGACCATCCACCGCGAGTACGTCGACTTCACCTGGGGTGAGGTCGCCGACGAGGCGCGACGCATGGTGACGGCACTGCGTGCCCTGGGGCTGGCCCCGGGGGACAAGGTGGCCCTGCTCTCCAAGAACTGTGCCCAGTGGTTCATCGCCGATCTGGCGATGCAGATGGGGGGCTACGTGAGCGTACCTATCTACCCCACCGCCAACGTCGACACCATCGAATACGTGCTGCGCCACAGCGAGGCCAGGGCGATCTTCGTCGGCAAGCTGGACGACTGGAAGAGCCAGGAGGCGGGGGTGCCCGGCGACCTGCTGCGCATCGCCTTCCCCTATGACACCATGCCGGCGGCCCACCAGTGGGACGATCTGCTGGCGCAATACGACCCCATCCCGGATAGCCCGGTGCAGGCGCCGGATGCCCTGCTGAGCCTGGTCTACACCTCCGGCAGCACCGGCAAGCCCAAGGGGGCCATGCTGAGCGTGGAGCGTTACGCCTGGTCCTGCGAGAAGCTGGTGGAGGCGGTCTCCCTCACCGCGGAGGATCGCGGCTTCTCCTATCTGCCGCTCGCCCACATCACTGAGCGGGTCTACATCTACGGCGGCAGCCTGTTCAGCGGTGCCACCATCGCCTTCCCCGAGTCCCTCGACACCTTCATCGAGGACGTCAAGCGCTGCCGTCCCACTGTCTTCATTTCGGTGCCGCGGCTCTGGGCCATGTTCCGCATCAAGATCCACGAGAAGCTGCCCCAGAAGAAGCTCGATCTGCTGCTCAAGATCCCGTTCATTTCCGGCCTGGTGAAAGGCAAGCTGCAAAAGGGGCTGGGACTGGATCAGGCGCGGGTGCTGGGCTGCGGCTCGGCGCCGGTGGCGCCGGCCCTGCTCGAGTGGTATCACAGCATCGGCCTCAATATCACCGAGGCCTGGGGCATGACCGAAAACCACGCCTACTCCACCCTCAACTACCCCTTCCGGGCGGACAAGATAGGCACCGTCGGCAAGGCGGGGCCAGGGGTGACCATCAGGATCTCCGAGGAAGGGGAGATCCTCTGTCGCTGCGACGGCATGATGGTGGGCTACTACAAGGATCCAGAGCACAGCCGCGAGGCCATCGACGAGGAAGGCTGGCTCCACACCGGAGATATGGGCAAGCTGGATCGGGAGGGCTACCTCACCATCACGGGGCGCATGAAGGACGTCTTCAAGACCGCCAAGGGCAAGTACGTGGCCCCGGTGCCCATCGAGGGGATGCTGGGGCAGGAGCCCATCATCGAGCAGCTGTGCGTCATCGGCTACGGCATGCCGCAGCCGGTCGCCCTGGTGCAGCTCGCCGAGAGCGCCATGAAGGCCGACAGGGCCGGGGTGGACGCCGAGCTGGAGGCCGCCCTCGATCGGGTCAACGACAAGCTGGAGTCCCATGCCCGCCTGCGCGGCATCCTGGTGGTCAAGACCCCCTGGAACATCGAGAACGGGGTGCTGACCCCCACCATGAAGATCCGCCGCCACCTGCTGGAGCAGAAGTACGCGGACATCGGCGAACGCTGGTCCGGCAGTCAGCGCATCCTGTGGGAGTCCTGACAGGGGAGAGAGAGCGGTATCTGGAAGACACATGCAAACAGGGGAGCCAATGGCTCCCCTGATTCGTTCCGGCGCGGGATCAGACCGCCAGGTACTCCAGCTGGACGGCGCCCAGGGCCTTGAGGGTGGACTGGGCCGAATCCCGCTGGCTGATCTGGCCATCCTTGCTCTCCAGCAGCACGGCGCGGCGGACGGTGGCGAGATCCTCGCCATTCAGCACCGCGTGGGCGCAGGCCATCTGCATCGGCGGCAGGCTGGGGTTGAAGGCGGCATTCTCGGCATAGCGGCCACAGAAGATGCGCCCGTCCTCGAACTGCAGCGCCACCGCGGCATAGCCCTGGCTGTAGGGGGCATAGCTCTGACGGGCGGCGGCCAGTGCGGCCTGCCACAGGGGATCGTCGCTCTCGAGCTTGAGCTCGTCGTGGGCCTGGGGGCTCATCAGGGCGTCGGTGATCTCGAGATCGGCGGGGCCGAAGGAGTGGGGCAGGAAGGATTGCAGCTCGCTCAGGTCGTCCGGCAGGGAGACCTTGAGGATCTTGGCGGTGCTCAGTTCGTTCATGAACTGGCGGCAGTGGCCGCAAGGGGTGTAGTTGACGGTGATCTCCGAGATCCCGGTCTCGCCGCCGAGCCAGGCGTTGGAGATGGCGGACTGCTCGGCGTGCACCGAGTGGAACAGCCCCTGGCCCGCGAACTCCATGTTGGCGCCAAAATACCAGGTACCGCTCAGGCCGCAGGCGATGGCACCGACAAAGAACCTGGAGATGGGCGCCACCGAGCAGGCGGCCGCCAGCGGCAGCAGGGCCAGGCGCAGGGCCCTGTCATCCAGCCCGGTGGCGGCTTTCAGGGTCGCCACCTGACTGGGGGTGAAACGGGCCTGGAAATCGTCCCCCAGCATGGGGCGCAGACTGGCCTGGAGCGGGGCGGAAAGGGTCTCGAATGGCTTGGCAAAGCGGGGATGCATACTGTGTCCTCAAAGGCCAATTGGGGGGCCATTGTAGGGAGCAAGCGCGGCGAAATGTGTGAGCGCGCTCACGCCTTGATGGGCAAAGGGCCGGGGATGGTAAAGGAAACGTTTGTCTTTCGCAATCTGTGCGCCAGCTCCCGGCATCAGGGGGTGAGGGTATCGTATGGAGATGGTGAATGGGCACAGAGGCCATGGCCGCAGGGGCGGCCATGGCAGCGGGGATCAGGTCAGCCAGTGGTAGAGGGCGAACAGCAGGGGGGCGATGGCCGCGGTCAGCACGCCGCACACCACCATGGCGAGCGACGAGAAGGCCCCTTGGGTGATCCCCTGCTCGGCGGAGGCGGCGGTGCCGATGGCGTGGGCACAGGCTCCCATGGCGAGCCCCTGGGCCTCGGGGTCGGTCACCCGCATCAGGCGGAGCAGGGGGTAGCCCACCAGGGCCCCCAGGATCCCCACCACCACCACCACGGCGGCGGCGATGGCGGGAATGCCGCCGAGGGACTGGCTGACACTCATGGCGAGCGGGGTGGTGATGGACTTGGTGGCGATGGAGGCGAGCAGCGCCGGATCCGCCCCCATCAGGTGGCCAATCCCTAGCGTGGTGCAGACCGAGATGAGCACAGAGGTGAGGGTGCAGAGGAGGATGGGTTTGAGCTTGTCCCGGATCTGGCGCGCCTGCTGGTAGAGGGGCAGGGCCAGGGCCACCACGGCGGGCTCCAGCAGGGCGGTGAGGGGGGCGGCGCCGCCCTGATATTGCGTCAGCGGCAGATCGAGCCAGAGCAGCAGGCCGATGATGACGGCGGTGGGGATCAGCACCGGATTGATGACGGGCCAGGGCAGGCGGCGGTAGAGGGCCCGGGTCATGAAATAGAGCGCCAGGGTCAGGGGAATGGCCAACCAGAAGATCATGGCTGCATCCTTGTGATGACAGGGTGAGGTGACGTGAGCGGCAGGGCGAACCAGAGCATCATGATCGGTTCATCCTCTGATAGAGGTGGCCGACGGCGGCCAGGATCAGCACTATGCCGAGTACCACGCAGAGCATGATGAGGCCAAACGACTGGCGCAGGGGCTCGAGCCAGGCCACGAGACCGACCGCCACCGGCACGAACAGGACGCCCATGTGGCGCAGCAGCAGGCCGCCCCCCAGCTCGACCCAGGAGAAGCGGATGAGCTGCAAGGAGAGCAGCACGAACAGCAGCAGCATGCCGAGGATGCTGCCGGGGAAGGCGAAGGGCAGCAGGGCGGCCAGGGCCTTGCCGGCGAGGAGGCAGGCGATGATGACCAGAAAATCACGAAGGTAGAGCAGGGTGCGTCGGAGCAGCACGGGGGCCTCATCTTGGCAACTGTGAGCGAGGTCGCAGTTTAACAGGCGCGGGGGGCATGGAACAGGGTCAACTGACCCGCAGGGGATACAATGGCCCCAGCATAGTCCCCAATCCACAAGCAGGAGATCCCATGTCGTACCCCTCTCTTCTGGCCAGGCTGCGCCAGCTGCCCGCCGATCCCGCCCTGTCATCCCGGCTGTTGCAGACCCGCCAGTGGGAGGGCCCTCTGTGCCGGGTGAGGCTCGACAACACGGGCAGCACCGCGGAGTCGGTGCACCGGTGGCGGCTGTTCGAGGGGGATCTCGGCATCGATCCCGCCTCGGCCATCTACGGGGAGGGGTTCCAGATGCTGGCCCAGACCATGGGTAGCTGGCAGGCCCCCGAGCCGGTGGGGCGCTGCCCGGACGCCTCTGTCTACCGCATCACCGACGACGACGGCTATCACACCGTCCACAACCTGCTGCTGGTGGCGCAGGAAGGGGGCTGGCTGCTGCTGGCGTTCGCAAGCTGCCAACGCTTTGGCGGCGAGTTTCGCCTCTACCCGGACGGGTGCCTCGAAATAGTGATGAACGCCGAGGGGCGCGCCTTGCCCGCCGGGCAGCACTGGCAGAGCGAGGCGCTGATCTGCCTGGAGGGGCCGGACAGGGAGGCCCTGCTCGCGGCGTTGGCGGACTATATCGAGGCCGAACACGGGACTCTCGTCTGCGGGGTCAAGGCGCGCCCGAGCGGCTGGTGCTCCTGGTATCACTACTATGCCCAGGTGAGCGCGGACGACATTCGCGAGAACCTGGGGACACGGGCCAGCCGCTTTCCCGAGCTGCGTTACGTGCAGATCGACGACGGCTATCATGCTAGGATGGGGGACTGGCTCACCCCTTCCGCCAAGTTCGAGCAGGGGGTGGCCGCGCTAGCACAGGATATCCTCGCCGCCGGCTGCGAGCCCGCGCTTTGGGTCGCCCCTTTCATCGCCGAGCCCGGCTCCCGGGTGTTCCAGCAGCACCCGGAGTGGTTCGTGAAAGGGGAAGACGGCCTGCCGCTCCCCTCCGAGCGGGTCACCTACGGCGGCTGGCGCTGCACCCCCTGGTACGTGCTGGACGGCACCCATCCCGAGGTGCAGGCCCACCTGGAGCAGTTGTTCCACACCCTGCGCGAGCAGTGGGGCATCCACTATTTCAAGCTGGACGCGAACTTCTGGGGCGCCATTCACGGCGGCCGCTTCCACGACCCTGACGCCACCCGGGTGGAGGCCTATCGCCGTGGCATGGCCGCCATCCTGCGCGGCGCCGGGGAGGGGGCCTTCCTGCTCGGTTGCAATGCGCCACTGTGGCCCAGTCTCGGCCTGGTGCACGGCATGCGGGTGAGCGACGACGTGGAGCGCCAGGGAGCCCGTTTTCGCCAGATAGCGCGGGAAGCCTTCTGCCGCGCCTGGCAGAACGACCGGCTCTGGGCGCTGGATCCCGACTGTGTCTGCCTGCGGGATATCCCGGGCCAGCACGCCAGCCGCGCGGAGTACGACTTCCACCTGGCCGCCCTGGTGGCGAGCGGCGGCATGGTGCTCGCGGGAGACAGGCTGCAGGATCTGGACGACGCGCAGGGAGCGCACCTTGGTAAGCTGCTGGCCCTGTGCGAGGGGCGTGCCCCGGCGGCCCGCTTCGACGACATGGGCTTTGCGCGCGGGCGGGTGGCGCTGCCCGGGGGCGGCGAGCTGCTCTGCCTGTTCAACTGGGGTGAACAAGCCACACGGGTCGCGCTGCCGCCGGGGGGAGTGGATTTCTGGGATGATGCTCCCCAGGCAGAGGGGCTGGTGCTGCAGGGGGGCCAGGGGCGAGTGATCCGCTACGGCTGATCCCGGTCAAGGGCCGGGACAGGCATGAAAAAGGCTCCCAAGGGAGCCTTTTTGCCGGAAGGGGCGCTGATCCCTAGAAGTGCCACTCCACGCCGATGGCGTAGTTGGCGGAGCCATAGCCCGGGATCTCGTTGCTGGAGGCGAGCGCCTTGACGGTCAGGCGGTTGCTGAGGGGAATGCCGAGCCCCATGCCGATGGCGATCTCGTCGCTCTGATCCCCCATCATGTCGACCCGCAGGGTGCGATAGAGGGAGAGATCCTGGCTCATCTGGGCATAGATCTGCGACGACTTGTTGTAGAGCTGGCCGAACACCTCCATCTGGAAGCCGTTCTGCGGCGTGATGGCGAGGGGGATGCCGGCGAAGCGGTAGAGATCCGAGTGGTTGAAGTAGCTGTTGGTGATCTGGGGCGTGAAGTCGGTCTGCTGGTAGAGGGTATTGAAGTTGCGCTCGATCAGCCGATAGGTCTGCTCCGGCAGGCGCAGCAGGTAGTCCGGCACCTCGAAACGCACGCCGGCCAGGGCGGCCGAGGGCAGCAAGGCACAGGCGACGAGTGTCAAAGCAGGCAGAGCTGAACGCATAAGACGAGAGATCCCCAACGGTCGAGAGCACGGCATCCATGCCGGTAGCGCATCGTAATTATCAAACTATCAGGAGCTTGGGCCCCGTGCTCATTATGTCTCGCCCGCGGGGTCGGCACAGGGATTTAACTGTGAATCGGCTCACATCTCACAGATCTTCCAGATAGCGGTAGAGACTCTTTAGAATCGCAAAGTTCCGTTCGTTCCCCTGATTCTGTTCGGCCAGGGCTTCCAGGCGGGGCACATAGTCCGGCAGGCGGCGGCTGAAGTAGTCGCTGCAGTGCAGGCGCCAGCGCTTCTGCTCCGCCTCGCTGAGGGTGTGGGGCCAGTTGCGGGCGCGGTAGCGGAAAAGCATTTCCGGCAGCCGTGGATCCGTGAAGGCAAACTCCCGCTCCCCCAGCAGATCCGCCGGGGTGGCGCGCACCAGATCCATGGTGGATTTGTCGCCGTGGCCGAAGAAGCCGGCGTAGAGCTGGGTATCGGGATCCGCATCGCTCTGGCCTGCAAACTCCTGGTTGAACACCTCCACCAGTTTTTCCCGCACCTCGGGGTGGGCGCGCAGCAGATCCAGGCTCTTGCGGCACTGTTCCCGATCGATGCCCAGCTCGTCGGCGCGCTCCGCCGTCAGGGTGGCGGCCGGGGCCAGCACCGGGCACTTGTTGATGTGTACCAGTTTCACCGGAATGGCCGCCAGCTCCCCCAAGTCCTCTTTCCTGGTGTAGAGGCGTTCCCTGATCTCCTCGCTGGTGAGCTCGATGAGGGGGGTGGGGTCGCGGGTCAGATCCACCATGATCACCGCGTTCTGGTTGCTCGGGTGCCAGGCGAGCGGCGACACCCAGCTCGCGCACCCCTGCCAGGGGGAGAACATGCCGGAGACGTGCACCAGGGGCTTCATGGTCACCACGTCGATGAGGGCCTTCACCTTGTTCTTGTTGCGCAGCTCAAAGAGATAGCCGAACAGCTTGGGCTGGGCCTTCTTCACCAGTTTGGCCATCTCTATGGTGGCCAGCACGTCGGAGAGCGCATCGTGGGCGTTGGCGTGGGTCACGCCGTTGGCCACCGTCAGTTTCTCCAGTCGGAAGCTCGGCTTGCCCTCCTCGTCAAAGGCCCACTCTATCCCTTCGGGGCGCAGGGCGTAGCAGGCCCGCAGCATGTCGAGGATGTCCCAGCGGGAGTTGCCGTTCTGCCAGGCGTAGGCATAGGGGTCGTAGAAGTTGCGATACAGGGTGTAGCGGGTCACCTCGTCATCGAAGCGGATGCTGTTGTAGCCGAGCACGCAGGTGCCCGGGGTGGCGAACTCCCCGTGGATCTGGCGGATGAAGTCTGCCTCGCACAATCCGTCCTTCATCGCCTTCTGCGGCGTGATACCGGTGATGAGGCAGGCTTCGGGGTCCGGCAGATAATCCGAGGGCGGCTTGCAATAGATGACCAGGGGCTCCCCGATGACGTTGAAATCGGCGTCGGTGCGAATGCCCGCGAACTGCGCCGGCCTGTCCTTCGCCGGGCTGATGCCGAAGGTCTCGTAGTCGTGGAAGTAGAAGGTGGGCCCGCTGGCCGGGTGCGCTGTGTTGCTCATGTTGTTCGAGATGGGGTATCCGGTGACGGCGGCGTCAGGCGCCGGGGTGGGGGTGCCAGGCACCACAATGGTCAGCATGGTAAACCATAGCGCAGGCGGAGCGAAGCACGGGGCGTCTGCCTGGCGCTTTAATGGGCAACGGGGAGGCTATCTGGCGATAGCCCCCAGGCTCTGCGCTACCCGATGAGCGATGGCTTGAGCGGCCCCGGTTCAGGGCAGGGGGAAGAGAGGGGTCAGGCTGCCCAGATCCAGCAGGGTGAAGTAGCCGCCCTCGTCGGGGTACCAGCCGCCGGTGTCGATGTAGTACACATTGCCAAGGCGTGCCGGGACGCTCACCGGGGTGTGGCCCACCACCAGGGCGACGAGATCCGCGACGCCGCTCTCGTCCAGCCGCTCGATGCGGCGCCTTGACCAGAGGCAGACGTTCTTGATGGCCCGAAGCCTCCCGCCGCTTACCCCGGCATCGAGTTGGTCCAGCAGGCCCTGCCAGGAGGAAAAAGGGCAATCGGCGTGGAGCAGCCCGACGGGCCCGGCCGGGGTCGCCACCTCAATGGCGATCGGCAGGGCACGATAGTGGATGGCGAACTGCGCCTGTTCGGCCGGGGTCAGGCGCTGAAACCAGGCGCCGCCGTTCTGGAGCCAGTTCTCCCGATCGCAGCTCTCGTAGCGGCAGACGTAGTCGTCGTGATTGCCGCAGACGGGGTGAAACCAGGGGCTTGCCAGCCAGTGGAGGACCTCGCCGCACTCGGGCCCGCGATCGGTCAGGTCCCCCACGGAGAAGAGGCGATCCCGGGCAGGATCGAACTCCACCTCCTGGAGCGCCAGCCGCAGCAGCGCGAAATGGCCGTGGATGTCGCCGACGGCGAGATCGCGCCCCTGCGGATTGGGCGCGAAGCGCCTGATGAGGGGCGAGGGTGTCATGGCTTGCCTCCTTGCCTGAGTCGGTGCGCTGTCACGCTGGGTGTGCTATGCCCGGGCATGACCCATACAGGTGCAGCATGGCACGCTTGGTCGCGACCTTGAAGAGGCAAATGCATCGCCCCGTGGCGGCGCATCTCAGGGATAAAAAATGCCAGTCAATGTCGACTGGCATGGTGTGATGGCGGTCCGACGTCGGGATCAGAGCAGATCTTCGAGCTGGTACTTCTTGAGCAGGGTGTTGAAGGTGCCGTCGGCCTTGACGCTCTCGATGGCGGCATCGAAGCGGGCCTTGAGCTTGTCATCGTTCTTGCGCAGGGCCACCGCCACCCCTTCCCCGAGGCTCTTGTCCTGGGTGCCGTTGAACTGGGGACCGACGAAGGCGAACTGCTTGCCCATCTCCTTGTCGAGGAAGCCCACCTTCAACTGCACCATGTTGCCGAAGGTGTAGTCGGCGCGGCCGGACTGCAGATCCAGCATGGGGGACTGGGCGTTGACGTAGCGCTTGATCTTGGCCACCTCGCCATAGCGGGCGGTGACGAAGTTGTCCTGGGGGGTGCCCTCCTGTACGGCGATCACCTTGCCCTTGAAGTGGGCCGGATCGTCGGCAAAGTCGGCGGCCTTGTCGCTGCGCCCCACGAAGCGGTTCTGCATCATGTAGTAGACCTGGCTGAAGTCCACCTTCTGGCGCCGCTCGTCCGTGATGTTCATGGAGGACATGATGGCGTCGTACTTGCGCACTTGCAGTCCCGGCAGCAGGGCATCCCAGGGCTGGTTGATCACCTCGCACTCGGTCTTCATGGCCGCGCACAGGGCATAGGCCAGATCGACCTCGAAGCCGCCGAGCTTGCCGTTGCTGTCGACCATCTCGAACGGAGGGTAGGTGGCGTCGGTGGCGATCACCAGGGGTTTGGCGGCGGCCTGGCCCGCGGTGGCCAGGGCCATCAGCATCATTGCGGTGTTGAGTTTCATGGTCAGTCCCTTGAAGTGTGGTGTCATTCCTAGCGTGCTAAAGGGTGCCGGCCTCAAGGGCCGACGGCTATCTTGCGATGGGTGAGGGCCGGCAACTGGCTGCGCACCGTGCGCTGGGCAGCCAGATCCAGGGTGGCGATGGCAAGGCCCTGACCCTCCTCTACCTGGGCCAGTATCCGGCCCCAGGGGTCGATGATCATGCTGTGGCCGAAGGTGCGCCGTCCACTTGGGTGTTCACCGCCCTGAGCAGACGCGAACACGAACGCCAGATTTTCAACCGCCCTGGCCCGCAGCAGCAGTTCCCAGTGCGCGAGCCCAGTGGTGTGGGTGAAGGCCGCGGGCAGGGCGATGAAATCGGGGGCCGGATCGAGTCGAAACAGCTCCGGGAAGCGCAGGTCGTAGCAGATCCCGACGCGCAGCACGCCCCAAGGCAGGGGATGGCTCACCACCTCCCGGCCCGGGCTCATGGTCGCGGCCTCGTCATACTGCTCCTGCCCGGTGCAAAAGCCAAACAGGTGCAGCTTGTCGTAGCGGCTCGCGAGCTGCCCTTGCGGGTCGATGAGCAGGCTGCTGTTGTGCATCTTGCCGGGCTCGTCGCTGGCGAGCGGCAATGTGCCCGCCAGCAGCCAGATCCCGAGCTCCCGGGCCAGCCCCTGGGCCCAGGCCAGCAGGGGATGATCGCTCACGGGGGCGGCCAGGACCACCCGCGCCCGCTCATTTTCCGGCATCAGGTAGAAGTATTCGGGCAGCAGGGCCAGCTCGGCCCCCTCGGCCGCCGCCTGGCGCAGCAGCGCCTCGGCCTGGGTCAGGTTGTGGTCAAGGTCATCCCCGGAGACCATCTGGAGGACGGCAACGCGCAGTGAATCCATGGTACCCCCTAGACGCCGCACAGGCGCTCGGCGCCCGCCAGCAGGGTGTCGTCGTCCTTGGAGAAGGAGAGGCGGATGACCCGCTGATCCGTGCCGTCGTGATAGAAGGCGGAGACCGGAATGGTGGCGACCCCGTGATCGCGGATGAGCCGCTGCACGAAGAGGCTGTCCGGCTCGTCGCTTACCCGCTCGTAGCTCGCCAGCATGAAGAAGCTGCCCGCCGAGGGGAGCAGGGTCAGGCGCGACTCTGCCAGGGCCGAGACCAGCAGGTCGCGTTTGCGCTGGTAGAAGGCGGCCAGCCCCTGGTAGTGGGCCGGTTGCTGCAACAGGTGGGCGAAGCCGTACTGCATGGGGGTGTCGGCGGCGAACATGGCGAACTGGTGCACCTTGCGGATTTCCTCCATCAGGGGACGGGGGGCCACGCAGTAGCCTACCCGCCAGCCGGTGACGTGGAAGGTCTTGCCGAAGGAGAAGACGGCGACGGAGCGCTCCACCAGCTCCGGATAGCGGATGACGCTCTGGTGCAGGGCGCCGTCGAACACCACGTGCTCGTACACCTCGTCCGAGAGGATCAGGATGTCGGTGCCGCGCACCAGGCGGGCGAGGCGCTCCTGATCCCCTGCCTGCCAGACGGTGCCGGTGGGGTTGTGGGGGGTGTTGAGCACTATCATGCGGGTGCGGGGGGTGATGCGGGCGGCCACCTCGTCCCAGGGAATGGCGAAATCCGGCGCCTTGAGGGCGATCACCACAGGGGTGGCCCCCTGCAACTGGATCATGGGGCGGTAGCTGTCAAACGCCGGCTCGAACATGATCACCTCGTCGCCGGGGTGAACCAGGGCGGTGATGGCGCAGAACAGGGCCTCGCTGGCGCTGGCGGTGATGGTGATCTCCTCGCCCGCGTCATAGTGATGGCCGTAGCTGGCTGCAATCTTGGCTACCAGTTGTTCGCGCAGGGCGGGCAGCCCCGTCATGGGGGCGTACTGGTTTTCACCGGCCAGCATGGCCTCGTGGGTCACCCGGATGAGCTCGGGATCGCAGGGGAAGCTCGGTGCCCCCTGGGAGAGGTTGATGCTGGGGTGGCGGGCGGCCAGATCCCCGATCACGGTGAAGATGGTGGTGCCCACCTGGGGCAGTTTGCTGGAAACCTGGGGGATGGACATGGCGCCGTCACCTGCGTGTGTGAAAGAGGTCCCTTTTTAGCCCCCCCAAGGCTTGCCGGACAACGGATTATTCGGCATGGTATGCATGAGTTTTTCTCAAGCATGGAGGCTTGTATGTTGTCCACCCAGCCGCGCACTCAGCTGCCCCTCTATGGCCTGCAGGTCTTCGAGTGTTCTGCCCGCCACCTGAGTTTCACCCTGGCCGCCGACGAGCTGTGCGTGAGCCAGGGGGCGGTGAGCAAGCAGATCGCCCAGCTGGAGGCACGCCTGGGCCACCTGCTGTTCGTGCGCGGCACCCGTTGCCTCACCTTGACCCCGGCCGCCGAGCGGCTGCTGCCCTTCGTTCGCGAAGGGCTGGCCCGCATGGGGGAGGGGCTCAGCGCCCTGCAGACCCTGCCCCACGAGCAGGCGATCAGCATCAAGGTGCCCTCCTGCGCCAGCCGCTGGTTGCTGCGGCGGTTGCAGGCGTTCGAGGGGGAGGCGGTGGAGGTGCGTGGCAGCCACAGCCATGGCATCGACTTCTCCCGGGAGCCCTTCGATCTCGCCATCGTCTACCAGCCCTGCCTGGGGCGCTATCCCCACAGCCAGCCCCTGTTCCGGGAACGGCTGACCCCGGTCTGCGCCCCCGCCTTTGCCGCCAAGCACCGTCTGTTCGAGCGCGATCTGAACGAGCTGCCCCTGCTGCCCCTGATCCATGCCAGCGCCGATCGGCGGGACTGGCGCAACTGGTTTGCCGCCTTCCTCGACATTCCCTGGCAGCCCCAGGGGGGGCAGCTGTTCGATACCCTGGACTTGGCGATGAACGCCGCGCTGCAGGGGTTCGGCCTCTCCCTCGGGGATCCCACAATCGTGGCCGAGGAGCTGGAGAGTGGCGCCCTGGTCGCCCCCTTTGCCCCCGTGCTGGAGACGGATCACGAATACGCCCTGCTCGCCCGGCCCGACAGCCAGCGCCACGGGGTGCAGCGAGTCTGTCACTGGCTGCTGGAGGGGGATGGTCATCCCTGAGGGGGCGCGAAATGAAACAGCCCCGCGGGCGGGGCTGTTGTCATTGTGATGGCCGCTGGCCGATTAAGGGGTCACTGGCAGATCTTGTAGTAGACCTCGTTCCAGCGCAGTTGCTCCTTGAGCGCGGGGATGCGGGTGTACTCGTCGATGACCACAAACTCGATACCCATGATGTCGGCGAAGGTGCGCAGCTGCTCGATGTCCACCGCCTGGGTGAACACCGAGTGGTGGGCGGCGCCCGCCAGGATCCAGGCCTCGGCACTGGTCTGCAGGTCCGGCAGGGGTTTCCACAGGGCGCTGGCCACCGGGAGTTTCGGCATGGCCTCTGGCAGGTCCACCACTTCCAGCTGATTGACCACCAGGCGGAAACGGTTGCCGAGATCGATGAGGCTGGCGTTGACCGCCTTGCCCGCCGGGGCGGCGAACAGCAGGCGGGCCGGATCGGCCTTCTTGCCTATGCCTAAGTGCTGGGCGTCCAGCACGGGTTTGCCTGCGGCGATGGAGGGGCAGACTTCCAGCATGTGGGCCCCCAGCACCAGATTGTTGCCCGCCTCCAGATGGTAGGTGTAGTCCTCCATGAAGGAGGCACCCCCCGGCAGGCCATATCCCATCACTTTCAGGGTGCGCAAGAGGGCCGCGGTCTTCCAGTCCCCTTCTGCCCCAAAACCGAAGCCTTGCTCCATCAGGCGCTGGCAGGCGAGGCCCGGTAGCTGGTGCAGACCATAGAGATCTTCGAAGGTGGTGGTGAAAGCGCCAAAACCACCGTCGGTGAGGAACTTCTTCATCCCCAGCTCCTGGCGCGCCGCCTCATACAGGGAGGCACGAAGCCCCCCGCCCGCCTGCACCGCCTCGGTCAGGGTGTAGGTCGCCTCATATTCGGCCAGCAGCGCCTCGATGTCGCTTGCGGGCACGGCGTCGATCACCTTGACCAGATCGCCGACCGGGTGGTAGTTCACCTGATAGCCGAACTGGATCTGGGCCTCAATCTTGTCGCCCTCGGTGACCGCCACGTTGCGCATGTTGTCGCCGAAGCGGGCGATCTTGAGGTGGCGGCTGTCGTGGATGGCGGCGGCGACCCGCATCCAGTTGCCTATCTTCTGTCTGGCCTCTTCATCCTGCCAGTGGCCGACCACCACGGTGCGCGGCAGCCGCAGCCTAGCCCCCATGAAGCCGAACTCGCGCCCGCCGTGGGCGGTCTGGTTCAGGTTCATGAAGTCCATGTCGATCTCGCTCCACGGCAGATCCCGGTTGAACTGGGTGTGGAACTGCAGCAGGGGTTTTTGCAACTGACTGAGGGCCGGGATCCACATCTTGGCGGGGGAGAAGGTGTGCATCCACACCATGAGCCCGGCGCAGCGCTCGTCGTGGTTGGCATCCCGGGCTACCGCGCTGATTTCATCCAGGGTGGTACCGGTGGGTTTGAGCACTATCTTGAGGGGCAGGTTCGCCCCCTCGTTGAGCTGGCTGGTGATGGTGTGGGCGTGATCGGCCACCTGCTTCAGGGTGGCGGCGCCATACAGGTGCTGGCTGCCGACCAGGAACCACACTTCCAGCTGTTTCATCAATTCCATGAGTTTGTCCTCTTTTAGGCTTTTGTTTGGCCGTAATAGGCGTGCTTGCCATGCTTGCGCTGGTAGTGCTTCTCCAGCAGGTAATCGGGCAGGGGGCGGGCCCCCGGGTTGATCTGGCCGGTGAGCCAGGCCATGCGGGCCACCTCTTCCAGCACCACGGCGTTGTGTACCGCGTCCTCGGGGTCCTTGCCCCAGCTGAAGGGGCCGTGGTTGGCCACCAGCACCCCCGGCATGGTGAGGATGGGGGTCTGTTTGAGAGTCTCGACGATGAGATGACCGGTCAGCCCCTCGTAGTCCTCCTCCACTTCGCCGGGGGTGAGCAGGCGGGAGCAGGGGATCTCGCCGTGGAAGTAGTCGGCCTGGGTGGTGCCGAAAATGGGGATGGGGCGCCCCGCCTGGGCCCAGGCGGTGGCGTGGGTGGAGTGGGTGTGCACCACGCCGCCCAGCTCCGGATAGGTGTGATAGAGCACCAGGTGGGTGGCGGTGTCGGAGGAGGGGCGAAGGTCCCCCTCCACCTGCTTGCCCGCCAGATCCAGCACCACCATGTCCTCGACCCGCATCCGCTCGTAGCTGACGCCGCTCGGTTTGATCACCACCAGATTGCGCGCTCTGTCGATGCCGCTCACGTTGCCCCAGGTGAAGGTCACCAGGCCGTGGCGCGGCAGATCCAGGTTGGCGGCGAGCACCTGCTCCTTGAGGATCTTGAGGTTCATGCCTGTCCCCCCCGGTTGTAGAGCGGTTCGGCGGCGGCGCCCCAGGCGAGGTAGCGCTGGTAGAGACGCTCATACTCGGCGACCCGCACCGGATCCGGCTGGTGGGTACGCTCCACGGCGCTCGCCATGTGGCGCTGGGCCTTGGCCACATCGGGATGGATCCCGGCCGCCACGGCGGCGAAGATGGCCGCCCCCAGGGCGCAGCACTGATCCGAGGCCACCACCTGGATGGGCCGGTTCATGACGTCGGCGCAGGTCTGCATCACGGTGGCGGACTTGCGGGCGATGCCGCCAAGGGCGATCACCTGCTCCACCGGCACCTGCTGGTGGGTCAAACACTCCATGATGCTGCGGGCGCCGAAGGCGGTGGAGGCCACCAGGGCGCCGAAGAGATCGGGGGCATCGGTGCCGAGGTTGATCCCCGTGAGGGTGCCTTGCAGGCGCTGGTTGGCATAGGGGGTGCGCCGGCCGTTGAACCAGTCGAGCACCACCGGGAGGTGGGCGAGATCGCGCTGCTGCTCCCAGGCGGCGGCGAGGCTTGGCAGCAGCTCCCGCTTGTGGGCCTCGATGGCGGTGCGAAGCTCCGGATACTGGGCGGCGAGGCTGTCAAGGGGCCAGCCGAGCTGGCGCAGATACCAGGCATAGATGTCGCCGAACGCCGATTGTCCCGCCTCCAGCCCCACCCTGCCCGGCACCACGCTGCCATCCACCTGGCCACAGATCCCGGCAATGGCCCGATCGCCTATGGTGGCTTCGTCGGCGATCAGGATGTCGCAGGTGGAGGTGCCTATCACCTTGACCAGGGCATTGTTGCCGGCCCCGGCTCCCACCGCCCCCATGTGGCAGTCGAAGGCGCCGCCGGCGATCACCACCTCGCAGGAGAGGTGCAGCCGCTCCGCCCACTCCGGGGTCAGGGTGCCGACCGGCAGATCGGCGGTCCAGCTGTCGGTAAAGAGGGGATAGTCGAGATCCTCTGTCAACAGGGGATCCAGGGCGTTGAGGAAGTCGGCGGGAGGCAGGCCGCCCCAGCTCGGGTGCCAGAGGGACTTGTGGCCGGCGGCGCAGCGCCCGCGCTTGAGGGTGGCTGGAGCCTGGGTGCCGCTCAGGATGGCGGGCACCCAGTCGCACAGTTCGACCCAGTTGCAGGCTGCGGCGCGCACGGCGGCATCGGCTCGGGAGACGTGCAGGATCTTGGCCCAGAACCACTCGGAGGAGTAGATGCCGCCGATGTAGCGGCTGTAGTCGGGGAACTGGCCGCCGTGGCACAGGGCGGTGATGGCCTCCGCCTCCTCGATGGCGGTGTGATCCTTCCACAGCACGAACATGGCGTTGGGGTTGTCGGCAAACTCCGGGCGCAGGGCCAGCACGCGCCCCTCTCTGTCGATGGGGGCGGGGGTGGAGCCTGTACTGTCCACCCCTATGCCGCGCACGGCGGTGCGCTGACTCGGGGTGAGCTGGCTCACCACCGCCACCACCGCCTGCTCCATGGACTCCAGATAGTCGAGGGGGTGGTGGCGGAACTGGTTGTTGACCGGCTGGCAGTAGTGGCCTGCCTGCCAGCGGGGGTAATAGACGACCTGGGTCGCCAGCTCGGCGCCGTCCTGGCAGCGCACGGCGAGTGCCCTGACCGAGTCGCTGCCGAAATCGAGTCCGATGGTGATCTGCTCGGACCTGGGGTGCTCAGACATAAGTGCTCCTGACCATCAATGAGGGGTGACTGGGGGGAACCATAGGAGATGGGCAGGAGGGGCGGTTAGCCATTGGCTGCTGGAAATATGGATTTTAACGCTGTCAGTGCGACAGGGTGACGGCCATCCAGAATTGGATATGTGACAATTTTGCTAATTATATAGACGAAATGGCTGCAATTTCATGGCGTGATCCTGCTCTCCATTTTTCCATGTGAAAACGATTACAACTTGTCTCGCTCAACTAGCAACAACAATAACGTCCTGTTTAAGCATGTTTTTATATGGCTGTGACTTGATGGACTCAAGGAGCAGCACTGCGTGGATACATGGATTGATAGAACCGTTGGAGACATTCGCATGAACAAAATCGTTAAAGGCATGATCGCAATGGGGTTCGCCCTTGGTATGGCAAATTCTGCTTTTTCGGCCGAGGCACTGAAGCTGGGCTATCTGGTCAAGCAGCCGGAGGAGCCCTGGTTCCAGACCGAGTGGAGCTTCGCCGACAAGGCGGGCAAGGATCTGGGCTTCGAGGTGATCAAGATAGCCGTGCCCGATGGCGAGAAGACCCTCAATGCCATCGACAGCCTGGCGGCGAATGGCGCCAAGGGCTTCGTCATCTGCACCCCGGATCCCAAGCTCGGGGCCGCCATCATGGCCAAGGCCAACAGCATGGATCTGAAAGTCATCACGGTGGATGACCAGTTCGTCAACGCCAAGGGCCAGCCCATGGAACAGGTGCCCCTGGTGATGATGGCCGCCACCAAGATTGGTGAACGCCAGGGCCAGGAGCTCTACAAGGAGATGCAAAAACGCCAGTGGGACCTGAAGAGCACCGCCGTGCTCGCCATCACCGCCGACGAGCTCGACACCGCCCGTCGCCGGGTCGAGGGCTCCCTGAGCGCGCTCAAGGCCGCCGGCTTCCCCGAGGCGCAGATCTACCGCTCGCCGACCAAGGCCAACGACATTCCGGGGGCGCTGGATGCCGCCAACTCCATGCTGGTGCAGCACCCCGAGGTGAAGAACTGGCTCATCGTCGGCATGAATGACAATACCGTGCTCGGCGGCGTGCGCGCCACCGAAGGGCAGGGCTTCAAGGCCGAGAATGTCATCGGCATCGGCATCAACGGGGTGGATGCGGTGAACGAGCTCTCCAAGTCCAGCGCCACCGGCTTCCTCGGCTCCCTGCTGCCAAGCCCGGACGTGCACGGCTACAAGAGCGTCCAGATGCTGCACGACTGGGTCGTCAACGATACCGAGCCTGCCAAGTTCACCGAGGTGACCGACGTGGTGCTCATCACCCGCGACAACTTCAAGGCCGAGCTGCAGAAGAAAGGGCTGTAATCGCCATCCCTGATACCCATGCCGGTACGGTGCCCTGCGCCGTGCCGGCTAGTTGGAGTCATGTCATGAATCAAGTTCCTTATCTGGAGTTTTGCGGCATCAGCAAGGAGTTTCCCGGCGTCAAGGCGCTGCAGAACGTCTCCTTCTCCTGCCAGCAGGGCACGGTACACGCGCTGATGGGGGAAAACGGCGCCGGCAAATCCACCCTGCTCAAAATCCTGAGCGGCTTCCAGGCCCCTACCGCCGGGGTGGTGAAGCTGGCCGGCCAGGAGAAGCAGTTTCAAAACACGGTCGATGCGCTGGAGAGCGGGATCGCCATCATCTATCAGGAGTTGCACCTGGTGCCCGAGATGACGGTGGCCGAGAACATCTACCTCGGCCAGCTGCCGACCCGGCGCGGCGTCATCGATCGGGAGAAGCTCTATCAGGATGCGGCCAGGCAGCTGGCACGCCTCGGGATGGACGTCTCCCCCGAGACGCCGCTCAAGTACCTGTCCCTGGGTCAGTGGCAGATGGTGGAGATCGCCAAGGCCCTGACCCGGGACGCCAGCGTCATCGCCTTCGACGAGCCGACCAGCAGCCTGTCGTCCCGCGAGATTGAGCAGCTGTTTCGGGTCATCCGCCAGTTGCGGGACGAGGGCAAGGTCATTCTCTACGTCTCCCACCGCATGGACGAGATCTTCGCCCTGTGCGATGCCATCACGGTGTTCAAGGATGGCCAGTTCGTGCGCACCTTCGCTTCCATGGCCGAGGTGGACCGGGATCTGCTGGTCAAGACCATGGTGGGGCGCGAGCTGACCGACATCTATGGCTACAGCCCAAGGCCGCTTGGCGAGGCGGGCCTCAAGGTGGAGCACCTGATGGGGCCCGGCCTCAAGGCGCCGGTGTCGCTCGAGGTAAAGAGAGGGGAGATCCTCGGCATCTTCGGGCTGGTGGGAGCCGGTCGCAGCGAGCTGATGAAGCTTATCTTCGGCGCCGAGACGCCCCGCGGCGGCGAGATCTCGGTGTTCGGCAAGCCGGTGGTGATCCGCAATCCCATCGACGCTATTCGCAGCGGCATCATGCTTTGCACCGAGGACAGAAAGGCCCTCGGCATCATTCCCATCCACTCGGTGCAGGAGAACATCAACATCAGCGCCCGCCGTCACCACGCGTGGGGAGGCTTCTGGATCAACCAGCAGTGGGAGGACGAGAACGCGAGGCTGCGGATCCGCGACATGCGGGTCAAGACCCCGTCTCCCCAGCAGGCCATCATGAACCTCTCCGGCGGCAACCAGCAGAAGGCCATCCTGGGGCGCTGGCTGTCGGAAGACATGAAGGTGATCCTGCTCGACGAGCCGACCCGGGGCATCGACGTCGGGGCAAAGAACGAGATTTACAACGTGATTTACGATCTGGCCAGGGTGGGCATCGCCGTGGTGGTGGTCTCCAGCGAGCTGCCGGAGGTGCTGGGCATCGCGGATCGGATCATGGTTATGCGGGAGGGGGAGATCGCCGGCGAGCTTTCCCATGACGAAGCCAACGAGGTCAAGGCACTCAATCTGGCCATGCCGGCCCGTTGACTCGCTGACCGCAACGAGATAGCACCCGGAATTTTCAGGAGAAATACCATGACAACTACTACCTCTGTCGGCCAGGCCGCCAGCGCCGCAACGGCGACAGGCTCCCGACTGCAACTGGCCCGCGTCTGGGATCAGTACGGCATGCTGGTGATCTTCGCCATCCTGTTCCTGCTGGCCTGCGTGCTGGTACCCAACTTTGCCAGCCTGATCAACATGCGCGGGCTCGGGCTCGCCGTCTCCATGTCGGGTATGGTGGCCTGCGGCATGCTGTTCTGCCTCGCCTCCGGCGAATTCGACATGTCGGTCGGCTCCGTGGTGGCCTGCTCCGGTGTTGCCTGCGCGGTCGGCATCAACGCCACCGAGAGCATCACGGTCGGCATCCTGGCCGGCCTCTCGGTGGGCCTCTTCTTTGGCCTCGTCAACGGCATAGTCGTGGCCAAGTTCAAGATCAACGCCCTCATCACCACCCTCGCCACCATGCAGATGGCGCGCGGGGTGGGCTACATCATCTCCGACGGCAAGGCGGTGGGCATCGTCGAGGAGGGCTTCTTCGAGCTCGGCAACTCCGCCTTGCTGGGGATCCCGACCCCGGTCTGGTTGACCGCCGTCTGCTTTGTGCTCTTCGGCCTGCTGCTCAACAAGACCACCTTCGGTCGCAACACCCTGGCCATGGGGGGCAACGAGGAGGCGGCGCGCCTGGCCGGGGTCAACGTGGTGCGCACCAAGATCATCATCTTCACCATGACAGGACTGATTGCCTCCATCGCCGGCATCATACTCGCCTCGCGCATGACCTCGGGCCAGCCCATGACCTCCATCGGCTTCGAGCTGGTGGTGATCTCCGCCTGCGTGCTGGGGGGGGTCTCCATGAAGGGGGGCATCGGCAAGATCTCCTACATCATCGCCGGGGTGCTGATTTTGGGGCTGATGGAGAACGCCATGAACCTGCTCAACATCTCCCCGTTTGCCCAGTACGTGGTGCGCGGCCTCATCCTGCTCGCCGCCGTCTTGTTCGATCGCTACAAGCAGGTGCGCAAGGCCCGTCTCTGAGTGGTTTTTCTCCTCCTCACCAGGCCGGCCCCGCGCCGGCCCGGTGTTTTCCCCGGCAAGCTGTGAGCCAGTTCAACAATTTCACAACAGGCAGCTTGCAAGCATAGGGTGTTCCAACGCCGGATCTCTACAATGGCCCATGTCGACTTTTTTACCGAAACCCTGTTTTCCGTCATGTCCTCGATGCAAAAAGAGAAGCCGAAACAACTGAACCCCCTGCTGCCGGGCTACGCCTTCGACGTCTTCCTGGTCTCGGGCATGACCCCCATCGAGCAGGGCAGCGCCCTCGATTTCATCATCGACCGCCCCCACGGCATGAAGGGGTTTATCGTCAATCTGACCATCAGGGGCAAGGGGCAGATCTTCCAAGGGGACAAGGCCTTCACCGTGGAGCCCGGCGACCTGCTGCTGTTTCCGCCCGCCGCCGTGCACTACTACGGCCGGGCGCCGGATGCCCGGGAGTGGTATCACCGCTGGGTCTATTTCCGGCCGCGGGCCTACTGGGCAGATTGGCTCAAGTGGCCCCAGGTGACGGAGCGGGTGGGGCGACTGCAACTGGCGGACAGTCAGCTGCTCGCCGAGTTTGATGCCCTCTTCCTCGACATCGAGGAGACCCACCAGCAGCTGAGGCCCATGTCGGAGCAGCTCGCCATGAACCTCTTGGAGCGGCTGCTGATCCGCTGCTACGAGGCCTCCTCCCAGGATGCCTACCCCGCCATCGATCACAGGGTCCACCAGGCGTGCCAGATCCTGAGCGAGTCGCTGTCGGCCGAGATCTCGGTGGAGGCGCTGGCGGAACAGGTATTCTTGTCCCCCTCGCGCCTCGCGCACCTGTTTCGCGAGCAGGTGGGGGTGAGCATAGTGCGCTGGCGCGAGGATCAGCGCATCATGCGGGCCAAGCTGCTGCTGCAGACCACGCCGCTGTCGGTGGCCACCATAGGCCAGCAGGTGGGCTATGACGATCAGCTCTACTTCTCGCGGGTGTTCCGAAAGCGGGTGGGGGTCAGCCCCACCGAGTACCGCAAGTGCGCCACCCCGCTGTGAGCATGATCCAGAGATGACAAAGCCCTCGTGACGAGGGCTTTTGTTATCCATGAGGGGCGGATGCGCTATCAGCCCTGGCGAGCCTTGAACCTGGGGTTGCTCTTGCAGATGACGAACAGCTTGCCGCGCCGGCGCACGATCTGGCAGTCCGGATGACGTGACTTGGCGGATTTCAGGGAGGCGAGAACCTTCATTTTTGATCTTTTCCTTTGCTGAAGAAGTGACCGAATCGCTGACCGAAACGGGCGACCTGCCCTTCCTTGCCGACCTGCTTCTGCTTGCCGGTATAGAAGGGGTGGGACGCGCTGGAGACATCCAGCGTCACATAGGGGTAGGTGTTGCCATCTTCCCACTCCTTGGTGCGATCGGTGGCCAGCGTGGAGCCGATCAGAAAGCAGGTGTTGCTGGCGAGATCGTGGAACAGAACCTTGCGATATTCAGGGTGGATATTGGGGCGCATGATTGTTTCTTTTGTTATGTTATATCATGCCTAAAATGATGCTATGGATGAGAATCAATATCAACTGTTTTTTCCATGATGAAGGGGATGCGAGGAAATGCGGGGCATACCGGCAGCACAACGTTCACGGGGCCTGATGCGCTATGGTGACCGAAGTGAGGGAGCCGTCTTTACTTTTTAAAATTACTGTATAAAAATACAGTTATTCATCATGGAGACGTACCCTATGCGCCTGGAAATCATCATCGACAGAAAACACCAGATCCCCACCTCGACCATGGAGGCCTTGCGCCAGGAACTGCTCAAGCAACTGGGTGAGCGCTTTCCCGATCTGCATGTGCGGGTCGCGCCGGGCAGCGCCATGGCCCTGACGGTCAGTCGCGCCAGCAAGGAGGAGAAGGAGCTGGCCGAGGCCATGGTGCAGGAGGTGTGGGAGAACGCCGACAGCTGGATGCCGGAAGAAGAGGCCGTGGAGGCCTGACAAGGCGCCGGCAAACTGTCCGGGCACAAGTGTCAGCCGGGTCGAGATCTGCCCACCGCTCGCATCGCTTCGAAAAAAACGCAGCCAATGGCTGCGTTTTGCATTGATGGGTGAGCCTGCAGGAGAAGTAGAGGGAAAGGCAGGCTCCAAGCGGACCGTTAGAGCCCCGCCCAGAGCTTGAGGCTGCCGCTCTGTACCCGCTGGTTGGCCCCTACGATGTCGCCATTGGCGCGAAGCGCCTTGAGGGCAATGGGCAGGGCTGCGCGGACTTCCTCGGCCGTCATGCCGGCATGAAGGGCGGGGTGATAGGCAAGCTTGAGCAGCAGGTAATCGAGCCCGGTGGGAAAGCTGTCGACGCTGTTGTCGTTGAAGATGGAGGGAAACACCTTGTCCGAGTCGTTCGGCAGCCCCATCACCTGGGTCAGCTCTTCCACCACGCAGTCGAGAAAGCGGCCCTTGGCCCGGCTGTAATCCACCGGGATGATGATGGTGGCACGGGTGATCTCGAAGCGGCCGTTGGTGGCGAAGTTGGCCAGGCAGATCCCCTCCTTGAGGGCGATGCGCACCGACTCGTCCTGGCGCATGGTGCGCGCGGCCCAGCTCGCCATCTGCTGGTGCCGGGTCATGACGAGGGTGAGATTGGGGTTGCTGCTGACGATCTCGATGGGATGGCCGGTGATCCTGGCAAGGTGCTGGCTCTGCACCCTGACCACCTCGGCCTGCAGCGGCTTGTCGCCGAACTCGTTGATGAGCTTGAGGCGGATGGGGGCTTGCCAGCGGGAGAAGCGTATCTGGGCCTCATGACCATATTCCCGCTTCATGGCGACTTCCATAAAGCTCTGGAGCAGGTAGTCATCGCGCTGCCAGCGCTCCACCGCGAAGAGTGGCAGGGAGAGGAGCCAGAGCACCAGCCCCCGGGCGAGCCAGGCCCCATGGCGAGCGGGCTGGTGATGGCATGGCCAAGGGCGCATCTTGCCTCCTTGCAAACTGGGATCAGCGGCTGGCGCGTTCGATGTCACGCCAGGTGAGCCAGAGCCTGAGATCGAACTCCAGTTGATGATAGTCCGGTTCCATGTGCTGGCAGAGCTGATAGAAAGCCTTGTTGTGATCCTTCTCCCTCAGGTGGGCCAGCTCGTGCACCACTATCATCTTGAGGAAGGCGGGATGTGCCTCCTTGAACAGGGCGGCGATGCGGATCTCGTTCTTGGCCTTGAGTTTGCTGCCCTGCACCCGGCTGACATAGGTGTGCAGGCCGAGGGCATCCTTGATCACGTTGATCTTGCCGTCGAAGATCACCTTGGAGAGCGGTGCCGAGCTCTTGAGATAGCGGTTCTTCAGCTCCATGGTGTAGGCTAGGAGCGCCTTGTCGCTCTGGACGAGGTGGGTCTCCGGATAGCGTTTAGCCAGCATCTCGCCGAGCTTGCCCGCCGCGATCAACTGCTGAACCTGGGCCTTGAGCGGGTCCGGGTAGCCCCCCAGATAGGTCAGTTCCGCCATGATTCCTCCCTCTGCCACGAAAAAGAGCGCCATTGTAATCGCGGTGCCGGGCCTTGGATACCCGGCGTGATGGCGAGCATCCCCTCGTCCGGCACGATCTGCGCCTTCATCCAATGATAAGGGCCGTCATGATGACGGCCCTTATCTGATATTTATCGGTGCAGGGTGTCTGTTCAGCGCCTGCGATAGAGGCCTGGATCCACCTCTTCATACCGGCCCACCAGATACTGGTAGAAGGCGAGATGGGAAGGGGAGCTCGGCTCTTTGAGCTCTTGTGCCACCCGCTCCGGCTTGGCGATGATGAACTTGGGCGACTGGCGCTGGATGTCGGCCAGCACCCGTTCGCGCACGTCATAGGGCGGGTTGACGTTGGCAAAGAACAGATAGGCGGAGGCCGGCTGGCGATCGGTCCAGAGGTAATATTGCGGCTGGATGCCGTCCACCCAGATCTTGTCGGTTGGTCCGGTTTCGGCCTTGATGCGGTCGACCCGCACCTGGGCCGGCGGATTGAACGGCCTGCCCTTGAGGTTGCCCTCCCAGGCGTTGTTGACCAGCAGCGCCAGCATGGCAAGCGAGGCGAGCCAGGGGGTGGCGCTGCGCACGTCCCAGGCGCGCCAGAGCGGCACCAGGATCAGCACCGGCAGGGCCCACAGCAGGCTGTTGCCGAGCACCTCGCGCACCCGCTCCAGGGACCACTCCTTGGTGCTCCAGCCGTAGCCGAGCTGCTGGGCCAAGAGCCAGCTGGCGGTCAGCACCACCAGGGAGATGCAGAGCAGGCCCAGGGCATCGGAGTGCTGTTCGCTGCGATCCAGCAGGCAGGCCAGCGGCAACAGGCCAAGCTGCAGATAGAGCACGTCGTAGTGGTCGAACACATGGCCGGAGACCGAGTTGGCGACCAGGGTGAACAGCACGCCGAACAGGGTGGCGCACAGGACAGGCAGATACCACTCCTGGCGCCGGCTCATCATCAGCAGAATGAAGGCTGGCAGCAGCATGACGAGGCCGGTGCGCAGCAGGCCGACGGCCCCCACCTCCGGCGAGAAGCCGTTGCCGTAGCTGCCCTCGAAGAAGATGCCGAAGGCGTAGTACTGGAACTCGGCCAAGAGGCCATGGTGCTGGAAGTAGGCGAGCAACGGGCCGCCGATCACTGCCAGTCCCAGCAGGCTGGAGAAGAGCAGGGCGAAGGCGCAGCGCCACTGCTCGCGCAGGCACCAGTGGCAGAACAGCACCAGATACCAGGCGCCCCAGAAGGCGCCGTTGTTGGTGCGCATCCAGGCCACGACGGCGAAGGTGAGCGCGGCCACCAGGGCCGGTCCCCAGCTGAATCGCTTGTCCAGCAGCAGGGTGATGAAGGCCCACTGGGCGATGAGGGCCAGATGGAACGTCCAGTCCTCGGTCATGTTGCCGTAGTAGTAGCGGGTGCCGTAGAGCGCCAGCAGCGCCAGCATGCTGCCAAGGCGCGCGCGCAGGGAGAGGCCGAGCTGGGCGAAGGCCTGCCAGCTCGCGAGCAGCCCCAGCCAGCAGAGCGCCCACTCCAGCAGCCAGATCCCGAAGAAGCCGCCCAGGGAGTAGCCGAGGGCATCGAGGGCGAAGATCATGGGGCCCTTGATGTCGATCATGTCCCGATAGAGCACGCCCCCCTCGCTCCACATCTTGCCCATGACCGCAAACAGGGAGGCATCGAAGCCCGGCGCCATGGCGTGAAACAGCGGATTGCGCAGGCAGAACAGCAACGCCATCAGGGCGGTGAGCAGGACAACCAGCGGCCGGATCCCGGGATTGTGGCGTTGCGGGGTAAAGTGGATGGCGTGATTCATGGGTGACCTGTTCCTGCGGGAAAGACTGAAAAAGCGGGCTTATCTTGCCGAGCCGGGCGGCACGATGCAATGGAAGAAGAGTAGGCGCCTGAAATAATTCGCAAAAGTAACGTTTTCAGTGCCGTCACGCACAAGAAAGGCGGGGCTTGCCCTGGCCTTGCCGAGCCGCATGAGGCAGGAAAGCGCTGGCGCCCGGCACATTCGCCAGTCGCCCCCCGTGGTCTGGTTGCCGACGGACGGTGACAGGGGGCCGGACCCGAGGCCCGGCCCCGGTTCAGTGGCCCTGGTACTCCACCAGCGCCGGCAGGGGGGCGAGCTCGGGCAGGTGACGGGCCCAGCGGATGAAGGCATCCGCCAATGTGATGCCGAGCTCCTGATTGTGCTGGGTCAGGGTGCGTGCCAGCGCCGTGTAACCCTCCTTGCCGGAGGCGGTGTAGGCGCTGGATACGCCGCGGTAGATGGCCTGTGGCTCGATCCCTTGCCACTGGCCAGGGCTCGCCTCCCATTCGAGGCGGGTGATCCGGCTCCCTTTCGGCCTGTCGGCCCGATAGCAGAAGCGCACCCCGGCGGTGTAGGGGAAGCTGCCGCTGCCGTTGCCGACCACGCCGTTGTTGGTGGCGTTGTCGATGGCCCCCTCCAGCGCCTCCGCCAGCTCGTGACCGTGCACCCGGTAGAGGGTGAGGGGGATGGCAAAGGGCAGCAGGCGACCGGCGATGTCCGCTTCGCTGAGCGGCCCGGGTTCGAGGGAACAGCGCACGCCGCCGGCGTTGTGCAGGGCGAAGTCCACCTGCCCCACCTGCTCGCGGGCGGCGGTCAGCATGGCCTGCGCCACCAGGGGCGCCACCTGGCTGCCGGCGGGCAGGGTCGTATCGGGCAGGCGCTGATGGTGCAGGGGTCCGTCGAGCCGAGTCACCACGCGCTGGGTCATGGTCTCGAGCTCGGGGCGATAGCGCCTGGCCAGATGCTGCTCTATCTCGGGGGCCGGCTCACAGAAGTGCAGCCCTGCGGGGGGCTTGGAGTCGAACGGCCAGGGCTGCCAGGGCAGCCACTCCAGCCGGCCGCGGCTTCGCCTCACACGGCCGTGCTCGTCAAACGCCAGCTCGCACACCCCGAGGCAGAGGGCGCTGTGGGCGGCGTGCAGGATGGCGACGTCGTTGACCATCAAGGGGTATTCCCCCTCGCTCTCGAGCCCGAGGGGGGCCAGATCCCCCAGCAGGCTGTGGGTGTGGCCACCGACGATGAGGCTGAGGGCCGGGAAGCGCTCGGCCAGCCGCCTGTCCTGCTCAAGTCCCAGGTGGCTCAGCAAGATGATGTGCTGGATCCCCTCGGCCCTGATCTCGCCGAGTGCGGCGTCCAGGGTCTCCTCGATGCCGTGGAAGCGGGTGTGGGGATCCGGATTCGCGATGGCCGCCATCTGCGGCAGCGTGATGCCGAGCAGGGCGAAGGGAACGCCGTCGATGACGCGCCTGTGCCAGGGGCGGCTGGCGTCATGGAGCCTCGGCAGCCCCTGTAGCCGCAGGGGTGCATCGGCGGGCTCCTGGCGACTGTCGAGGTTGGCCGCCAGCACAGGGAAGTCGAGCTGGCGCAGGAACTCCACCAGGGGACCGTTGCCGAGATCGAACTCGTGGTTGCCGATCACCATGGCATCCGGCCGCAGCAAGGCGAGCAGATCGGCGTTGGCCCGCCCCTTGAAGCGGTTGAAATAGAGGGAGCCCTGGAAGGTGTCGCCGCCGTGCAGGAAGAGGCAGGTCTGGCCGGCCGCTTCGGCCTGTTGGCGCAGGGTGGTGAGCCTGCTCAGGATGCGGGCGTAGCCGCCACACTGGGTGCGCCACTCGGACTCGCCGACGGGGGAGAAGCGCATGGGGGCGCCGTCGAAGTGGGAGTGGCAGTCGCTGAAGTGGGCAAGTTGAACCGTAATACTCATTTCGGTCCTCCCTAGAGAAAAAGAGCACCGAGTCTACTGCATGGGGCGGGGGGGATGCCAGCCCGGCGGGTGCCGGGCTGGCGACCAGTCAGGCAGGTACCATGATCTGGGTGGCGAGGATCACCACCAGCAGGCCGACCGCGACCGGCAACGAGGTGCGCTTGACCACCTCGAACGGCGACAGGTTGCCCATGCCCGCACAGGCGACCACCACCCCGGAAACCGGCGAGATGGTGCGGCCCAGGTTCGAGGCCTGCAGCATGGGGATCACCAGGTAGGCGGGATTGACCCCGAGGCTGGTGGCGAGATGGGGAATGAGCTCCACGAAGGCGTAGAAGGGGGCATTGCCCGAGCCCGTGGTGAAGGCAGCCAGGGTGGTGATGACCACCAGCATCAGCATGATGACGATGCCGCCGGTGCCAAAGCTCTGGGCCAGATCCAGCAGGTTGGCGATGAAGCCGAGCCCCATCAGCCCCTGGGCGAAGACCCCGGCTCCCACCAGCAGCATCACCACGCCGGCGAAAGCGTCGGCCATGCTGCGCCAGCACACCTGCAGCCCGTCCAGCAACTCGCGGCCGTTGCGCTTGCGCGCCAGCTCCAGCAGGGCGGTCAGCACCAGGCAGATGACGATGATGGTGACGATCTCGAGCTTGGGTCCCAGCTTGCCGTCAAACAGCAGCACGCCGATGATGGGGGTGAAGGGCAGGATGGCGTAGAAGCCGGGGGCATCGGTGACGAGATCGCTCGGGGCGACCGGCGCGTTGTGTTCGCCGGACTTCCCATCCAGATAGCGCTGCCAGAAGAAGTGGGTCACCGCCATGGCGGCGATGGCGGTGAGGGAGATGGGCAGGGTCAGCTTGAAGGCGAAGTCGATGAGCTCCATGTTGGCGGCCTGGGCGGCCAGCACCACGTCCCCCGAGGTGGGGGAGAGGATGATGGCGGCCGGGGAGGCGCACACCGCCGCCGCGGCGCCGCGGGAGATCCCCATGTTGACCATCAGCGGGAACAGGGTGGCCATCAGCAGCACCCCGAGGCCGGTGGCGGAGCTCACCGCGAGCGACATGGCGCAGGCCACCAGGTAGGCGGCTACCAGCAGGATGTAGGGGGACTTGATGACGCCGAGCGGCTTGCTGGCCAGCTTCACCAGTATGGTGTTGGCGCCGATGTGGCTCATGTAGCCGGCGAAGCCACACAGCACCATGATGAGCATGCCGAGACCACCGCCCCTGTCCACCAGCAGGAAGCGCACGTACTCGAACACGTCGGTGGCCGCGTGACCGGTGGAAGTGACGCTGGCGGGCAGCACCGCCTTGCCCATCAGGGCGGTGATGACCAGCAGCAGCAGGCCGCCGCTGAGCAATACTCCGGTGGCCGAGTAGCCCTTGAAGATGTAGCGACCCACGGCCAGGGTGACCAGGGTGCCAATAAGGAGTTCCATCATATGCAGGTTCCTGAGAGTGAAGTGATGCCGGGCCTGTCACGGGATAACCGGGGGTTGTGCTGGTTACATCGACACGGGCCAACAAAAACGCCAGAATTATTACCTCATAAGGAGTATTTCACCACGGGTTAGGTGGCTGCCTGTGATCTCGCCTGCAAATCCCCGCCCGACCGGGGTGATATTTCCCACCTTTGTACCATCCCGCTGCCGACAGCAGGTGACAGCGCCCGGGATCGCGGTTAATCTCCCAATCTGACTATTAATTCATTGATTATTAATTGAAATTAAGCTGGGACTCACAAGGGGCAAGGTCGCGGGCAGATGGGACTCTTTAGCAAGACAGGGGTGATGGCGACCCTCATGTATGCCGCGTCGATCGGTGCAGTGCCATCCCATTACGAAGGCATTCGGGTGGCGCCTGACATCAAGGTCGACTTCCAGTTCTACCGGGTGTCCGGTGCCGATGTGGCCGCCGTGATGCGTCAGATCACCGCCTTGTCCCCCGCCCAGGCGGACGGCCACATCGGCAGGGCTAGCTATCAGCTCTCCTGGCAGTTGCAGACGAGGTCTGCGGTGGCGCGCTGCGAGCTGGATCGGGCCAGCGTGACGGCCAGGATCAGGGTCAGGGTGCCGAACTGGATGGACAAGGCCAGGGCGCCCGCGAAGGAGCGCCAGAAGTGGGACAAGCTGGTGGCGGCCATGTTCGACTACGAGAGTCGTCACAAGGACATCCTGCTCGAGAGCGTCAGCCAGCTCGGCACGCGCCTCGCCCAGTTGCCGGTGACCAAGGACTGTGCCGCCTTGCAGCATCAGGGCTGGCGGGCGGGGCAGGAGGTGCTGGAGGCGACCCGCGAGCGGTTCGCCACCCTGGCCAGGCAGACCGATGGGGGGCGCAAGCTCGGGGTCATCTGGCCAGAGCGACCCTGAACAGGGTCGGTGGACAACAAAAACGGGCTGCCCAGAGGGGCAGCCCGTTTTGTCTGAGGTCCGGCCCTGCTCAGGATGCCGGATCGCGCAGGGGCTTGCCCTTGAGCAGCCGGCGCACCCAGTAGCGGGCGGGATGCAGCGCCTCCAGCAGATCGGTCGACAGCGGCAGCGGCTCGCCGCAGATCTCGCCGGCGATCAGCTCCCCGCACAGGGGGGCCGAGCAGAGACCCCGTGAACCCAATGCGCCCAGCACATAGAGGCCGGGATACAGGGGCAGGGCGGGGGCACTCTGCTGATCGCAAGGTGCCTTCGGATAGTGATCCGCCAACGCCGCCAGTCTGGCGACGGGCCCCGCC
Source organism: Aeromonas sanarellii (assembly GCF_000820085.1). Lineage (GTDB taxonomy): Bacteria > Pseudomonadota > Gammaproteobacteria > Enterobacterales > Aeromonadaceae > Aeromonas > Aeromonas sanarellii. The sequence goes on from NZ_CDBN01000021.1 coordinate 224,310, forward strand.
ACCGGCAGGTGATCCCGGCTGGCGCAGCGCACCCCCACCCTGGCCTCGCCGCCGCTCACATCCACCTCGTTTGGCCAGGTCTCGCCCGGCAGGCAGGCCAGCAGCCTGTCCCGGTTCTGGGCCTGCTCCTCGGGACGATACGCCAGATCGGTCTGGTTGCGGCCATAGCTGGCGCCGATGCAGTGCGCGCCACCCTGGGCCGGAGTGAGGTAGCCGTCGTAGCAGAGCACCGTCTTGAGGAGGCTCAAGCTGGCCGTGGTCGGCACATGGCTCACCTGGCCGCGCACCGGATAGAGCGGCAGTTCGGCAAAGGGGAGCAGGGCTGGCAACTGATGCCCGGCCGCCACCACCAGATTGGGGGCGTGCCACTGGCGGCCATCCCGGCTCTCCAGGTGCCAGCCATCGTCCTCCTCGGCAATGCTGGTCACAGCGGCATTGAACACCACTTCCAGCAGCCCGCTGGCCTGCGCCTCCTCGATGGCGGCGCGGGTGAGCTCCGCCGGACAGAGCCAGCCCCCCAGGGGATAGCCGACGCCACCCGCGCCGCAGGGCAGGCCGACCACCTGCTCAACCTCCGCTGCCGAGAGTGGGTGCATCATCTCGGGGGGGAAGGGGCCCTGGCTCATCTTGGCGAGCTTGGCGGCGGACTTGTCGTCATAGCCGAGCTGTACCACACCGCACAGGTCGAACGCGACCGGATGGCGCTGTGCGAGTGCCAGCAGCCGGTTTCTGGCAAAGCCGAAGGCGAGGGAATAGAAGCGTGAGAGCGCATCGTGTTCGCCGTTGAGCAGGGGGTAGAGGGCCCCCTGGCGGTTGCCAGAGGCGCCGGTTGCCGGCTCGCCATCCTGGCACAATAGGGTCACCCTGCGGCCCCGCTCCACCAGGGAGAGCGCCGTCATGGCCGAGGCGATGCCGCCGCCGATGATCAGCACCTCGCCGTCCCGACCGGCGGGCCTGGCATACCAGGGGGCCAGGCTCTGCTCGGGGGACTTGCCCTCCCGCGCGCCCGCCAGCATCTCCCGCTTGCTGCCGTGGCCCTTCACCTTCTTCATGGCAAAGCCCGCGGCGATCAGCCCGCGGCGCACGAAGCCGGCACAGGTAAAGGTGGAGAGAGTGGCGTCGGGGCGGGCGAGACGGGCCAGTCCGTCGAACAGCGCCTGGGTCCACATCTCGGGATTCTTGGCGGGGGAGAAGCCATCCAGATACCAGGCGTCCACCAGACCGTCTGCCGGATGGGGCACCTGGGGCAGCATCTCCTTGATGTCGCCAAACCAGAGGTCGAGGCGGATGCGGCCGCCCGCAAACAGCAGGCGGTGGCAGCCCGATACCGGCAGGGGCCACTGGGCGATGAGCGGCTGGCTAAGGTGCGCGAGCTCGGGCCAGGCCGCCAGGGCCTTGCGCAGATCGTCCTGGGCAAGGGGGAATTTCTCGAAGCTGATGAAGTGCAGCCGGGAGCCCTTGCCCGAGGGAGGCGCCTGCTCCAGAAAGGCCGCCATTGTCGCCAGAAAGTTAAGACCCGTGCCGAAACCTGTTTCACCAATCACGAAATTGTCACTATCGTGATGCGAAAATCGTTCCGGCAGCCGATTTTGCTGCAAAAAGACGTAGCGGGTTTCACTTAGACCGTTATCATTGGAAAAGTACACATCCCCGAACTCACTGGAGACTGGAGTTCCCGCTTCATTCCAGTCCAATCGGGCATGTTGTAAGGATGTTTGACTCACGTTTTCCTCTGCTCGCGTCACAAAATCGCGGGCATTCTACGTGAAAGCAGACCAGTTTGGCAGCCGAAAGCGGGTAGACTCGGTGCCAGTTTTTCCAGACGAGATGAATTAATGAGAAGAGCAGTGATCACCGGTATCGGCGTCATCTCCAGTATCGGCAACAACAAGGAAGAGGTGCTGGCCTCCCTGAAAGCAGGCAAATCCGGCATCACCTATTCCGAGCAGTTTGAACAGTACAACCTGCGCAGCCGTGTCTGGGGTAACATCAAACTCGAACCGTCTGAACTGATCGACCGTAAAGTCATGCGTTTCATGGGTGACGCCGCGGCCTACGCCTACCTCTCCATGCAGCAGGCCATCGAAGATGCGGGCCTGCCGGAGGAGATGGTCTCCAACGAGCGCACCGGCATCGTCACCGGTTCCGGCGGCGCCTCCGGCAAGAACACCTCGGAGTCCGCGGACATCGCCCGTGAGAAGGGGGTCAAGCGCGTGGGGCCCTACATGGTGCCGCGCACCATGTCCTCCACCACCTCCGCCTGCCTCGCCACCCCGTTCAAGATCAAGGGTGTCAACTACACCATCAGCTCCGCCTGCGCCACCTCTGCCCACTGCATCGGTCACGCCCTGGAACTGATCCAGCTCGGCAAGCAGGACATCGTCTTCGCCGGCGGCGGCGAGGAGCTGGACTGGTCTTCCACCATCCAGTTCGACGCCATGGGCGCCCTCTCCACCAAGTACAACGACAACCCGGAAAAAGCGTCACGCACCTATGATGCGGATCGCGACGGCTTCGTCATCTCCGGTGGTGGTGGCATCCTGGTGGTCGAGGAGCTGGAACACGCCCTGGCCCGCGGTGCCCACATCTATGCCGAGATCACCGGCTACGGCGCCACTTCCGATGGCTACGACATGGTGGCCCCGAGCGGTGAAGGCGCGGTGCGTTGCATGAAGATGGCGATGCAGGGTGTCGGCAAGGTGGACTACATCAACACCCACGGTACCTCCACCCCGGTTGGCGATACCAAGGAGCTGGAAGCCATCCAGACCCTGTTCGGTGCGGATGCGCCCAAGCTCTCCGCCACCAAGGCGATGACCGGGCACGCCCTGGGCGCCGCCGGCGTGCACGAGGCCGTCTACTCCCTGCTGATGATGGAACACGGCTTCATCGCCCCCAGCATCAACATCGAGAACCTGGACGAGAAGGCGGTGGGCCTGCCCATAGTGCGCGAGTACGAAGAGGCTGACCTCAATACCGTCATGTCCAACAGCTTCGGCTTCGGCGGTACCAACGCCTCCCTGGTGTTCAGCAAGTTCAAGGCTTGATGCTCACCGAGTCGAGATGGAAAAAGGCGCCGAAAGGCGCCTTTTTTATTGGTTTTTTGCCATCAGCACGCTCAGCACGGCTCGGCCAGGGGCAGGCGCATATAGACTGCGCCCTCCCCATACTCTGCCAGCGACTTCTCCGTGGCGGCGGGCATAAAGCCCTGTCTGCGCCAGAAGGCCGGGGCATCCTGTACCGCCACCAGACCCGCATGGCGGTAACCCTCTCGGCTCGCGAAATCCAGCGCCGTGGCGAGCAGGCGTTGACCCACCCCTATGCCGCGCGCCTCGGGGGCGACGGCGAGATCGTGCAGATAGAACTCCTCGTCACCAGCCAGTCCCTGCATGGGCACCGAGAGGGGCGGGGGCTCGTGGGCACGCCAGGGGTGGCAGAGCAGGTAGCCCTGCACCTTGCCCCTGTGCTCGGCGACCCAGCAGCAGGCCGGGGCCAGCTCGGTCTTGTTCTGCATCACCTCGAGGGGCTCGGGATCGAACAGGTGATAACACTGGTGCTGGATGGCCATGATGGCTGGCCAGTCGGGGATCCCTATGGTGCGGATGTTAATCATAACCTGTGGCGCTATTGCGGTGGGTCAATCCATGACGGGACGCCAGACTAGCATAAGGTGCTGATTAGTTGAACAGGAATGGGTTATATGACGCCCTTATAGGTTCAGCGAACGGCTTCCTTGCTCACCACCTTGATCAGTCGGTAGCGCAGAGAGGAGGCATCCGCCGGCACATCGGTCAGCTGCTCCTTGGTGACTTCCAGCTGATAACGGTAGCCGGGCTCGAAGGTGAAGCCCTCGATCTGCTGATAGAAGAGGCTCCAGCTCTCGCCGGGCTGGCCGCGCACCTGCATGCATTTCATGGGGGCGACACCGATGCAGTCGGCGAGCTTGTCCTGGACATAGAGGGTCTCGGTGGTCGGGGTGCTCTGGCAGGCGCTGAGCAACAGGGTGGAACAGAGTAGCAGGGGGGCTTTCATCAGGGTCTCTCCTTGGTGCGAAAGGGCGCGATTAAAGCGGCAAATAAAAAGGCGGTCAATGACCGCCTTTGTAACAAACCATGTCGGTACGCCGGATCAGCGTTGGTCGAGTGGGGTGAACTCGCGTTGCGGCAGACCGGTGTAGAGCTGGCGCGGGCGGCCGATCTTCTGGTCCGGGTCGGAGTGCATCTCGTTCCAGTGGGCAATCCAGCCGATGGTACGGGAGATGGCAAAGATCACGGTGAACATGGACATGGGGATGCCGATGGCCTTCATGATGATGCCGGAGTAGAAGTCCACGTTCGGGTAGAGCTTCTTCTCGATGAAGTAGGGGTCGGACAGCGCGATGCGCTCCAGCTCCATGGCCACGTCCAGCAGCGGATCCTTGATCTGCAGCTCGGTCAGTACCTCGTGGCAGGTTTCGCGCATCACGGTGGCACGGGGGTCGTGGTTCTTGTAGACCCGGTGGCCGAAGCCCATCAGGCGGAAGGGGTCGTTCTTGTCCTTGGCGCGGCCGATATACTCGGGGATGCGATCCACGGAGCCAATCTCCTCGAGCATCTTGAGGCAGGCTTCGTTGGCACCGCCGTGGGCCGGACCCCACAGGGAGGCGATCCCCGCGGCGATACAGGCGAACGGGTTGGCACCGGAGGAGCCGGCCAGACGCACGGTGGAGGTAGAGGCGTTCTGCTCGTGATCCGCATGCAGGGTGAAGATGCGGTCCATGGCGCGTTCGACGATGGGGTTGACCTTGTACTCTTCGGTCGGCACGCCAAACATCATGTGCAGGAAGTTGCCTGCATAGGAGAGGGCGTTGCGCGGCTGCATGAAGGGCTGGCCGATGGAGTACTTGTAACACATGGCGGCCAGGGTCGGCATCTTGGAGAGCAGACGGAAGGCACAGATCTCGCGATGCTCCTCGTTGTTGATGTCGAGGGCATCGTGATAGAAGGCGGACAGCGCGCTGACCACACCGCACATGACGGCCATGGGGTGGGCGTCGCGACGGAAGCCACGGAAGAAGAAGGCGATCTGCTCGTGCACCATGGTGTGGCGAGTCACCAGACGCTCAAACTCCGCGTATTGGGTCTTGGTGGGGGCTTCGCCGTACAGCAGGATGTAGCAGACTTCGAGGTAGCTGGCCTGGGTGGCCAACTGGGCGATGGGGTAACCGCGGTGCAGCAAGACACCCTGGTCGCCATCGATGTAGGTGATGGAGGATTTGCAAGAACCGGTGGCCATGAATCCGGGGTCGAAGGTGAAGTACCCTTGCGCGCCCAGCTTTCTGACATCGATCACATCGGGTCCAACGGTACCGGACAGGATCGGTAGTTCAACCGGCTCTTTTCCGGGCAGATGTAAGGTGGCTATCTTATCAGCCATAGCACGTCTCCTTTGCTCTTTTATAATTTGGTTCCAGCCCTACTTTATTACGACTTTCATGACGCTGGCAAAGGTTCTTACCCGTACCACGGCGGCTGGAGCGCCCTATTTGAACCAGAGAACCACAGCTTTGTCAATTTTGCTGGAAGATCATTAATGACTTGTTAAAGCTGTTGTGGGATCTGGTTTACGGTTTTGGATTTTCTGTGTAGCTATTTGATTGTCATTGGTTAAGGCCGCCGATATACTGCGCCACGTGGGTGATGGTCGTCGGTGTTTGAAACGCTTTCGCAAAGCCAGATGTGATATCTAAAATGTTATTTTTGGCTTTCCTGAGTTGTTTTGGTAACAAAAACCTAACAAATGCCACTCCTAGCCCTCAAAGCGTGTGAAAACAATAACTAACGTGCTCAATGGAGCTGAGTGGGCAAAGCCGTGAAAAACAAACAGAGACCTGTAAACCTCGACCTACAGACGATCAGCTTTCCTGTCACCGCCATCGCTTCCATCTTGCACCGTGTCTCAGGGGTCATCACCTTTGTGGCATTGGCCATCTTGCTGTGGATGCTTGGTACTTCACTCGCCTCTCCCGAAGGATTTGAATCTGTCGTTGCCATCATGGACAACGTCCTGGTCAAGTTCGTGCTGTGGGGGATCCTGACCGCGCTGGCCTACCACATCGTGGGCGGTCTGCGTCACCTGGTCATGGACATGGGCTATTGGGAAGAGCTGGAATCCGGTAATCAGAGCGCCCGTGTGGCCTTCGTGATCACCGCGGTTTTGGCGGTATTGGCGGGGGTGCTGGTATGGTAACCAATTCTGCAACTTTCGGGCGCAGCGGCGTTCACGATTACATTCTGATCCGCGCTACCGCCCTCATCATGACGTGCTACGTCCTCTATCTGGTGGGTTTCGTCGCGTTCAACGACATCACCTACGAGGTGTGGACCGGCTTCTTCGCCAACACCTTCACCAAGGTCTTCACCCTGCTGACGCTCCTGTGCGTATTGATCCACGCCTGGATCGGTCTGTGGCAGGTACTGACCGACTATATCAAGCCGGTCGGGCTGCGCGGTGCGCTGCAGTTCGTGCTGGTGGTGGTGCTGTTTGTCTATGTGATGACGGGTTTCGTCGTGCTGTGGGGTGTGTAAGGTGACTATTCCAACTCGTGAATTTGATGCGGTCGTGATCGGTGCCGGTGGTGCCGGCATGCGCGCCGCGCTGCAGATTGCCCAATCCGGCAAGAGCTGCGCACTGCTTTCCAAGGTTTTCCCGACTCGTTCCCACACGGTCTCCGCCCAGGGCGGGATCACGGTCGCCCTGGGCAATGCCCACGACGACAACTGGCAGTGGCACATGTACGACACTGTCAAGGGCTCCGATTACATCGGTGATCAGGAAGCCATCGAGTACATGTGCAAGACCGGCCCCGAGGCCATCTATGAACTGGAGAACATGGGCCTGCCCTTCTCCCGCTTTGACAACGGTACCGTCTACCAGCGTCCCTTCGGCGGTCAGTCCAAGAACTTCGGCGGTGAGCAGGCCGCCCGTACCGCGGCGGCGGCCGACCGTACCGGCCACGCCCTGCTGCACACGCTTTATCAGCAGAACGTCAAGAACCAGACCACCGTCTTCTCCGAGTGGTATGCCCTGGATCTGGTGAAGAACCAGGACGGCCACGTGGTGGGTTGCACCGCCATCGACATGGAGAGTGGCGAGGTCGTCTACTTCAAGGCCAAGGCCACTGTGCTCGCCACCGGCGGCGCCGGTCGCATCTATCAGTCCACCACCAACGCCCACATCAACACAGGTGACGGCGTCGGCATGGCGCTGCGCGCCGGGGTCGGCGTGCAGGACATGGAAATGTGGCAGTTCCACCCCACCGGCATCGCCGGGGCAGGGGTGCTGGTGACCGAAGGGTGCCGCGGTGAAGGCGGCTACCTGCTGAACAAGGACGGCGAGCGCTTCATGGAGCGTTATGCGCCGAACGCCAAGGATCTCGCCGGTCGCGACGTGGTGGCCCGCTCCATCATGATCGAGATCCGCGAAGGCCGCGGCTGCGACGGTCCCTGGGGCCCGCACATCAAGCTCAAGCTGGATCACCTGGGCAAGGACGTACTCGAATCCCGCCTACCGGGCATCTGCGAGCTCTCTCGCACCTTTGCCCACGTGGATCCGGTCAAAGAGCCCATCCCCATCATCCCGACCTGCCACTACATGATGGGCGGCGTGCCGACCAACGTGAACGGCCAGTGCCTGACCCAGGACAAGAACGGCAACGACGTGCCGGTGGTCGGTCTGTTCGCGGTAGGGGAGATCGCCTGCGTGTCCGTGCACGGTGCCAACCGCCTCGGCGGCAACTCCCTGCTGGATCTGGTGGTGTTCGGTCGTGCCGCCGGCATGCACCTGGTCAACACCCTGGGCGAGATGGATCACGGTCGCGATGCCTCCGAGTCTGATCTCGATGCCGCCCTGGCCCGCTTCAACCGCTGGGAAAATACCCGCAGTGGCGAAGATCCGGTGCAGATCCGCAAGGACCTGCAGCGCTGCATGCAGAACAACTTCTCCGTGTTCCGTGAAGGGGATGCCATGGCCGAAGGGCTCGAGGAGCTCAAGGTCATTCGTGAGCGCCTCAAGTCCGCCCGTCTGGACGACACCTCCAGGGAGTTCAACACCCAGCGCATCGAGTGCCTGGAGCTGGACAACCTGATGGAAACGGCGTTTGCCACCGCGGTGGCGGCGAACTTCCGCACCGAGAGCCGGGGCGCCCACTGCCGCTTCGACTTCCCGGATCGCGACGACGAAAACTGGCTGTGCCACAGCCTCTATCATCCGGACACCGAGTCCATGACCCGTCGCGCTGTCAACATGTCACCCAAGACCCGTGAGGCGTTCCCGCCCAAGGTCCGGACTTACTGATTGCGGAGCCAGCACAATGAACGTCACATTCTCTGTCTACAGATACAATCCGGACGTTGATAACGTCCCGCATATGAAGGAATATCGTCTTGATATTCCTGAAGGTTCCGACATGATGGTGCTCGACGCACTGATCCAGCTCAAGGAGCTGGATCCCACGCTCGCCTTCCGCCGCTCTTGCCGCGAAGGGGTCTGTGGATCAGACGGTCTCAACATGAATGGCAAGAACGGTCTTGCCTGCATCACCCCGCTCTCCGATCTGCTGAAGAAGGGCAACAAGGTCGTCATCCGGCCCTTGCCCGGTCTGCCGGTGATCCGGGATCTGGTGATCGACATGACCCAGTTCTACACCCAGTGGGAGAAGGTCAAACCCTTCCTCATCAACGATGACAAACTGCCGCCCGTGCGTGAGCACCTGCAATCCCCCGAAGAGCGCGCCAAGCTGGACGGCCTGTACGAGTGCATTCTCTGTGCCTGCTGCTCCACCTCTTGCCCCTCCTTCTGGTGGAACCCGGACAAGTTCATCGGTCCGGCCGGTCTGCTCGCCGCCTATCGCTGGCTGGCAGACAGCCGCGACACCGCCGCGACCGAGCGACTGGGCAACCTGGACGACGCCTTCAGCGTGTTCCGCTGCCACGGCATCATGAACTGCGTGAACGTCTGTCCCAAGGGCTTGAATCCGACCAAGGCCATCGGTCAGATCAAGTCGATGCTGCTCAACCGGGCTGTTTAGTATCAGGGCCAGGGCGCCACGCGCCGGGCCCGACCTCTGGATAGCCATCCCGTCCCTGGTGGGATGGCTATGACCCTACAAGCTGCGCTGCAGTGAACAAGATGTACAAGGGATAGAAATGCATAACGGCGTGATGAAGGCCTGGTTGGAGTCATCTCACCTGGCTGGTGCGAATGCAAGCTACATTGAGGATTTGTACGAATCCTTCCTGGAAAACCCCGACTCCGTGGCCGACGAGTGGCGCAGCCTGTTCCAGGCGCTGCCCCAGGTCAATGGACATGCAGTCGAACAACCCCACTCCCAGGTCCGCGACTATTTCCGCCGCCTGGCCAAGGAACCCTCCCGTTACAGCGCCCCCGTCTCCGATCCCCAGGTGGATGCCAAGCAGGTCCGCGTACTGCAACTGATCAACGCCTTCCGTTTCCGTGGCCATCAGAATGCCAACCTGGATCCCCTGGGTCTGTGGCAGCGCGAACCGGTCGCCGAGCTCGATCCCGCGTTTCACAACCTGCAGGGGGCCGACATGGAGGCCACCTTCAACGTGGGCTCCTACGCCATCGGTCGCGAGACCATGGTGCTCTCCGAACTCTACGCCTCGCTCAAGAAGACCTACTGCAGCAGCATAGGTGCCGACTACATGCACCTCACCTCCACCGAGGAGAAGCGCTGGCTGCAGGACAGGCTCGAATCCATCGAAGGGAAGGGCAGCTACAGCATCGAGGAGAAGACCCGCTTCCTCGAGAGCCTGACCGCCGCCGAAGGGCTGGAAAAATACCTGGGTGCCAAGTTCCCGGGGGCCAAGCGTTTCTCCCTGGAAGGGGGCGATGCCATGGTACCCATGCTGAAAGAGCTTATCCGCCGCGCCGGTGAGCAGGGCTGCAAGGAGGCCGTCATCGGCATGGCCCACCGCGGTCGCCTGAACGTGCTGATCAACGTGCTGGGCAAGCGCGCCCAGGACCTGTTTGACGAGTTTGCCGGCAAGCACGGCGAATCCTGGGGTACCGGGGACGTGAAGTACCACATGGGCTTCTCCTCCGACTTCGCCACCCCGGGCGGCAACGTCCACCTGGCGCTCGCCTTCAACCCGTCCCACCTCGAGATCGTCAACCCCGTAGTCATCGGCTCCGTGCGTGCCCGCATGGACAGACGCGGCGACAAGGACGGCTCCAGCGTCCTGCCCATCACCATCCACGGTGACTCCGCCATCGCGGGGCAGGGGGTAGTGGCCGAGACCTTCAACATGTCCCAGACCCGTGCCTATGGCGTGGGCGGGACTGTGCGTATCGTCATCAACAACCAGGTGGGCTTCACCACCTCCTATCAGCGTGACCTGCGCTCCACCGAATATTGCACCGACATCGCCAAGGCGGTGCAGGCGCCTGTGCTGCACGTCAACGGGGACGACCCGGAAGCCGTGGTGCTGGTGACCCAGATTGCCCTGGATTATCGCAACACCTTCAAGCGCGACGTGGTGATCGAGCTGGTCTGCTACCGCCGTCACGGCCACAACGAGGCGGATGAGCCGAGCGCGACCCAGCCCCTGATGTACCAGAAGATCAAGCAGCACCCGACCCCGCGCAAGATCTACGCCGATCAGCTGATCGCCGAAGGCAGCATCACGCCGGAGCTGGCCACCACCCTGGTGAACGACTATCGCGACACCCTGGATCGGGGCGAGCGGGTGAGCAAGGAGTGGCGCCCCATGGAGCTGCACTCCGTGGACTGGACCCCGTATCTGGGTCACGACTGGGCCATGGCCTATGACAGCACAGTGCCCATGGATCACTTGAAGGCCCTGGGTGAGCGCATCAGCCAGTACCCGGCCACCCATGTGCTGCAGCGCCAGGTCGAGAAGATCTACGAAGACCGCCGTCTGATGGCCGCCGGCGAGAAGCTGGTGGACTGGGGCTTTGCCGAGACCCTGGCCTACGCCACCCTGGTGGACAAGGGGTCCCGCATTCGCTTCACCGGCGAAGACTCCGGCCGTGGCACCTTCTTCCACCGTCACGCCGTGCTGCACAGCCAGACCGATGCCAGCACCTACACCCCGCTGTGCAACCTGCACGACGAGCAGGGTCCGTTCGAGATCTACGACTCCGTGCTGACCGAGAACGCGGTGTTGGCGTTTGAATATGGCTACGCCAGCGCGGAGCCGGCCGGCCTCACCATCTGGGAAGCCCAGTTCGGCGACTTCGCCAACTGCGCCCAGGTCGTGGTGGACCAGTTCCTCTCCTCCGGCGAGCAGAAGTGGGGCCGGATGTGCGGCCTGACCATGCTGCTGCCCCACGGCTACGAGGGCCAGGGCCCGGAGCACTCCTCCGCCCGTCTGGAGCGCTATCTGCAGATGTGCGCCCAGCACAACATGCAGGTGTGCGTGCCCTCCACCCCGGCGCAGGTGTTCCACATGCTGCGTCGCCAGGTGGTGCGCCCGATGCGCCGTCCGCTCATCGTGATGACGCCCAAATCCCTGCTGCGCCACCCGCTGGCGGTGAGCAAGCTCGAAGAGCTGGCACAAGGCACCTTCCAGAACGCCATCGGCGAGATCGATGCGCTGGATCCGAAGGGCGTCAAACGCGTGGTGTTCTGCTCCGGCAAGGTCTACTACGACCTGCTGGATGCCCGTCGCAAGGCCGAGCAGCAGGACGTGGCCCTGGTGCGTATTGAGCAGCTCTATCCCTTCCCGGAAGAGGAAGTGCGCGCCATCCTGGCAGACTACAGCCATGTCACCGACTTCGTCTGGTGCCAGGAAGAGCCGCAGAACCAGGGCGCCTGGTACAGCACCCGTCATCACTACGACAGCGTGCTGCCAAGCCATGCCCGTCTGCGTTACGCCGGTCGCCCGGCCTCGGCCTCACCGGCCGTCGGTTACATGTCCGTCCACGCCAAGCAGCAGAAAGCCCTGGTGGAAGACGCGCTGACCCTGGAATAAACGAGTTGCGGATGAGGGGGCCCGTGTCGGGACCCTCTCTGACCTGGAATAAGCCTGCTGGCCAAGAAGTAACAAGGAACTGATTACATGACTATCGAGATCAAGGTACCGGACCTGCCGGAATCCGTGGCGGATGCCACCATCGCGACCTGGCACAAGAAACCGGGTGATCTGGTTGCCCGCGACGAAGTGCTGGTTGACATCGAAACCGATAAAGTCGTGCTGGAAGTGCCCGCGCCGGAAGCCGGCGTGCTGGGCGACATCCTGCAGAGCGAAGGGGCCACCGTGCTCTCCCGCCAGCTGATCGCCATGCTCAAGCCTGCCCCGGTGGCCGGCGAAGAGACCAAGGAGAAGCCGGTGGAGGCCGTGGCCGATGACGCCGGCGAGGGGTTGAGCCCCTCTGTGCGCCGTCTGGTGGCCGAGCACGACATCGACGTGGCCAAGCTGACCGGTACCGGCAAGGGCGGTCGCGTCACCAAGGAAGACGTGGAAGCCTTCATCAAGAACCTGGGCAAGCCGGCAGCCCCCGTCGCCGCCGTGGCAGCCGCACCGGTTGCGCCCATTGCCCCCCTGGCCGGTCGCACCGAGAAGCGCGTGCCCATGACCCGGTTGCGCAAGCGCATCGCCGAGCGTCTGCTGGAGGCCAAGAACACTACCGCCATGCTGACGACCTTCAACGAGATCAACATGGCGCCCATCATGAAGCTGCGCAAGCAGTACGGTGAGATCTTCGAGAAGAAGCACGGCATCAAGCTCGGCTTCATGTCCTTCTATGTGAAGGCGGTGGTCGAATCCCTGAAGCGCTACCCGGAAGTGAACGCGGCGCTGGACGGTGACGACATCGTCTACCACAACTACTTCGACGTCAGCATCGCCGTCTCCACCCCCCGCGGTCTGGTGACCCCGGTGCTGCGCGACTGCGACAGCATGAGCCTGGCGGACATCGAGAAGGCCATCAAGGATCTGGCCGGCAAGGGCCGTGACGGCAAGCTGACCGTGGACGAACTGACCGGCGGCAACTTCACCATCACCAACGGTGGCGTGTTCGGCTCCCTGATGTCCACTCCCATCATCAACCCGCCCCAGAGCGCCATTCTGGGCATGCACAAGATCCAGGACCGTCCCATGGCCGTCGACGGCAAGGTCGAGATCCTGCCGATGATGTACCTGGCGCTCTCCTACGATCACCGGATCATCGACGGCCGCGAGTCCGTGGGCTTCCTGGTCTCCGTCAAGGAGCTGCTGGAAGATCCGACCCGTCTGCTGCTGGATGTCTGAGCAACTGACTGAAAGATAACGAGGGGCCGCCCAGGCCCCCATTCACAGGGGATTGAGAAACACGAGCCCCGGACGGAAATACCTACAACACGGATAGAGCATCTATGAATCTGCATGAATATCAGGCAAAACAGCTGTTTGCCGAGTATGGCCTGCCGGTCTCCGAAGGTTATGCCTGTGCCACCCCGCAGGAAGCGGCCGAAGCGGCCGACAAGATTGGCGGTAATACCTGGGTCGTCAAGTGCCAGGTCCACGCTGGTGGCCGCGGCAAGGCGGGCGGCGTCAAGCTGGCCAAGAGCAAGGACGAGATCCGCGCCTTCGCGCAAGCTTGGCTCGGCAAGAACCTGGTGACCTACCAGACTGACGCCAACGGTCAGCCGGTCACCAAGATCCTGGTGGAATCCTGCACCGACATCGCCAAGGAGCTGTACCTGGGCGCCGTGGTAGACCGTGGCAGCCGCCGCGTGGTCTTCATGGCCTCTACCGAAGGTGGCGTGGAGATCGAGAAAGTCGCCCACGAAACCCCGGAACTCATTCACAAGGCCGCCATCGATCCCCTGGTTGGCCCGCAGCCTTATCAAGCCCGCGAGCTGGCCTTCAAGCTGGGTCTGGTCGGCGATCAGATCAAGCAGTTCACCAAGATCTTCATGGGTCTGGGCCAGATGTTCCTGGACTGCGACTTCGCCCTGCTGGAGATCAACCCCCTGGTCATCACCGACAAGGGCAACCTGCACTGCCTGGACGGCAAGATCAACATCGACGCCAACGCCCTGTACCGTCAGCCCAAGCTGCGCGAGATGCACGACCCGTCCCAGGATGACCCCCGTGAAGCGCACGCCGCCCAGTGGGAGCTGAACTACGTGGCGCTCGACGGCAACATCGGCTGCATGGTCAACGGCGCGGGCCTGGCCATGGGTACCATGGACATCGTCAACCTGCACGGCGGCTCACCGGCCAACTTCCTGGACGTCGGCGGCGGCGCCACCAAGGAGCGCGTGACCGAGGCCTTCAAGATCATCCTGTCCGACAGCAAGGTACAAGCCGTGCTGGTCAACATCTTCGGCGGCATAGTGCGCTGCGACATGATCGCGGAAGGGATCATAGGTGCCGTGAAGGAAGTGGGGGTGAAAGTGCCCGTGGTGGTGCGTCTGGAAGGCAACAATGCCGAACTGGGTGCCCGTAAACTGGCCGACAGCGGCCTCAATATCATCGCCGCAACGAGTCTGACTGACGCAGCTCAGCAAGTGGTTAAAGCAGCGGAGGCCAAATAATGAGCGTTCTGATCAACAAAGACACCAAGGTGATCTGCCAGGGCTTCACCGGCGGTCAGGGTACCTTCCACTCCGAACAGGCCATCGCCTACGGTACCCAGATGGTCGGCGGCGTGTCGCCGGGCAAGGGCGGCACCACCCACCTGGGCCTGCCGGTGTTCAACACCGTTCGTGACGCCGTGGAAGCCACCGGCGCCACCGCCTCCGTCATCTATGTTCCGGCCCCGTTCTGCAAGGACGCCATCCTGGAAGCCATCGATGCCGGCATCAAGCTCATCGTCACCATCACCGAAGGCATCCCGACCCTGGACATGCTGGACGTCAAGGTGAAGCTGCAGGAGACCGGCGTGCGCATGATCGGGCCGAACTGCCCGGGCGTCATCACCCCGGGTGAGTGCAAGATCGGTATCATGCCGGGTCACATCCACAAGCCGGGCAAGGTGGGCATCGTCTCCCGCTCCGGCACCCTGACCTATGAAGCGGTCAAGCAGACCACGGACGAGGGTTTCGGCCAGTCCACCTGCGTCGGTATCGGTGGCGACCCCATCCCGGGTTCCAACTTCATCGACATTCTGGAGATGTTCCAGAACGATCCGCAGACCGAAGCCATCGTGATGATCGGCGAGATCGGCGGCAACGCCGAGGAAGACGCGGCTGCCTACATCAAGGCCCACGTCACCAAGCCGGTGGTCTCCTACATCGCGGGTGTCACCGCTCCGGCTGGCAAGCGCATGGGTCATGCGGGCGCCATCATCGCCGGTGGTAAAGGCACAGCGGCCGAGAAATTTGCCGCCCTGGAAGATGCCGGCGTGAAAACCGTGCGGTCGCTTGCCGATATCGGCAAGGCCCTGCGTGAAGTGACCGGCTGGTAAGATGTTCTAGCCCGTTCTCACCGAGAGAAAAATGCCGGCCCTGGGGCCGGCATTTTTTTATGGTCCTGGGTTTCCATGCCTCTGGGTGCCAACCGATATCATGCCTCGTTCTATCGGTGGAGCTCGACCTGCATGGGGCCGGAATGAGAGTGCAAACGCCGGTTCGATGGATCATTGCCTGAAGTGCGGGTGGAAGAGGCCCCGGGGAAGCGGCCAGGGCTGTGCACTTATTCGGTTAAAACAGAGATGTCCTGCTGACCATGCTGCGGCATGGTGGCGGCAAAGTTGTTGCGACCCCCTCCCTTGCCGTAAGCAGGCTCCATTCCTCCTGATGGGAGGGCACCTCCAGCTGCGGGCGCTTCTCCCGGGATCACCGAGGAGGAGCAGGACGTGAGCAATAGCGATGCCGCTATCAGCAATGCAAGTTTCAACGTCTTCATGACAACGTCCTCTGTCCAGCTAATGGGCTGGACTTCGAGTTATCAGTTTAGGCCCTGTTGAGGGGTCACAATGCACCCGAGGTGACACTAACCCTAGTCGTTTGAGGCTTTATGATGGGGATCTCTTATGAAATCAACGGCAAGAACGTCATGGCAAATTTGCCAAAAAATGCGATGAAATGATTAAAGGTGGATCCATTGTGCCACTTTGGATGTCGATGCCGGTCAACCCAGCCTGCGCAGGCTTAGTGCCGATGGGCGTTGGGCTTGACCCTCTGCCTTGAAAAATCGGGCCATAGGGCGTATAACCACGCGCTTGTCAGTGTATTTAGCGAGCCTTCTATGCAAACTCCTTTTTGGCAGGAAAAGACCCTGCAGCAGATGACCATGGCCGAGTGGGAGTCTCTGTGCGACGGCTGCGGCAAGTGCTGCCTGAACAAGCTCATCGACGAGGACACCGAGGAGCTGGTGTTCACCAACGTGGCCTGCAACCTGCTCAATACCAAGACCTGCCAGTGCTCCGACTACGTCAACCGCTTCAAAAAAGAGCCGGACTGCCTGCAGATCACCCACGACAAGATCGCCGAGTTCAACTGGTTGCCTTCGACCTGCGCCTACCGCCTGCTGGCGGAAGGGCAGAGCCTGCCCGAATGGCATCCGCTCATCACCGGCAGCCGCAGCGCCATGCACCAGGCCGGCCAGTCGGTACGCGGCAAGGTGGTGCACGAAGCCTATGCCGGTGACTGGGCCGACCATATCATCACCTGGGCCAGCTAAGCGGCTGCTCAGGCCATCCACAGCATCTATTTGCCACAGGGGCAGGGGAGGAGACTCTTCTGCCCCTGTGGCATTCAGTGGTCACGAGGACGAACAGGGTTGTGACTCTCATCCTGGTCCTCGCAGCATTCCGTGGCTGAGTGAAAGGCGGCTTCCTCCCTGCCTCCCCTTGATAATGGGGAAGGGATAAAAGAACAGATGCCTCTCAGCCTCCAAGTCGGCAGGCCAGGGTGAGCAGGCATAAAAAAACCGGCGCCTGGGCGCCGGTTTTTGTTCACCGAGACTCTATTACAGAGAGGCGGTGAAGGTACGGGTGATGACGTCTTGCTGTTGTTCCTTGGTCAAGGAGTTGAAGCGAACGGCATAACCGGATACGCGGATGGTCAACTGCGGATATTTCTCCGGGTTTTCCATGGCGTCCAGCAGCATTTCACGGTTCATCACGTTGACGTTCAGGTGCTGACCACCTTCCAGGTTGGCTTCGTGGTGGAAGTAACCATCCATCAGGCCGGCCAGGTTGGCTTTCTGGGCTTCCATGTCTTTGCCCAGGGCGTTCGGCACGATGGAGAAGGTATAGGAGATACCATCTTTGGCGTAGGCGAACGGCAGCTTGGCGACGGAAGTCAGGGAAGCAACGGCACCCTTCTGGTCACGACCGTGCATCGGGTTGGCACCCGGGCCGAACGGCGCACCGGCGCGACGACCATCCGGAGTGTTACCTGTCTTCTTGCCGTACACCACGTTGGAGGTGATGGTCAGCACGGACTGGGTCGCCACGGCGCCGCGGTAGGTGTTGAGCTTCTGGATCTTCTTCATGAAGCGCTCGACCAGGTCACAGGCAATGTCATCGACGCGAGCGTCGTTGTTGCCGAACTGCGGGTACTCGCCTTCGATCTCGAAGTCGATGGAGACGCCATCGGCATCACGTACCGGCTTAACCTTGGCGTACTTGATGGCAGACAGGGAGTCGGCGGCCACGGACAGACCGGCGATGCCGCAGGCCATGGTGCGATAGACGTCACGGTCGTGCAGCGCCATCAGGGAGGCTTCGTAGCTGTACTTGTCGTGCATGTAGTGGATGATGTTCAGGGCGGCGACGTACTGCTTGGCCAGCCAGTCCATGAAGTGATCCAGACGGTCCATCACATCGTTGTAGTCCAGGTACTCGCTCTTGATCATCTCGGTCTTCGGGCCGACCTGGATCTTGAGCTTCTCGTCCATACCGCCGTTGATGGCGTACAGCATGGTCTTGGCCAGGTTGGCACGGGCACCGAAGAACTGCATCTGTTTGCCGACGATCATCGGGGACACACAGCACGCGATGGCGTAGTCATCGTTGTTGAAGTCCGGACGCATCAGGTCGTCGTTCTCGTACTGAACGGAAGAGGTCTCGATGGATACCTTGGCGCAGTACTTCTTGAAACCGACCGGCAGCTTCTCGGACCACAGGATGGTCAGGTTCGGCTCAGGGGACGGGCCCATGGTGTACAGGGTGTTCAGCATACGGAAGCTGTTCTTGGTGACCAGGGTACGGCCATCAACGCCCATACCAGCCAGGGTCTCGGTAGCCCACATCGGGTCGCCGGAGAACAGTGAATCGTATTCCGGGGTACGCAGGAAGCGAACCATACGCAGCTTCATGACCATGTGGTCCATCAGCTCCTGGGCTTCTTGCTCGGTGATCAGACCCTTCTGCAGGTCACGCTCGATGTAGATGTCCAGGAAGCTGGAGGTACGGCCGAAGGACATGGCGGCACCGTTCTGGGACTTGACTGCCGCCAGGTAGGCGAAGTAGGTCCACTGTACGGCTTCTTTGGCGTTTTTGGCCGGAACGGAGATGTCGCAGCCATATTTGGCAGCCATCACCTTCATCTGGGCCAGGGCACGGTGCTGCTCGGAGATCTCTTCGCGCAGACGGATGGTGGCTTCCAGGTTGACACCGTTTTCCAGGTCGGCCTGCAGGGACTTGAACTGGGCCAGTTTGTCGGCCATCAGGAAGTCGATACCATACAGGGCAACACGACGGTAGTCACCGATGATACGGCCACGGCCGTAGGCATCCGGCAGACCGGTGATGACGCCGGACTTGCGGCAGTTCAGGATGTCTTTGGTGTAAACGTCAAACACGCCCTGGTTGTGAGTCTTGCGGTACTCGGTGAAGATCTTCTCGACCATGGGGTCCAGCTGACGACCGTACACTTCGCAAGAGGTCTTGACCATCTTGATACCGCCGTTGGCGATGATGGCGCGCTTGAGCGGCTTGTCGGTCTGCAGACCAACGATTTGCTCCAGGCTCTGATCGATATAGCCGGCATCGTGAGCGGTAATGGTGGAGGGCAGGTCGGTATCAAAATCGACCGGCGCGTGAGTGCGGTTCTCGATCTTGATGCCTTCCATGACCTTGTCCCACAGCTTGGTGGTGGCTTCGGTCGCGCCAGCCAGGAAGGACTCGTCACCTTCATACGGGGTGTAGTTCTTCTGGATGAAGTCACGGGTGTTGACAGAGGTCTGCCATTCACCGGCTGCGAAGCCTTCCCATGCTTTTTGGAACTGTTCGTTAAGTTCTGCCATTTTCATTACCTCTCAAGGTATTTATGTGTCTGCCGCCATCCTTAATGATGGCGACGGAAGATAAACCAGTAAGTCAGCCCAACCATGACGCCACCACCAATGATATTACCTATGGTGACAGGGATGAGGTTGTGCAGGACGAAGTTGGACACGGTCAGGTCGGCAAAGGTCGCCGGATCCTGGCCGATGGCCTGCCAGAATTCCGGGCTCGCGACGCTGTGGATGGCGATACCGACCGGGATCATAAACATGTTTGCGATGCTGTGCTCGAAACCGGAGGCCACGAACATGGCGACGGGGAGCAACATCACCATCACCTTGTCGGTTGCGCTGCGGGCGCCGAAGGCCATCCACACGGCGAGACACACCATGAGGTTGCAGAGAATGCCGAGGGCCACGGCCTCGAAGAAGGAGTGATGGATCTTGTGCTGGGCCACTTTCATGGCGTTCAGCCCCCACTGGCCATCCGCCGCCGTGTATTCCGCCGACATGATGATGAGCCCGACGATGATGAGACCGCCGATGAGGTTGCCGAAGTAGACCAGTCCCCAGTTCTTGAGCAGCTGGGCCCAGCTGATTCGATTGGCCGCCTTGGCCACCAGGGTCAGGGTGGTGGAGGTGAACAGCTCGGCACCGAGCAGCACACAGAGGATGAGGCCGAGGGAGAAGCAGAGACCACCGACCAGCTTGGCCATACCCCAGGACATGCCGCTTGAGCCGGTAGTGACGGTGATATAGAAGACGAAGGCGATGGCGATGAAGGCGCCTGCCGTGATGGCCAGAGGAATAGTCTTGTATGCGGGCTTGGTGGCCTTGGCATAGGTAATGTCTTCGGCCAGTGCGGCGATGGCTTCGGGCTTGAGACAATCAAAGGGTGATTCTGCTTTCAATTCTCATGTACCTGCATATTTTGCCTGTGGAAATCATAACAAAGGGGCAGATCCCCAAAATTGACTCCGATCAAGAATTACAGATTGTGAATGTAATTTTACTACAGGATTTTTCGTCGTCCGGAAGCTTCTCTTTACACCAGGTTTCAGGTGAAACAGAAGTGAAGCGTTTATTAATATTATGATTTTTAATAACTTATAAACGGCATCTCTAAAAAAGTACCGGCAAGGCACCTTTGCGGAATCCCTGCCCCATGGGCATCAAATTAACAACCCCCTAAGAGGTATTTTTTGTCTTTTATTTCATCTTTGAATAAAGGCCAGCCAAAGCGTAGACCATAAAACAGAAGGGGCCATAAGGCCCCTTCGTCACACTAGCATATCAGTTCCAGGTATGGATTCGTTTGGCTTTTTGCAATTTCTCGTAAGCGGCCAGCAGTTTCTGGTGCAACGGGAACTGGGAGAGGGACAGATCGGCGGCTTCCAGACCGTGGAAGCGCGCCTCGCCGCGGGCATTGGCCCAGGCCTGTGCCAGGGTCTCTTCCCCGAACATGCGGGCGAATACCGGGCGGTACTGCTCGGGGTCGCGATCCTCGTCCAGGAACAGCTCGACGCAGGCGCGCAGGGCGCGGTAGTAAGCGGCGCGATCGGCCGGGAACACCGACTGGTTGAACTCCATGGTCCAGTCGATGAGATCCAGGGCGCTCTCCAGCTCACCGGCGGCCAGCGCCAGCATGGCTTTCAGCTCACCGACCCGCAGGGTGTGCAGGGCGGTGCCCTTGGCGGCGGCGACGCCGAGCAGCTCGCGCACCCGGGTCCGCTCGTCGTGACCCTCTTCATCCAGCTGGTCGAACAGCGCCATGTACTGCTCCGCGTCCCACTTAAGCGACGGCAGCGCCAGTATGGTTTCCCGCAGGTGGGCGCCCATGGTGTTGTTGGCCAGCAGCAGATCTTCAACCGGATAGATGTCGGACATGCCGGGCACCAGGATGCGGCAGGCATAGACACCGAGGTGCTCGTAGTCGGCGATATAGACCGGCTGCTCCAGCTCGTGGAAGATGCCGATCAGGTGGTCGAACTCCTCCTGGGAGCTGCCGCGGAAGTCCCAGTCGGCGAACTCGAAGTCGGACTCCTGCTTGAACAGATCCCAGCTGATGAGGCCGGAGGAGTCGATGAAGTGGGTCTCCAGGTTGTGATGGTCTGCCACCTGCTCGTTGTCGAATGACGGCGGTACGAAGACGTCCAGATCCTTGAGGCTGCGGCCTTGCAGCAGCTCGGTGACGGTGCGCTCGAAGGCGACTTCGAAGCGCGGGTGGGCGCCGAAGGAGGCGAAGCAGGTGCCGTTGCTCGGGTTGAGCAGCACCACGCAGATGACCGGGTAGCGGCCGCCGAGCGAGGCATCGAAGCTGTAGATGGGGAAGCCTTCGGCCTCCAGCGCATCGATGGAAGCCTTGATGCCGGGGTAGCGGGCGATGACCTCAGCCGGGATCTCCGGCAGGCTGATGGCCTCGGCGATGATCTTGTTCTTCACGTGGCGCTCGAACACCTCGGACAAGCCCTGGGTGCGGGCCTCGGTCTTGGTGTTGCCGGCACTCATGCCGTTGGAGACATAGAGGTTGCCCACTATGTTCATCGGGATGTAGACGGTCTGGTGATCGGACTGGCGCTCGAAGGGGAGGGCGACGATGCCGCGCTCCTCGTTGCCGGATTGCAGATCCACCAGCATGTCGGCGGTCACTTCCCCGTCCGGGTTGTAGAACTTACGGGTGAAGGAGTCGAGCAGGCCGGCCGGCAGTTGAGCCCCCTCGATGGGGAACCACTTCTCGTTCGGGTAGTGGACGAAGTCGCCGTTCGCTACCTGTTCCCCCAGATAGAAGTCGGCGAAGAAGTAGTTGGTGGAGAGACGCTCGAAGTATTCGCCAAGGGCCGAGGCCAACGCGGCCTTCTTGCTGGCGCCCTTGCCGTTGGTGAAGCAGAGGGCGCACTCCTTGTCCCGGATGTGCACGGACCAGACGTTGGGCACGGGGTTGAGCCAGGAAGCCTCCTCGATATCAAACCCCAGGGCTTGCAGCTTGGTCTGGAAGCGTTCGATGGAGTCTTCCAGCGCCGCGTCCTTGCCGGGAATAAAAGTGTGGTCGGTCATCACAATATCCTGATTCTTATGGGCTCATGTTTGGACGCAGATAATAGCATGAGTGACGGGGAAAGCGGCCAGGGCAATGCGGTCGCGTCGCGCGCTTGCACGGCGCCAGGGTGATGAAGGATTCATCGCTAAGGGGGAGGCGCATCAGTTTTTCTGAAGTGCCTTAAGAGAAAGTCGATTTGATTGCGTGAAGGCTTCTTCCATCATGGCGCCTCGTCTGGTGGCGAGGGCTGCCCCTCGCCACCCCGTGTTTTCTCGTTATTGGTCATCGTTTGCTGACCGGGAGTCGCCATGTCCTTCATGATCCCCCGTATTGCCCCTGACGTCGCCCACCTGGTGTCCGGATTCAGAGCCCTCAGTATTCTGGTGGAGACTCCTGGGGTGACGCACCCCGAGATCGGCGCCGCCGCCCTGGCGCGGGCGTGCAAGGCCGTGCAGGCAGGGGAGGCACCCTGGGCTCAGGCGCATCTGTCTGCCTGGGACGAGGTGTTCAAGTCGTTTGGTGCCAAACCCCAGCGTACCCCCTGTTCGGCGCAGGCACTGCGCAAGCGGGTGCTGCGCGATGGCGTCATGCCCAGCATCGATCCCGTGGTCGATCTCTACAACGCGGTGAGCATCGAATATGCAATTCCTGTGGGTGGGGAAAATCTGGCGGCCTATGAAGGGGAGCCCCGCTTGGTGATCGCCGATGGCAGCGAACGCTTTGACACCATAAAGGAAGGGCTGCCAGCCCAGGAGAGGCCTGAGCCCGGGGAAGTGGTGTGGCGGGACGACAGAGGGGTGACCTGTCGCCGCTGGAACTGGCGTCAGGGGGTCCGTACCCGGCTCAGTGTGGAGTGCGGGCAGATGTGGTTCATCCTGGAGAGCCTACCATCCATGCCGCTGGCTGCGTTGCACCAGGCCGGAGATCGGTTGATCGAGGGGTTGCTGCAGATGATGCCGCAGGCCCGGATCGAGAGAACCCTGATAGGTGAGCCTGGCGGGGCATGACCAGCGCTTCTCTTGCCGCCTCACTGGCAAGAAAGATATCTCTCACAAGCCGCGGGGGGCTGCTTTGACCGCCCGCGGCTTGTTGTGGTTTTTCGAGTCTGACTTCGTGGGCAGCGCCGCGGCTCAACCGATCAGCTTCAACCCCAGGATGCCGCCGATGATCAGCAGCAGGCAGAGCACCCGGGCCAGGGTGGCCGGCTCGTTGAACAGCCAAATCCCCATCAGCACGGTGCCGACCGCGCCTATGCCGGTCCAGACCGCGTAGGCGGTGCCGAGCGGCAGTTGCTTGACCGCCATGGCGAGCAGCAGCACGCTCACGGCCATGGCACTCAGGGTCAGCAGGGTGGGGAGAGGGCGGCTGAAGCCGTCGGTGTACTTGAGGCCGATGGCCCAGGCGACCTCGAACAGGCCGGCCAGCAGCAGGAGCAACCAGGACATAAGGAAGGTTCCGCAGGGAGCAGGGTCGTCCCTGCGCATCAGGAGGCCTCGGGGTCGTCCCCGAGGGGCAGCGGGGCTGCCGGTCGGTCTCAATGATGCCCCAAGACGATACCGGATGCCAGCGGGTTGCTCGGCCACACGCCAGGCTGGCGGATATTGCAACGAACGGCACAGAATATTGCGCAATTCGACTTGCGCCCGCCGTCACAATCCGTAATGTGGACAGACACATTCTTCGCAACCCATATTTTGTGAACACCTTGTAAACGGCCTGCGCCGGGCGAGGGGCACGGGTGCAACACACGGTTTCTATAGCAGCTATCCAGGGTAGGACATTATGAAAAAAGTAGGTTTGGTCGGTTGGCGTGGCATGGTGGGTTCGGTCCTGATGAGCCGGATGCAGGAAGAGAAGGATTTTGCCCGCATTCAACCCACCTTCTTCACCACCTCCCAGGCCGGTGAGGCCGCCCCCAACTTCGGCGTCGATGCCGGCATCCTGCAGGATGCCTTCGACATCGAGGCACTGGCCGCACAGGACGTCATCATCACCGCCCAGGGCGGCGACTACACCAAGGATGTCTATCCGCGCCTGAAAGCCGCCGGCTGGCAGGGCTACTGGATCGACGCCGCCTCCTCCCTGCGCATGGAGAAGGACGCGGTCATCATCCTGGATCCGGTCAACGGTGACGTCATCGAGCGGGCGCTGGATGACGGCGTCAAGACCTTCGTCGGCGGCAACTGTACCGTCAGCCTGATGCTGCTGGCCCTGGGCGGTCTGTTCAAGGCCGATCTGGTGGAGTGGGTGAGCGTGGCCACCTATCAGGCGGCTTCCGGCGGGGGCGCGCGCCATATGCGCGAGCTGGTTACCCAGATGGGGCTTCTACGTGATGAAGTGGCGGTGGAGCTGGCGGATCCCGCCTCCGCCATCCTCGACATCGAGCGCAAGATCACCGAGAAGACCCGCTCCGGCACCCTACCGGTGGACAACTTCGGCGTGCCGCTGGCCGGCGGCCTCATCCCCTGGATCGACACCAAGCTCGACAACGGCCAGAGCCGCGAGGAGTGGAAGGGCCAGGCCGAGACCAACAAGATCCTTGGGCTAGAAGACGCCGCCATTCCGGTTGATGGTCTGTGCGTGCGCATCGGCGCCCTGCGCTGCCACAGCCAGGCGTTCACCATCAAGCTGAAGAAGGATGTGCCGCTGGCCGAGATCGAAACCCTGCTGGCTGCCCACAACGACTGGGTCAAGGTGATCCCCAACGATCGCGACATCACTGCCCGCGAGCTGACCCCGGCCGCCGTCACCGGCACCCTCAGCATCCCGGTGGGTCGTCTGCGCAAGCTCAACATGGGGCCGGAATACCTGGCCGCCTTCACCGTGGGCGACCAGCTGCTGTGGGGCGCAGCCGAACCGCTGCGCCGCATGCTCAACATCCTGTTGGCCCGCTGAGCATAGGCCGCGAGCAAGTCCCCGAAGCACAGCAAGGAAGGCCTGGCCTTTCTTGTTGTGTGAGGCGGCAAGGCCAATAAAAAAACGGCATCCCTGCAGGATGCCGTTTTTCAATTTATCCAGTCTGACTCTTACATGTTCTGTGCTTCGTTTGGCACGATGACAGAGGCGTGATTTCCTTTCGGCCCCTGCTGCAGTTCAAAATTGACTGCCTGACCCGCTTTCAGGGTCTTGTAACCTTCCATTTGAATCGTGGAGTAGTGAGCGAAGATATCTTCACCACCGCCTTCCGGACAGATAAACCCAAATCCTTTTGCGTTGTTGAACCACTTGACTGTTCCGGTTGCCATACATCTACATCCTTTTATTGATTACCCTGAAGTCGTTGAGTAACCTGCGCCGGCCTTATATAACTAGGGCATGACCCCATAGCAGACGGGCGCCGATTAGCAAGTAACCAATCTAGTCCAACTTTTAAGCGAGTCAAGAAGTTGTTAACAACCGATGTGATCTGGTTAACAAGTCTATTGACAATCGAGAACGAGACGGTAGTAATCTAGAGGTACCAAAGCACAATTATGAGCAAGCAGAAAGAACTCTTTGCTAATGAAGAGATTGCAGAAGCAGAGAAAACGAAGCTGCAACCGCCACCCATGTACAAGGTTGTCCTGAACAACGATGACTACACACCGATGGAGTTCGTGGTGGAGGTGCTGCAAAGGTTCTTTGGTATGGATCTGGAGAAGGCCACTCAGGTGATGCTGAGCGTGCATTATAGTGGTAAGGGAGTCTGCGGCACCTTTACCGCCGAAATTGCCGAAACCAAGGTGGTCCAGGTCAACACCTATTCACGTAACAACGAACATCCACTGCTATGTACCATGGAAAAGGCTTGAAGCTGATGACTTGATGGCGATAACGACACCGCATTGTTGCTGTACTGAGGGGAGGTGCCTATGTTGAACAAAGATCTAGAAAAGACGCTGAACGAGGCTTTCAAGCTGGCCCGTGACGAGCGCCACGAATTCATGACCGTCGAGCACCTGTTGTTAGCCCTGCTGGATAACAGCTCAGCCCATGAGGCGCTGAGTTCATGTGGTGCGGACGTGGAGCAGATGCGCAAGGAGATCCGCGCATTCATCAATCAAACGACCCCGCTCATTCCCCGTGATGATGAAGACAGGGAAACCCAGCCGACCCTGGGCTTCCAGCGCGTGCTGCAACGGGCCGTGTTCCATGTCCAGTCCTCCGGCAACACCGAGGTGAGCGGTGCGAATGTGCTGGTCGCCATCTTCAGCGAGCAGGAGTCCCAGGCGGCCTATTTCCTGAAAAAGGCCGAAGTCAGCCGACTCGATGTGGTGAACTTCCTCTCCCACGGGGTGCGCAAAGACAGCAAGCCCGAGAGTGGTGGCGGCAATGCCGAGTCCGACGATGAGGTCTCTTCCGCCCAGATCGAGAGTTTTGCCACCAACCTCAACCAGCTGGTACTGGAGGGGCGTATCGATCCGCTCATCGGCCGCGATCAGGAGCTCAACCGCACCATTCAGGTGCTGTGCCGCCGTCGCAAGAACAACCCGCTGCTGGTGGGGGAGGCCGGGGTGGGCAAGACAGCCATCGCCGAGGGGCTGGCCTATCGCATCGTCAAGGGCGATGTGCCCGAGGTGATCGCGGGCAGCACCATCTATTCCCTGGACATGGGCTCCCTGCTGGCGGGGACCAAATACCGCGGTGACTTCGAGAAGCGCCTCAAGGTGCTGCTCAAGCAGATTGAGCGCCAGGAAGGGGCCATCCTCTTCATCGACGAGATCCACACCATCATAGGGGCAGGGGCAGCCTCCGGCGGCCAGCTGGATGCGGCCAACCTCATCAAGCCGCTGCTCTCCAATGGCTTGCTGCGCTGTGTAGGCTCGACCACCTACCAGGAATATTCCCAGATCTTCGAGAAAGACCGTGCCCTGGCCCGTCGATTCCAGAAGATCGACATCGTCGAGCCGAGCCTGGATGACACGACCCGCATCCTGATGGGGCTCAAGAGCCGTTATGAGTCTCACCATGGCGTGCGCTATACCGTCAAGGCGATCCGTGCCGCCGTGGAGCTCTCCGCCAAGTACATCAATGATCGCCACCTGCCGGACAAGGCCATCGACGTGATCGACGAGGCGGGGGCTGGGCAACGCCTGCTGCCGGTCAGCAAGCGCAAGAAGGTGATCAATGTGCCGGAAATCGAGGCCATCGTTGCCAAGATTGCCCGCATTCCCGAAAAGTCCGTCTCCTCTTCCGACAAGGAAGTGCTGAAGAACCTGGAGCGCAACCTCAAGATGGTGGTGTTCGGCCAGGACAAGGCCATCATGGTATTGACCGATGCCATCCGTCTGTCCCGCTCCGGCCTTGGCAACGAGCGCCGTCCTGTCGGCTGCTTCCTGTTTGCCGGCCCGACCGGGGTGGGCAAGACCGAGGTCACCCAGCAACTGGGCAAGGCGCTCGGGGTCGAGGTGCTGCGTTTCGACATGTCGGAGTACATGGAGCGTCACACCGTCTCCCGCCTGATCGGGGCGCCTCCCGGCTACGTGGGGTTCGAGCAGGGCGGCCTGCTGACCGACTCCGTGCTCAAGCACCCGCACTCGGTCGTGCTGCTTGACGAGATCGAGAAGGCGCACCCGGACGTGTTCAACCTGCTGCTGCAGGTGATGGACAACGGCACCCTGACGGACAACAACGGGCGCAAGGCCGATTTTCGCAACGTGATCCTGGTGATGACCACCAACGCAGGGGTGCAGGAGACCCAGCGCAAGTCCATCGGCTTCCAGCAGCAGGACATGAGCCACGATGCCATGGCGGTGATCAACAAGACCTTCAGCCCGGAGTTTCGCAACCGGCTGGATCACATCATCTGGTTCAACCATCTGGACATGGCGGTGATCCATCAGGTCGTCGACAAGTTCATCGTCGAGCTGCAGGTTCAGCTGGACGCCAAGGGAGTCTCGCTCGAGGTATCGGAAGAGGCGCGACACTGGCTGGCCGAGAAGGGCTATGATCGGGCAATGGGAGCCAGACCCATGGGACGGGTCATTCAGGAACACCTCAAGAAGCCTCTGGCCAACGAGATCCTGTTCGGTTCACTGGTCGATGGCGGTGTGGTGAGGGTCGAACTGGTGAACAACAGCCTCAGCTTTGATTTTCAGGTCAACGTTGAAGCTGTATCCCACTAACCTGTGCGAGTGCCAGCAATAGCAAAAAACCCCAACCGAAAGGCTGGGGTTTTTTGCTGAATTCCTGGCTTAGCGAGAGCGGAAAACAATACGTCCCTTGGAGAGATCGTACGGAGTCAGAGCCACCGTTACTTTGTCTCCAGTCAGGATACGGATGTAGTTTTTGCGCATCTTGCCGGAAATATGAGCGATAACCACGTGACCATTTTCCAGTTCCACACGGAACATGGTATTGGGCAAGGTTTCGAGAATGGTACCCTGCATCTCAATACTGTCTTCTTTAGCCATTGAATCCTCTTGATAAGCCACAACAAAAAACCGCTGGATCATGCCGGATTTAAGGCTATGTGTAAAGTTTACTCGGGCTTGGCGTCGAATTTTTTCCATTCCCCCTGCACCAGCAACTCGTGGGGCAGGTACTGGCGTTTGTAATTCATCTTGCGGCACGCCTCCACCAGATAGCCCAAGTACAGCCACTGGCGACCGGTGCGCCTGGCAAGTTCCAGCTGGCTCAGGATGGCGAAGGTGCCGAGCGACCGGTCGGCATAATCGGGATCGAAGAAGGTATACATGGCGCTCAGGGAATGGGGGAGCAGATCCGTGGTCGCCACCCCGATGAGGCGTCCCTCCTTGCGTATCTCCATGTAGAGAGGCGGCATCCAGTCGCAGTGCAAAAAGCCTTTATATTGGGTACGGCTCGGCGGATACATGCTGCCATCCCGGTGGCGCTCGCGGATGTAGCGTTCATAGAGCTGGTAATACTCGGGCTTGTCGTCGTAGCTCAGCACCAGCTCGAGGTCACGGTTCAGCTGGCGGATGCGTTTCTGGCTCCGGCTGGGTACGAAGCGTTCGCTGTGGATGCGCAGGGACTGGCAGGCGCTGCAGGCCGGGCAGTGAGGGCGGTAGATGTCGTTGCCGCTGCGCCGGAATCCGGCTGTCAGCAGCCGCTCATAGCCTGCGGCATTGAGCAGCTCATGGTCCATCAGCACCAGCAGTTGCTCCTGCTCGTGGCCCAGGTAGCTGCAAGGATGCCGGGGGGTCAGGCCTACCTTGAGGATCACTTCTTCACTCACAGGCTGATTCTCCTCGGTTGCCAGCAACCGTCCCGCAGTGGTTGCCGGGTCAGGTTTGCCAATGTGGCCAGAAAGCGGTGTCTGGGCCATTCCTGGACCCCCAGGGTGGCCAGAAAAGGGTTCTGCATCTGGCAGTCGATGAGGGCGCCGCCATGGTGGGCGAAATGACGGCAGAGTGCCACCATGGCCAGTTTGGCGCCGTTGTCGATGCGGCTGAACATGGATTCACCGCAGAAGAGGCGGCCAAGGGAGAGACCATAGAGCCCAGCCTGCAGCCGATCATCCTGCCAGATCTCGACGGAGTGAGCATGGCCGAGCCGATGCAGTTGCCGATAGGCGTCGATCATGGGGGCACTGATCCAGGTGCCGCTGGCACCGCGACGAGGGGCGGCGCAGGCCGCGATCACCTCGTCGAAGGCACGATCGATGAACACCTCGAAGGACGTGCGGCGAATGCACTTCTGCAGGCTGCGGCCTATGTGGAGTTCGTCGGGCACGATGACTCCCCTGGGGTCCGGTGACCACCACAACAATGGCTGATGGGGTTCATTCCATGGAAAGATCCCGCTGTGGTAAGCTGCCAGCAATCGAGCAGGGGAGAGATCCCCCCCTATCGCCAGCAGCCCGTTGGGCTCTTCCAGCGCATGGCTGGGGGAGGGAAACCAGCACAGCTCATCATCCAGTTCGGTAAGATAGCGAGACATAAGGCAGAGGTTCATAGATGAAGGCCATTATCCTGATAGTATCCAGCTTGCTTGGCTTTGTCACGGCACCCGCCTGGGGCGCCGTGTATGAGCGCAACACGGCGCGTCCGGTGGAGCAGGTGGTCTTTGGCCAGGTCGATACGGTGCGCAACATCACCCAGCGCCAGGTGGTGGAGTCCGAGCATACCGGCTGGAAGACCCTGGGAGGTGCCGTGCTCGGCGGCCTGCTCGGCAATCAGTTTGGCGGCGGCCACGGGCGTGAGATTGCCACTGCCGTCGGGGCGCTGGCGGGGGCGGCCGCGGTGCAACATTACCAGTCCGGGGGCAGCGTGGTGGAGAACAAGCTGGTGGAACTCCTGATCAGGAGCGATCAGGACAGGCTCATCAACGTGATCCAGGATTACGATCCGGCCATGGTGTTTGCACAGGGAGACAAGGTGCGCATCCTCTATTTCAACGATGGGGTGCGGGTCGACAAGACTTACTGACGACTCGGTGGGCAGGGAGCCCTGGGGAAGGAAAATGACCCGGCGGCCACCGCAAGGGGCGCCGGGCGGAACTACACGGAGTGTCTTTCGTGAGGCATTGTCAGGCGTTCTGGGCGACTATCTTGTCGCGCCCGGTGTTCTTGGCCTGATACAGCTGGCGATCGGCCTCGCAGAGCGCCTCGTCCATGGAGAGCCGCCCGACATTGATGACGCCAAAACTGGCGCGCACAAACAGCGGTGTCTCCCGTGACAACGGTTGCTGGCGCATCTGTTGCCGCAATCCCTCCAGCCGCTTGAGCAGCACGGGGACGGAGCAGTGGGGCACCATCAGGGCGAACTCCTCGCCTCCGAAGCGGGCTATCATGGCATCCGGGAAGAACTGGGTGAGCAGCCGGGTCAGGTGGCAGAGCAACTGATCGCCGATGGCGTGGCCCCAGTGATCGTTAACCTGCTTGAAATGATCCACGTCCAGCACGCACAGGGCGAGCGGTGCCTGTTGACGCTGATGCTCCTCGAACCACTTCTGTCCCTCGTTGAACCAGTAGCGCCGGTTGTAGAGCCCGGTCAGGTAGTCGCGATTGGCCGACTCCTGAATGCTGGTGAACTGTTCCAGTGCCTCCAGATTGTGGCTGACCCGGCACTGCAGTTCCTCGGGCTCGAACGGCTGGTTGAGAAAGTCGTTCGCCCCCTGCTTGAGGTAACGGGCCGAGAGGCCGTGCTTGTCCGACACCGAGATGCCGATGATGGCGAGCTGCTGCTTGCTGTAGCGTTCGCGCAGCATCCGCACCAGGCTGATGCCGTCGATCTCCGGCATGTAGTAGTCCACCAGCATGAGCCGGATGGCGGGATGCTGCTCGAGCAGGGCCAGGGCATCCCGGGCACAGTTGGCCTCGTGAACCTGCAGCAGTTGCTTGCGCAGCTGGGCCGCGGTGCGATGGCGGGAGGTGAGCGAGTCATCGACCACTAGCACTTCGATGGCCTGGTTGAGGTAGAGGCGGTGCACCAGGCTGACGGCGTATTGCAGGGAGTGGCGTGAATCCTTCATCACGTAGTCCAGCACCCCGGCCTCCAGCCAGGCCTCCCGCTTCTCCTCGCTGATGTCGGCGGTGAGGATAACCACCGGCAACCCGCGAGCCAGCAGTACGTTGACGGCTTCCCCGCCGGGGGCGTCAGGCAGGGTGAGATCTACCAGGGCGACCACGTACTCTTCGCCATGACAGTCGCGTGCCCCTTCCAGGGTGTCGAACGCATCGATTTCCAGCCCGGTCTGCTGCGCAATGGCCTGGGTCAGCATGCGGCGAACCGTCAGGCTGTCTTCCACAATCATGATTTTCCGTTTCATTCTGCTCCTTAAAAAGAAAAGGGCATGCCGGTTGGCATGCCCTTTATATCTTTATGGTTACTGGGCGTCCAGATATCGCTCGGCATCGAGGGCGGCCATGCAGCCGGTCCCGGCCGAGGTGATCGCCTGACGATAGACGTGGTCGGCCACGTCGCCGGCGGCGAACACCCCGGGGATGCTGGTCTGGGTCGCAAACCCTTCCAGGCCGCCACGCACCTTCAGGTAGCCGTTCTCCATGGCCAACTGGCCCTCGAAGATCTGGGTGTTGGGCTGGTGGCCGATGGCGATGAAGACCCCCATCAGCGGCAGCTCGGAGGTGGAGTGATCCCGGGTGCTGCGCAGACGCACCCCAGTCACGCCCATGTCGTCCCCCAGCACTTCGTCCAGAGTCTGGTGGGTGTGCAGCACTATGTTGCCGCTCTCGACCTTGTCATGCAGGCGCTTGATCAGGATCTTCTCGGCGCGGAATTCGTCGCGGCGATGGATGAGGTGCACCTTCTTGGCGATGTTGGCCAGATAGAGCGCCTCTTCCACGGCGGTGTTGCCGCCGCCGACCACGGCCACTTCCTGGTTGCGGTAGAAGAAGCCGTCACAGGTGGCGCAGGCGGAGACGCCGCGGCCCTTGAACGCCTCCTCGGAGGGCAGCCCCAGGTACTTGGCGGAGGCGCCGGTGGCGAGGATCAGCGCATCGCAGGTGTATTCCCCGTTGTCGCCCTTGAGGCGGAAGGGGCGTTCGGTCAGCGTCACTTCATTGATGTGATCGAAGAGGATGCGGGTATCGAACTTCTCCGCATGCTCTTTCATGCGCTCCATCAGGGCCGGGCCGGTCAGCCCTTCCGCATCCCCCGGCCAGTTTTCCACTTCGGTGGTGGTGGTCAGCTGGCCACCTTGCTGCATGCCGGTGATGAGCAGGGGATTGAGGTTGGCGCGGGCGGCATAGACGGCCGCGGTGTAACCTGCCGGGCCGGATCCCAGGATCAGCAGTTTGCTGTGAGTGACTTGGCTCATGATGTGATTTCCGAGACGTGATGAGTTTGCGCGATTGTAGGTAATTCGTGATCCGCGGTCAAAGGCCGGCGCATCGATTGGGGCAATCGCCAAAGAGAGGGGCAGGGGGGATGGCAGGCATAAAAAAACCGCCCATCGCGGGCGGATTTTCACTCATCTACCTCCCCTCGCGGGGACGCGATCAGTTCAACAGGGTCAGGGGATCCGTGTAGGCCAGGTTGTGGGCCACGGCGACCTCCTTGCAGGTGATCTTGCCCGCCATCACGTTCAGGCCGTGCCGCAGGTGGGGATCGCTGAGCAGTGCGTTGCGATAGCCCTGTTCGGCCAGCTTGATGATGAAGGGCAGGGTGGCGTTGTTCAGGGCCACGGTGGAGGTGCGTGCCACGGCGCCCGGCATGTTGGCCACGCAGTAGTGCACCACGTCGTCGACGATGAAGGTGGGATCCTCATGGGTGGTGGCATGGGAGGTCTCGACGCAGCCGCCTTGATCGATGGCCACGTCCACGATGGCCGACCCCGGCTTCATGCGGGCAATGTGGTCACGGCTGACAAGTTTTGGCGCAGTGGCGCCCGGTACCAGCACGCCACCGATGACCAGGTCTGCCGCCAGCAGATGGCGCTCCAGGGTCTCGCGGTTGGAGTAGACCACCTTGGCGGCGCCCTGGAACTCGCTGTCGAGACGGCGCAGGGTATCGATGTTGTTGTCGAGTATGGTGACGTCGGCACGCAGGCCGATGGCCATGCGGGCTGCGTTGGAGCCCACCACGCCGCCGCCGATGATCACCACCTTGGCCGGTTCCACGCCGGGCACGCCGCCGAGCAGCACGCCGCTACCGCCGCGGGATTTCTCCAGCGCCTGGGCACCGGCCTGAATAGACATGCGTCCGGCCACCTCCGACATGGGGGCCAGCAGGGGCAGGCCGCCACGGCCGTCGGTGACGGTTTCGTAGGCGATGCAGATAGCGCCGCTGTCCACCAGCTCCCGGGTCTGGGCCAGGTCTGGCGCCAGGTGCAGGTAGGTAAAGAGGGTCTGGCCCGGACGCAGCATGGCGCGCTCGACCGCCTGGGGTTCCTTGACCTTGACGATCATCTCCGCCTTGGCGAAAACGTCTGCCGCAGAGGCCAGGATCTCGGCTCCGGCAGCCAGATAATCTGCGTCACTGAACCCAATGCCATTTCCTGCGCCGCTTTGGACGAAAACGGTATGGTTTCGTGCTGTCAGTTCACGTACACTGGCCGGAACCATGCCTACGCGATATTCATGGTTTTTTATTTCCTTAGGTACACCGATAATCATGCTATCCCTCGTCTATCGATTGGTGGTTTATGTTGCCTAGATGTTAAGCGACATTTGCGCCTAGTATATTCAGGTATTGACAGGATTTGTGACCATTATTATAAAATGACTGGTGATTCTTACCAAAAAATAGCCAAAGGATGGAATTAAATGATGGAAGCTAAGAGTCGGCTAAAGGATTTGGACAGGATTGACCGCAACATTCTGAATGAACTGCAAAAGGATGGCAGGATTTCGAACGTTGAGTTGTCCAAACGAGTTGGCCTGAGTCCCACACCGTGTCTGGAACGGGTTCGTCGCCTGGAGCGACAAGGCTATATCGAAGGATATGCCGCCATTCTGAACCCTCATTATCTGGACGCGTCTCTGCTGGTATTCGTGGAAATTACCCTCAATCGCGGCGCCCCCGACGTGTTCGAACAGTTCAACAAGGCTGTGCAGGTGCTCGAGGAGATCCAGGAGTGCCATCTGGTGTCCGGTGATTTCGATTATCTGCTCAAGACCCGCGTCAGCGACATGTCCGCCTATCGCCGCCTGCTGGGGGAAACCCTGCTGCGTCTGCCCGGCGTCAACGACACCCGCACCTATGTGGTGATGGAAGAGGTCAAACAGAGCAGTCGTCTGGTGATCAGCACCCGATAAGCGGGGTTGTGCTGTGACTTGCTCGTTCCATGACGAGTCACGATAGTCAGAAACGAGCGGCCGGTCCGCTCGTTTCTTCATTATTGCTGTTTCACGGCCCGCCTTCAGGCACTGGCTGACAACCGGTGGGCTTTTCAGGGATACTAGGCCCCCTATCCCGCATTCATGTTTTCACAAAGGAGCCGGAGTTTGGCCGATAAAAAGCTGTTTACTCCTTTATCAGGTACACAACGGATCTTCGAGGCCGTATTGATCGCCATCACCCTGATGGCTGCCTATCTCTTGCTTGCCCTGTTGACCTATCACCCCGCCGATCCCGGTTGGTCCCAGACCTCCTGGCAGGGGGAGGTGAAGAACCTGGCAGGCAGCGCCGGGGCCTGGCTCGCCGACATCACCATGTTTACCTTCGGGGCGTTCTCCTACCTGGTGCCGCCGCTGACGGTGCTGCTTGGCTGGAGCCTGTTCTGGCGGCCGAGCAAGCTGCTGGAGGTGGACTATCTCACTCTGTCGGTGCGGATCATCGGCTTCATCCTCACCGTGCTCGGCATGTCCGCCATCGCCAGCATGAACTTCAACGACCTGCAGAATTTCTCCGCCGGCGGCCTGGTGGGCGACGTGATCGCCTCCGCCGTGGTGCCGCTGTTCGGCGGGGTGGGAGCCAACCTGATGCTGCTCTGCTTCGTGGCGACCGGCATCACCCTGTTCACCGGCTGGTCCTGGCTCACCATAGTCGAGCGGATCGGTGCCGCCTGCACCGGCAGCGTCAGCGCCATCTACCATTTCCCCACCACCCTGGGGCGCTGGCTGACCGGGGGCTGGCGTCAGCCCCGTTATGAGGGGCCGGATCCCCTGCTGGAAGGGGGCGTGGGCGCCTTCGACCAGGACGACGAAGACGAGCCCCACGGTAGCTGGACGCGCAATCCCAAGGCTAAAAATCGGGCTCAAAAGACAAAATCTGACGAGTGGCTGCCGGAGCTGGATGAGGACACCTTCCAGTTCGAGCCACAGTTTGACGACGAAGATGAGGACGAGACCCCGGCCCCCAAGGGCAAACGCGTGGCCAGCGGCCGTCAGCGCCCCGTGGTGAGCCAGGAGGATGAGGACGACCTCGATCTGCCCTGGGCCGAGGGGGACGATGAACCCGAGGCACCGGTCGCCCCGGCGCCGGTCAAGGCCAAGCGCCGTCCCCAGCCCGGTCTGGCTCCCTTGCCGAGCATCGAGCTGCTGGACAGGCCGCCTGCCAAGACCCAGATGATGAGCAAGGACGAGCTGGAGCGCATGGGCCGGCTGGTGGAGGCGAAACTCGCCGACTACAACGTGCAGGCCAAGGTGGTCGGTGTCTATCCGGGCCCCGTCATCACCCGTTTCGAACTGGATCTGGCGCCGGGCATGAAGGCGAGCAAGATCACCAACCTGTCGCGGGATCTCGCCCGTTCCCTCTCCGCCAGCAGCGTGCGGGTGGTGGAGGTGATCCCCGGCAAGACCTATGTCGGCATCGAACTGCCCAACCGGGTGCGCCAGACCGTCTACCTGCGTGAGACCCTCGACTGCGAGGCGTTTCGGGACAGCCGCAATCCGCTGACCATGGGGCTGGGCCAGGACATCGCGGGGGAGCCCGTGGTGGTGAACCTCGCCAAGATGCCGCACCTGCTGGTGGCCGGTACCACGGGCTCGGGCAAGTCGGTGGGGGTGAACACCATGATCATCTCCATGCTCTACAAGTCCTCCCCCGAGGATCTGCGCTTCATCATGATCGACCCCAAGATGCTGGAGCTCTCGGTCTACGAGGGGATCCCGCACCTCCTGACCGAGGTGGTGACCGACATGAAGGATGCCGCCAATGCCCTGCGCTGGTGCGTGGGCGAGATGGAGCGCCGCTACAAGCTGATGTCCGCGGTCGGGGTGCGCAACCTCAAGGGCTACAACGACAAGGTGCTGGCCGCCATCGAGGCGGGCGATCCCCTGCTCGATCCCCTGTGGCGTCCGGGCGACTCCATGGATCAGATGCCGCCGGAGCTCGAGAAGCTGCCCCACATCGTGGTGGTGGTGGACGAGTTCGCCGACATGATGATGATCGTCGGCAAGAAGGTGGAAGAGCTCATCGCCCGCATCGCCCAGAAGGCGCGGGCGGCTGGCATCCATCTCATCCTCGCGACCCAGCGCCCGTCTGTGGATGTGATCACCGGCCTCATCAAGGCCAACATCCCGACCCGGATCTCCTTCCAGGTGTCGAGCAAGATAGATTCTCGCACCATCCTGGATCAGGGGGGGGCCGAATCCCTGCTCGGCATGGGGGACATGCTCTACATGCCGGCCGGTACTTCCAACCCGACCCGGGTCCACGGCGCCTTCGTCGATGACCACGAGGTGCACAAGGTGGTGGCGGACTGGAAACTGCGCGGCGAGCCGGACTACATCGACGAGATCCTCTCCGGCGAGTCGGACGGCGAGGGCGGTGGCGGCGACTACGGCGGCGGTGGCGACGAGGAGCTCGATCCCCTGTTCGACGAGGCGGTGGCCTTCGTGGTGGAATCCCGCCGCGGCTCCACCTCCAGCGTGCAGCGCAAGTTCAAGATCGGCTACAACCGGGCGGCTCGTCTCATCGAGCAGATGGAGAACCAGGGCATTGTCAGCGCCCCGGGTGGCAACGGCCAGCGCGACGTGCTGGCACCGCCGCCGGTGCGGGATTAAGCCTCACATCATCCTGGCCATGCCCTCTGCGGGCGTGGCCTTTTATCGAGAACGTCTTTATGAAGAGCCTGATGAAAAAACAACTGTTGATGGGTTCCGTGCTGCTGGTCGCCAGCAGCCAGGTGTGGGCCGATACGGCCAGCGATCTCAAGCAGAAGCTGGCAGGGGTGAGCCTCTTCTCCGCCAAGTTTGCCCAGACCGTCTATGACAGCAAGGGCAAGGAGCTGCAAAAGGCGAGCGGCTCCCTGCTGGTGCAGCGACCCAACCGTTTCAACTGGCACACCACCTCCCCGGACGAGAGCCTGATCGTGGCCGACGGCAAGGACGTCTGGGTCTATGATCCCTTCGTCGAGCAGGTGACCGCTCTCAAGATGAAGGACGCCGTGCTCAACACCCCCTTCGTGCTCATCGCCGGCAACGACAACAGCCTCTGGAAGAACTACGACGTGACCCAGGAAGGGGATGTCTACACCGTCACCAGCCGCAGCCAGGACGAGCTGATCGCCTCCTTCCGCATCACGTTTGATCGCCAGAACAACATCAGCCGCTTCGACGTGAAGGAGGCCCAGGGGCAGTGGAGCGAATTCACCCTGAGCAACTTCAACCGCAAGCCGGTGCTCAAGGGCAACGAGTTCGTGTTCAAGATCCCCAAGGGGGTCGCGCTGGACGACCAGCGCTGATGACCCGCATCACCCCAAGCGAGCCACGCCGATGAGCAACCTGTCGCTGGACTTTTCCGCTGACTTTCGACCGCTGGCGGCTCGCATGCGGCCGCAGACCCTGGATCAGTACATCGGCCAGCAGCATATCCTGGGGGCCGACAAGCCCCTGCGAAAGGCGATCCTGGCCGGCCACTGCCACTCCATGATCCTCTGGGGCCCGCCCGGCACCGGCAAGACCACGCTGGCGGAGCTGATGGCCCACTACTGCCAGGCGGAGGTGGAGCGCCTCTCCGCCGTCACCTCCGGCATCAAGGAGATCCGCGCCGCCATCGACAAGGCGAAGGAGAACGGCTGGCGCGGGGTGCGCACCATCCTGTTCGTGGACGAGGTGCACCGCTTCAACAAGAGCCAGCAGGATGTCTTCCTGCCCCACATCGAAGACGGCACCATCACCTTCATCGGCGCCACCACCGAAAACCCCTCGTTCGAACTCAACAACGCGCTGCTCTCCCGGGCCCGGGTCTATCTGCTCAAACGGCTGGAGGAGGAGGACATCCTCGCCATGATCGATCAGGCGCTGACCGATCCCCGCGGCCTCAATGACCCCAGCCTCACCTTCGCCACCGGGGTGAAGGAGGCGCTGGCAAAAGCCGTGGACGGGGACGGGCGCAAGTCCCTCAACTACCTGGAGCTCCTGGCAGACATGGCGGAGCTCGACGGCAGCGGCCACAAGCAGATCGACAGCGCCCTGCTCGCCGCCGTGGTGGGGGATCACGTGGCACGCTTCGACAAGGGCGGCGATCACTTCTACGACCTCATCTCGGCGGTGCACAAGTCCATCCGTGGTTCGGCGCCGGATGCGGCCCTCTACTGGTATGCCCGCATGGTGAGCGCCGGCTGCGATCCCCTCTACATCGCGCGCCGGCTGCTGGCCATAGCCTCGGAAGACGTGGGCAACGCCGACCCCCGCGCCATGCAGGTGGCGCTCTCGGCCTGGGACTGCTTCCACCGTATCGGGCCGGCTGAAGGGGAGCGGGCCATCGCCCAGGCCATCGTCTACCTCGCCTGCGCGCCCAAGAGCAATGCGGTCTACACCGCCTGGAAGGCGGCGCTGGCGGACGCCAAAAACCTGCCGGACTTCGAGGTGCCGCCGCACCTGCGCAACGCACCCACCAGGCTGATGAGCGAGCTCGGCTACGGCGCCGAGTACCGCTACGCCCACGACGAGCCGGGGGCCTATGCGGCGGGGGAGGAGTACTTCCCCCCCGAGCTCGCCGGCAAGCACTACTACCAGCCCACCGAACGGGGCCTGGAGAAGCAGATCGGCCAGAAGCTCGACTACCTGCGCGAGCTGGACAGGCAGAGCCCGAAGCGGCGGGAAAAATAGCGGCAAGGCCGGGGTCGGCCCGCTACGAGCGGTCTGCGCCTGGCCGGCCGGACCGATTGTGCGTTAATTGGCCAACCGATTCCATCGGGGTCGCCATCCCCCGGAAAACAGGGCAAAACGACCGCAATAGTCCCTGTTCGGGCGGGGGGGCGGTCTGCTACACTGCCCGTCTGACCCCGCTTGTCTTGGCCTGGTGCCATCTTCTTGATTTCGAAGGCCCCATCTTGCTGGCCCGATGCAAAAGACGACAGGGGTGTGCCAACCGATGTTAACTTCCGGATCTGTTTCCCGGCCCGGTTACGACGACCCGGGCCCAGATCCCATTAAAAAAAGTAGGTAAACCATGCTGGATCCCAAATATCTGCGCAGCGACATCGATGAAGCTGCCGCTCGTCTGGCGACACGTGGCTACGTTCTGGACGTAGCGGCGGTCAACGCTCTGGAAGAGAAACGCAAGGATCTGCAGTCCCGTACCCAGGAGCTGCAGGCCGAGCGC
This sequence comes from Aeromonas sanarellii, assembly GCF_000820085.1. GTDB lineage: Bacteria > Pseudomonadota > Gammaproteobacteria > Enterobacterales > Aeromonadaceae > Aeromonas > Aeromonas sanarellii. Next base: position 264,425 of record NZ_CDBN01000021.1, read on the forward strand.
AACGCCCGCTCCAAGTCCATCGGTGAGGCTGCCCGTCGCGGTGAAGATGTTGCCCCGCTCAAGGCCCAGGTGACCAAGATCAACGACGAGCTGGAGACCAGCAAGGTCGAGCTGGACGCCCTGCTGGCCCAGCTCAAGGGGATTGCCGATGCCATCCCCAACCTGCCGAGCGACACCACCCCGGTGGGCCGCGACGAGAACGACAACGTGGAAGTGCGCCGTTGGGGCACCCCGCGCGAGTTCAACTTCCCGGTGCGCGATCACATCGATCTGGGTGAGGCGGCCAAGGGCGTTGACTTCAAGAACGGCGTCAAGCTCTCCGGCGCCCGCTTCGTGGTGATGAAGGGCCAGATTGCCCGCCTGCACCGCGCACTGGCCCAGTTCATGCTGGACCTGCACACCCTGCAGCACGGCTACACCGAGTGCTACGTGCCCTATCTGGTCAACCCGGACAGCCTGTACGGCACCGGCCAGCTGCCGAAGTTCTCCCAGGATCTGTTCAACACCGGTATCGAAGGGGAAGGGGAAGACGAGGGCAAGATGCGCAAGTTCTCCCTGATCCCGACCTCCGAAGTGCCGCTCACCAACATGGCCCGCGACGAGATCTTCGACGAGCAGGAACTGCCCATCAAGATGACCGCCCACAGCCCCTGCTTCCGCTCCGAAGCGGGCTCCTATGGCCGCGACACCCGTGGTCTCATCCGCATGCACCAGTTCGACAAGGTCGAGATGGTTCAGCTGGTGCACCCCGAGAAGTCCTGGGATGCTCTGGAAGAGATGGTGGGCCACGCCGAGAAGGTGCTGCAGCTGCTGGAGCTGCCGTATCGCGTGATGGCGCTCTCTACCGGTGACATGGGCTTCTGCGCCGCCAAGACCTACGATCTGGAAGTCTGGCTGCCGGCCCAGAACACCTACCGCGAGATCTCGTCTGTCTCCAACTGCACCGACTTCCAGGCGCGCCGCATGCAGGCTCGCGTGCGCATCGACGGCAAACCGCAGCTGATCCACACCCTGAACGGCTCCGGCCTGGCGGTGGGTCGCACCCTGGTGGCGGTGCTGGAGAACTACCAGCAGGAAGATGGCCGCATCGCCATCCCGGCGGCGCTGCAATCCTACATGGGCGGCCTGACCCACATCGGGTAAGCGCTCGTTGCAGACGACAACGCCATGGCTTTGCCATGGCGTTGTGCATTCTGGCGCCGGCCGCGTGAGCGGGGCCCCATCGCCGTCCCGGCACGCCCGTCGTGCGTTTAACACATTTTTATCAAGCATTGCGCAATCGTTTTTGTTAGACTGCGCCGCAATTTCGCAGGACATCTTTTTCTATGGTCTGGATTGATTACGCCATCATGGGCATCGTCGGTTTTTCCGCCCTCATCAGCCTGGTGCGGGGCTTCCTCAAGGAAGCCATGTCCCTCGTCACTTGGTTCGTCGCCTTTTTCATTGCCAGCCGTTTCTATCCCGATCTCGCCGTCTACTTCACCTCCTTCTCCGACGCCATGGTGCGCAACGGCCTCGCCATCGCGGCCCTGTTCGTGGCGACCCTGATCCTTGGCAGCGTGGTCAACTACGTGGTGGGCCTGCTGGTGGAGAAGACGGGGCTCTCGGGGACCGATCGGGTGCTGGGGGTCTGTTTTGGCGCCATTCGCGGGGTGCTGATCGTCAGCGCCCTGCTGTTTTTCATGGATACCTTCACCAGCCTCTCCCAGAGCGACTGGTGGGCGGCGTCCAGGCTGGTTCCCGAGTTCAAGCCGGTGATCCAGTGGTTTTTCGGGTTCATGATGAACTCGTCCAGTTTTCTTCAACAGGTACAGTGACATCGAGGTAGCAAAGACATGTGCGGTATTGTCGGTATAGTTGGCACCACCCCCGTCAATCAGGCCCTCTACGACGCCTTGACGGTGTTGCAGCACAGGGGACAGGATGCCGCCGGGATCGTGACCATTGACAGTGGAAACTTCCGGCAACGCAAGGCCAACGGTCTGGTGAAGGATGTGTTTGAAGTGCGCCACATGCAGCGGCTCAAGGGGAATATCGGCATAGGACACGTCCGTTATCCCACCGCCGGCAGCTCCAGTGCCGCGGAGGCCCAGCCGTTTTACGTGAACTCCCCCTACGGCATGGTGCTGGCCCACAACGGCAACCTCACCAACGCCAAGGAGCTCAAGGAGCAGCAGTTCAAGGTGGCCCGCCGCCACATCAACACCACCTCGGACTCCGAAGTGCTGCTGAACGTGCTGGCCCACGAGCTGGACCTGTGCGACAAGATGGCGCTGCGCCCGGAGGACATCTTCTCCGCAGTGCGCAAGGTGCATCAGCAGATCCGCGGCGCCTACGCCGTGGTTTCCCTGGTGATCGGCCACGGTCTCATCGGGTTCCGCGATCCCAACGGCATCCGCCCGCTGATCCTGGGTCGCCGGGTCGACGAGCAGGGCCAGGTGGAGTACATGCTCGCCTCCGAGAGCGTGGCCCTCGACGCCATCGGTTTCGAGACGGTGCGTGACGTCGCGCCGGGCGAGGCCATCTACATCACCGAGCAGGGCCAGCTCTTCTCCGAGCAGTGCGCGGAGAACCCGCAGATGAGCTCCTGCATCTTCGAGTACGTCTACTTCGCCCGCCCCGACTCCTGCATCGACAAGGTCTCCGTCTATGCCGCCCGCCTCAACATGGGTCGCAAGCTGGGCCAGAAGATCGCCCGGGAGTGGGACGATCTCGACGTGGACGTGGTCATCCCCATCCCCGAGACCTCCTGCGACGTGGCGCTGGAGATCGCCCACACCCTGGGTCTGCCCTATCGTCAGGGCTTCGTGAAGAACCGCTACATCGGCCGGACCTTCATCATGCCGGGCCAGACCCAGCGCAAGAAGTCGGTGCGTCGCAAGCTCAACGCCATCAGCTCCGAATTCAAGGGCAAGAAGGTGCTGCTGGTGGACGACAGCATAGTGCGCGGCACCACCTCGGAGCAGATCATCCAGATGGCCCGCGAGGCGGGGGCAGCCAAGGTCTACTTCGCCTCGGCGGCGCCGGAAATTCGCTTCCCCAACGTCTACGGCATCGACATGCCCACTGCTAACGAGCTGATCGCCCACGGCCGGGAAGTGGAAGAGGTGTGCAAGCTCATCGGCGCCGACGGCCTCATCTTCCAGGATCTGGAAGATCTGGAAGCGGCGGTGCGGGAGATCAACCCCGAGCTGCGCCACTTCGAGACCTCGGTGTTCAACGGCCACTACGTGACCTCGGACGTGGATCAGGGTTATCTGGACCACCTCAATGCCCTGCGCAGCGACGACAACAAGGCGGTGCGCGAGTGGCAGGAAGGGACCAGCAACCTGGAAATTTTCAACGAAGGCAGTTAAACGTTTTCCGCGTCGCGCTGAAACAACACATGGGGGCCCTGGGCCCCCATGTTATTTTCCACTGCATTAGTACATCACCCGGGATGCCCGGGCGATGCGTGATCAGGCCAGGTCTTCCCCGTGGCTCGCGATCACCTTCCTGTACCACCAGAACGACTTCTTGCGCCTGCGCGCCAGGGTGCCCCGGCCGGCGTCGTCCCTGTCCACGTGAACGAAGCCGTAGCGCTTGCTCATCTCGCCGGTGGAGGCGGACACGAGATCGATGCAGCCCCAGCTGGTGTAGCCCATGAGGGGGATGCCGTCTTCGATGGCATCCCCCATGGCCTGGATGTGTTCCCGCAGGTAGGCGATGCGGTAGTCGTCCTCGATCTCTCCTTGCTCGTTCACCTCGTCCACGGCCCCCAGGCCGTTCTCCACCAGGAACAGCGGTTTCTGGTAGCGGTCGTGCAGGGCGTTGATGGTGATGCGAAGGCCCAGAGGATCTATGCCCCAGCCCCATTCGCTTACCTCGATGTAGGGGTTTTTCAGGGACTTGACTACATTGGCCTCGCTGGTGTTGCCCTGGTTCATGTCGGCGGCGGCGCAGCGGGAGGCGTAGTAGCTGAAGGAGACGAAGTCGACGGTGTGCTGGAGGAGCTCGTCGTCACCCGGCTCCTTGACCAGCACCACCCCCTTGTCGCGAAACACGCGAGCCGCATAGGCCGGGTAGGTGCCCCGGGCCTGCACGTCGATGAACAGCAGGTTCTCCCGCTCCTTTTGCAGCGCGGCCCAGACATCTTCCGGCTTGCAGGAGTAGGGGTAGAAGCTGCCCCCCGCCAGCATGCAGCCCACCTGGTTGGCCGGATTGACCTCGTGGGCAATCCGGGTCGCCAGGGCGCTGGCGATGAGCTCGTGGTGGGCCGCCTGGTACTTCACCTGCTCCTGGTGTTCCCCCTCTTCGAACACCAGCCCGGCCCCGGAGAAGGGGCTGTGCAGCAGGATGTTGATCTCGTTGAAGGTGAGCCAGTACTTCACCAGGCCGTCGAACGCCTCGAAGCAGGTGCGGGCGTAGCGGGTGAAGAAGGTCACCATCTGGCGGTTGCGCCAGGAGCCGTATTCGGTCACCAGGTGCATGGGCACGTCGAAGTGGCACAGGGTCACCAGGGGTTCGATGCCGTGCTTCTTGCACTCCTCGAACAGGGCGCGGTAGAAGGCGATGCCCTCGGCATTGGGCTCCCGCTCGTCCCCCCTGGGGTAGATCCGGCTCCAGGCGATGGAGGTGCGAAACACGGTGAAGCCCATCTCGGCCATCAGGGCGATGTCGTCCTTGTAACGGTGATAGAAGTCGATGGCCCCGTGGCTCGGGTAGAACTCGTCCTCCCGCAGGGAGAAGCGCTTCTCCTGGCCGAGTTTGACCGCCATGCGGTTCGGGCCGTGGGGGATCATGTCCACCGTGGTCAGGCCCTTGCCCCCCTCGAGATGGGCGCCTTCCGCCTGGTTGGCGGCCAGGGCGCCGCCCCACAGGAAGCCTTCGGGAAATCTTGCTAACGACATTGGTTACCTCTTGTCATGTCTGATAGGGAGTCACGCGCCGGCGGTGGCCTGTGCCTGGCTGGCCGCGACGGGCTGGGGAGAACCGTTCTCGCCGGGGGCCTCCACCGGGATGTCCTCAAACCCCATCACCAGGGTCAGCACGAAGGAGAGCACCACGGAGAGCGCCATCACGCCGAACACCCAGGCGATGGTCATGGGGTTGGCCGGATCGAAGAACTGCACGCTGGTGAAGAGGCCGGGGGCCGCCATGGAGTGGCTGGCGAGGCCGGCCATGCCGGCGACGGCGCCGCAGATGAAGCCGCTGATGAGGCTGGCAATGAGCGGGCGCTTGAGGCGCAGGGCCACGCCGTAGAGGGCGGGTTCCGAGATCCCCGCCATGATGGCGGAGGCGGCCGCCGCGAGCGCGGTCTGGCGCAGCTCAGGGTTTCGGGTGCGCCAGGCGACCGCCAGGGAGGAGCCGCCAAGGGAGAGGTTGGCGCCGATTTCGGAGGGCATCACCATGCCTTCCTTGCCGGTCTCGGCGATGGTCTGGATGATGGTCGGGGTGAAGACGCGGTGCATGCCGGTCATCACCAGCAGCGGCCAGAGCGCCCCCATGATGGCCACCGACAGCCAGCCTAGGTAGTCGTGAACCGTGTAGACCAGGCCCGAGATGGCGGTGCCGATCCAGATGCCGACGGGGCCGATGAAGAGGATGGCGAGCGGCGCCGCGATGAGCACGATCAGCATGGGTTTGAGGAAGTTCTTGGTGACCGCCGGGGTGATGCGGTCGACCCAGCGCTCGATGTAGGAGAGGCACCAGGTCATCACCAGGGCCGGGATCACTGTGTAGGTGTATTTCACCGCGGTGACCGGGATCAGGGCGAAGGTCACCTGCTCCCCCTCGGCGGCCCGGGCCATCAGCTCGATGAAGCTGGGGTGCACCAGCACGCCGGCGATGGCGATGGCGAGCGACATGTTGGTCTTGAACTTGACGGCGGCGGAGGCGGCCACCATCAGGGGCAGGAAGAAGAAGGCGCCGTCCCCGGCCACCGTGAGGATGGTGAGGGTCGAGGAGCCTTTCTCCAGCAGGCCGGTCATCTCCAGCACCATGGCCAGCAGCTTGAGCATGGAGCCGCCGATGATGGCCGGGATCAGCGGCGACATGGTGCCGATCAGGGCGTCGAGGATGGCGGCGCCCATGCGTCGCAGGCTCCAGCCACGTGCGGGGGCGGGGGGCGGCGTCTGTCCGCCCTGGGGCAGCAGGGCCAGTACCTCGCGGTAGGCGTGGGAGACGGTGTTGCCGATGATCACCTGGCACTGGTTGTCGGCCTGCACCACGCCGAGCACGCCCTGGGTGGCTTTCAGGGCGGGGGCGTTGACCCGGGCGGGGTCGCTGAGCACGAAGCGCAGCCGCGTCATGCAGTGCGTCACGGCGACGACGTTGTCGGCGCCGCCGAGTGCGGTGATGACGGTGCTGGCCAGGGCCGCATAGTTCTTTGACATCGAGGTTGATCCTTTTAACCAAGTGGGCCCGCTCGTGCTCGCCGCAGCTGATGGCGAGCGAGAAGGCATGAAACTGAATGTGGAACCGGTTCCACATAGCATGCGCAGTTTCCTGTCGGGACACAAGACGGCCGCCCCCCATTGTGCAGATCCGTGAATGGGATCACTGAACCCGGGCCATGGCGCCATTCTTGCTACGACAAGCCGGCGAGGGTGCAGTACACTGCGACCCGTCGAACGCAAGGGGGACAAGAATGACGACGATGCTGGAGGTGGCGAAGCGGGCAGGGGTGTCGAAGGCGACGGTCTCCCGCGTGCTGTCGGGCAATGGTTATACCAGCCAGGAGACCCGGGACAGGGTGTTTCAGGCCATTGAGGAGAGCGGCTATCGTCCCAATCTGGTGGCGAGGCAGCTTGCGACCAAGAATACCCAGACCCTGGGGCTGGTGGTCACCAACACCCTCTACCACGGCGTCTACTTCAGCGAGCTGCTCTCCCATGCGGCACGGATGACGGAGGAGCGGGGGCGGCAGCTCATCCTGGCGGATGGCAAGCACAGCGCCGACGAGGAGCGCCAGGCCATCCAGTACCTGCTCGACTCACGCTGCGACGGCGTCATCATCTATCCGCGTTTTCTCAGCGTCGAGGAGATGGACGAGATCATCGAGCAGCATCCCCAGCCCATCATGGTGCTCAACCGGCGCTTGCCACGTCATCCTGCCCACTGCGTCTATGCGGATCAGCAGGCGGCGGCGGCGGCCGTGGTGGACACGCTGGTGGCCATGGGGCACAGGGAGATCGCCTTCATTGCCGGTTCGGCGGATTCGCCCACCGGCGTCGAGCGTCTGGCCGGCTACCGCGAGGCGCTGATACGGCACGGCATCCCCGTGCAGGACGCATTGATCGCGCCCGGCAGATGGACACCCGCCTGCGGCGCGGCCGCCGTCTCGACCCTGCTGGCGCGGCGGATCCGTTTCAGCGCCCTGGTGGCCAGCAACGATGACATGGCGATCGGCGCCATCAAACGGCTGCACGAGTCTGGCGTGGCTGTGCCTGATGCAGTCTCGGTGGTGGGGTTTGACGACATCGCCCTGGCTCCCTATGTCATTCCCTCGCTTGCCAGCGTCAAGATGCCGGTGACCGGGATGATCCAGGAGACCATCAGCCGCTTGATCACCATGGTGGAGGAGGGGGGGAGTGACGCACTGCTCTCGTTCAGCGGCACCCTGATCAGCCGTGACTCTCTCAGGCGCTTGACGAGGTGATCATGATGGCGGTGGGCAGGCCCTGCGGGATCCGTTAGCATAGGCGCCCCGGCGTCCCGGCGCCGCGTGTCGTATCAACAGATGAGAGTTCAGATGGATGACCTGTTAGCCCCCGTGCGCCAATTCCTGCATTGCGAGACCCCGGATGAGTGGGTGGAGATGGCGCGGGATCCCGCCCAATTGCCGACCCTGCTCATCGATCACGCCAACTGCGAGAACAAGGCGGCCCTGACCGCCCACAGCCTGGTGCGCCGCTACTGCCTGCCCAAGGAGAAGCGCCACCTGCTGCCCAAGCTCGCGTTTTACCGGGAGCTGGACGCCATCCCCGAGAAGGCGGAGATCCTCGGCAAGCGCACCATGGGCGAGGCCGAGCGCACTGTGTTCGCCGAGCTGGAGCGCAATCCCCTGCTGTTCCCCATGGTGCGGCTCATCCAGGAGGAGCTGCACCACTTCGAGCAGGTGCTGGAGATCATGCAGGCCCGCGGCATTCCCTACGGCCCCGTCACCGCCTCCCGCTACGCCCGCAGCCTGCTGGCCCATGTGCGCACCTACGAGCCGGCCGCCGTGGTGGACAAGATGATCATCGGCGCCTATATCGAGGCGCGATCCTGCGAGCGTTTTGCCAGGCTGGCGCCCCATCTGGACGAGGAGCTTGGCCGCTTCTACGTCTCCCTGCTGCGCTCGGAGGCGCGCCACTATCAGGACTATCTGGCCCTGGCGGAGCAGTATGCGGGAGAGGACATCAGCGAACGGGTGGCCTTCTTCGGCCAGCTGGAGGCGGAGCTCATCCGCTCGCCGGATCCGCAGTTCAGGTTCCATAGCGGACTGCCTGTCAGATCTGACAGTTGTTGAGGTGACGGGGGCTGCCTACCATTGCCCTGTTCCTACTACGAGCGACGCAATCACTTTTTTGAGCGCAATACCCGGCCTGCAAGCCGGGTTTTTTTATGTCTGCGCTAGGGGGGAAGGGGGCGCGGCGGGGATCAGCGGCGGTACTCGTTGTTGTAGTTCTGGATGAGGCGCCGGGTCACCTCGTGCTGGGGATCGGCGAACACCTTGAGGGTCTTGCCGCGCTCCACCACCCGGCCCTCGTGCATCACCAGCACCTCGTCGCTGATGTGGCTGACGATGCCCAGATCGTTGGCCACCAGCACATAGCTCAGCCCCATGGTCTCCTGCATCTCCAGCAGCAGGTTGATGATCTGGGAGCGTACCGAGATGTCCAGAGTGGAGAGAGCCTCATCCGCGACCACGATTTTCGGGTTGAGGATCAGCGCCCGCGCCAGCCCCACCCGCTGCTGCTGGCCGGCGGAGAGCATCTGGGGGTAGAAGAGGGCGTGATCCGCCAGCATGCCCACCATGCGCAGGGTCTGGATCACCTTCTCCCGGCGCTCCTCCTCGGTCATCTCGGTGTTGAGGCGCAGCGGCGTCTCCAGGATCTGGCCGACCCGGATCTTGCGGTTGAGCGACGTGTTGGGATCCTGGAAGATCATCCGCAGCAGCTTGCAGCGGGTCTGGTAGTCGCCGTGGACCAGGGGCTGCCCCTCGACGGCGATCTCGCCGCCGCTCGGCTCTATCATGCCCGCTAAAATACGGGCGAGGGTGCTCTTGCCGGAGCCCGCCTCCCCGACGATGGCCAGGGTCTGGCCGACGCCGAGATCGAAGGAGAGCGGCTTGATCGCCTCCACGGCGCGGCGCCGGAACAGGCCGGTACGATTCTGATAGGTCTTGCACAGGCCCCTGACCTGCAGCAGGGCGGGTTCGATCACAGGCTTGGCTCCTTTATGGTGACACTCATGGTCGGGCTCATTTCTTCGATTCTTCCATGTTCAGGGGGACGCGGCAGCTGGGGCATGGATGCCCCTTGGGCTTGTCGGGCGGACATGGGCTGGTGATGACCCCGGCTCATTTCTTCTGCTCTTCCATGTTCAGCGGGAAGTGGCAGCTGAACTGATGCCCCTTCACCTTGCTCATCAGCGGCGTCTGCACGCACTGCTTCTGGGCATAGGGGCAGCGGGGGCCGAGACGGCAGCCGATGGGCAGGTGCTGCAGCGGCGGTATTACCCCGGGCAGGGTCTCGAGCCGGGACTTGTGGCGCACCAGCTTGTCGAAGTCCGGGATGGACTTGAGCAGGGCATCCGTATAGGGGTGGTGGGGGGATTCGAGGATCTGCTCCCGGGTGCCCACCTCCACCATCTGGCCGCAGTACATGATGTTGATGGTGTCGGTCAGGTTCGCGATGGCGGCGATGTCGTTGCTGATGATGAGGATGGTGGTGTTGCCCAGCTTGTTCATCTTGTCCAGCAGACGCAGGATCTGGGAGTGGGTGGTGGACTCCATGGCGCTGGTGGGCTCGTCCGCCACCAGCAGACGCGGCTGGTTGGCGATCGCCATGGCGATCATCACCTTCTGGCACATGCCGTCCGACAGCTCGTGGGGATAGGCCCGCATCACCTTGCGGTGATCCTTGACCCCGACCCGGTGCAAGAGCGCGATGGCCCGCTTCTTGCGCCACTGGAAGCGCTGCCAGAACTTGCCGGCGAAGGCGCTGGTGGGGATGGCCTCCTCGAGCTGGGTGCCGATCTCCTCCGAGGGGTCGAGACAGCTGATGGGGTCCTGGAAGATCATGGCGATCTCCCGGCCCATGATGCGGCGCCGCTCCTTGGGGGCCATGGTCAGCAGGTCCATGTCGTTGAAGCGCATCCGGTCGGCGCGCACCGTCCAGTTGTCCTTCTGGATGCCGACGATCACCTTGGCGACCAGGCTCTTGCCGGAGCCGGATTCCCCCACCAGGCCGCGGATCTCCCCCTCGTTCAGGGTCAGGCTGACCCTGTCCACCGCCTTGACCTTGCCCTGGGGGGTGTCAATCTCGATGGTGAGGTTGCGTATGTCGAGCAAGGGCATCAGTGGCGCTCCTCATGAGGGTGTGGCACGGCGTGCTGCATCGGCGTGATGCCGTCCTTTATGGTATAGAGCCGCAGTATCATCAATCGTTCCCCTCTGTGAGCGCTTCGCGGATCCCTTCGCCCACCAGCGATGGGTTGACCAGCACGCCGTACGGCAATGGGCGGAGAACAAGGGTGAACATGCCTTTCTTCGGCATAGAACATTGCATCAGTCGTTCCCCTCTTTAAGCGCTTCGCGAATGCCTTCACCCACCAGGTTGGTCACCAGCACGCTGAACAGGATGGCCATGCCCGGCAGGGTCACGGTCCAGGGGGCGAGGTAGATGAGATCGCTGGAGTCGGCCAGCATGGCGCCCCACTCCGGCTGGGGGGATTGGGCCCCGAGGCCGAGGAAACCCACCGCCGAGATGTCGAGGATGGCGGCGGACAGGGTACGGGTGGTCTGGGTCACCAGGGTCTCGACGATGTTCGGCAGTATGGCCAGGCGCATGATCCGCAGGGGCGGCGAGCCGTCGAGGCGGCTGGCTATGATGTACTCCTTCTGCATCTCGGCGTGGACCGCGTTGTAGGTCGCCCGGATGAAGGGGGGAATGAGCGCCAGCGTGATGGCGATCAGGGTGTTGAACAATCCAGGCCCCAGGATGGCCACCACTATGATGGCCAGCAGCAGGGAGGGGATGGAGAGCAGGGTGTCGAGCAGATGATGGAGCACGCTCGACTTCACCCCCTTGCTCATGCCGCCGAGGATGCCGATGGCCGAGCCGACGACGAGGGCGATCACCACCACCAGCAGGGCGTTGCCGAAGGTGAGGCGGGCGCCCGCGACGAGGCGGGAGAGGATGTCGCGACCCAGATCGTCGGTCCCGAGGAAGTAGTCGATGTTGCCCGTGCTGGCCCAGGAGGGGGCGAGCAGCAGGCGGTTGCTGTGCTGATCGTCGATGCCGTAGGGGATCACCAGGGGCCCGATGAGGGTGACCAGCAGCAGCAGGCCAAAGCACCAGAGCCCCGCCATGGCCAGCGGGTTGCGCCGGTAGGAGGCCCAGGTCTGCTCGAGGGGGGAGAGGATCCTGAGCTCCGGATAGATGTTCGATTTATCGTGCATGATGCAGGCTCCCGCCCTGGCCGTCAGCGGATTCAGTCTTGTCGTGCATAGCGTTCTTTGCACCGTGCCGGATACCGCATGATGTTGGTGAGCCGTGCGGTGCTGAGCGGGTGGCGCTGGTGCCGAAAGGCGTCATTCGGCTGCTGTGTTCAGTCTTGTCGTGCATAGAGTTCTTTGCGCCGTGCCGGATACATGATGGTGGTCAGCAGCTCGGTGCTGACGCTGATGAAGATGACGAAGCTGGCCACCACCAGGGAGGCGCCGCGGATGGCGGCATAGTCCTGCAGGGCGATGCTGCTCACCAGCCAGCGGCCGATGCCGGGCCAGTCGAACACCACCTCGGTGATCATGGCGGAGGTGAGCACGCTGCCGAGTTGCAGCCCGAGCAGGGGCAGTACGGGTGGCAGGGCATTCTTGAGGCCGTGGCGCCAGACGATCTGGCGACGGGAGAGGCCACGACTCGCCGCCGCCTTGATGTAGTTCTGTTTCATCACGTCGATGAGGGAGCTGCGTACGTGGCGGATCACCTCGGTGGTGGGCACCACGGCCAGCACCAGAGACGGCAGCACCAGGTGGCGCAGGGCGTCATGCAGCGCCGCTTCCCGCCAGGGCTCCTCGCTCAGCAGCACGTCGACGATGGCGATCCCCGTGATGGAGGGGACGTCGTAGAGCAGGCTGATCTGGCCGGAAGAGGGCAGCCAGCCGAGATCCAGGGAGAAGAACATCACCATCAGCAGGGCCAGCCAGAAGACGGGCACGGCATAGCCGACGAGGCCGGCGGCCATGATGGAGAGATCCAGTCCGCGCCCCTGGTAGATGGCCGCCAGGGTTCCGAGCGGGATCCCCACCAGCAGCGAGATGGCGAAGGCCGCGAGACAGAGCGCCAGGGTGGCCGGGAAATAGTGGCGGATCTCGTCCAGCACCGGCTGGCCCGAGACGCTGGAGAGGCCGAAGTCCCCCGCGAAGATCCGCAGCAGGAAGTCAGGATAGCCGTGCCAGAAGTCCAGCACCTGGGTGACGAGGCGAAACTCCAGCAGGTAGGCCCCCAGGGTCAGCACCAGCAGGGTGATCACCAGCAGGGTGATGCGGCGCAGAATATAGAAAAACATGCTTATGCCTCCAGGTGCGGCTGCGCCGATGGGCGCCGACGGCCGCCGCCGATGGGATGGGTATCAGTCATCGTCACTCCCGATAGGCCTGGTTGAAGGTGGTGCCCCCGAAGGGCATGAGCCTCAGCCCCTGGATGTCGTTGCGACTCACCTGGGTGCGCAGGGCATGGGCCAGCGGAATGAGCGGCAACTGCTCGTTGAGCAGGGACTGGGCATAGTAATAGTTGCGCAGGCGGAAGGCGAGCTGCGGGGTGGTCACAGCGTCGTCCAGCAGCTGATCGAAGGCCGGGCTGCACCAGCGGCTGTAGTTGTTGCCCCGCTCGACGGCGGCGCAGCTCAGCAACTGGCGGAAGAAGTTGTCCGGATCCGCGTTGTCGGCGATCCAGCCGGAGAGCAGGCTGTCGTACTGCCCCTTGGCGAGCCGGGTCTCGATGACCGGCCAGGCCTGCTGCACTATCTTGAGGCTCACCCCAATCTTGGCGAGATCGCTGCGCATCAGCTGGGCGGTCTTGAGGCCGTCCGGGTTGTAGGGGCGGGCGCCGGGCTGCACCAGCACCTGCATCTCGAAGCCGTTCGGGTAGCCCGCGTCCTTGAGCAACTGACGAGCGAGCTTGAGATCCTGCTTGCGCTGGGGCAGGGAGGGGTTGTAACCCCAGGAGAGCGGCGGCAACAGGCTGGCGGCGCTCTGGCCCGTCTCGAAATAGACCGCCTGCAGCAGGTTCTGCACGTTGATGGCGTTGGCCAGCGCCTGGCGCACCTGCACCTTGTTGAAGGGCGCCTTGCGGGTGTTGAGGGCGAGGAAGGCGACGTTCATCCCCGACTGCACCGACAGATCCAGGTGGGAGTCCTTGTCGATCACCGACAGCTGGCTGGCGGAGGGGGTGCTCATGACGTCGCACTCGCCGGTCAGCAGCTTGGCGAGCCGCTTGGAGGATTTGGGGGTGATGTCGTAGACGAGCTGCTCCATCCTGGCCTCGCCCCCCCAGTAGCCGGGATGGCGCAGATAGCGCACGAACTCGTTGTGGCGGTACTCCTTGAAGCTGAAGGGGCCGGTGCCGACGGGCCTGCTGTCCAGCAGGTCCGGGGTGCCGGCCTCCTGCATCTGCTGCGCATACTCCGCCGACAGCACGATGGCGTAGTCGCTGGCCAGGGTCGCGAGGAAGGAAGCGTCAGGCCGGCTGAGCTCGAACACCACCTCCCGGGGGCCCTTCTTGTAGACCCGCTTGATGAGGCTGCTGAGCCCCAGCCCGTAGAAATAGGGGTACTCGCCGCCGGAGACGTGATGGAAGGGGTGCTGCTCGTCCAGCAGGCGCTGCCAGGTGAACAGGACGTCATCGGCGTTGAAGTGGCGTGTCGGATTGAACCAGGGGGTGTGGTGGAAGGTCACCCCCTTGCGCAGGGTCAGGGTATAGGAGAGGCCGTCCTCGCTCACCCGCCAGCGGGTGGCGAGCCCTCCCTCGATGTCCAGGGTGTTGGCATTGACCTCGAGCAGGCGATCGTAGAGGGGGCGGGCACTGGCATCCAGGGTCGCATCCGAGTTGGCCAGTTGCGGGTTGAAGGTCCGGGGAGCCCCTTCGGCGCAATAGATGAGCCCGGTTTTGGAGGCCTCATCGCGTTTTTGACAGCCGCCGACCAGTACCAGGACACCGATCAGCAGGGGGGTGAGCATTCTCATGTTGGAACCATGTTGTCAGACAAAGTTGCCCGCCATGGGGCGGGCGCGTTGCGGGAGCCTGCCGGGCGGGCATTCCCATCGGGGTTGGCGTGCGTCGCGCTGCGCAGTCCACACGCACAGACCTGGCCTTGGGCATCAGCCCAGCTCCAGGTTGCCACTGTTGTCATCCCCGTCGAGCAGTTGGTATTTGCGCAGCATGCCCCTGAACTGGTGGTAGCTCAGGGCCAGCAACTGGGCCGCTTTGCGCTGATTATACTGGGATTGCTGCATCGCTTGCTTGAGTAAATTAATCTCGTATTCCGCCACCGCCCCCTTGAGATCCAGCGGCAGGTTCGGGGCAGGGGCACCGTTTACCTGTGTCGGCTCGGGGGCTGCGCCCACGGTCTTGCCGGTGGCATTGGGGCGCCAGGGGGAGTCAAAGGGGTTGAGCACCAGCTCGGCCAGCGGCAACTGGGGGTTGCCCTGGCGATAGAGGCTGCGCTCCACCACGTTCTTCAGCTCCCGCACGTTGCCGGGCCAGGGGTAGTCCAGCAGCAACTGGGTCGCCTTGCGGGAGAAACCGGCAAACAGCGGATAGCCCAGCTCCCGGGTCATGCCGTGGGCGAAGTGCTCCGCCAGCATCAGGATGTCCTCGCGCCGCTCCCGCAGCGGGGGCAGGGTGATGACGTCGAAGGCGAGCCGGTCCAGCAGATCGTGGCGAAACTGCCCCTTGTCGGCCAGCGCCGGCAGATCCTCGTTGGTGGCGCACACCAGCCGCACGTCCACCTTGAGCGCCTTGGCGCCACCCACCCGCTCGAACTCCCCGTACTCGATGACCCGCAGCAGCTTCTCCTGCACCCGGGCGCTGGTGGTGGCCAGCTCGTCGAGGAAGAGGGTGCCGCCGTCGGCCCGCTCGAAGCGGCCCTGATGGCGCTTGGCGGCGCCGGTGAAGGAGCCCGCCTCGTGGCCGAACAGCTCGGTCTCCAGCAGGCTCTCGCTCAAGGTGGCGCAGTTGATGGTGACAAAGCTTTGATCCCAGCGATCCGAGAGATAATGTAGGCGGTGGGCGATGAGCTCCTTGCCGGTCCCCCGCTCGCCGATGATCAGCACGGGCTTGCGCAGGGGCGCGAGGCGCGAGGCCTGCTCGATGATTTCTAGAAACGCGTTGGATTCACCCAACAGACTTTCCGTGGCCGTGGTCATCCCTGCCCCTGTATCGTTGAAAAATCTGGTTAATCTTACCAAAAGTTGGTTATTTTAATCATCTCTTGTTTCTGGGGCACTTGAATGTCAACGGGAGTGCCCATATAAATCAACAAGTTAATAATTGTTCCAGATTGGCACACAAGTTGCCATTGTCAATGGAGAAACAACCCGATGCCTATCACAGGAGTACAATCATGAGCATTTTTTCCCGCCTGGCCGACATCATCAATTCCAATCTGACGTCCCTGCTCGACAAGGCGGAAGATCCCCAGAAGATGGTGCGTCTGATCATCCAGGAGATGGAAGATGAACTGGTGAAGGAGCGCTCCAACTTGGCCCGCTTCCTCGCCAACCAGAAAGAGATCGGCCGCCAGGTGAGCCGCCATCAGGAGCGGGTCGCCGAGTGGCAGGGCAAGGCGGAGCTGGCCCTGACCAAGGGGCGCGAGGATCTGGCCCGGGCCGCCCTCATCGAGAAGAGCAAGCAGACCGAGCTCGCCGACACCCTCGAACGGGAGCTGCAGGCGGTGAACAGCGGCATCGACAAGCTGGGGGAGGAGATCCGCCAGCTGGAAGCCAAGCTGGAAGACGCCCGTGCCCGCCAGAAGGCGATGGCCATTCGCAGCGAAGCGGCCAGCAGCCGCCTCAACGTCCAGAGCCAGGTGGCCCGTGGCGGCAGCCAGTCCGTGGTCAGCAAGTTCGAGCGCATGGAGCGCCGCATCGACGAGATGGAGGCCCGCGCCGATCTGGGCCAGTCCGACAAGGCGCTCGCCCAGCAGTTTGCCGAGCTGGAAGCCGACGATCAGATCAGCCGCGAGCTCGAGGCCATGCGCCAGAAACTCGGTCAGAGCGACAGCAAACAGGGGGAGTAACAGATGGAAGATCTGCTGGGTGTGTTGATGGTTCCCATGGTGGTCTTCATGGTGGTGGTGGCCCCCATCTGGCTGGTGCTGCACTACCGCGCCAAGGGGCGGATCGGTGCAGGCCTTGCCGACAGCGAGCGGGAACAGTTGCAGGGGTTATTGGCCCGTGCCGAGAAGATGCAGGAGCGGGTCGGGGCGTTGGAGTCGATTCTGGACGCTGAAGTCCCGGGCTGGAGGAGCAGGGTATGACACAGTGGAGCAGAGAGAAACGCAATCTCTATCGTGACCCCCAGCGGGGCAAGATAGCGGGCGTCTGTGCCGGTCTTGCCGACTACTTCGGCGTCGAGACCTGGATAGTGCGGCTGCTGGCTATCAGCGGCCTCATCTTCGCCGGTTTCATCACCTTCACCGCCTACATCGCCGCCTGGTTCCTGCTCGACAAGAAGCCGGTCACCCTCTACGGGGAGCAGGAGGAGGAGTTTGCCGAGGTGCGCATGAAGGCGCGCAGCTGGCAGGCGGGGATCACCCCCCATCAGGCCCTGGGCCGCATCGCCCGTGAGCTCGACAGCCTGGAGCCCAGGGTGCAGCGCCTCGAGAAGCTGGTGACCTCCAAGGAGTTCACCCTGCAGCGGGAGTTCAGCAAGCTGTAATGCCCTGGGCCCGAGGGTGATGCCTCGTGGCCCCTGCGCCCGACCTGACAACAAGGAGGCAAAGACCCGCCTTGATACGTAACAAACTCGAACACTCCTGGTCCGTGCTGCAGCATAAGGCCTTCGAGGTGGTGAACCGGGCCCGGGATCGCCACATCCGGCTGGCGGTCACCGGCCTCTCCCGCAGCGGCAAGACCGCCTTCATCACGGCGCTGGTGAACCAGCTGGAGCACGCGGCCATCGACGGCCGGCTGCCGCTCTGGGATGCCCAGCGCCAGGGGCGGATCCTGGGGGCCCGCCGGGTGCCCCAGCAAAACGCCCACATCCCCACCTTTCCCTACGAGCGGGGCCTGGACGCCCTGTTTGGCGAGCCGCCCGCCTGGCCGGAGCCCACCCGCGGGGTGGCCGAGGTGCGCCTCGAGATCCGCTATCGCACCCGCCACCCGGTGCGTCGGCACCTGGGGGAGATCTCCACCCTCTATGTGGATCTGGTGGACTACCCGGGGGAGTGGCTGCTGGACTTGCCGCTGCTGGATCTCGACTACGAGCAGTGGAGCGAGCAGGTGCGTGGGCAACTGCGCCGCCCCGAGCTGCAGGCCCTGGCCTCGGGCTGGCTGACGCCCGGCTGGCAGGCGGATCAGCCCTTAGAGGAGCGAGCGGCCAGCGAGCTGGCGGCCCGCTACACCGACTATCTGCACGCCTGCAAGCGGGAGCTCGGGTTGCACCTCATCCAGCCGGGGCGCTTCGTGCTGCCGGGGGAGTATGCCGGTGCGCCGCTGCTGCAGTTCGTGCCCTGGGTCTGGGATGCCCCGGCCCGGACCCCGGCCGACGGTACCCTCTACGCCACCTTCAAGCAGCGCTTCGAGCAGTACAAGCAGCACCTGGTGCAGGGCTTCTACGAGCAGCACTTCGCGGGCTTTGATCGCCAGATCGTGCTGGTGGACTGCCTGCAACCCCTGAATGCCGGCGCCGCCAGCTTCGGCGACATGCAGCAGGCCATCGCCCGCATCATGGAGAGCTTCGCCTACGGCAAGAGCAACTGGTGGCGGCGGCTGTTTGCCCCGCGCATCGACAAGTTGTTGTTCGTGGCGAGCAAGGCGGATCACGTCACCCCGGAGCAGCACGCTCCCCTGGTCTCCCTCTTGCAGCACCTGGTGAGTCGCGGCCGGGGTCAGGCCCGCTTCGAGGGGATAGAGACCGAGTGTCTGGCGCTCGCCGCCATCAAGGCCACCGAGGTCGGCAAGGGGATGGCCAATGGCCGCGAGTTCCCGGCCATTCGCGGCACCAGCCTCGCCGGCGAGCCGCTGCTCGTCTTCCCGGGGGAGGTGCCCTCCCAGATACCGCCGGCCCAGTGGTGGCACACTCAGGGCTTCGATTTTCAGGCATTTCGCCCGCTGCCCATGAGCGCCCATCAGGCGCTGCCCCATATCCGGCTCGACGCGGCGCTGGAGTTTCTGCTCGGGGATCACCTCGAATAACCGGCATCGTCCGAAGGAGCAGACAACAAGATGAACGATCAGATCAAACCGGCACCGCTGCAAGGCAAGGTGATCCTGGAACCCGCCCTGGCGGCGCAGGAAGAGCGGCCACCGGCTCCCGCCCAGCGCCTGGAGGAGGCGAGCTTCGAGCGTCTCGAGGCGCTGGACGAACTCACCGAGGTCGAGCCCGCCCTCACCCCCAGGCCGCGCCGCCGCCACCGCCTGCTAGCCTGGGGGCTGGGGGCGGTCGGTCTGCTCTCCCTGGGCCAGTTCGGCACCTTCCTCGTCGATCAGTTTGCCTCGTCTCCGTTCTGGGGCGGCGCCTGGCTGCTCGCCAGCTGCCTGGTGGCGGTGGGCACGGCCGGCGTGGCAGGGCGCGAATGGCTGCGTCTGCGCACCCTTAAAAAACGCCAGGACGTGCGCTCGCGGGCCGAAGACCTGCTCGCCCATCAGGGTGTCGGGCAGGGGCAGGCATTCTGCGAGCAGCTGGCCGAGCGCAGTGGTGACAAGGGGCGGGAGGGGTATCGCACCTGGCTCGCCCAGCTCGACGAGAGCCACAGCGATCGGGAGGTGCTGACCCTCTACAGCCAGCTGGTGCTAACCGAGCGGGACAGGCTGGCACAGGCCAGGGTGGCGAAATGGTCGGGGGAGGCCGCCGTGCTGGTGGCCCTGAGCCCGCTCGCCACCGTCGACATGATGCTGATGCTGTGGCGCAACCTGCGGATGATCGAGGACATCGCCGACGTCTACGCCATCGAGCTCGGCTACTGGAGCCGCATTCGCCTCATTCGCCAGGTGTTTCGCAACATGCTCTATGCGGGCGCCACCGAGCTGGTGACCGAGGTGGGCATGGACTTGCTGGGCGCCGAGCTCACCGCCAAGCTCTCCGCCCGCGCGGCGCAGGGGGTGGGGGCAGGGCTGCTCACCGCCCGTCTGGGCCTGCGCACCATGGAGGCGTGTCGCCCGCTGCCCTGGTGCGCGGACGAGAAGCCGAAGTTGGGCGAGCTGCGCAAGCGGCTGATCGGCCAGCTGGCGGGCTACCTCAACAAGGGGTGAGTGGCGGGCCAGGGGTCGATTGTGGTTGTCACAAATTATTTACAAATGTCCGCAGCAGCCGACCCTTGGGTCGGCTGCTTTTTTGGGGGGCAAACCGTTACCATGATCCCATGGCTCGCAGGCGAGTCACCGCCCGAAGGGCGGGGTCGGCACCCAGAGGATGGAAGCATTCATGGCAAGTCTCTACACGGCGCATCAACCGGATGCACAGGGCAGGGTCCACTACACGGACGAGGAGCACGGCACCTGGCAGATCCTGATCGAACGCCAGCTCGCGGCGCTGGAGGGCAAGGCCTGTGACGAATACCGGGCAGGGTTGGCGCGACTCGCGCTGCCCCGGGATCGCATCCCGCAGCTGGGCGAGATCAACGCCGCCCTGACCCCAGCCACCGGCTGGTCGGTGACTGCGGTGCCCGCGCTCATCTCCTTCGACCGCTTCTTCGCCCTGCTGGCGGATCGCCAGTTTCCGGTGGCCACCTTCATCCGGCGCCGGGACGAGCTCGATTACCTGCAGGAGCCCGACATCTTTCACGAGATCTTCGGCCACTGCGCCATGCTGACCAACCCTGCCTTCGCCCATTTCACCCACCTCTATGGCCGGCTCGGGCTCGGTGCCAGCAAGGAGGAGCGGGTCTTTCTGGCTCGGCTCTACTGGTTTACGGTGGAGTTCGGGCTCTTGCAGGGGGGCGAGGGGCTGCGTATCTACGGCGGCGGTATCCTCTCCTCCATCGGCGAGACCGCCTACGCGCTTTCCGGCAAACCCGAGCTGCAACCCTTCGATCTGCTGGAAATACTGCGAACCCCCTATCGCATCGACATCATGCAGCCCGTCTATTTCGTGCTGCCTAGCCTGGATACCCTCTATCGTCTGGCACCCCAGTCCATCATGGACGCCGTCGCCCAGGCCCGTCGCCTCGGCCTGCGTCCGCCCCGCTTTGCGCCCGTTTCCGGCAAGCAGGCGAGCTAACCCGTTTCCATCCCCACGATGCAGTAATGAAAGGAGTCCCGAATGTCTGAACTGGCGAGTCAACGATGCGAGGCGTGCCGCGCCGACGCCCCCAAGGTGAGCGACGAGGAGCTGGGCGAGTTGATGCACCTCATCCCCGACTGGCAGCCCCTGGTGGTCAACGGCGAGCTGCAGCTGAGGCGCGAATTCGTGTTTCGCAACTTCAAGGAGGCGCTGGCCTTCACCAATCGGCTCGGCGAGCTGGCGGAGGCGGAGTTTCACCACCCGGCGATCCTGACGGAGTGGGGCAGGGTGACCGTCAGCTGGTGGACCCACAAGATAGGTGGGCTGCATCGCAACGACTTCATCATGGCGGCACGCACCGACGAGTTGCTGAAGTAATCGCCGCCAAAACACGGCACAAGATGGGCCTGCCCGGTGAAAACGGGGCGGGCCCGCATTTTTATGGGGCAGCGCTCGCACTGGCGGGATCGAGTCTGTATTATCCGGTCATTCAGAATGTTAGCTAGGAAGTGTGTGCCGAATGCGTCTTGAAGTCAGCTGTGAAGACCGTCTGGGCCTGACCCGGGAATTGCTCGACCGACTGGTGGAGCACAACATCGATCTGCGCGGCATCGAAATCGATACCTCAGGCATCATCTATCTCAACTTTCCCGAGCTGGAGTTTCGCGACTTCCAGCACCTGATGCCGGAGATCCGCCGCATTCCCGGGGTCTACGACGTCAAGACCATCCCCTACATGCCCTCCGAGCGGGAGCACCACGAGATTGAGGCCCTGCTCAAGGCGCTGCCGGATCTGGTCTTCTCCCTCGACAGCAAGGGGCGGGTGACCCAGGCCAACCAGGCGGCCCTCACCACCCTCGGCTTGTCGGTGGACGAGGTGCGCGGCGTGGCGCTCGGTTCCCTGGTCAAGGGCTTCTCCTTCACCCGCTGGCTGGAGGCGAGCGAGATCAAGCCCCAGACCTGCAAGCTGAGCCTCGGCGGCGAGGAGTACCTCGGGGATCTGATGCCGCTCTTCGTGGCCGAGGAGAAGGGCAGGCAGGCCCTGGCCGGCGCCGTGGTGGTGCTCAAGTCCGCCCGCCGGGTCGGCATGCACTTCAGCGCCCTGCACACGGTGGAGGTGGGCGGCTTCGAGCATCTGCAGGCCGAGAGCCCCAAGATGAAAGAGGTGCTGGCCCAGGCGGCCAAGCTCGCGATGCAGGACGCACCGCTGCTGATCGTCGGTGAGACCGGCACCGGCAAGGAGCTGCTGGCCCGCGCCTGTCACGGTGCCAGCCTGCGCTCCAGCCACCCCTTCATGGCGCTCAACTGCGCCGCCATGCCGGACAACGTGGCCGAGAGCGAGCTGTTCGGCTATGCCCCAGGCGCCTTTGGCAACAACACCGAGGGCAAGCGCGGCGTGCTGGAGCTGGCGAGCGGCGGCACCCTGATGCTGGACGAGATCGGCGACATGTCCCCCCATCTGCAGACCAAGTTTCTGCGGGTACTGCAGGACGGCGTGTTCCGCCGGGTCGGGGACGAGCAGGAGGTGAGGGTCAACGTGCGCTTCATCTGCACCACCCAGAAGCAGCTGCTGGATCTGGTGCACGAGGGCAAGTTCCGGGAAGACCTCTATTACCGCCTCAACGTGCTGAGCCTCGGCCTGCCGCCGCTGCGCGAGCGCAAGGCGGACATCATGGCCCTGGCCCAGCAGTTCGTCGCCCGCTTCGCCAGCGAGTTGCAGCGCCCCCGCCCGCGCTTTACCCGCAACATGGCCGAATACCTGACCGCCTACCGCTGGCCCGGCAACGTGCGCCAGCTGCGTAACTGCCTCTACCGTGCCATGACCCTGCTGGAAGGGGACGAGCTCGGCCCCGAGCACGTGGATCTGCCGGTGGCGGCGGATACCATGCCGCTCATCGACGAGTGGTTCGAGGGGGGGCTGGACGAGGCGGTGAAACGCTTCGAGAGCCGGCTGCTGGAGCGGCTCTACCCGGCATTTCCCTCCACCCGCCAGCTGGCCAAACGGCTCGGGGTCTCCCACACCGCCATCGCCAACAAGCTGCGCGAATACGGGATTGGCAAGAAGTAGCCTCGGCGCGCCCTGCCGGAGGACTGTGCCCTGCCCCTCGGGGGCGCCGTTGCGACACGGGGTGACGCACCCTGTGCGTATACGGATGGGGCTCGGCCCTCCGGCTGGTAAGCTCGGTGCGACTCCCCTTCAGGCACACCCTTCATGGGCGTCGGCCCGTTCCGGCGCCGGCGTGAACATAAGCGCGGGCATCATGCAGTTGTTTTGTTTCATCCGGATATTGACCTGGCTGGTGCCGCTGGTCTGCATGCTGGCGCTGGCCAACGCCGCCGTGGCCGCCACCTCGGCCGAGGTGCGCAGCGACATGGTGCGCCAGACGGTGCTCGACATCCTCAGCTATACCCGCTGGCCCAGCGAGCCTGACCGGCTGCAGGTCTGCATCACGGCTCCGACGGAGTACGCGGCATCACTCCTCGCCATAGACCGCCAGGCCAACGGGCGTCCGGTGGAGGTGCATCGCTACGAGTTCGACGACGAGGCGCTTACCCGGCGCTGCGACGTCATCTATCTGGGGATCCTGACCTCGGAGCAGCGCCTCTCCCTGTTCGAGCGGCTGCGGGGGCACGCCATCCTCAGCATCAGCGAGCAGAGCCGCGAGTGCATCGCCGACGCGGTCTTCTGCCTGCAGGCAGGGGAGCGGGTGCGTTTTCGGGTCAACCTGGATGCGCTCGCCCGCAGCGGCGTGCGGGTGCACCCGGCCGTGCTCAAACTCGCACGGGCAGACGAGGATCCGCGATGAGGATCCCGTACGCAGGCCAGAGGCTCACCCTGCGCCAGAGCCTGGGGCGCACCCACATGATGATCTCCCTGACCGCCGTCTGCATGGCGGGCCTGTTCCTGACCGTCACGGCACTGCTGGCGCTGCGCCTCTATGCGGATCACAACCTCAAGCTGGTGGCGCGGGCCATCAGCTATACCGCCGAGGCGGCCGTGGTGTTCGATGACGAGGAGGCGGCGAGAGACGCCCTGGAGGCCATCACCTCCCGGGAAGATATCGCCAGCGCCAGCATAGTGCTGCCGGACGGCCAGGTGCTGGCGAGCTGGCGCCGGGCCATCACCACCCCCTGGACCACGCTGGAGCAGCACCTGGCCCGCCTCATCCTGCCGGGGCCCGTGGTGCAGCCCATGGTGCGGGAGCACCGGGAGATAGCCCGGGTGCACCTGGTCGGCCACGGGCAGTTCCTGTTGCGTTTCCTGCTGCAAACCCTGCTGGCGACCCTGGTGTGCCTGCTGCTCAGCATCCTCGGGGCACTCCATGTGGCGCGCCGCATGCAGCGCTCCATCACGGCCCCCCTCAAGGCCCTGACCGAGGTCGCCTACAACGTCAGCCGCCAGCGCGCCCTCAAGCAGCGGGTGCCGGCGGCCAATATTGCCGAACTGCACGAGCTCGGGGAGGACTTCAACTCCCTGCTCGACGAGCTGGAGGCCTGGCAGGCCCATCAGAAGCGGGAGAACGCCAGCCTGTTGCACCGGGCGACCCATGACGCCCTCACCGGCCTGCCCAACCGCGCCCTGTTCGAGGCGCGCCTGGGGCAGGCCATCCAGGCGGGCAGCACCCAGCAGGAACGCTTCGCCCTGATCTATCTCGATTGCGACCGCTTCAAGCAGATCAACGACAACCTGGGCCACGGCATCGGGGACGAGGTGCTCATCGCGCTGGCGCGTCGGGTGCAGCACCAGCTCAGGCCGCTGGATCTGGTGTGTCGCCTCGGGGGGGACGAGTTCGTCATCCTGCTCGCCCCAGTCCGGGGAGAGAGCGAGGTGCACGAGGTCATGGCGCGGATCCAGCAGGCGATGAGCACCCCGGTGGTCCTGAGCGACGGCCGCCATCTGGGGGTGGGCATCAGCATGGGCGCTGCCCTCTATCCCGAGCAGGGGGAGACGGCGGACGCCCTGTTGCAGTGCGCCGACGACGCCATGTATCAAGCCAAACGACAACGGAAGGAGGAGGGGAGAGAGCACAAGAGAGCCACGTGAAGTTGAACCGAATTAGTGTAAGGATGATAACAATGACCATTTTGAACCCGATCAAAACGGGGTTTGTCGCGCTGCTGCTGACGTTGCTGGCCGCATGCCAGAGCGTGCCGCAGGGGCTCACGGCGGATCAGGTCGCCACCCTCAAGGAGCAGGGCTTTCACCTGACCGACGAGGGCTGGACCCTGGACATCTCCAACAAGGTGTTGTTTGCCAACAATGTCGGGGCCCTCAATCCCCAGACTCGTCAGGTGGTGGAGCGACTCGGCAAGGCCCTCATCGGCGTGGGACTGAACCGGGCCAGAGTTGACGGCCACACCGACTCCAACGGTGAAGCAGCCTACAATCAGCAGCTCTCGCTGAAGCGGGCCCAGTCCGTGGCCGACGTCCTGATGTCGGTGGGGATGCCCCAAGGGAACCTGGATATCCGCGGCCGCGGTGAAGAGGCGCCCATCGCCGACAACGGCACCGCCGCCGGACGGGCGGAGAATCGCCGCGTCGCCATCATCATCGGCAACGACTGAACCCCCAACCCTGCGTCGGCGTCACGATCCCGCCGGGATCCCGTTTCTGTCAGTCCGATTGCGTGTGTGCCACCACTCTCCTGACGGGGAGTGGCCCTCTCGCCCCGACCCATGCCCCTTCGACGCTTGTACTCCCCATGACTTGCTGGTAGACAGGATCGGGGAGACGAGTCCCGTGCCCTGGGCTTGATCCAGCACAAGCAAGACTTGATTGATATTCGTTATCATTTGCATTATTTCCAGATGGTAGCCCCTTGTGATGACCCCCCTGCTGACCCCGACCATGACCGGGCTTGCGACCCCGGAGCCCCTCAGATTCGCCTTTACCGCCAAGACCTCGGCCCACGCCAGCCGGGGCGGCGGGGGGCCGCTGATGCTCGACGATGCAGGCTGGCACGCCTGGTGGCAGCGGGAGAGCGAGGCCGGGGAGCGGGCGCTCTACATCCACATTCCGTTCTGCCGCAAGCGCTGCAGCTTCTGCAACTTCTTCGAAAACGGCGCCAACCCGGCGCGCATGAGCCGCTACGTGGCGGCCCTGTGCGACCAGCTGAGCCGGGCGGCGAAGACACCGCTCGCACAGAGCAAGCCCTTCTCGGCCGTCTATGTGGGAGGCGGCACGCCGATCGACATGGCGGTGGCCGAGCTGGCGCGCCTCGGCGAGGCGATCCGCGCCTTCCCCCTGACCCCGGATGCGGAGCTGACCCTGGAGGGACGGCTCAACGGTTTCGATGACGCCAAGTGGCAGACGGCCCTGGCGGGGGGCTTCAACCGCTTCTCGTTCGGGGTGCAGAGCTTCGATACCGGGGTGCGCCGGCAGGCGGGCCGTTTCGACGACAGGGAGACCCTGCTCGCCCGGTTGGGGGCGCTGACCCGGGGCGACGAGGCCGTCATCGTCGCGGATCTCATCTTCGGTCTGCCCGGTCAGGACGACTCCGTCTGGCGTCAGGACATCGCGGACGTGATGGCGAGCGGCGTGCACGGGGTGGATCTCTATCAGCTCATCTCCATGGCGTGCACCAACCTGGCGCGCGCCGAAGCCGGGGGCAAGGCGGGATGGTCGGCGGACGGGCAGCAACGGGCCGCCATGTATGCCCATGGCGCCAGCACCCTGGAGGCGGCCGGATGGCAGCGGCTCTCCTGCAGCCACTGGCGGCGAAGGGATGCCGAGCAGAGCCGCTACAACCAGATGGCGAAGCGGGGCGCCGAGATCCTCCCGTTCGGGGCGGGAGCGGGAGGCAACGTGCTGGGCCACGGTCTGATGTATGGCCGGGATCTGGCGGCCTGGCACGCGGCGCTGGCGGAGGGGGTGCGCGCCCCCGGCATGGTGATGAAGCCCAATCCGGATGCCCGCCTCGACGGGCTGCTGCGCGGGGCACTCGACACCGGCTGGCTTGTCCTCGGGCGCTTGCCATCCCCTTTGCGGGCGCATTTGTTGCCGCTCTTTGAACGCTGGCAGCAGCATGGCCTGGCCGAGCTGACCGGGGAGACACTGGCGCTGACCCTGGCGGGGCGTTTCTGGAACGTCAATCTGCAGGCGGGGCTGTTTGAGTATCTGCAGCACAATCCGCTGGCAGGGTCGGAGACGACCCCCGCCCATCCGGCGCAGGCCGTGCGCCATTCGCTGGCGTGAGCTTGCGGGCCGGTGGCCGGATCCAGGCAAAGAGGGGATGACGAAAACGGGGGTGCCACTGTGCCCCCGCTTTTTGTCAGCCGTTGTCGACCTCTTCCACCCGTACCCGCAGATGTCCCTCTGCGAGCGTGGTGACCAGGGGCTGGCCGGCACTCACCTGGCCGGCGCGGCTGATCACCTCGCCAGACGGGGTGCGCACTATGGCATAACCGCGCCCCAGGGTGGCCAGTGGGCTCACCCCGTCTAGGCGTGCGCTCAGCATGGCGAGGCGGTGGCTCGCCAGATCCCGGCGCCTGGCGATCAGGGCGTGGAGCCGCTCCTCGGCGAGCTGATGGCGGCGCTTCCCGGCTGCCAAGTGCTTCTCCGGGCTCTGGGCCTGCAGGCGCAGCTCGAGGCTGGCGAGGCGTCGCTCCCCCAGATGGAGGCGGCTTGCCAGCAACTGCTGCAACCGGCGGTCGAGCTCGTCAAGGCGCTGGGACTGCTGCTCCAGCCGGCGCTTGGGATCCTGGTGTTCGAGCCGCTTCTGCAGCAGGACGAAGCCGTGGCGGGCGGCGGTCTGATGCCGGGTCATGGCCTGGGTGAGCCGCTGGTGCAGGTGCACCAGGCGCTGGGCGCGGGCGCTGCTGTCCGGCGCCACCAGCTCGGCGGCGGCGGAGGGAGTGGGGGCGCGAAGGTCGGCCGCAAAGTCGCTGATGGTGACGTCCACCTCGTGGCCCACGGCGCTCACCACCGGGATGGTGGAGTGGGCGATGGCGCGGGCCACCGCCTCCTCGTTGAAGCACCAGAGATCTTCGAGCGATCCGCCGCCGCGCCCGACGATGAGCACATCCACCTCGGCACGGCGATTGGCAAGGGCAATGGCCGCGACGATCTGGGCGGTGGCGGCGCTGCCCTGCACCTGGGTCGGGTAGATAAAGACGGGCAGGTCTGGCGCCCGGCGCCCCAGCACCGTCAGCATGTCGTACAGGGCGGCGCCGGTGGCCGAGGTGACGAGGCCCACGGCGCGGGGTTCGCGGGGGAGCGGGCGCTTGCGGCCCTCGTCAAACAGCCCCTCGGCGCCGAGACGGCGCTTGAGCTCCTCGAAGCGCAGGGCCAGCATGCCGTCCCCGGCGGGTTGCATGCTCTCGATGATGAGCTGGTAGTCCCCGCGGGGCTCATAGAGGGAGACGCGTGCCTGCACCAGCACCTGCATGCCGTCCTGGGGGCGAAACGGCACCCGGCGGTTGTTGCCCTTGAACATGGCGCAGCGCACCTGGGCCGACATGTCTTTCAAGGAGAAGTACCAGTGGCCGGAGCTCGGCATCGCCAGGTTGGAGAGTTCCCCGGTCAGCCACACCAGCCCGAGATCCTGCTCCAGGATCATGCGCACGGCGCTGTTGAGGCGGGTGACGGTGAAGATCTGCTGCTTGTTCTGGCTGGATTGGTTGAGCTGATTCAAGGCTGGCCCTGCTGTGTGTCCGCCGGGGGCGGGAGAAACGATGGGGGTCATCTTACCCCAGTTGCGTCCATCTGCCGAGCCATGGGGCCCGGCAGATGACGCGGAGCCTAGGCTTGTGCCTTGGCCGGTTTGGCGGCTCTGGCGGGGCTGGTCACCAGCCAGACCGCGAGGCAGACCACGGCGCCGCCGAGGACGAAGCCGCCGGTGAGGGTCTCGCCCAGCACCAGATAGCCCCACAGGATGCCGAACGGCGGAATGAGGAAGGTGACCGTGAGGCTGCGCAGGGGGCCGATGTCGGCGATCAGCCTGAAGTAGAGCAGGTAGGCGAAGGCGGTGCAGAGGAAGCCGACCGCCAGCACGCTGGCCCAGACCCCGGGTTGGGCCCAGTCGACGGCGGGGCCGGTGGCCAGGGTGTAGCCGAAGAAGGGGAGCAGGAAGAGGACGGCGCCGATCTGGCTGCCAAAGGCCACCAGCTTGGCATCGAGTCCGCCCCGCTCTGTGATCCAGCGCCTCGTCAGGAAGCCGGCGCAGCCATAGCAGGCGGTGGCGATGAGGCAGGCCAGCACCCCGATGGCCAGTTGACCGCTCAGGTCGACCTCCCCCGTGGTGGTGATGAGCCCGATGCCCACCAGCCCCAGCATGACCCCGGCCCACTTGCGCAAGGTCAGTACCTCGTGGAAGAAGGAGAAGCCGATGAGGGCTCCCATCAGGGGCGTGGTGGCGTTGAGGATGGCGGAATAACCCGCGGGCAACCAGAGGGCCGCCACGGCATACATCAGGAAGGGGACGCCGGAGTTGATGATGCCAAGCACCATGATGGATTTGAGCTTGCCCTGAAACTGCATGGGGGTGCGCAGCAGCAGGAGCATGGCGGCGAGCCCGACGAGGGCGAAGAAGACCCGCAGGAAGGTGGTGTTGATCGAGCCGAAGGCCGGCGCCGCGATGCGCATGAACAGGAAACTGGCGCCCCAGATGGCCGCCAGTGCCAGCAGCCTTCCATAATCCGATGTTCTCATGCTCTCTCCTTGACATGGCGGGCCGCGCCATGGTGGCGGGCAGGCTTTGCATCATGCAGGGCCTGCCCGTCCCTGGCAACCTCAGGGTCAAGGCGAAAGACAAGCAAGGCACCCCCCGGGTGATGCCTTGCCCTTTGCGCCGCCGTCACTCGTCCCCGGGCTGGCTGACGAAGGCGATCTTGTGCAGGCCCTGCCGGGAGGCCTGGGCCATCACCCGGGCGATGACGCCGTACTCCACGCGCTTGTCGATGCGCAGCTGGATCTCGGGAACCTCTGGCTTGGCCTGGCCGGCCTCGCTCATCCTGGTGAGCAGCGTCGCCTCGTCGACCTCCTTGGCGTTCCAGTAGATCTTGCCGGCCCCGTCGATGGAGAGCACCACGTCCTCCTGCCTGGGCTGGTTGGCCTGGCTGCTGGCCTCGGGCAACTCGAGCTTGACCGCGTTGGTGAGCAGGGGGGCCGTGATCATGAAGACGATGAGCAGCACCAGCATGACGTCGATCATGGGGATCATGTTGATCTCACAGAGTGGCTGATCGTCCGACTCACCCGGCAGTTTGCCAAAAGCCATTATCGCGGTCCCCTCTTGACGGACTCGACGGTGGCGAGCGGGGTGACCTTGGCGGAGCCTTGCGCAAACCCGGTCACCAGCAGGGTGAAGAGGTCATGGGCAAAGTCGTCGAGAGCCGCCAGCGTGAGACGGTTGCGACGCACGAAGAAGTTGTAGACGAGTACCGCCGGCAGGGCGACGGCGAGGCCGAAGCCGGTCATGATCAGCGCCTCGCCGACCGGCCCTGCCACCTTGTCCAGACTGCTCTGGCCGGCGGCCCCTATGGCCAGCAGGGCGTGATAGATGCCCCAGACGGTGCCAAAGAGCCCGACGAAGGGGGCCGCCGAGCCCACGGAGGCGAGGAAGGCCAGACCCTGCTCCTGGCGGATCCGCTCGGCCGTGATGGCCTGGCGCAGGGCGCGCAGCAGAAAATCGTCGGGGGAGCCCAGCGCAAGGGTGGGGGGGCGCTCCTGCATCCGGCCCAGCTGGGCCATGGCGGCGAGGGCTGCACGGGTCACGCGGCCATGGCTCTCTTGCGGCGGCGTGCGGGCGAGCTGGCGCTCCACCTCGTGCAGACTCTCCTGCCGCCAGAAGTCGGCGATGAAGCGGGCGCTGTGCCGCTGTTCGCGAGCCCCGAGCCAGAGCTTGAGCAGGGCGTAATAACAGGTGCCAAGTGACATCAGCACCAGCAGGATCAGCGGGACAAGCCCGATCCCGGAGCTCTGGCTGAGCAGGTGGGCGATGCCCATGGCGTGGGTGTCGACTTTCGGATTCATAGTTCAGGTTCCTAGCTTGAAAATGATGGTGACCCTGGCCCAGTCCGCGACGGCGACCTGGTTCTGCCGGGCCGGGATGAAGCGCCAGCGGCTGACGGTCCTGCGGGCCGTCATGTCCAGGCGCCGATGACCGCTGCTGCGTTCGACCTCGACCGACTCCGCCGAGCCCTCCCTGCTGACCCGCACCTTCAGCACCACGCGACCCTCTTCACCTCGTCTGCGCGACTCGGGAGGATAGGGAGGCTCGGGGTTGTGCAAGCTGGCATCCCGGGCGATGGGGGCGCTGCTCCCTCCACCGGTCCCGGTCTGCCGGGTCTTGGCCGGGGCGCTGTGGCTGTTGGCACTCTGGCTATTGGATGTGGACGTGGCCGGTGCGGTGGTTGCAACGGGGGGCACCCCAGGCAGGGCCTGGGTGGCGGGTTTGACCTCAGGAAGGGGTTTGGGCTTGGGCGGCGCCTTGGGCACCGGCTTGGGAGCTGGCTTCTTGACGACGGGCCTGACCACCTTCTGCCGCACCGGCGCAGGCTTGTTGATAGCCGGGGACCGGGCGGGAGCCGCTGCGGCTTTGTCCGGCGCGTCATCCCGGCTCGACTCCCCGGCCCAGCGGGCGGAGAGGGTGAGGGGCTCGGGCGGCGTCATGGGCGCGGGGCGGCTCTCCTGCACCAGCCAGAGGATGGCGAGGTGCAGGACCAGGGCGGTGCTCAGGCAGGCGAGCTGGACGGGGCCGAATGCCATCTTGTCGCGGGCGATGGCCGGTCTCATTGCACTGGCGTTCATCTGCCTGCTTCCTTCCTGACTGTCATCTTCGGACTCAAATGTCTTATGAAATGGCGCCGAGGCCGGCCCGTGGTGCTCAGCATGCGCCCCCCGGCATTCATTAAACAAGAAATATTATCAATCGCGTTTTAATCGCCAATGCCGAGATTGAGGCTGCTGAAGGCGGAGCGACAGGCACGCCGGGCACAGGTGGGCAGCCTGGGCCGAAAAGAGGCTGAGTGGGCAGAAATGAAAGCGCTATCAATCACATACAGCCTATCTCGAGGTCGATGGTGGTCACATTTCGCACTCTGAGGCCAAAAAATGGCCAGTCCATTCCCTAGACTGGCTGGGCTCATCTGAAGGCGGGACGTTGCGGATGGGGGAATGCCGGGACACACCGGCATCACACACAAACAATGAAAATAAAGGACTATCAATGGCTAGATGGATACTCGCGGCCGGATTGTTGGGAACCCTGATCACGGCGCCGACGTCGGCGGCGGAGTGGTTCTTCCGGGGCACCGCGAATGGATGGGCGGCGACCGCCATGACGTCGACGGACGGCGTCAATTTTGATACCTGCCAGCGCTTCGTGAGCGGGGATGCCAGCGGCGGCCCGCGCTTCAAGATAGACAGGTACGGCAACTGGCAGCAGAGCTACCCGGCGGCCGACTACGGGGTCAATGCCAACACGGCGTACCAGATCCGCATCAACGCCAGCACCCAGGCGGTGAGCGCGACGGCGGTGGCCAGTTGCGAGGCCTCGGGGTTTGCCAGCACCTTGCCGCAACTCAACGTGCGCGGCACCTTCAACGGCTGGGCCAGCCTCCCCATGACCCTGGTAGGGGATCACCTGTGGCAGGTGGACGCCTACCTGGATGGCAAGGCGAGCCAGCGCCTCAAGTTTGATCAGGCTGGCGACTGGGCCGTCAACTTTGGCGACAGCAACGGCGACGGCGTGCTGGAGAAAAGTGGCGGCGATATCTTCTTGAACGCCGTGGGCACGGTGCGCATCCAGGTCAACGACCAGACCCTGGCCTACAGCATCACCCCACTTGGGGATGACAACCAGCCGCCGCTCGCGGTCATCACCCCGGGGGGCACGGTGAACGTGACCCAGGGGGCGTCCCTGACCTTGAGCGGCAGCGATTCCACGGATCCCGACGGCCAGATCGCGAGCTATCTGTGGAGCAGCGGCGAGACCACGGAGAGCATGGTCGTCAACACCACCCAGACCGGCACCTTCACCTATGGCCTCACGGTCACCGACGATCAGGGTGCCAAGGGCAGCAGCAGCGTGAGCGTGGTGGTCGGGGCAGGACAGAGCAGCGACAGCTGGTACTTCCGGGGTACGGCCAACAACTGGGGGCTCACCCCCATGACCAGCGAGGATGGCACCACCTTCTGCACCGAGCAGGCCTTTGGCAGCAACAACCCCCGCTTCAAGATTGACCACAAGGGGGACTGGACCGAGGCGTATCCGGCCCAGGATTACCTGGTCAGCGCCAACACCCGCTATCGCATCTGCTTTGACAGCCTGCGCAAGGCCATCGAGGTGGAGACGCTGGCCGGTGCCGATCTGCAGGCCCCCACGGTGACGGCCACCCCGGCCCCGGGGAGTTATGTGGACAGCCAGTCCATCACCCTGGGGGTGAGCGACGATCAGGACAGCGCCCCCGCCGTGCATTTCACCACGGACGGCAGCCAGCCCACCACGGCGTCGGCCCGCTATGCAGGCCAGCCCCTGGTGGCGAGCGACAAGGGGAGCGGCACCGATCTGGTGATCCGCACCCTTGCCATCGACGCCAGCGGCAATCAGCGCGAGCAGCGCTTCGAGTACCGTATCGGCGAGCAGGGGGTGGCGAGCGGCGATTTTCGCGCCGAGAGCATCTATTTCCTGCTGACCGCCCGCTTCTATGATGGCGATGCCGGCAACAACTACCATAACCGGGATCGCTACAAGGCGGGGGATCCCCACTGGCGCGGCGACTTCAAGGGGCTCATTGCCAAGCTCGACTACATCAAGGATCTCGGCTTCACCGCCATCTGGGTGACGCCGCCGGTGGAGAACCGCTCCGGCCTCGACTATCACGGCTACCATGCCTACGACTTCTACCGGGTCGATCCCCGTCTGGAGTCGCCGGGGGCGGGTTACCGGGAGTTCATCCAGGCGGCCCACGCCAAGGGGCTCAAGGTGATCCAGGACGTAGTGCTCAACCACTCGAGCCAGTACGGCCTGCGCGGCAAGACCTGGATCGATCGCCTGCCCGTCAAATACTACGTACCGGCGGGGTCGAGTCAGGGACTCATCAACAACGGCCCCTATCAGGGCAACCTCGGGGACTACGCCAGCGCCAACCGCTGTGACGACGACAACCCGGCGGCCCCCGACTGGTACAAGGCCCGCTGCCAGTCCGATCCGGCGGGCACCCAGCCCCTGGTAGACCCCAAGACCGGCGCCACCGTGCCGAGCGCAGGCTACAACCCCAACCGCTTCTTCGGCATCGACGCCCAGACCCTGGATCCCGCCTGGTATCACCTGGACGGCTTCATGTCCGGCGGTGATTGGGAGAGCCCGCTCGCCCTGCAGCGCAAGCACATGGCGGGGGACTGCATCGATCTCGCCACCGGCAACCAGAACGTCAAGGACTACCTCAACGGCGCCATCCACCAGTACCTCGACATGGGGGTGGACGCGATTCGCATCGATACCTTGAAACACATCGAGCGGGACGAGCTGCTGACCTATGTCCACGACTGGCAGGCCCACAAGCCGGGGCTGTTCGTCTTTGGCGAGAACCTGGTCAAGGGCACCGGCTGGGGCTCTGAGCTGGCCAATGACAACGCCTCGGCGGTGATCCGCCCCTGGTGGTATACCCGCACCACGCCGAACCCGGCGGATCCCCGGGCAGGGGGCGATTCCGGCCTCTCTGTGCTGGACTTCTCCCTCTTCTCCACCTTCCGTGACAACGTCACCCGGGGGAACTTTGGCGGGGTAGGGGGGATCTTCGCCATGGATTGGGTCTATGGGGATGCCACCAAGCTCATCACCTTCTTCCAGAACCACGACGTGGGGCCGGACAACGACTTCAAGTACCGCTACGGCGGGGAAGAGGGCAATGCGGCCATGACCTACAACCTGCTCTGGACGGCGCGGGGGATCCCAACCCTCTACTACGGGGAGGAGGTGATGTTCCAGGCCGGCAAGCCCCAGGACATCGACGGTGCCACCATGACGGTAGATCAGACCGGCCGCGCCTACTACGGGGACGTGCTGGACAACCCGGGCACCCCGAGCCACCCGCTCTACCTGCACATCAAGCGCCTGAACCAGATCCGCAAGGCGGTGCCCGCCCTGCAGAAGGCGCCCATGAGCCAGGTGAACGAGTGGGGGAGCGGCATCAGCTTCGTGCGTGATCTGAGCGCCGAAGGGAGCTACGCCGCCGTGGGCCTCGCGGCCAACTCGGCCCAGCAGGTCAGCCTGAGCGGCCTGAAGAACGGCACCTACACGGACGCGGTGACCGGCGCGAGCCAGAGCGTCAGCAGCGGCAGCCTGAGCTTCCAGGTGCCCGCCTATTCGGCGCGGGTCTGGGTGCTGAACGGCCCGGGCAAGGTGGGGGTGGACGGCAAATACCTCAAGTAAGGAAGCGCAGTCACCCTGTGCAGCGAGTCGGCCTTCGGGCCGACTTTTTTATGGCGCCGAGGCATGAAGCGGGGGGATGAGAGCAGGCGCAGGTCGCGTCGGGCGAGGCAAGCGCACGGCACCGGGCTGCACTATTTTAGTGCTCTTGCCCTCATATGGTGCAATTCCTTGTCATTTGCCCTTGAGCCCAATTCCGCAGAAACACGCCATATAGCCCCCATGGCTCCCCCATGATGGGCATCATCCATGCTGTAAAGTGGCATTTCATCGGCATGATCCACCAAATAAACGGGTTGATCAGGAAGGACCACGACATGTTTTTTGGTTAACTGACTGAACATGCTGATCCGGCATGGGGGCCGATCCCGGGGCTGGCATGATCAATCTGTTTTTTGATGATTATGCGGAATTTAAATTCGATTTTTCATGGTATATCGGACTCTTGTTTTGATTGGCGCTCTTTTTGCTGTGACTTGTCATGCCCATGATGGCGACATCAGGGGCAGGGGGCCGCAAGGCCGAGGGCGGGTGCCAGCGGGGTGAATGCGCCGCCGCCATCCGTGCCGGAGCGGCCTGGTATTCGGGCATCGGACGCCACAATCGATTCGTGTTAAGGAGTCATATGGAAGGTGAAATGACCATGCAGCCAGCGGCTGTGGACAAGGGATTGGCCCACACCCTCAAGGACGATGTCTACGGCATGGTGCTCGGCGTCATGTTTATCGCCGTGGGGCTCAACCTGCTCAAGTGCGCCGGCATGATCACCGGCGGCATCGCGGGCATCGCCCTGCTGCTCGCCCATGTCAGCAGCCTGCCCATCGGGGTGCTCTTCTTCCTGGCCAACCTGCCCTTTCTGGTGTTTGGCTACGTCACCATGGGGCGGGCCTTCATGGTCAAGACGCTGATCGTCAACGTCGCCCTCTCGGCAGCCACCCAGGCGGTGCCGCTGCTGTTGACGGTGAGCTATGTCCACCCCCTGTTCTCGGCCCTGGTGGGAGGCACCTTCCTCGGGATGGGGGTGCTCTCTCTTGCGCGCCACAACGCCTCGGTGGGGGGGATCGGCGTGGTGACGCTCTGGTTGCAGCGGCGCACCGGCATCAACGCGGGAAAGAGCCAGATGGTGCTGGACGTGCTGGTGTTCGCGCTCTCCCTGCTCACCCTGCCGCTCTCTTTGCTGCTCTGGTCCACCCTGAGTGCGCTCGCCATGAACGCCATGCTGATGAACTGGCACAAGCCCGGTCGTTACCAGGGAAGCTGAGGGCGAGCCTGTGCGGGGGAAAGGGGAGGGGCATGCGGAAAAATGCCGTTGCGAGGGATTGGAGGCAGAAAAGGGCTCAACGGCAAAAAAGATCATCTTGTCGTGGAAAACGGCATGGTTACGGCTGAATTTATTGGTTTTTTGCCCTGTTGGTCCTATTAAATCGGGCTACGCCATAAAAAATTCAAAAAACTTCTTTACCACCGGCCAATGCATGAGTAAAATTTGTCGGCAATATTTTACACCCCCACTCCTCAACGGTGAGATATTGCCATGCTCAGGATTGCCAAAGAAGCGCTGACCTTCGACGATGTACTGTTGGTTCCAGCCCACTCCACTGTTCTCCCCAATACCGCCGACCTGCGTACCAAGCTCACGTCTGCGATCTCGCTGAATATCCCGATGATCTCCGCTGCCATGGACACAGTGACCGAAGCCCGTCTGGCTATCGCACTGGCCCAGGAAGGCGGTATCGGCTTCATTCACAAGAACATGTCCATCGAGCAGCAGGCTGCCGAAGTGCGCAAGGTCAAGAAGTACGAGAGCGGCGTCGTCAGCGACCCCGTCACCGTGCGCCCTGACATGACCATCGCCCAGATCAAGGAGCTGAGCCACAAGAACGGTTTCGCTGGTTACCCCGTGGTGACCGACGGCAACCAGCTGGTGGGCATCATCACCGGCCGTGACGTGCGCTTCGTCATCGATCTCTCCCAGACCGTCGAACAGATCATGACCCAGAAGGATCGTCTGGTGACCGTGCGTGAAGGGGCCCCTCGCGAAGAGGTGGTGGCCCTGATGCAGAAGCACCGCATCGAGAAGGTGCTGGTGGTCAACGGCGACTTCAAGCTCAAGGGCATGATCACCGTGAAGGACTTCCAGAAAGCCGAGCGCAAGCCCAACGCCTGTAAAGACGAGCGTGGCCGCCTGCGGGTCGGTGCCGCCGTCGGTGCCGGTGCCGGCAACGAAGAGCGCGTCGCCGCCCTGGTGGAAGCCGGTGTGGACGTGCTGCTGATCGACTCCTCCCACGGCCACTCCCAGGGCGTGCTGGATCGTATCAAGGCGACCCGTGAAGCCTATCCTGACCTGCAGATCATCGGCGGCAACGTGGCCACCGGCGCCGGTGCCAAGGCGCTGGTGGAAGCGGGTGTCAACGCCGTCAAGGTCGGTATCGGCCCGGGCTCCATCTGTACTACCCGTATCGTGACCGGCGTGGGCGTGCCCCAGATCACCGCCATCTCCGACGCCGTGGACGCCCTGGAAGGCACTGGCGTGCCGGTGATTGCCGATGGCGGCATCCGCTTCTCCGGTGACGTGGCCAAGGCCATCGCCGCCGGTGCGAGCTGCGTCATGGTGGGCTCCATGTTCGCCGGTACCGAAGAGGCGCCGGGCGAGATCGAGCTCTACCAGGGCCGCTCCTTCAAGTCCTACCGCGGCATGGGGTCCCTCGGCGCCATGTCCAAGGGCTCAAGCGATCGCTACTTCCAGACCGACAACGCCGCCGACAAGCTGGTGCCGGAAGGGATCGAAGGGCGCGTGCCGTACAAGGGCCGCCTCAAGGAGATCATCCACCAGCAGATGGGCGGCCTGCGCTCCTCCATGGGTCTGACCGGGAGCGCGACCATCGACGACATGCGCACCAAGGCCGAGTTCGTGCGCATCTCGGGCGCCGGGATGAAAGAGTCCCACGTTCACGACGTGACCATTACCAAAGAAGCCCCCAACTACCGGATGGGCTGATAAGACGGGGCCCTGCGCCCCGTTTTTCCACCCTTTTTTTATCCCGTGCTTTTTGTGACAACATCAGCCTGATGCAGGAATAAAATGACTAAAGACATTCACGCCCACCGCATCCTTATCCTGGATTTCGGTTCCCAGTACACCCAGCTCATCGCCCGTCGCGTCCGTGAAATCGGCGTCTACTGCGAGCTGTGGGCCTGGGATGTAACCGAAGCGCAGATCCGCGAGTTCAACCCGAGCGGCATCATCCTCTCCGGCGGCCCGGAATCCGTGACCGAGGCGGGCAGCCCGCGCGCCCCCGAGTACGTGTTCAACGCCGGCGTGCCGGTGTTCGGCATCTGCTACGGCATGCAGACCATGTCCGAGCAGCTCGGCGGCAAGGTGCAGTCCTCCAACTTGCGTGAATTCGGCTATGCCCAGGTCGAAGTGCTGGGCCACTCCGGCAAGACCAGCGCGCTCTTGCGCAACATCGAGGACGCCATTGCCGACAACGGCAATGCCCTGCTGGATGTCTGGATGAGCCACGGCGACAAGGTCACCGAGATCCCGGCCGGCTTCACCACCATCGCCCAGACCGCGACCTGCCCCCACGCCGCCATGGCCGACGAAGCCAAGCGCTTCTACGGCGTGCAGTTCCACCCGGAAGTGACCCACACCCGTCAGGGTGCCCGGATGCTGGAGCACTTCGTCAAGGACATCTGCGGCTGCGAGTGCCTCTGGACCCCGGCCACCATCATCGACGACGCCGTTGCCCGCATCCGCGAGCAGGTGGGTGACGACGAGGTGATCCTGGGCCTCTCCGGCGGCGTGGACTCCTCCGTGGTCGCCATGCTGGTGCACCGCGCCATCGGCGATCGCCTCACCTGCGTCTTCGTCGACAACGGTCTACTGCGTCTGAACGAAGGCCAGCAGGTGATGGACATGTTCGGCGATCACTTCGGCCTGAACATCATCAAGGTCGACGCCGAAGAGCGCTTCCTCTCCGCTCTCGCGGGCATCGACGAGCCGGAAGCCAAGCGCAAGACCATAGGCCGCGTCTTCGTCGAAGTGTTCGACGACGAGTCCAAGAAGCTCAAGAACGCCAAGTGGCTGGCCCAGGGCACCATCTATCCGGATGTCATCGAATCCGCTGCCAGCAAGACCGGCAAGGCCCACGTCATCAAGTCTCACCACAACGTCGGCGGCCTGCCGGAAGAGATGAAGATGGGTCTGGTGGAGCCGCTGCGCGAGCTGTTCAAGGACGAAGTGCGCCGCGTCGGCCTCGAACTCGGCCTGCCCTACGACATGCTCTACCGTCACCCCTTCCCGGGTCCGGGTCTGGGCGTGCGCGTGCTGGGCGAAGTGAAGAAAGAGTACTGCGACTTGCTGCGCAAGGCTGACGCCATCTTCATCGAAGAGCTGCGCAAGGCCGACCTCTACAACCAGGTCAGCCAGGCGTTCGCCGTCTTCCTGCCGGTGCGCTCCGTTGGCGTCATGGGCGATGGCCGCAAGTACGACTGGGTCATTGCGCTTCGCGCCGTCGAGACCATCGACTTTATGACCGCCCACTGGGCTCACCTGCCGTACGACTTCCTGGGTCATGTGTCGAACCGCATCATCAACGAGATCAACGGCATCTCCCGCGTGGTGTACGACGTCTCCGGCAAGCCGCCCGCGACTATCGAATGGGAATAAGCGCTCACCGCTTTCCTTGCCGATAATGCAAAACTGTCAAAAAGACGCCCTTGAGGCGTCTTTTCTTTTTCCAATCGTTTGCGAGAAAATTTTGCCCCTGGCGAGGGGGGGAGGGCTCTGTTGCCAACGTTGTCGTGGTGAGTTCCTGAGTCGATCAACGGAGCGTCATCCATCGCGTCCACATATGGCGGCAGGCTGTTGTTTCTCCTGGTAGGAGAGGGGAGCAATCCAAGTCCGTCAGTTGCCATGTGGATAATGGATCCGGATACCCGCGGCTTGGATGCCCCATCTTGAAGCAAGAGGGTGATACGAGTTGCTGATACGCCCCCAAGATGGGGTAATTTCTTGATCTGGCTTGGGAAACGCCCACCTTCCGCTTTTTATTGTCTCTCTTGCTCGCTAGGATATCCGTCTGGATATGGCCTCTTTGTAGTCACCGATGAACCAGACCAGAGACACCGCGTGGGTTAAAGGCTGCAAACTGGAAGCTGTCGGGCGGTAGCTTGGGTGTAATTCGGCACTGACACCAGCACGGTGATGCCACAGCGGATAGAAGCGTATGCGGTCTGACACCAGTGACAGTTTGCTAATATCATGATTTAAAATGATTTTTTTAGGTGTTTATGAAGATGAAGCGGAGTTATACGGAAGGCTCTGGTATTGGATTAGTACCGCCTACCATCTAATCACTGTTATAGCTAAATATTAATTACGGAGATAATTTGAAAGTTTCTCAGTATCTAAATAAGACCAATATCATGTGGTGTTGCTTGTTAGTATTGGTTTGTTTGGTCACCCATGGTTTTGTTAAGTATGGGTTGGCACACTATACAGATAACTTATTGCCAGAATTTACAGGAGTGTTCTTTGAACTGTTTGTAGTTTTGCTTGTTTTCAACAAGTGGCAAGAGCGTGAAGAGTCAAAACAAAAAATAGCCAAGGAAAAGCGTCTAAGAGAGTTTCTTATTTTTATCATAAATGAGTTCGCAAATTTTAGGTCTATGCCAGAAGGTTTTAGCTTCTATGGACTATCTCACACCGAGAACCAAACCGTTCTTAATAGGCTAAAGACTGAATTTACAAGTGCTCAAAACACTCCAATTTCGTTCCGTTATAG
Source organism: Aeromonas sanarellii (assembly GCF_000820085.1). GTDB lineage: Bacteria > Pseudomonadota > Gammaproteobacteria > Enterobacterales > Aeromonadaceae > Aeromonas > Aeromonas sanarellii. The sequence continues at coordinate 305,216 of NZ_CDBN01000021.1, forward strand.
CTTTATTCAACACTGCCAAATTGATATTGATGCTTTAACTTCACTTTTACCAGTTGCAGCTGATTTATCTGAAGAGCATTTTAAATCTTGGGCTCGTATAGTTTTCTATGTTAAAAAGTCGTCCATGCTTGATATCACAGTTCTTAAAGACTTCGAAAAGTTCGATGAGCATATTGTGAAGTTATTAGATTACATCCGACGCTTCGATAAGGCTTCCTTTGACAAAAAAATCTACCATGGTGCAATTTAGCCATAGCAAACTGTTCAAGAGGGATTCACAACACGTGCTATTTTTACTATGCGCTGGTTTCAGTGATTAAGGTGGTTTATAGCGGTATTTGTATTATGTTACCCCCATAACAGAATGTTATGAGCAGATGAAATAAAGGTAATCAATATGGATGAGCATCTTCAGAAAGTATTTGACCGAATGAAGCAAGAACTGAATCATATTCATTACAGGTGGACTCTATATCGTCAAATTTTTGGAACTAATTCAAGTAGGATTAAGCTAATAAATAAAACATCTTCAAGCGTTTTTGTAGAGTTTCAGTGGTTGATAATTGATTACATGGTTATGTCTTTGAGTAAGCTAACTGATAGGGCCAGAATGCAAGGAAACAACAATTTGTCATTCCATTACCTAATCGAGAAAGTCAGAGGGAACGGTAATGTTGAGCTCACAGATGAATTAAATGCTGAACTTGAAGTGCTGACAATTGCATGTGAAAAATTTAGAGAAATTCGTAACAAACGAGTTGCGCACAACGATCTAGTGGTTGCTCTAGATGAATATGATTCTCCTCTTCCTGGAGTTTCAAGAGCAGATATTGAGAAGGCTCTTTTTCATGCTCGAAACGTAATGAATAAAGTCGAATTACACTTCAATGACAGCCAGACCCTATATGAGGAAATAATTATTCCTCTTAAAAATGATGGGCGATCAGTACTTATTTGGTTGCAAAAAGGGTTAATGTACGAACAACTCGAAGATGAGGGCCTTATTGAGTGTGGAAAATGGCGAGAGCTGGGTGACCTGGACGCATAGCAAGTGCCGTAGGGTGCAATGAAATTGCACCGCTAATTTTGTGCCTCATATCTTGCATAAAGCAGCTCAGCAAATGGTGCAATGCGCTGCGCTTATTGCACCCTACGTGTCTCTTTGTCAATTCGATGGGGGTGACATAGCTGAGCACAATGCCTCGCCAAAGCAACAAAAGGGGCTGTCTGCGCCCTGACTCTTCTAATGTTCCCGTTTTATATCGCATCCTGCTCGTTTGGCGCTACCTGATTGTCTGCTGCCTCACAACCAACACTCCAGTTTCTCCCCCATCAGGGCGAGTAGAAAAAGGCCATGTTCACTCATACCTTGCCGCTTCCCAGGCGTGTATCGCCTGTTTGCGGGTCTCGCCCCAGTGATAGCCGCCGAGTTTGCCGTTTTGCTGGATGACTCTGTGGCAGGGGATCATCAAGGCGACGGGGTTGGCGCCCACCGCCAGCCCCACGGCGCGGGCGGCCTTGGGGTTGCCGACGGCGCTCGCCACCTGGGCGTAGCTCACCACCTTGGCGGGCGGGATCTGCAGTAGCGCCCGCCAGACGCTGATCTGAAAGTTGGTGCCGCTCACGTGCAAGGAGATGGGGCGATCCGGCGTCTTGCTGCCATCGAACATGGTGTGGATGACCCCCTGGGTGCGTGATGGCGCTTCTCTAAGCTCTGCCGCTGGCCAGCGCTGGGCGAGGGCGGCCAGGGGCGCCTCTGGGGCCTGGTCATCGAGAAACGAAAAGTTGCACACCCCCCGCGGGGTCAGGGCGACGAATGCCTGGCCGAAGGGGGTGTCGTGCACCCCGTGATCGATGACCAGCCCGGCGCCGCGTTGCTTGTACTCGCCCGGCGTCACCGCTTCGAGCTGCACGAAGTGATCGTAGAGCCGCGAGCCGCTGCTCAGGCCCAGGGTATCGGCCACCTCCAGCAGCGGGCGTGACTCCTGCAGCAGCGCCTTGGCCCGCTCCAGGGTCAGTACCTGCAGATAGCGCTTGGGCGTCACCCCGGCCCAGCGGCTGAACAGCCGCTGGAAGTGAAAGGGGCTTAAGTGAACGTGCGCCGCTATCTCGTCCAGGGTGGGCTGGCGCGCCACCTGGCCTGCAATAAAGGCAATGGCATCACTGATGCGGGCATAATCGGACATAAGGCGCTCTCACGATAAGGTTGCGGTCGCAGGATGTTGGGGGCGACAAGGTCATGTGCGACAAATAGATACCCCACCATCGGCCAGCAGGGCAATGCCGGTGGTAAAGCTGGATGCATCGGACGCGAGATAAAGGGCCGAGCGGGCGATCTCCTCCGGTTGGGCCAGGCGCTTGAGGGCATGCATATGCTGCACAAAGGCGAGACTCTCCGGCGTATCGGTAAAGGCGCGTCCCATGGGGGTGTCGGTACCCCCCGGCAGCAGGGCGTTGACCCGCACCCCCTGTGCCCCATATTCGGCGGCCAGCACCTGGGTCAGGCCGATGAGGCCGGCCTTGCTCGCCGCATAAGCCGCCATGCCGGGCAGCCCCAGGGTATGGCCGACGAAGGTGGAGGTAAAGATAAGGGAGCCGCCCCCGCGCGCAAGCATGGCGGGGATCTGGTACTTGGCCCCCAGAAAGGCGCTGGTGAGGTTGGTCTCCAGGGTCTCCTGCCACTGGGTCAGCGCCATCTCCTGTACGCTGCCCGGCGTCCCCGTGGTGCCGGCGTTGTTGAAGGCAACGTCGAGCCCGCCGAAACGCCCCACGGCCAGCTCCACCAGGGCGCTGGCGTAAGCTTCGCTTTTCACATCCCCCGCCAGGCTCACCGCCTGGCCCCCGCATTCCCTGATCTCCTCCACCAGCGCATCCAGCTCGGGCTGGCGGCGGGCACCCAGGACGACGCTGGCCCCCTCCCGGGCAAACAGGATGGCACTGGCGCGGCCGATGCCGGAGCTGGCGCCGGTGATGATGGCGACCTTGTTGGACAGTTGTGACATGGCAGTTCCCTCGCTGGTGTGTTGTGCGGGCGCACAGGGTTGGTAGTGGGTTGGAACCCCAATGGATTCGGCTCTCAATAGGTTCGAACCCACTTGGGTTTGACCCCGCTCAGGCCCCACTATGGCAACCGGCCCTCGCTGGCACGACCCGGATCTTGCTCTCTTTGCCCTCGCGTCGCTTTGCTGCGCGCTGATGGCGGCCCTTGCGGCAACAAAACAGGGGATCTTCGGCCGTCATTCTCTATAATGCCCCCTCTTTTTTTGACTGCAGGTTTGACTGCCGGGCCAACCACCGGCGGCGCCGTTGGCCGCGAGCCGGCCACCCTGATTGAGACGATGTCATGCATACCCTGGAACAGCTTCGTGCAGGTAAACTCTGCGGCGCCCGCCACCTGAAACTCGCTGAAGGACTCACGGTTTTCCCGCCCGAGATCCTGAGCCTCAAGGAGACGCTGGAGGTGCTGGATCTCACCGGCAACCAACTGAGCGAGTTGCCGGACGGTTTGGCCGAATGCAAGAAACTGCGCATTCTCTTCTGCTCCGAGAACCGCTTCACCGAGTTGCCCGAGGTGCTGGGGCGCTGCCCCGCGCTCACCATGGTGGGCTTCAAGGCCAACCGGATTGAAGTGGTCTCCCCGACATCACTGCCCACCAAACTGCGCTGGCTTATTCTGACCGACAACGAGATTGAGTCGCTGCCGGACGAGCTGGGCCAGTGCAATGCCCTGCAAAAGCTGATGCTCTCGGGCAACCGCCTGCGCGAGCTGCCGGCAAGCCTGGCCAACTGCCACCGGCTCGAGCTGTTGCGCATCGCCGCCAACCGGCTCGAGGTCTTCCCCGACTGGCTGCTGGCGCTACCGCGCCTCAGCTGGCTCGCCTACGCGGGCAACCCCTTCAGCGACAGGCTGGAGCGTCGGCTGGGGCAGTGCGCCTCGGTGGCCGATATCCCCTGGGCTGCCCTGACCCTGGGCGAGTTGCTGGGGCAGGGGGCGTCCGGCGTGATCCATCGTGCCGGGCTGGATGGGGAGGAGGGGACGCAGGCGGTGGCGGTCAAGCTCTTCAAGGGGGCCGTGACCAGCGACGGTCTGCCCCGCTGCGAGCTGGCGGTGTCGCTCGCCGCCGGCTACCACCCCAACCTGGTCGGCGTGGTGGGCAGGGTGGGGGATCACCCCTCCGGGATCCCGGCGCTGGTGATGGCGCTGATACCCCCGGATTATGTCAACCTGGCGGGGCCGCCCAGCCTGGACTCCTGCACCCGGGATGTCTATCCGGCCGGGGTGCGCTTCACACCCGCCGCGCTGCTCAGCCTGGCGCAGGGCGTGGTGAGCGCCGCACGGCATCTGCACGGGCGGGGCATACTGCAAGGCGATCTCTATGCCCATAACCTGTTGCACTCTGTGCAAGGCAAAGAGCAAGGAGAGGGGCAAGAACAAGCACAGGGCCGGGTCCTGCTCGGCGACTTTGGCGCCGCCTCCTGTTACGACCGAGCCGATGAGGTGTTGGCCGGGCGGTTGGAGCGCCTGGAGGTACGGGCCTTCGGCTGCCTGCTGGAGGAGCTGCTGGCGCGCTGTGATGCCCGGGATGACGATCTTGAGGCGCTTCATCGTCTGGCCGAAGAGTGTCTGCTGGACGCCGTGCCTCAGCGCCCCTCCTTTGCGCGCATCGCCGCACGGCTCGACGCAGCGCTGGCCCGGCTTGTGGCCGAGCCGGTGGCGGTATGACCCTCCGGCCGGGAGCCATCCCTCTCAAGGCTACGGGGCTGGGGCCTATCCAGGCAGGTCACGGCTTGTTTTGCAAAAAGGGTGGGGACGGACGGAGCGGGGCTTGCACCGCCTCGGTGAAGTTGTGATAGTGATGCATCATTGCAGATGACGGGAGGATGAGGATGGAAGCGGCGTTTTGGCATCAGAAGTGGAAAGAGAACCGGATTGGCTTTCATCAGGCAGACTTCAACCGCTGGCTGCAATCCTGGTGGTCTGCCCAGCAGGGGGACGAACCCGTGCTGGTGCCCCTGTGCGGCAAGTCCCGCGACATGCTCTGGCTGCGCGAGCAGGGTCATCCGGTGGATGGCTTCGAGCTCTCCGGGCTCGCCATTACCCAGTTTTTCGGCGAGAACAAGCTGAGTGCAGAGACAAGCGAGGTGGGCCCCTATCAGTGCCACCGGCACGAGGATCTGCGCATCTACCAGGGGGATTTTTTCGCCGCCCCCGAGCTGGGTCGACGTTATCGGCTGGTCTATGACAGGGCCGCCCTCATCGCCCTGCCGACGGCCATGCGCCGCCAGTATGCGACCCTGATGAGCCGCATGGTGGAGGCGGGGGGACAGATCCTGCTGGTGACCCTCGAGTATCAACCCGAGCAGCAGCAACAACCGCCGTTCTCGGTGGGGGAGATGGAGGTGCGTACCCTGTTCGAGCGTGACTTTGGCGTGGAGGTGCTGGGCCGGGCGGCGGAGCTGGATCACCCCAGAGTGCTCTCGGGGCAGCTCTCCTATTTCGATGAGGTGGCCTATCGCCTGATCCGCAGGGGGTGAGGCAAAACTGTGATCCCGCCTGACAAAGCGACAGGCGCCTTCCCCTTTCTTACCTCCTTTGACATAGATCAACGTGGTAAATCGGGGGAATGCCTAAGATGAGGCTGTTTCTCAATCACTGCTGGTGCCGACTGATGGGCTCTGGTTTGAACTCTCAGGCCGACCATCAACCCAGTGTCTGATTTTCACGCTCATGTTCACTTTTGGCGGCTCTGTCGCAATTGTTTTATGGTTTTTCCAGCCGACCCCCAGGGGTCGGCTTTTTATTGCCGGCGAGCGAGAGTCGGGGGAGGGGCGAGGCGGGATCAGGCCTCGAAGGTGGCGGCATTGAGCCGAAACGCCCTGGGGTCGTCGATGAACTGGCCGGTGATCCGCTCGTCGTGCTCGTGGCCCAGGCCATAGCTGCAGAGGATCAACCGATCCGAGGTACGTGAGCGCAACTGGGTGATAAAGCGCACCAGATCGGCGCGACTGAGCCTGCCCACCTCCTCGCGTACCCGCTCCCGCTGATCGAAGCCCAGATCCTTGTTGCCTATGCTGACCCAGAGCCGCTGGCCGCGGCTGCGCAGGTTGGCATCCCGCTCGCTGAGCTGGGCCTGCAGGCCCGCCTTGCTGTCCTGCCACTGCTGCTCGGTGAACTCCAGCATGGCGAGCGGGAAGAGATCGATGAACTCTTCCACCGCGTCCAGCAGGATCTGCGGCCCCGCCACGGGGGACTGGATATAGAAGATGAGGCCCGGGTGGCGGTTGAGGGGCAGGTTGCCGGCCCCCACCACGTAACCGAGCTGCTGGCGGGTGCGCAGCTCGTGGAAGAAGGTGGAGGACATGATGTGGTTGGCCAGGGTGAAGCAGGCGAGATCCCGTGCCCGGGTGGTGCGGGACTGGTAGTAGACCAGGAGCGCCGAGTCTTCGTGCTCGCAGCCCTGCTCGCGAATGAGGGTGCCCCTATCCTGGATGGAGATGAGGGGGCGGCGGGTCTCGGCGCTGGGCTGACTGCTGGGACCGAGGTGGCGCTCCAGCAGGGACGCGAGTTCGAGGGCCTCGGCCGCCGTCCAGTCGCCGTGCACCAGGGTCTCGATGTGCACCTCGGCGAAGAGCCGGGAGACGAAGTCGGGCATCTCGCCAAGTTCGATGGTGCGCAGGTGGCGCAGCAGTTGCTCGAACGGCGGGTTGTTGGGTTGCAGCAAACTGGTGAGCTGGTTGAACAGCTGGGAGATGGGGCGGGTCTTGGACTGGTTCTCCCAGTTGCGGATGAGCTGCTCCTTGATCTCGCTGAAGCGCGCCGGATCCGGATACCCCAGGGTGCGGTTGCCGAGGATCATGTCGAGCAGCAGCGGCTGTTTGTCGGCAAAGCCGCTCAGGTTGATGGTAAAGCCTCCCTGATGGGCATAAATCTGGTACCCGAGCCCGGCGAGCTCGGCCGGGTAGGTGAGGGCGTTGAGGTGGTCGGTGAGCAGCTCCACCGCAAGCCTGGCCATGGCGATGTGACGCGGGCTTCTGACCGCATGTTCGCTGTCGATGGAGATATAGAGGCTGCCCTTGGGCACCCCAAACAGGTGCTCGTGCAGGTGCCAGAGGCGGAACCCTGGCCTGTCGATGAGGCAGGCGGGCATGTCGGCGGTCAGTGCCGGCAGGCGGGCGTCGAGGCGGCTGCTGATGAAGGGGTTGGGCGCCGGCAGGTGCAGGGCGGGATCGGGCTGGCTCTGTTGCCAGCGGATCTTCTCCGCCTCCGTGATGGTGGCCACGCCGTAGGGGGTCTGATACCAGCGGGCCAGGCGATCCGTGCTCACCTCGGGGGCCTGGATGGTCACCCTCAGGTTGTGGGGGGTCAGCTTGGCGAGGAAGCGCCGGATCAGCGGCTCGTCGAACTCGCGCATCATGTAGTCGCCGTGGAGCAGATCGTCCGGGGCATAGCTGAACAGGTTGAGCACCAGCCCTGAGACGGTATCCAGCGCCCGGCCCCGCTCCTGGAAGCGAAACGCGGACTCCAGCACGTTGCGTTTCTCGTCATAGCGCCAGGCCTGCACCCCATCCCGCTCGATGAGTTTCAGATAGCCGAACAGGGCGGCGATGATCTCGTCCACATGGTCAAGCCCGAGGGGGGTGAGGCCGAAGCTCACGCCAAAGTCCTTGAAGTTGGCGCCGCTGATGCCGCCGCCGGCGGCGAGCTGGTTGACCCAGCCCCTGCCCTTGAGCAGGGAGAGCAGGCTGCCTTCCCCTTCGTAGCCGATAAGGTGGCTCAGGAAGGTGAGGGGCTTCTTGTCGTAGAGGGCATCCACGCTCGGCAGCGGGAAGGTCAGGGCCAGCTTGCGGGTCTCCTTGACCGGCTTGATCTGGATGCGGATGCCGAGATCATCGAGCCGGTAGAGGGGCACCGACAGGGCCGGCGGGCCCAGGCGGCGATCCGGGATGGCGCTGAAGAAGCGATCACACCAGGCCAGCTGGGTATCGATGGAGGCCGGCGAGAGCATCACCAACGCCATGCGATCCGCGCTGTAGTGGGTCTCGTAGAACGCAAGGAGGTCGGAGCGCAGATCCCGCCCCGGCAGATCCGCCAGGGTGTCCAGATTGCCGACCGAGAACTTGGCGAAGGGGTGGGCCGGGTTGACCGTCTCCTTGTGCACCTGATAGCTGCGGCGCACGTCGTCCTGCAGCTTGAGGCGATATTCGGAGTCGACCGCGTTGCGCTCCTTGTCGACCCACTCGGGGGCGAAGGTGGGGCAGATGAAGAACTGGGAGAAACGATGAAGCCCCGCCTCGAAGAAGCCGTTGTCGATGTCGAAGAAGAAGTTGGTGAACTCGGTCCCGGTCCAGGCGTTGTTGCTGCCCCCGTGGCGGCTCATGAACTGCTGATATTCGCCGGGTTTGGGATAAGTACGAGTACCGAGGAACAGCATATGCTCAAGGAAATGGGCCATGCCCTGGCGATCGACGGGGTCGTCGAAATGGCCGGTGTTGACGGCCAGGGAGGCGGCCGATTTGTCTGTCTGTGGATCGCAGATCAACAGGACCCTGAGCCGGTTAGCCAGCTCCAGATAGTGATACCGCCGATGGTCGTTGGGACTGGCATATGGGCTCATTGGGGCGTGACTCGCGGTGAATTTATTTGAATTTAAACATGATTATCGACCTCGCTATCTCACGAGGCAAACCCTTTTCTGAGAGGTAGCGCAATTGTTTCCCCCGGCATGGCGGGGTAAGATCCCCCGGCTATTTAAACAGGCCCCCTGGGCGAGGTTGTAATGAAAATCTACATCATGCGTCATGGCCAGGCTGGCATGAACGCAAAGACTGATGAACAGCGTCCACTGACCGAACAAGGCATTGAAGAGTCCATCCACATGGCATGCTGGCTGGCTCCCCAGCTGACCGGCTCCCTGAGCCTGGTGATCCACAGCAACTACCTGCGTGCCAGACAGACCTGGCAGGCCATCGCCCCCGAGCTGCCCGAGGCCCTCAAGGTCGAGGAGAGTGGCGAGATCACCCCCTATGGCGATCCGGCCTTTGTGGCGAGCTACCTCACCGCGCTGGCGGCGGAGCACGACAACATTCTCATGGTCAGCCACCTGCCTCTGGTGGGGTATCTGGTGCAGAGCCTCTGTCCGGCTGCGGGCGCCCCCATGTTCGCCACCTCCGGCCTGGCCTGCATCGAGTGGCAAGATGGCAAAGGGGCCTTGCTCTGGCTGGAAGGACCGCATACAATACGGTAAAAGTTAATAAAAAGTTACAGATTGGTTTTTTGGGGAAGAGATAGGCGATTTTTCCGGTTTTTTATATAAATTTAACGGAATTATTTCGCAGAAGCTGCTGTCATACGGATACAACTGCAAGAGGTTGCAAACGATGAGAGTATTCAAGAAGTACCTGCCACTGATGGTGGCGAAACATGTCAAAACCTTCTTCAAGGGGCGCATTTATATCCACGGCAGGGGGCGCTTCGACTTCCAGTCGGGTTTGCTGATGATGCCGCTGCAGGCCGACATTCCCCATCGCCAGACGGTGCTCGAGGTCAACGAGCTGATTTCGAGGCTTCATATGGATGCCGCCTGAGGCACCCAGGGTTGACCCTCTTCCCCCATCATGCCCGCCCCAGTGCGGGCATGATGCGTGATGGCCCTGGGGAAGACCGGGAGGGCCGCCTTCATCCAGGCTGACGCAACATCGTCGCCCCTGCATCAGAGCGCTTGCTTATCCCGTTTGCCTCTCTATACTCCCGCGAAATACCCGCCCCCTTTCTCTGGATATCGCGATGCACACCGCCTTCCTGTTTCCCTTCTCCTGCATGGCCATCTGGGCCGGCAACGGCATCGTCAGCAAGCTGGCGGTGGGCGTGCTCTCGCCGGCGGCTCTGGCCTGGTCGCGCTGGATGGTGGCGGCCCTGGTGCTGACCCCGTTTCTGGCCCATCGGGCCTGGCGGGATCGTGCCAGGTTGCGGGCCGGTTTCTACCAGCTGGCGGTGCTGGCCCTGCTCGGCATGGTGCTGAACCAGACCTTCGGCTATTACGCGGCCCAGACCCTGGGGGCCACCGAGATCGGGCTGATGATGGGTCTGACTCCGCTGATGACGGTGCTGCTCAGCATCTGGCTGCTGCGCGAACGGCCCACCTGGGGCGCCCTGCTCGGGGGCGTCATCTCCCTCTTCGGGCTAGGCATCCTGCTGGGGCAGGGGGATCCGGCCCGGCTGCTGACCCAAGGCATTCATATCGGCTCCGTCTACATGCTGCTCTCGGCGGCCACCTATGCGCTCTACAGCGTGCTGCTCAAACGCTGGGATCTGGGTCTGGACAACTGGTCCATGCTCTACGGTCAGGTGCTCTGCAGCCTCTTGTTCCTCACTCCTTTCTATCTGCTGGTGGACGGGCACTGGCCGGATGGCAGCGCCCTCTGGCTCATCCTCTATGCGGGGATCCCGACCTCGGCCCTCTCCCCCTGGCTCTGGATGCAGGGCATCGCCCTGCTCGGGGCGAGCCGCACCGCCATCTTCATGAACCTGCTGCCGGTGATGACGGCGGCGCTCGCCATCAGCTGGCTCGGGGAGCGGCTCACCAGCTATCACCTCATCGGGGGCGGCATGACCCTGCTGGGGGTCCTGCTGGCCCAGTTGCTGGTCAGGCCCGTGAGGGTGCGCAGGCGGGCCCGGCTGGCGATGGCGAGCTGTCAGGAAGACTGAGATAAAAAAGACCGCCTCGAAGGCGGTCTTTTGCGATTCCGGGGCGGTTTATTGCGCCGTCAGATAGAGATCCTTGGCATAGACCAGGTCTTGCGGGTTCTGATAGGGGTAGCCCTTGACATTGGGCTTGAGCAGCCGGGATTTCACGTAGAAGTAGACGGGGGCGATGGGGGCCTCTTTGTCGATCAGCACCTCCGCCTGCTGATAGAGCCGGTTGCGCTCGGCCGGATCCTTGGCGTCATGGGCCTTGGCCAGCAGGGCGTCGTACTCCTTGTTGAACCACTTGCCGCTGTTGGCGCTGCTGCTGGAGGTCATGATGTCGAGGAAGGTGGAGGCATCGTTGTAGTCCCCGTTCCAGGAGTAGCGGCTGACCCCGAAATCCCCTTCGTTCAGGGCCGACACCATGGTCTTCCACTCCATGTTGTTGAGCTCCGCCTTGACCCCCAGGTTGTGCTTCCACATGGAGGAGATGGCCAGCGCTATCTTCTTGTGCCCCTCGTTGGTGTTGTAGAGGATGTCCACCTCAAGCGGCTTGTCCGGGCCGTATCCGGCCTCGCCGAGCAGCGCCTTGGCCTGCTTGATGCGCTCCTCCTTGCTCATCAGCTCGCTGGCCGGGCGCTTGAGCTCGAAGCCGTCCACGCTCGGCGGGGTCAGGCTGAAGGCCGAGAGCTGACCCTGTCCCAGGATCTTCTCCGTGATGGTGTCCCTGTCGATGGCCAGGGAGAGCGCCTTGCGCACCCTGACGTCGTCGAAGGGTTTGCGCTGGGTGTTGAAGACGTAGTAGTAGGTGGCGAGCAGGGGGGCGCTGACCAGCTCGTCCGGGCTCTGGCGCTTGATCTGCTGATACTGCTCCAGGGGATAGGTGGTGTAGTGCAGCTCGCTCGCACGATAGCGGTTGTAGGCCGCGGTATCGGAGACGATCTCGAGATAGACCACCTTGTTCAGCACTGTGTGCTGGTTGTCCCAGTAGTGGGGGTTGCGCTCGGCGATGAGGCGCTCGTTCGGGGTCCACTCCTTGAGGGCGAAGGCGCCGTTGGAGACGATGTTGCCCGGCTTGACCCACTCATGACCGAACTTCTCGATGGTCGCCCTGGGCGCCGGGAAGGTGGTGTAGTGGGAGAGGGTCTTCAGGAAGAAGGGGACCGGGTTTTTCAGGGTGATCTGCAGGGTGTGATCATCGAGCGCCTTGATCCCCAGGGCATCGGGTTTGGCCTTGCCCTGCACCACCTCGCTGGCGTTGGTGACGCCGGTCAGCTCGATGAACCAGGCGTAGTTGGAGGCGTTCCTGGGATCCGCCGCCCGCTGCCAGCCATAGACGTAGTCTGCCGCCGTCACCGGCTCGCCGTTGGACCATTTGGCATCGGGTCTGAGCTTGAAGGTGTAGACGGTGCCCGTGGCGTCGAGCTCGTAGCCAAGGGCGCCGGCCGCCTGCAGCTTGCCGTTGCCATCCAGGGTGTAGAGCCCCTCGAACAGATCGTTGACGACGTCGCTGCCCGCGCTCTCTTCCACCATCTGGGGATCGATGGAAGCAGGCTCTGTGCCTATGTTGCGCACGAAGACTTGCTGGGCATCCGGCAGAAGCTGGGTGCCTTCAGGCACCTGGGCGGCCAGGGAGGGGAGGGCGAGCAGGGCGGCAACCGCGCCGGCAATGAGAGTCCTTTTCATTGAATATCCTTATGTTTTTTTGCTTCCAAAGCCTGGCCAGTGTGCGGGATTGAGGGGGAGATCTCAAGAGGCTCCCAACAGGCGGAGCCGGGAGGGGACTGTATGGGGGGGAGATGGAGAGAGACGACGACCAGGTGCATTCTTGTCACGAATTAACATGACCATAGAGGTCGAATGAACCCGATTTTTTCGGCGAATGTTCCAGCCATGGCGGGCTTTCTGGCGATTTATGCGCCGCCTTAATTCGCTGCAAAAACAAAAAACAGGCGTTACATTAGGTTACAAAACAACGCTGCCGGGGATCGGCACTTTTTTTGCCGACACTTGCAAACGTTTTCAACGGCCAACGGAAACGATCTTAAAGGAACAAGAATGCGAAACATGATCACCATGGGCGAGTTCATCGTCAAAAAGCAGGCGGACTACCCGACCGCGACCGGCGAGCTGACCTCCTTGCTCAGCTCCATCCGCCTGGCCGCCAAGGTGGTGAACCGGGAGATCAACAAGGCGGGGTTGGCGGACATCATCGGCTCCATGGGGGCCGAAAACGTGCAGGGGGAGGTGCAGCAGAAGCTGGACGTTTACGCCAACGAGCGCTTCAAGGCGGCGCTGGAAGCCCGTGGCGAAGTGTGCGGCATGGCCTCCGAAGAGGAGGAAGACTTCGTCTCCTTCGATTCCGAGCTCTCCCGTCACTCCAAGTACGTGGTGCTGATAGATCCCCTCGACGGCTCCTCCAACATCGACGTCAACGTCTCGGTCGGGACCATCTTCTCCATCTATCGCCGGGTCAGCAAGCCGGGCTCCGGGGTCACCCTGGAGGACTTCCTGCAGCCGGGCCACCGCCAGGTGGCGGCCGGTTACGTGGTCTACGGCTCCTCCACCATGCTGGTCTACACCACCGGCTTTGGCGTCAATGGCTTTACCTACGACCCCTCCATCGGCTGCTTCTGCCTCTCCCACGAGAACATCCGCATTCCGGAAGAGGGCAAGATCTACTCCATCAACGAGGGCAACTACATCAAGTTCCCGGACGGGGTGAAGAAATACCTGAAATACTGCCAGGAGCGTGACGAGGCGACCCACAGGCCCTACACCTCCCGTTACATCGGCTCCCTGGTCTCCGATTTCCACCGCAACCTGCTCAAGGGCGGCATCTACATCTATCCGTCCGGCACCAACTCTCCGAACGGCAAGCTGCGCCTGCTCTACGAGTGCAACCCCATGGCGTTCCTGGTGGAGCAGGCGGGTGGCAAGGCCTCAGACGGCTTCGGCCGCATCATGGATATCCAGCCCACCGCCCTGCACCAGCGCACCCCCTATTTCGTGGGGTCCACCAAGATGGTCGAGCGGGCCGAGGCCTTCATGCGGGAGTTCTCCGCCCACGAGGACCCGGCCAGCCAGGCGTGATCCGCGGACGATGAATCGTAGGTAAAAAAACGGGAGCCTTCAGGGCTCCCGTTTTATTTGGGCGAGCGGCTCGCCGCTCCATCACCGCCACCTCAGTGGCTGGCGTGACTGGCGAGATCCGCCAGCAGTCCGTCCACCAGCTTGAGCCTCATGACCCTGTCCTGGGTCGGCACCTGGAAGCGCAGCCGGGTCGGCCCGTCCATCTTGTAGATGCGTGGCTGCTCCGAGAGCAGCTTGACCAGATAGGCCGGATTGACCCTGGTTTCCTGGGTGAAGTCCAGATAGCCGCCGCGCTCGCTCATCTCCACCCGGCGAATGCCCAGCGCCGTGGCGCGCTGGCGGAAGGCGGCCAGCTCCATGAGGGTCTTGGTCGGTTCCGGCAAGAGGCCGAAGCGATCGATGAGCTCCACCTTGAGTTCGCGCAGCTCCTGCTCGTCCGCCGCGCTGGCGATGCGCTTGTACATGGACAGACGCATGTTGACGTCCGGGATGTAGTCGTCCGGCAAGAGGGCGGGCAGGCGCAGCTCCACCTCGGTGTGCTGGCTCATGAGCTGCTCCAGGGAAGGCTCCTTGCCATGTTTCAGCGCCTCCACCGCCTGCTCCAGCATCTCCATGTAGAGGGTGAAACCCACCGATTCGATCTGGCCGCTCTGATCGTCGCCGAGCAGCTCGCCGGCGCCGCGGATCTCCAGATCGTGGGTGGCCAGCGCAAAACCGGCGCCGAGATCTTCCAGCGACGCGATGGCCTCCAGCCGCTTGGCCGCATCCTTGGTCATCAGCTTGGGATGGGGGGTGAGCAGGTAGGCATAGGCCTGGTGGTGGGAGCGACCGACCCGGCCCCGCAGCTGGTGCAGCTGGGCCAATCCCAAGTGATCCGCCCTGTCCATGATGATGGTGTTGGCGCTCGGCACGTCGATGCCGGTCTCTATGATGGTGGTGCAGACCAGCAGGTTGAAGCGCTGGTGGTAGAAGTCCGACATGATGCGCTCGAGGTCTCGCTCGCGCATCTGGCCGTGGGCGATGCCGATGCGCGCCTCTGGCACCAGCTCCGCCAGATCGGCGGCGCACTTCTCGATGCTCTCCACGTCGTTGTGCAGGTAGTAGACCTGACCGCCGCGCTTCAATTCCCGCAGCACCGCCTCGCGCACCACAGCCGGCTCGTGCTGGCGCACGAAGGTCTTGATGGCGAGCCGCTTGGCGGGCGGGGTGGCGATGATGGAGAGATCCCGCATGCCGGACATCGCCATGTTGAGGGTGCGCGGAATGGGGGTGGCGGTGAGGGTGAGGATGTCCACGTCGGCCCGCAGCGCCTTGATCTTCTCCTTCTGGCGCACCCCGAAGCGATGCTCCTCGTCGACGATGAGCAGGCCGAGATCCTTGAAGGTGAGCTCCGAGCCGAGCAGCTTGTGGGTGCCTATGATGATGTCCACCTTGCCATCGGCCAGCTCTTTCAAGACGCCGGTCTGCTCCTTGGCGGAGCGGAAGCGGCTCAGCACCTCGACCCGCACCGGCCAGTTCGCGAAGCGATCGCGGAAGTTGTCGTAGTGCTGCTGGGCGAGCAATGTGGTGGGCACCAGCACGGCCACCTGCTTGCCGCCGTGCACCGCCACGAAGGCCGCCCGCATCGCCACCTCCGTCTTGCCGAAGCCCACGTCGCCGCATACCAGGCGGTCCATGCTCTTGGCCTGGCACATGTCGCCGAGCACGGCGTTGATGGCGCCCAGCTGATCCTCGGTCTCCTCGAATGGGAAGCCGGCGGCAAACTGGCGGTAGGCCTCGCGGTCGTGCTTGAAGGCAAAGCCGGCGCGCGCCGCGCGGTGGGCATAGACGTCGAGCAGCTCGGCCGCCACGTCGCGCACCTTCTCGGCCGCCTTGCGCCGCGCCTTGACCCAGGCCTCGCCGCCTAGCTTGTGGCTGGGCGGGTTGTCGGAACCTGTGTAGCGGCTGATAAGGTGCAAACTGGTGACCGGCACGAACAGCTTGTCGCCGCCGGCGTATTCCAGGGTGAGGAACTCGGTGGGCAGGCCGCCGGCGTCTATGGTTTCCAGCCCCAGATAGCGGCCGACCCCGTGATCGAGATGCACCACAGGCTGGCCCTGGGTCAGCTCGCCCAGGTTTCGGATCACCGCATCCGAGCTCAGGTTCTTGCTCTTGTCCCGCTGCCGTTTGCTGCGGATCTTGCCGCCCAGCAGCTCGGTTTCGGTGATGAGGGCCAGCGCCTCCTGCCCCGGCTCCTGCAACAGGAAGCCCCGCTCAAGGGGGCAGACCAGGAGCCCGTGGCGCGCCTCGCTACCGAGGAAGGCATCGAGGGAGGCAAACTCCCGGGGTTGCAGGTTGATCCGCGCGAGCAGATCCCCGAGCCCCTCGCGCCGCCCCTCGGACTCCACCGCAAACAGGGTGCGTCCGGCAAAGCCTTGCAGGAACTGGCCGAGGGCCAGCAGGGGCTGCTCCTTGCTGTGATCGAGCTGCAGGTCGGGCAGGGGAGCGAGGGGCAGATCGTGCTGGCCCGCGCCGCCGTCACCGGCCGCCTCCTGCAGGCGTACGGCACCATAGTCGCCGAGGGCGGCGAAGAGCTGCTCCACCGGCAGGTAGATGTGCTGGGGCGGCAGCAGGGGACGGGTGTTGTCCCAGCGCCTGTCTTCATAGCGCTGGCCGATGTCGTTCCAGAAGCGCTGGGCCGCGGGGTAGATCTCCCCCACGGTGAGCAGCAGGGTGTTCGGCGGCAGATAGTCGAACAGGCTGGCGGTCTGCTGGAAGAAGAGCGGCAGGTAGTACTCGATGCCGGCGGGCCAGCGTCCCTTGCTCACCTCCTGATAGACGGAGCCCTCGGCACGGGAGATCTCGAACTGCTCCCGATACTGGCCGCGAAACAGCTCGATGGCCCCCTCGTCGGTGGGAAACTCCCGGGCGGGCAGCAGGCTCACCGACTCGACCGGCTCGCTGGAGCGCTGGCTCTCGGGATCGAAGGGGCGGATGCTGTCCACCTCGTCGTCGAAGAAGTCGATGCGATAGGGGCGGCTGCTCCCCATGGGGAAGAGATCCAGCAGGGAGCCGCGGGCGGCGAACTCGCCGTGCTCCAGTACCTGCTCCACCGCCACATAGCCCGCCTCGGCGAGGCGCCCCCGCAACTGCTGCAGGTTGAGGCGCTGGCCGCTTGTCACCATCAGGCTGTACTTGTCGAGGTAGGCCTGGGGGGCCGTGCGCAGCATCAGGGTGGAGATGGGTACGATGAGCACGCCGTGGCTCATCTGCGGCAGCCTGTAGAGGGTCTCGAGCCGCTGGGAGATGATGTCCTGATGGGGGGAGAAGCTGTCGTAGGGCAGGGTCTCCCAGTCCGGGAACAGCAGCACGGGGCAATCCTGATCGGCCAGCAGGAAGCCGAGTTCCTGTTCGAGGCGCAGGGCGCTCGGGGTATCTGCGGTCACCAGCAGAACGGGGCGGCGAACCTCCCGGGTGAGGCGGGCGGCGACCAGTGCCAGGCTGCTGCCGATCAGCTGGCCGAACGTTAACTTCTGGCCCGCCTTGGCGGGCAAGGCGGGGAGTGTCATTGGCATCATGGGATTCTTTCTGGCGTTGGCGTGTTTGTTGGCGTGGACGGATTAGCGCTGGCGCTCCTGGGCACGCAGCTTGAGCTGTTTTGACTGCACGTGGAGGCTGGCGCGCACCAGCAGCTCCCGGTCATCCTCGCGGATCCGCACGTAGTCGAGCACCACGTGGGTGCCGTGCTCCCCGGGCTCCCGCTGCTTGACCTCGCCATAGCAGTAGACGGCGGAGGCCTCCTCCCGCAGGAAGATCTTGAGCCGCACTATCTGGTGCAGTGCCGGCGGTTCCCCGTGGCCCTGGCGCGGATGGAGGTAGGTGAGCTGGCCGGCACCGAAGCGCAGGGTATGGAAGCGATGCTCGGGATGATCCTGCGCCGCCAGCACATAGCCCATGATCATGTCGATCTTGCGGGACTGCTGGTTGATGATCTCCACCAGATCGTGCATGGATTCGTTCTGGTTGCGGATCAGGCGGCTGCTGACCAGGTCGATGGAGGTGATGGCGGAGGCGATGCGAAAGGGCTCGGGCAACTCGGCCTCCAGGGCCTCCAGCGTCGGCAGGTGGAAGTCGGCCGGCATGGGGATCACATTGACCGGCATGGCATGGGTGACGCTGAAGAACTGTTCCTGCATGGGGCTATCCCTTGTTGTCTTAACGATGTCGCGGTAGGGGCCGTTGGCGTTTCATCGCGACGCGGGGCTGGCGTGCCCGAGCGGGCCGTCACGGGGCCCGTCCCTGGCAAAAGGCGCGGATCATGGCGCCAGGGAGGGTTGCAAAACCCGGTGAGGGAGCGGCCACCGCCTGCGTCCTGCACCGGATCCGGCGCCACTTGCCGCAGCGACGCGGCTTGCGTTGAAGCGTCAACAGACCCTATTATCCGGCATCTTATTTTGTTGGCAACGTAGATATCCTTGAAGACCGGACTTTTTCAGCCACTCTCGCTGGCCATCGGCCTGCGTTACGCAGGCTCGCGACGCAGTAACCGCTTCGTCTCCTTTATCTCCCTGTTCTCCACCTTTGGCATCGCCATCGGGGTCGCCGCGCTTATGGTGGTCATCTCGGTCATGAACGGATTCGAGGGACAGCTCAAGGGGCGGATCCTCGGGGTGATCCCCCATGTGGTGGTGACCAACCAGGCCGGGCGCATGGCGGCCGAGCCAGAGGGTCTGCCCGATCTGGCCGGGCTGCCCCACGTGGTGGCCACGGCGCCCATGCTCGACAGCGAAGGCATGCTGCAAAGCCCGGGCCAGCTCACCGGCGTCAGCGTGCAGGGCATCGATCCGGCCCGCTGGCCCAAGGATGACATCCTGCACACCCAGATGCTGGGGGGGCGCCTGGACAGCCTGCAGCGCGGTGAATACCACATCGTACTGGGGCAGGGGGTGGCCAACCGGCTCAAGGTCTCCATTGGCGACCAGGTGCGCCTCATCCTGACCGAAGGCACCCGTTTTACCCCCTTTGGCCGAGTCCCGGCCCAGCGCCTCTTCACCGTCTCCGGCATCTTCGGGGTCGGTGCGGACGTGGACAGCCAGGTGGCGCTCATCGCCCTGGGGGATGCCCAGCGCATGCTGCGCCTGCCTGCGGACCAGGTAGGCGGCATTCGCCTCTGGCTCGACGATCCCTTCGCCGCCGACGAGGTGATCAAGACCGTCCTGCCGGACGGGCTGGAGTGGCAGGACTGGCGCCGCGAGCGCGGCGAGCTGTTCCAGGCGGTGGCCATGGAGAAGCGCATGATGGGGCTGATGCTGGTGCTCATCATCGCGGTCGCCACCTTCAACATCCTCTCCGCCCTGGTGATGGTGGTCACCGACAAGGAAGGGGAGGTGGCCATACTGCGCACCATGGGCATGAGCGAGTCCGGCATCGTCAAGATCTTCATGGTGCTGGGGGCGTCGAGCGGCGTCATCGGCGCCCTGGTGGGCGGCCTTGCTGGGCTGGCGCTCTGTCTCGGTCTCAACCCCCTGCTCGATGGGCTGGGGCTCAACCTCTATATGGCGGCCGGCGGGGCCGGTCTGCCGGTCATCGTCGAACCGGCCCAGGTGGTGACCATCCTGCTGGGAGCCGTGCTGCTCAGCTTCAGTGCCACCCTCTATCCGGCTGCCCGTGCGGCCCGGGTAAAACCGGCCGAGGCACTGCGTTATGAATAGTGCCGTGAATCATTCGTCTTCTGTTGCGACCCCCGGTGCGAGTGCCGGCGTCGTGACTGGTATATGTGGAGTCCCCTGTATGAATCAACCCCAGTCCCGTGAGCCGCTGCTGCGCTGCCAGGCCCTCAACCATGTCTACAAAGAGGGCAATCTGGAGACCCAGGTGCTCAAGGGGATCGATCTCTGTGTCGCCCCCGGCGAAATGCTGGCGGTGGTGGGGAGCTCGGGCTCGGGCAAGACCACCCTGCTGCACCTGATGGGGGCGCTGGACAACCCCTCCAGCGGCACCGTGCTGTTCAAGGGGCAGGACATCCATGGCTGGGACAGCCGTACCCAGGCCAGATTCCGCAACCAGGAGCTGGGTTTCGTCTATCAGTTCCACCACCTGCTCTCCGAGTTCAGCGCGCTGGAAAATGCCGCCATGCCGCTGCTGATCGCCGGTGAGTCGGTGGCGGTCGCCACCGAGAAGGCGAGCAGGATGCTGGGACGGGTGGGGCTCTCCCATCGCCTCCACCACCGTCCGTCCGAGCTCTCCGGCGGCGAGCGCCAGCGGGTGGCCATCGCCCGGGCGCTGGTCAACGAGCCCAGCCTAGTGCTGGCGGACGAGCCCACCGGCAACCTGGACCACGCCAGCGCCACCGCCGTCTACGAGCTTCTGTGCGAGCTCAACCGCGAGCTCGGCACGGCGTTCGTGGTGGTCACCCATGACTTGAGCCTGGCCGCCAAGCTGCACCGGCGGGTGACCCTGGTGAGCGGCATCATGGCGGAGGTCGCCTGATGTTCAAGCCGCTGCCCCTCTTCCTGGGCCTGCGTTACAGCCGCTCCCGCCGTCGCAACGGTTTCATCGCCTTTATCTCGGCCTCCTCCCTCATCGGCATCGCCCTCGGGGTGATGGCGCTGATCCTGGGGCTCTCCGCCATGAACGGCTTCGAGCGGGAGCTCAAGAACCGGGTGCTCTCCGTGGTGCCCCACGGCGAGCTCATCGGCATGGAGGCGCCGCTGCCGGACTGGCCGAGGCTCAGAGATTACCTGCTGGCCCAGCCGGGGATCGAGGCGGCTGCCCCCGTCATTCGCCTGGACGGCCTGCTGGAGCACGGCTCGGCGATCAAGGGGGTGCAGGTGCGTGCCGTGCTGCCCGAGCTCGAGGCCAATCTGTCCGATGCGGGCAAGTACATGACGGGGCGAGGCTTTCGCGAACTGCAGGCGGGCGAGCACGGCCTCATCCTCGGCAAGACCATCGCCGACAAGCTGGGGGTCAAGATAGGGGACTCGGTCGCCCTGCTGCTGCCCCAGGGGGGCGATGCTACCGGCATCAAGAACCCGAAGCGGGAGGTGCTCAAGGTGGTGGGCCTGCTCGAGATCGGCGGCCAGCTCGACGGCCTGCTCGGTTTCATGCATCTGGCCGACGCCCAGGCCATCACCGGCATGGGTAGCGCCGTGGAGGGCTTCAGCCTCAAGGTGAGCGACGTGCTCAAGGCGCAGTCCATCACGGTGGCGGCGGCCCAGAAATTCCCGCACTACGTCTACATCAGCAGCTGGATGAGCCGCCAGGGCTATCTCTATCAGGACATCCAGATGGTGCGCACCGTGATGTACGTGGTGATGCTGATGGTGGTGGCGGTGGCCTGTTTCAACATCGTCTCCACCCTGGTGATGGCGGTGAACGAGAAGCGCAGCGAAATCGCCATCCTCAAGACCATGGGGGCGAGTCCCGGCCAGATCCGGCTCACCTTCGTCATCCAGGGCATGGTGAACGGGGTGGCGGGTGCCCTCCTGGGCGCCCTGCTCGGCGGCCTGCTCTCCAGCAAGCTGACCCAGATCCTGGGCGCCATCGAAGGGGTGATCGGCCACCGTTTCCTCAACCCGGACATCTACTTCATCGACTTCCTGCCCACCGAGCTGCACATGCAGGACGTGGGCATAGTGACAGGTGCGGCCATCCTGATGAGCCTGGTGGCGACCCTCTACCCCGCCTGGCGGGCGAGCGGCCTGGTGCCGTCGCGGGAGCTGGGACACTGATCCGGACACCACCACGGTGTCAAAATAAAGAAGGGCCCGCCGGCATTGCCGACGGGCCCTTCGCATTTGCGGGGGTCAATGGGCGTTCAGCTCGTCCAGGGGAAGCGAGAAGCTCGGCACAAAGACATCGATAAAGTAGCGCATGGGCGGGTTCATCCGCTCGGTCAGCATCTGTTCGAGGCGCTTGCGCGCCGGCTCGAACTCCCGGTTGCCGACGCTCAACTCCTCCAGGCACTTGGTGTAGGCGCAGAGGGTGTCGGCGTCCTTCACCAGTCGGGCGAGGTCGTCATCCTGGGCTGCCGAGTCGAGCAGGGGGCGAAAATCCTCCACCAGCTCAGGCGGCAGCATCCCCAGCAGGCGCTGCTCGGCCGCGAGCTCGATCTTCTTGTATTCCCGGGCAATCTCGGGATTGAAATACTTGACCGGGGTGGGCAGATCCCCGGTCAGCACCTCGCTGCCGTCGTGGTAGAGGGCCATGACGGCGGCGCGATCGGCATCGACATGGCCGCCGAACAGCCGGTTGCCGATGACGCCGAGGGCATGGGCCACCATGGCCACCTGCAGGCTGTGCTCGGCGATGTTCTCGGGCTGGATGTTGCGCATCAGCGGCCAGCGGTAGATGAGCCGCATGCGGGAGAGGTTGGCGAAGAAGTGGCTGGGGAGCATGGGGGCCTCGAACTGGGAAATGAAAAGGGCAGACCCTAGTCTGCCCTTTTTTTCGGTTCCAGGCATCGCCCTCAGCGAATATAGCGGCCCGACTCCGCCTCATGGTTGGTCACTATCATCTGGCCGATGGGGGCCAGGCTGATGAGCGCCAGCTTGAGATGCTGGATGCCGAACGGGATGCCGACGATGGTGACGAAACAGGCCAGCGCCGAGGCGATGTGGCCGATGGCGAGCCAGACACCGATCAGCACGAACCAGAGGATGTTGCCGATCATCCCGAGCGCGCCGGTGCCGATGTCGCTCTGGCCCGTCATGGCCTTGCGGCTTACCGCCTGCTTGCCAAACGGGAAGAAGGTGAAGGTGCCGATGACGAAGCAGGCGCGCCCCCAGGGGATCCCGATGAGGGAGACGAAGCAGAGCAGCCCCGCCAGCCACCAGGCCAGCCCCATGAAGACGCCTCCCAGTACGAACCAGAGCAGATTGAACAAGAAGCGGAAAAAGGACATGTGGGTGACTCCAACAGCACGTTAATTGGTTGTCACCATAGCGAGCCCTGCCGGGGGACGCAATGGCACAGGCGAGAAGGTGGACAATTTGGGTCGCAACACGCCATTTTGGCGGTCGATTGGGGCAGGATGGCGATCAAAATGGCCCGTTCGCCGTGAAAAAGAGTGAGCCAGTGCAAATTATTGCGGATCGATTGCTTGAACTCGGTGCAAGGCTTCCCCATATAGGAGAAAGTCTTGCGCAAATTGTGCTGTCTGTGCCCCGGATGGGGGACGTGCGGCTCGACGCGACCACTGCACGCCGCTATAATGTCGCGTCATATTTTCTCATCACAAAGACAGTCGTTGTCTTTATAAACAGGAAGACTCCGGGTTCGCCCGGGGGCAATAAAGGGTCAGCACACAGTGCTGAGTTGAACGAGGTAAAAGAATGCAAGTTTCTGTAGAGACAACCCAGGGTCTGGAACGCCGTCTTACCATCACTGTACCGGCCGCTACCGTTGACGCCGCCGTGCGCAAAGAATTGAATGGCCTGGCCAAGACTCGTCGCATCGACGGTTTCCGTCCTGGCAAGGCTCCGGTTGCCATCATCAAGAAGATGTTCGGTGCCATGGCTCACGCCCGTGTTGCCGATGAAATGATGCAGAACAACTTCATCAAGGCCATCATCGAGAACAAACTGAGCCCGGCCGGTGCGCCGACCATGGATCCGAAAGAGATCAAGGAAGGCCAGGACTTCGAATTCACCGCTACCTTCGAAGTGTACCCGGAGTTCGAGATCGCCGGTCTGGAGAGCATCAAGGTCGAGAAGCCGGTTGCCTCCGTCAAGGATACCGATCTGGCCAACATGATCGACACCCTGCGCAAGCAGCACGCCACCTGGTCCGAAACTGACGCAGTTGCCGCCAACGGCATGCGCGTGACCCTGGACTTCGTCGGCTCCATCGACGGTGAAGAGTTTGACGGCGGCAAGGCCGAAGGCTTCACGCTGGAACTGGGCGCCGGTCGCATGATCCCGGGCTTCGAAGACGCCATTCTGGGCAAGAAAGCGGGCGACGAGTTCACCATCGACGTGACCTTCCCGGCCGACTACCACGCCGAAGCCCTGAAGGGCAAGGCTGCCAAGTTCGCTTCCAAGCTGCACAAGGTTGAAGAGCAGATCCTGCCCGAACTGACCGAAGAGTTCGTCAAGCGTTTCGGCATCGAGAGCGGCAGCGTTGAAGAGCTGAAAGCCGAAGTGCGCAAGAATATGGAACGCGAACTGGCCCAGGCCCTGAAAAACAGCGTGAAAGAGCAGGTGCTAAACGGCCTGGTTGAAGCTAACCAGATCGATCTGCCGAAGGCTGCCGTTGCCCAGGAAATCGACACCCTGCGTCAGCAGGCTCTGCAGCGTTTCGGTGGCTTCCAGGGCGGCAACGCCCCCGAGCTGCCGGCCGAGCTGTTCCAGGCCCAGGCCGAACGTCGCGTACGCGTTGGCCTGCTGCTGGGCGATGTGATCCGCACCAACGAGATCAAGGCTGACGAAGCCCGTGTGACCAGCATCATCGAGTCCATGGCCACTGCCTACGAAGATCCGAAGGAAGTGATCGAGTACTACCAGCAGAACGAGCAGATGCTGAACGGCGTGCGCAACCTGGCCATTGAAGATCAAGCCATCGATCTGATCCTGTCCAAGGCGCAAGTGACCGAGAAAGAAGTGGCCTTCGACGAAGTGATCAACAAGTCCGGTGCCGCTGCCTAAGAACATTTGACTTAAGGTCAAAACTGTTAAGTATAATGGCTCGTGTGATCTCCACTCGGGCCATTTTATTTTAGGGACAATGCCTTATGTACAAGAACTATAACGATGTGACTGAATCCCCACGCAATGCGCTCATCCCTATGGTGGTCGAGCAGACGGCTAAGGGTGAGCGTTCCTACGACATCTATTCCCGTCTGCTCAAGGAGCGGGTGATCTTCTTGACCGGACAGGTCGAGGACCACATGGCGAACCTGGTGGTGGCCCAGTTGCTGTTCCTGGAGTCCGAGAATCCGGATCAGGACATCAGCATCTACATCAACTCGCCAGGTGGCGCCGTCACTGCGGGTATGTCCATCTATGACACCATGCAGTTCATCAAACCGGATGTCAGCACCGTCTGCATGGGGCAAGCCTGCTCCATGGGGGCCTTCCTGCTGGCCGGTGGCGCCAAGGGCAAGCGTTTCTGCCTGCCCAATGCCCGTGTGATGATCCACCAGCCGCTGGGCGGCTTCCAGGGTCAGGCTTCTGACATCCAGATCCATGCCCAGGAGATCCTGAAAATCAAGAATACCCTGAACGATCGTCTGGCGTTCCATACCGGCCAGGACATGGCCACCATCGAGCGCGACACCGACCGTGACAACTTCATGTCGGCGGAGCAGGCCGTGGCCTATGGTCTGGTTGACGGCATCCTGAGCCAGCGCGGCTGAGCAGGGTATCCCGTCCTGTTGTAAACTCAACAGGACGATCCATCCTCTATTGATAAAACGAGGTCGCTGAATGACAGAGAAACGCAAGGGTGAGGGCGACAAGCTGCTGTATTGCTCTTTCTGCGGCAAAAGCCAGCATGAAGTGCGCAAGCTGATCGCTGGCCCTTCCGTCTACGTATGTGATGAGTGTGTCGAGCTGTGCAACGACATCATCCGCGAGGAGATCCGCGAGATCTCTCCCAAGCGCGATGGTAGCGACCTGCCGACCCCTCATGAAATCCGCGCCCATCTGGACGACTACGTGATCGGGCAGGAGTACGCCAAGAAGGTGCTGGCGGTCGCTGTCTACAACCACTACAAGCGTCTGCGCAGCGGCAGCGAGTCCGGTGGCGTGGAGCTGGGCAAGTCCAACATCCTGCTGATCGGCCCGACCGGCAGCGGCAAGACCCTGCTGGCCGAGACGCTGGCACGCCTGCTGGATGTCCCCTTCACCATGGCCGATGCCACCACCTTGACCGAAGCCGGTTACGTGGGCGAGGACGTGGAGAACATCATCCAGAAGTTGCTGCAAAAGTGTGACTACGATGTGGAGAAGGCCCAGCGCGGCATCGTCTACATCGACGAGATCGACAAGATCTCCCGCAAGTCGGACAACCCCTCCATCACCCGCGACGTCTCCGGGGAAGGGGTGCAGCAGGCACTGCTGAAGCTGATCGAGGGCACCATTGCCTCAGTGCCGCCCCAAGGTGGTCGCAAGCACCCGCAGCAGGAGTTCCTGCAGGTCGACACCTCCAAGATCCTCTTCATCTGTGGCGGCGCCTTTGCGGGGCTGGACAAGGTGATCGAGCAGCGCTCCGTCAAGGGGACCGGCATCGGTTTTGGCGCCGAGGTGAAATCCAAGAATGCCAAGGCAACCCTGAGTGAGAACTTTGCCAAGGTGGAGCCGGAAGATCTCATCAAGTACGGTCTCATCCCCGAGTTCATCGGTCGTCTGCCGGTGGTCGCGACCCTGACCGAGCTGGACGAGGCCGCTCTCATCCAGATTCTGAAAGAGCCGAAGAACGCGCTGACCAAGCAGTATGCCGCGCTGTTTGCTCTGGAAGAAGTGGAGCTGGAGTTCCGTGACGACGCTCTGAACGCCATCGCCCGCAAGGCCATGGAGCGCAAGACCGGTGCCCGCGGTCTGAGATCCATCGTCGAAGCCGTGCTGCTTGACACCATGTATGACCTGCCGTCCCTGAAAGGGGTCAGCAAGGTGGTGATCGACGAGACGGTGATCAAGGGAGACTCCGCGCCCCTGATGATCTACGACAATCCCGAGACTCAGGCCGCAGCCTCAGAGTAACTGTCTGATTTTTAATCACATAAAGGGGCTTTTTGCCCCTTTCATGCTTTTTACGGCCAAGGCGATTGAATCTCATCTTTGCGCCCCCATATACTCAGCCAAGCGCTTTGCCAACGGTATAACAAGCCGAGAGGACATATATGAACCTAGAGCGTTCAGAACGCATCGAGATTCCCGTCCTGCCTCTTCGTGACGTGGTGGTTTACCCCCACATGGTCATTCCACTCTTTGTGGGGCGGGAAAAATCCATTCGCTGTCTGGAAGCGGCCATGGAGCAGGACAAGAAAGTCCTGCTGGTGGCCCAGAAGGATGCGTCTACTGACGAGCCAACGGTGGAGGAGATCTTCTCCGTCGGGACAGTGGCCAATATTTTGCAAATGCTCAAGCTGCCGGACGGCACCGTCAAGGTGCTGGTGGAAGGGAGCCAGCGTGCCCGCCTCGAGCGGATGATCGACGATCGCGACTTCTTCGTCGGCGAGGCGCAGTACATCGCATCCTCCCCCATCGAGGAGAAGGACCAGGATGTGCTGGTGCGCTCCGCCATCGGCCAGTTCGAAGGTTACATCAAGCTCAACAAGAAGATCCCGCCCGAGGTGCTCACCTCGATCTCGGCGATCGACGATGCCGCCCGCCTGGCCGACACCATGGCCGCGCACATGCCGCTCAAGCTCGAAGACAAGCAGAAGGTGCTGGAAATCGCCTCCGTGTCCGAGCGCATCGAGTTTCTGATGGCCATGATGGAGTCGGAGATCGACCTCTTGCAGGTCGAGAAGCGTATCCGCTCCCGGGTCAAGAAGCAGATGGAGAAGAGCCAGCGCGAGTACTACCTCAACGAGCAGATGAAGGCCATCCAGAAAGAGCTGGGTGAGCTGGAAGACAGCCCGGACGAATTCGAAGCCCTCAATCGCAAGATTGACGAGGCGGGGATGCCGGAGGATGCCCGTGAGAAGGCGCTGGCCGAACTCGCCAAGTTGAAGATGATGTCCCCCATGTCGGCGGAAGCCACTGTGGTGCGCAGCTACGTCGACTGGATGGTGCAGGTGCCCTGGAAGGCCCGCTCCAAGGTCAAGAAGGATCTCGCCAAGGCCCAAGAGGTGCTGGACGCGGATCACTATGGCCTGGAGAAGGTCAAGGATCGCATCCTCGAGTATCTGGCGGTGCAGGCGCGGGTCAACAAGCTCAAGGGCCCCATCCTCTGCCTGGTCGGGCCTCCCGGCGTGGGCAAGACCTCGCTCGGTCAGTCCATCGCCAAGGCGACCGGTCGCAAATACGTGCGCATGGCGCTCGGTGGTGTGCGTGACGAGGCGGAGATCCGCGGTCACCGTCGCACCTACATCGGCTCCATGCCCGGCAAGCTCATCCAGAAGATGGCCAAGGTCGGGGTGAAGAACCCGCTGTTCCTGCTCGACGAGATCGACAAGATGAGCTCGGACATGCGCGGCGATCCCGCCTCCGCCCTGCTGGAGGTGCTGGATCCCGAGCAGAACAACAGCTTCAACGATCACTACCTGGAAGTGGATTATGACCTGTCGGACGTGATGTTCGTGGCCACCTCCAACTCCATGAACATCCCGGGTCCACTGCTGGATCGGATGGAGGTGATCCGCCTGTCCGGTTACACCGAGGACGAGAAGCTCAACATCGCCAAGCAGCACCTGGTGGCCAAGCAGATCCAGCGCAACGGCCTGAAAGAGTCCGAGATCACCATCGAAGACTCGGCGCTGATCGGCGTTATTCGCTACTACACCCGCGAGGCGGGGGTGCGCAGCCTGGAGCGCGAGATCTCCAAGATCTGTCGCAAGGCAGTCAAACGCATCCTGTTGGACAAGAGCATCAAGCATGTCCTGGTCAATCAGGAGAACCTCAAGGAGTTCCTCGGGGTGCAGCGCTTCGACTACGGCAAGGCCACCGATCAGAACCAGATCGGTCAGGTCTGCGGCCTGGCCTGGACCGAGGTGGGGGGCGATCTGCTCACCATCGAGACCACCAACATGCCGGGCAAGGGCAAGCTCACCTACACCGGCTCCCTCGGTGACGTGATGCAGGAGTCCATCCAGGCCGCCATGACGGTGGTGCGGGCCCGTGCCGAGAAGCTGCGCATCAACGGCGACTTCTACGAGAAGCGCGACATCCACGTGCACGTGCCGGAGGGGGCGACCCCGAAAGACGGCCCGAGCGCCGGTATCGCCATGTGTACCGCCCTGGTCTCCAGCCTGACCGGCAACCCGGTGCGCGCCGACGTGGCCATGACCGGGGAGATCACCCTGCGCGGCGAGGTGCTGCCCATCGGTGGTCTCAAGGAGAAGCTGCTGGCGGCCCACCGTGGCGGCATCAAGCGGGTGCTCATCCCGAAAGAGAACGAGCGTGACCTCGAGGAGATCCCGGCCAATGTCAAACAAGATCTTGAAATCTATCCGGTTCGCTGGATTGACGAGGTGCTTGCACTGGCGCTGCAGGACAATCCGCAGGGTTTCGAACGCGTTTCTGTCGTGTAAATGTTGATGCGCCGCAAATTTGGCGCATTCGGGGGGTGGTTAAGGCTTGCATGCGCCGGACAACGGAAGTAGCCTTGACCACCGATCGGGTACTCATGATGAGTCGCAAGGCGTGATGTGGCGCGGGTTTGCGCCAGATTGTCACTTGCAACTGATCAGGAGGCTTGTTATAAAACCTCCACTTGTTGTGGCCAGGGAAATCAGCGCCGCAGCGATGTTCGATAAAAGGGGAATATAAGAGTGAATAAATCTCAACTGATTGACAAGATTGCAGACGGTGCTGATATCTCCAAAGCTGCCGCTGGCCGTGCGCTGGATGCCTTCATCGATGCCGTGGGCGAAGCTCTGAAAGAGGGTGACCAGGTTGCACTGGTTGGCTTCGGTACTTTCGCCGTGCGCGAGCGTGCCGCCCGTTCTGGCCGTAACCCGCAAACTGGTGCGACCATCGAAATCGCCGCCGGTAAAGTTCCTGCCTTCAAAGCCGGCAAGGCCCTGAAAGACGCGGTCAACTAAGCCGGTCGCTGATATCACATCGGCACCGTCCTTGGTCGTTGACCAGACAAGTGAGAGGGCTCTCCCTCATACTGATTGACCAAGGCGCATCGCAATCGGTGCGCCTTTTCATTCTTTACGCCCATCGAGTTCGGGAGCATAAGTACAAACATGATGTTGGATAAACTACGCGAAGGGGCGCAGGGCAAGGTAGCCAAGGTTATCTTGGGCCTGATCATTCTCTCCTTTGCCTTGGCCGGTGTAGGTAGCTACCTCAACGGCCCGGCCCGTACCGCCCCCGCCACCGTCAATGGCAATGACATCAGTGCCCCGGCACTGGAGAATGCCTATCGCAACGAGCGGGCCCGCATGGAATCCCAAATGGGTGAGGCCTTCAACCAGCTCGCCGCCAACCCCGATTACATGAAACAGTTCCGTCGCGGCGTGCTGGACCGGTTGATCGATCAGGCGCTGATCGATGACAAGGCCCGCTCCCTGGGCCTGCGCGTCAGTGACGAGCAGATCAAGCAGGCCATCGTCGCCATGCCGGAGTTTGCCGAAGAGGGCAAGTTCAGCAACGACCGCTACCTGCAGCTCATCCGCCGCGCCGGCATGACCCCCGAGATGTTCCGCGACTCCCTGCGCCAGGACATGGTACGCCAGCAACTGATGGGGGCCGTGCTGGGCTCAGAGTTCGCCCTCAAGGGCGAGGCCGAGCAGCTCGACCGGCTCTACAACCAGACCCGGGATCTGCGCCTGGTGCGCCTGGCCGCCTCCGCCTATGTGGACGGGGTCGAGGTCAGCGATGCCGAGATTGAGCAGTTCTACAAGGCCAACAGCGGCCGCTTCATGAACGACGAGAAGGTCAAGGTCGACTATCTGCTGCTGGATGCCGCCAATCTTGGCAAGAACATCAAGGTCACCGAGCAGGACGCCCAGGATTACTACGATCAGCATCAGGATCTGTTCCAGCGTGCCGAGCGTCGCCAGGTGGCTCATATCCTGATCCCGTTTGGCAAGGATGAGAAGGCCGCCGAACAGAAGGCCGAGGCCGTGCTGGCCAAGGCCAAGGGCGGCGATGACTTCGCCGAGCTGGCCAAGGCCGAGTCTTCCGATACCTTCTCCGCCAAGAAGGGCGGCGAGCTGGACTGGTTCGAGAAAGGGGTGATGGATCCCGCCTTCGAGCAGGCCGCCTTCGCGCTGGCCAAGGCCGGGGATCTCTCTGCCGTGGTGAAGAGCCCGTTCGGTTTCCACATCATCAAGCTGCTGGCGGTCGAGCCTGCCAAGACCAAGCCGTTTGCCGATGTGAAGAGCGACACCATCGCCCGTCTGCAGTCTGACAAGGCCAAGGAGCAGTTCTTTGCCGAGCAGCAGAAGATGGCCGACAGCAGCTTCGAGAACCCGGACTCCCTGGATCTCACCGCCGAGACCATGGGTCTGAAAGTCGTCTCCTCCGACTATTTCAGCCAGGCCGATGCGCCGGCACCGCTCAGCGATCCCAAGGTGCTCTCTGTGGCCTTCTCCGAGCAGCTGCGCGATGACAACACCAACTCCGACGTGATCGAGCTCGGCGACGGCAAGGCGCTGGTGCTGCACATCATGGGTCACCAGCCGAAGGCGGCCAAGCCGCTGGCGGAGGTGAAAGAGCAGGTGATCGCGGCCATCAAGCACGACAAGGCGAGCGAAGTGGCCCGCGGCAAGGCGCAGGGCTTGCTGGACAAGCTGCACGCCGGCGAGGATATCCAGGCCGATCTGACCGCCCTCGGGCTGAAGGTGGAGACCCACAACGGCGTCGTCCGCTTCACCCAGGACATGGATCAGAACCTGGTGGCCCAGGCCTTCCGCATGCCCCATCCGAAGGATGGCAAGCCGAGCGTGGAGCTGGTGACCGAGGCCAACGGCGATCGCGTGGTGGTGGCTCTTGACAGGGTCAACCTGATCAAGGAGCCGTCCCAGATGGTGAGCCTGCTGCAAGGCCAGCTTGGCCAGGGCAAGGCCCAGGCGGACTACAAGTCCCTCATCGACGAACTGCGCAAGGCGGCCAAGATCGAGTACTTCACCGATGCGGAAGCGGCCGTCGAGTAAGCCGACGCCGCTCCCGCTTGAAAACGGCCCCGATACGGGGCCGTTTTTTTATGCGCGAGAGGGGGAGGCCGGTTGCGCGGCCAACTTGTGTTCTGTGCTTTTCTACTGCCTCCTTGCGGGAGAAGGGGGAGCAAGAGAAGCGGGGTTGCAGACCCGGGGGAGGGGACGCGGGCCGCCGCTATCGTCCATTATAGCTGGGCAAGCCAGCGGGCCACCTCGTCTGGACAATCCCGGAAGCGTGAGGCGCCCATAAAAAAACCGGCGCACCTGGCGCCGGCTTCTCTCTTTGCATTGCGAGGGGTTACACCACGCCCTGGCTGCGCAGGTACTCCTCGTAGGTGCCGCCGAAGTCGCGGATACCGTCTTCAGTCAGCTCCAGAATGCGGGTCGCCAGGGAGGAGACAAACTCACGGTCGTGGGAGACGAAGATCAGGGTGCCCTTGTACATCTCCAGCGCCAGGTTCAAGGATTCGATGGATTCCATGTCCAGGTGGTTGGTCGGCTCATCCATGATCAGGATATTGGGGCGCTGCATCATCAGCTTGCCGAACAGCATGCGGCCCTGCTCACCACCGGAGAGCACCTTGACCGGCTTCTTGATGTCGTCCTGGGAGAACAGCAGACGGCCCAGTACGGAGCGTACCGCCTGCTCATCTTCGTTCTCCTGTTTCCACTGGGCCATCCAGTCGAACACGTTGAGGTCGGTGTCGAAGTCCTCGGCGTGATCCTGGGCGTAGTAACCGATCTGGGCGTTTTCGGACCACTTGATGGTGCCGGTATCCGGTGCCAGCGCGCCCACCAGGGTTTTGATCAGGGTGGATTTACCGATCCCGTTGGTCCCCAGAATGGCGACCTTCTCGCCCACTTCCAGCATCATGTTGAGGCCCTTGAACAGAGGGGCTTCGCCATAACCTTTCGATACTCCTTCGATCTCCAGGATGTTGCGGTAGAGCTTCTTCTCCTGCTCGAAGCGGATGAAGGGGTTCTGCCGGCTGGAGACCTTCACTTCCTCAATCTTGATCTTGTCGATCTGCTTGAGGCGGGAGGTGGCCTGGCTGGACTTGGAGGCGTTGGCGCTGAAACGCGAGACGAAGGATTGCAGATCGGCGATCTGGGCCTTCTTCTTGGCGTTGTCGGCCAGCAGGCGCTCACGGGCCTGGGTGGCGGCCGTCATGTACTCGTCGTAGTTGCCCGGGTAGACCCGCAGCTCGCCGTAGTCCAGATCCGCCATGTGGGTGCAGACGGAGTTCAGGAAGTGACGGTCGTGAGAGATGATGATCATGGTGCTCTCGCGATCGTTGAGCACCTGTTCCAGCCAGCGGATGGTGTTGATGTCCAGGTTGTTGGTCGGTTCGTCCAGCAACAGGATGTCGGGGTTGGAGAAGAGCGCCTGCGCCAGCAGCACCCGCAGTTTCCAGCCCGGCGCCACTTCGCTCATCGGGCCGTTGTGCTGCTCGATGGGGATGCCGGCACCCAGCAGCAGCTCGCCTGCGCGGGATTCGGCGGTATAGCCGTCATACTCGGCGACCAGGCCTTCCAGCTCGGCGGCCTTCATGTAGTCGTCGTCGGTGGCTTCGAGGTTGGCGTAGATGGCATCGCGCTCGGCGATGGCGGCCCACAGCTCGGTGTGACCCATCATGACCACATCCAGTACGCGCATCTCTTCGTAGGCAAACTGATCCTGACGCAGCTTACCGATACGTTCGTTGACGTCCAGGCTCACATTACCGCCAGTGGGCTCCAGATCGCCGCCGAGGATCTTCATGAAAGTGGACTTGCCACAGCCGTTGGCACCGATGAGGCCGTAGCGGTTGCCGCCGCCAAACTTGACGCTGATGTTCTCAAACAGCGGCTTGGCGCCGAACTGCATGGTGATGTTGTTACTCGAAAGCACTGGAATGTCCCGGTTGATCTGTCAAATGGCGCGCATTATGGCACAGATCCCCCGAAAGTTTTAGCAAGAACTGTGATCCAGACCGGTTGCAGGGGGTTTTGCCATCGTGCAACGGACCCCTGGGGCCGCCGGGGCGAACAGGGGGGTGGCGA
>NZ_CDBN01000022.1 GCF_000820085.1 Aeromonas sanarellii
GGCGACCCTGGGGTCGCCTTGTCGTCTCTGGTGATCACTCACCCTGACCTCTGCGCGATCAGCGCAGCTGCGGGGTCTGGGTGTGCACGCCCTGGTTCTGGGCGCGGTGACGCAGCAGGTGATCCATCAGCACCAGGGCCAACATGGCCTCGGCGATGGGCACGGCACGGATGCCGACGCAGGGGTCGTGACGTCCCTTGGTGATCATCTCGGTGGCCTCGCCGCTGGTGGTGATGGTCTTGCCCGGCACCGTGATGCTGGAGGTGGGCTTGAGGGCCATGCTCACCACTATCTCCTGACCGGAGGAGATGCCGCCGAGGATGCCGCCCGCGTGATTGCTGGCAAAACCGCTCGGGGTCATCTCGTCCCGGTGCTCGGAGCCTTTTTGCTCCACCACCGCGAAGCCGTCACCGATCTCGACCCCCTTCACCGCATTGATGCCCATCATGGCGTGGGCAATGTCGGCGTCGAGGCGGTCGAACACCGGCTCACCCAGGCCGACCGGCACGTTGCGCGCCACCACGCACACCTTGGCCCCCACGCTGTTGCCCTCTTTCTTGAGGGCACGCATGTATTCATCCAGCGCCTCCAGCTTGCCCGCATCGGGGAAGAAGAAAGGGTTCTGCTCGATCTGGCTCTCGTCGAACCCTTCCGCCTTGATGGGGCCGAGCTGGGAGAGGAAGCCCACGATCTCGATGCCGTGCACCTGTTTCAGGTACTTCTTGGCGATGGCCCCCGCCGCGACCCGCATCGCGGTCTCACGGGCGGAGGAGCGGCCGCCGCCACGGTAATCGCGCTGGCCGTACTTCTGGTGATAGGTGTAGTCAGCGTGGCCCGGGCGGAACAGGTCCTTGATCTCGGAGTAGTCCTTGGAACGCTGATCGGTGTTCTCGATCAAGAGCCCGATGGAGGTACCCGTGGTCCTGCCCTCGAACACCCCGGAGAGGATCTTCACCTCGTCCGCCTCGCGGCGCTGGGTGGTGTAGCGGGAGGTGCCGGGCTTGCGCCTGTCCAGATCCCCCTGCAGATCCGCCTCGCTTATCTCGAGCCCCGGCGGGCAGCCGTCGACCACGGCGCCCAGCGCCAGGCCGTGGCTCTCGCCGAAGGTGGTGACCCGAAAGAGTTGGCCAAAACTGTTCCCTGACATGGATGCTCCTTGCTGCTTAGTTCTTGTAAATCGCGAAATGGGCCTGGTACTGCTCGAGCTCTGCGCGGGTCATCACGAAGACGCCGTGGCCGCCGTTCTCGAACTCGACCCAGGTGAAGGGCACCTCGGGGAACTGGGCTTCCAGGTGGATCATGCTGTTGCCCACCTCGACCACCAGCACGCCGTCATCCTTCAGAAAATCGGCGGCGTTGGCCAGGATGCGCTTGGTGAGCTTGAGACCATCTGAACCCGACGCCAGCGCCAGCTCCGGCTCGTGACGGAACTCCTCCGGCAGATCCGACATGTCCTCAGAATCCACGTAGGGCGGGTTGGAGACGATGAGATCGTACTTGTCACCCGCCGGCAGATCCCGGAACAGATCGGAGCGGATGGGGATGACCTGCTGCTCCAGCCCGTGATCGTTGATGTTGCGCTCGGCCACGTTGAGGGCATCGACGCTGATGTCGATGGCATCCACTTCCGCGTGGGGGAACTCGTGGGCCATGATGATGGCGATGCAGCCGGAGCCGGTGCACAAGTCCATGATCCGGGTCGGCTCTTCTTTCAGGAAGGGGGCGAAGCGGTTGGCCACCAGCTCGGCGATGGGGGAGCGCGGAATGAGCACCCGCTCGTCCACGTAGAACTCCCAACCGGCGTACCAGGCCTTGTTGGTCAGGTAGGGGGCGGGAATGCGCTCCTGCACCCGGCGGATGATGAGCTCGGCGATGCGGTGACGCTCGCTGGTGGTCAGGCGGGAGTGGCGCATGGCGGGATCCACGTCCGGCGGCAGATGCAACGCGGGCAGCACCAGTTGCACGGCCTCATCCCAGGCGTTGTCGGTACCATGTCCGTAGAAGATCCCGGCGTCGTTGAAACGACTCATGGCCCAGCGCAACATGTCCTGGATGGTGTGCATCTCGGCAACCACCTCATCGATAAATATCTTGTCCAAATCCACCTCCAAGTCGAGTAATATCCGGCCCGAGCACCCACTGTATAGCGGGCAAGACGCATCTCTAAAAAACGAGTCTCTGATGAAAAAAACGCCCTCCCCCACAGACGAGGAAAGCCTGCTGTTTCGCGATGCGGTCAAAGGTACCCGGAAAATTAGGCAAGATACCATAAGGGCCGAGTTGCGCCCGGTCAAGCAGAAACGCGAAGTGCGGGAAAGCCGCGAAAAGCTTGGGGTTGACCACTTTTTCAGCGACGAGTACCAGCCCCATCTCGAGGCGGACGGACCGACCCGTTACGTGCGCGACGACGTGTCAAAATTCGAGCTGAAAAAGCTCAAGCGCGGCAGCTATCCGCCGGAAATTTACCTCGACTTGCACGGCATGACCCAGCACCAGGCCAAGCAGGAGCTGGCGGCCCTGCTGACCCTGTGCCAAAAGGAGAACATTCACGTCGCCTCGGTGATGCATGGCATCGGCAAGCACATCCTCAAGCAGCGCATCCCGAGCTGGCTGGCCCAGCACCCCAATGTGCGCGCCTTCCATCAGGCCCCCCGCGAGTGGGGCGGCGAGAGCGCCATCCTGGTGCTGCTGGATGTCGAAGAGTAAAGGCCGCATCAGCCCCCATCCACCGGATCGAAAAGCGCGCCTCAGGGCGCGCTTTCCATATGCCGCTTGAAGTGGTCGAGTATGCTCTGCCAGCCGGCCCGCTGCTGCTCGCCGCTGTGCAGGGACTCGGCATCGAACGCCTCCTCCACCCGGGTACCGCCCCGCTCTTCCACGAACCGCACGCTCACTGCGCGGCCATCGTCCATGACGTAGCCGAGCCCCGTCGGCGCCGTGACCTCGGTGAAGGTGCCCTCGAAGTCGAACCCCATGCTGCCATCCCTGGCCGCCATGTGGTGACAGAAGCGCCCACCCACCCGCAGATCCACCCGGCTGCTGGGGCAGTGCCACTCGGGGGAGGCGGCGTTCCACGCCATGATGCTGGCGGGGGTGTTCCAGCCCTGCCACACGGCGTCAATCGGCCGCGCGACCCAGACGCTGATGCTTATCTTCATCTCACACTCCTGTGCAAAAGGCCTGACCGGCGCTCCGGCCAGCGGTCACTTTCTCTTGCAATACAAAGCCGGCCCCCTGATCTCATCGGTAAGGCGCCAGCTGAACGACTCGGCTATGCCTTAGTCAATAGCGAAGCTCATCCTGCCCTGTGGGACGATGGTAAAATATCGGTGGTTGATCCGAGTCCAGCTTGACCACCAATCTGCCGCCGTTATGCAACTGCCACTCGAAGAAGTCGTCAAAACCTGCTCTCGTGAGGGCGCGGATCACCTTGGCCACCACCCCGTGTGCCACCAGCAATACCCGCTCACCAGAGTAGTCATGCACCAACTCGGCCAAGCCCTGGGAAATCCGCACTATCACCGCATCCAGCGACTCACCGCCAGGCGGCCCCTCAGCCCAACGTCGGGTGATGTTGCGCGCCCACAACTCGGGGTATCGATCCCTCGCCTCTGTCTGAGTCAGCCCCTCGAACAGCCCCACATGGCGCTCACGAAATGCAGGAACCGTTTTGATAGGCAGATCCAGTGCCAAGGAGATCCGCAGCGCGCTCTGCCTCGCCCGTAACAAAGGGGAGGTCAACAAACGCTGAAACGGCACCTCTCTGGCAAGATCCTGGGCCAGCGCTGCCACCAGCTCCCACCCGATCTCGTTAAGCCCGATATCCAGTGCTCCCAGATAGCGTCCCTCGGCGTTGGCCTGAGTCTGTCCATGGCGGATCACCACCAGTTCCATCTTTGATCCTTGCTTCATCAGCCGTGGTCGACAGCCCTGACACCCGAAAGCGATCAGGGCCGAGACGGGGTTCAGTCCTGCGCCAAAAAATGGGCCACCAGGGCATTGGCATGACCGTGCCCCATGGCATGCTCGGCCTTGAGCCAGGCCACCAGGGCCATGTGTTTGCGCTCCTCCCGCCCCGCCAGCAGGGTCAGCCAGTGAGCGATCGGCTGGCCGTATTTCTGCTCGATGGCGGGAAAATAGGAGGCAGGCCCCCTCACCTTCTGTTGTTCATCCATGATGGCTTCTCCTCGGGGTAACCACAGGCTCAGGGTTTGGGAGCGTACTGCTCGAACACCTGCTGCCCTGTCAGGGTCGGGGTGTCGTTCTTGAGCGCATAAAAATCGGGTTTCTCGTCGATAAAGATCTGCCCGGTAAGCTCGAACACCTGTTCCTGAAACAGCCCGGCACAGAGGATGTACTCGTCCGTCGGCAGCAGATGGTAAAAAAGATGGGTGCCACAGGTGGGACAGAAGCCGCGCTCCGCCCACTCGGACGAGCGGTAGGCCACCGGGGCGATCCCGGTGAAGCGCACTTCCTTGCCGCCGTGTACCGCAAACATGGGTCCGCCGGACCAGCGCCGGCACATGGTGCAGTGACAGAGGTTGACCTCCTTGTGATCGCCGCTCGAGACGGTGATCC
The DNA here is from genome assembly GCF_000820085.1 of Aeromonas sanarellii. Taxonomy (GTDB): domain Bacteria; phylum Pseudomonadota; class Gammaproteobacteria; order Enterobacterales; family Aeromonadaceae; genus Aeromonas; species Aeromonas sanarellii. Next base: position 4,579 of record NZ_CDBN01000022.1, read on the forward strand.
CGCCACACAGACAATGACCTTCCATGATGCCTCCTAAGAGTTGGGGCGGCAGACGGAGCCAAGACTATCCTGGCTCCTTGCCGCACCCGATGAAGTAGCACGCAAACCAGGAAGGGGCAACTGACCATCTTGAGGACCGTCACCAGGCTCAAGGCGGGGAATGGTCCCATCCCGTTCATGGCACCATGCCTCTGATGAGTCAGGTTCGCCCCATCTCCTGCAAGGCGATGCGGTTGCCCTCGCAATCCCTGAATTCCGCCACCCGGATCTGTTCGCTCACCCGGGTCACGGGGTAGAGACACTCCCCACCCAACTGCAACGCCCGCCCCAGGGTCCGCTCGATGTCAGTCACCTGCAGATAGATCCGGGTGCCATCCAGGCTCGGCACATAGCTCTCCCCTTTCGCCAGAGCGCCGGAGCAGCCCGCCGTGCCACTTTCCAGGGGAAAGAGCGCCATCTCGTTGCCATCGATCTCGACCGGCTCCAGAGCAAGGTCGAAGACCGCTTCGTAGAAGAGGATGGCCCGCGCCATCTCCTGCACCGGGATTTCAAAATGGATGGCGATGTTCATGGTCATCCTCCCTCGGTGTGAACCCGCACTCTATCAGTTCCAAAAGAGGCACAGCAAGCCAGCGCGGCGATCAACAAGGGAGGCGCGCGGCCTCCCCGGGGTGCTTGCTCTTGTACTGACTCTCAGGTCACCGGTGCCCAGGGATCCCCCTTGCCCGGCTCGTTGCCCTGGGTCCACCACTTGGCCTGATAGATGACGCCCTTGTGGCTCACCTTGTTGCCCGCGGTGTAGACCTTGCCGGCCTCCCAGGCAGGCACCCCGTCCACCGGCGGCGTGCCGGGATCGACCGGTGCCGGATCCAGCTGTGCCACCACACGGACCTTGGGCCAGCTGGCGTGGGAGCCGTAGAAGTTGGTCACGCACTTCTCGTAGTCCCCCGGCACCAGGGCCGAATAGGCTGTCTGGTACCCCACCAGATCGCACTCGAAGGAGTAGCCGCCCGGCCTGTCCGGGTAGTATTTCCAGTTGCCATCCCAGTTGGTGTAGAGCACGTCGGTGGCGCCGTTGAGGTTGAGGCTGCCATAGGGGGTCTGCTGCCAGCAGGTGTTCTTCTCGTCCGGGAGCAGCGGGATCCCGTAGTGGGCCGCCAGCCCTTCCCAGTAGCGGATGCGGTTGACCGGCTGGCCCTTGTCCCTGTTCTGCTCGCCGCACTCGATGCCGCCGTTGATGATGTTGATGGTGGTGCCAAAGCCGTAGCCGATGCCCGCCGCCAGCTCACGCTGAGAGGGCACCCAGGTGCGGTCGATCACGTGCAGCATGGCGGGCTTGGGGGCCTGCGGGGTCAGGAAGAACCAGATGGCGGAGGCGAGGTTGAGCCAGGAGTCCGCCACCAGGCCGGGGTTGTTCAGCAGCACGGTGGCGTCGCCGTCGAACATGGCCTCGGAGAAGGCGCCGTAGTTGAAGTGGTAGGAGAGCTGCTTGGCACCGCGACCGAAGTACCCCTGGCCGGTGCTGCAGGGCCATTTCCTGTTCTGCCAGTCACTCTGGCCGCACCCCGTGGTGTAGCCAGTCTGCCCTTCCGACCAACCCATCTCCCGCACGTGCACCAGCGCCTGCTGCCACTCCTCCAGCCCCAGGGGGTTGTCGGAGACATTTTCCCTGGCGATGTGGCCGCCGGTCTCCTGGGCAAAGTGGGCGAAGGCGGTGACGATGGACTTCTTGCAGATGGCGTCGGCATTGCGCCCGTCCGTGTAGTCGCCGCAGAAGGCGGGGAACTTGCCCACCGCCCGCAGGAAGCGCTCGTAGGTGTACTCCGGGGCGACCATCTGGGTCAGGAACTCCCAATCCGATTCGGTGAAGACCCGCTCGACTCGCTTGACGTTGTCCGGGTTGCCGGGGGCTCGCGCCACTATGGCCTCCACCACCGTATTGGGCCGGGTGGCCAGAGCCTTGGCCCAGAGCCCGTACATGGGGTTGGCAGTCTTCACCTGGGCCGCACTGGCGAGATCGGCGGCGGCGATCACATAGCCGCCGCTGTTCTGGGGATCAGGCTGGATTGTCATGGCGCTCTGGCCGGGCAGCGCCCAGACGAGGGCAACCAGGCAGGCGGTGCGCGTGAGCATGAACATGGGTAAGCATCCTTGTCTTGAAAATGTCAGGGCGAGCATAGGCATCCGCACAACTAAATTCACGGCAAGAATTAAGAATTTGGCGAAATTGTGAGCCATGCCACCCTGCACTCAGATGGCGCTCGTTTAGCAGGGATATCCAGCCCCGGCCCATGGTCTTGTTGGCGCAGCCGCCAGCGCAGGTCAGGGGTCTTGCTCAGACACCGCCGGCGCGCACCGCCCGGATCAGCAGGTTGCGCGGGGTCATGGGTTTGGGGCAGAAGGTACCCACTTCCACCTGGTAGCCCTGCTCCTCGAGGAAGAGGGCGCGATCGAGCAGCAGCCAGACTTCGAGGGGGCGGCGAAACAGGTGGCGCACCAGCTCCATGCGGGCGACATCGCCAAAACGTCGCTCCCCCTGTGCCAGGAAGGCGGCGTAGTCGAGCCCCGTCGGCAACCTTATCCCCTTGCGCTCGGCGGCCCAGTGGCAGAAGGCCTCGAAGCCCCCCGCCAGCAGGCTCTTTTGCAGGTTGGGCACCGGCAGGTACTCATCCACCCCGCGTACCCGGCGCTGCAGGCAGTCGAAGGCGAGGCGCCACACCACCTCCTGCTCCCGCAATCGGGCGATGCGGGCGCCGCCGGTCACCGTCTCCTGCAGCGGCAGCTTCAGGTCGCTCTTGCCAAGGCGCAGGGCGCTGGCCCTGGCGGCCCGGGAGAGGGGCGCGTAGCGCTCTCCCCTGATGAGGTGGTAACAACAAGGGGAGAGAGTCACCCCCTGGGCGCGCCCCTCGGCCACCCGCGTCAGCAGATGGGTGTGCAGATCGCCGCAGGCATGGAGCGCCATGGCGTGATGGTGCGGGGCGATGAGCCCCCCGGACTCGGCGGCGAAGGCGTCCGCCTCCACGAATTGCATGCTGGCGCCGTCGCGCGCGGCGAGCCGTCGCCCCTCCTCGCAGAGCCCCCCCTGCCACTCCAGGCTCAGGATGTCGGCGCCACGGTGTAGCGACACCAGGCGCCCCAGATGCCCCTTGCCGGCGCACCACTCCAGATAGGGGCCCTGGTGAGGGGGCAGACAGCCGGTGAAGGCCTCTATCTGCGCCTGCTTGCGCCCCGGCATGTACATCGCCATGGCCCTGGCGCACTGGACGGGTTCGGGGACGAAGTCGGCGAGTTCGCTCAGGGCCTGCAACTCGGCCCCCGCCGGGATCCAGGGGGCGAGCAGGGTGCAGAGCGCGTCCATGTCGCCATCGAGGCGCGCTATCTCCTCCAGGCTCAGCGCCTCCAGGCACTCGGCAAGAGCTGGCACCTCTCGGGCAAAGGCGAGCCCCAGGTGGTGATAGGGCTGGTATTGCCACCAGCGTCGCTCGTCGGTGAGCAAGCAGTCCAGTTGTCGAAAACGGTGGGCCAGCACGGTGAACCTGTCCTTTGGCGCAAAAAGGGAGGCTTATTCTAGCGATCTGCCGTCAAAAAGCACTCGCCCGTGGGTCTCCGGTAGCCTGACAAAAAGCAGGGATTTGTGCTATATTCCGCCCCCTCATTCGCGCAGCCCGCCACGGCGGGCCGCTTTACCCCTATAAACGGAACCCAATCATGACCATCAATGCCATCCTGCAAGCCCGTGCAAACGCCAAATGCGAGCTGTGTGGCGCAGAACATGCGCTGACTGCCTTCCCGGTGCCGCACTCCCCCGCCAGCGACGACGACCACAGCGTGGCGCTCTGCGACACCTGCCGCGGCCAGCTGGAGCAGCCGGACACCACGGAGGTGAACCACTGGCGCTGCCTGGGTGACAGCATGTGGAGCCAGGTGCCGGCGGTGCAGGTGATGGCCTGGCGCCAGTTGAAGGCCCTCGCCGCCCGGGGCGAGCTCTGGGCCCAGGACATGCTGGACATGATGTACATGGAAGAAGAGGTCAAGGCCTGGGCAGAAGCCGGCATGGCGAGCGACGATGACGACAGCGTGCCGACCGTAGACTCCAACGGCGCCGTGCTGGTCGAAGGGGACTCCGTCACCCTGATCAAGGATCTGGACGTCAAGGGCGCGGGCTTCACCGCCAAGCGCGGCACCCTGGTCAAGGGCATTCGCCTGACCAACAACCCGCTGCACATCGAGGGCAAGGTGAACGGCATGCAGATCGTGCTGGTGGCCGCCTACCTGAAGAAGGCCTGATAGCCCCAGCCTGCCAAAAGCGCCCCCAGGGGCGCTTTTTTGTTGCCCCCTGCGGGCGAAAATGGAATGGCGCGACCGGAAAACTGGGCTATCCTGCAAACCAGTTCCGCGGTATGCCCCCTCCCCTGGCTGCCAGTGTGTCAATGGAGAGGGCCTTCCCGGCACGCATGGAGAGACCCCGGGCACCATGATCCCCATGACGCCCAAGACACCAAGGAGCAGCCCCATGGCCAGCAAGAAAGAGATCAAGAAGCAGATCGCCGCCCGCCAGGCGAAGATTGCCAAGCACGAAGGCAAGATCAAGAAGCTGAAAAAAGCCCTGAAATAGGGGCTGCGCAATGAAAAAACCGCCATCAGGCGGTTTTTTCATTGCAAGGGCTACATCAGACGGGCCCGGCCAGAGACCCGGATCCCGCTGCCGGGCTCGGCCGGGATCTCGGCATGGAGCCGTGACGGCATGCCCATCTCCTCCCCCTGCCGGATCTCGATGGCCCCGCCGTGGGGCCAGTGGAGATCCCGCAGATAGCCGGCGAAGGCGGCGGCCGCGGCGCCCGTGGCCGGATCCTCGTAGACGCCGCCATAGGCGAAGGGATTGCGGACATGGAACAGCCTATCCCCTTGCACATGGACCAGCAGTATGGTCACCAGCCCCTCCCGGCGCATCAGCAGCCGCCCCTGGGCCAGCTCATACTTCATAGCCGCCAGTGCCGAGCGCTCCTTGAGCGCCAGCACCAGGTGGTCGGCGCCGCCGTGGATGAGTGCAGGAGGAAGGCGGGGATCCAGATCCGCCGCCTCGTAGCCAAACAGCGCCAGAGCCTCGCGCATCAGATCGGCGGGCGCCGGCCGGCTGCGGGTCGGCGGTGATTGCAGCGCCGCCTGCCACAGCCCCGCGTCGTCCTGCCAGCCGGTTACCCTGATCTGGCTCTGGCTGAGGCAGAGTTCATGCTCCCCGGCCCCCACGCGGCGGGCCAGCGCCACCCCGAGGGCGATGGTGGCGTGGCCGCAGAAGGGCACTTCGGCCTCGGGGGAGAAGTAGCGCACCCGCCATCGGCGCATTCCCTCCCCTGGCGCCCCGGCCAGCGGGGCGGCGAAGGCGGTCTCCGAAAATCCCACCTCGGCGGCGATCCGCTGCATCGCCTCCGGCGCGGGCAGGTCATCCCCTATCCAGACACCGGCGGGGTTACCCCCCTGCTCCCCCTCGGAAAAGGCGGCGATCCGTACCAGCTCGGTGGCGAGTGTGGTCATGGTGACTCCTTGTCTCTCATCTCTCGTACTCAGGGTGATCCTGCGTGCATCCTGGCGGGCCAGCCCCGCACGTCAGGGATTGAAGGCCAGCTTACCCATAAAAGGGGCGGACGCACAGGGCCTGGAGGCGCGCTAGGGTATTCTGCAGCAGCGGTGCCGCTTGGGCGCCGCGGACCCCGGGCGTCGGGGCTAGAGTTGTACTGATGTGTCCGGATATGAGCCTGCAGTGGAGCGCCATATGTATTCCTACACCCTCACCTTCCGGGAGGAGGCCGACAAGCTGACCGCCCCCGAGCACGAGATCCGCCTGCAAAGCCCGGCCCAGGCCGGCGATTTCCTCATCCTCTCCGACGGCAGCCGCCATCAGGTGATGTTCGTCACTCACCGCGCCCACTACAGCAGCCTCTACCTCGACAAGGGCGTGCGCATTCCCCAAAGCTGAGTGCGCGGTGTCATGCGCCGAGCCGCCCTGCTATCGTGAGAGACGGTCGCGCACTCGCCATTGCCGACCCATACGCGTTGCCGCCAGGGGGCGGCGCGCCTGAATGCCCCACCTCCCGAGGAATTGACCATGTTCAGACATGCCGCTCTCGCCCTGACCCTCTCCCTGCTGGGCAGCGCCCAGGTTCAGGCCATCAACGCCAAATACGCCGAGCAACTCGAACGCTCAGGCTGTACCCAGGTCACCGAAGCCCAGGGCTGCGATATTCACAAGAGCAAGGAGGAAAACGCCAGGGCAGGATTTGGCACCGCCGCACCGGCCGCCGAAGGCGGATTGAACATGAGCTATGAGCAGAAGCTGGCGCGCTCAGGCTGTACCCAGGTGAGCGAACTCAATGGCTGTGACATCAACAAGACCAGGGCCGAGAACGAGGCCGCCGGGTTTGGCACCGCCCCCGCAGCGGCCAGCGCCAGCCCCTATGCCGGCAACTGGGTCGCCACCTTCCCCGAAACGGGAGCCACCGTGGCCAGCATCCGCATCGACGACCGGGATAGGGTCTGGGTCAACGACAAGCAGGTCAAGGCCAGGAAATCCGACGGCGCCCTGGTGTTCGAGGACGGCATGGTCACCTATCGCATCCAGGGGGATCGCCGCCTCAAGGGGGAAGATGGCTGGGTCGACAAGGACGCAGGAACCAAGGGACCCATCGCGGCCAGATAGGCTCCCCTTGCTGTTTGATCTGTCGTCATGCTTGCGGGCCCGTCGGCCCGCGGGAGGCAGCGCTGCGGCCCCCTACCCCTGTTTCGGATAGTCAAGCACCGCCGTCACCGGCTTGCGGGACGGGACGCTAGACCAGGAGGGGGCATCGAAGGTGAAGCGGGCGACGGCGCAGGTCGGCATCCGGACGATCCCGCGGGAGAAGCCGTGGGCCAGAGCGGTGAACTCGGGGTCATGCCCCACGAGCAGCACGCTCATAAGCTCGTCCGCAAGCTCGCCCATCACCCCGAGGAGGGTCTCGACATCGCTCTCGTAGAGGCGATCGTCGATGGCTATCTTGCCCACCGGATAGCCCAGCTCATGGGCGAGCAGCCGGGCCGTCGACAGCGCCCGGCAGGCCGGGCTCGAGAGGATGAGATCTGGCCTCACCCCCTCCCTTGCCAGGCGCCCCCCCATCAGGGGGGCATCGCGCAGCCCCCGTGCGGCCAGGGGGCGCTCCCGATCCGCCAGGCTGACCTGCTCCCAGCTCGACTTTCCATGGCGCACCAGGATCAACGTTCTCTTCATCTGCCCTTCCTCACTTGTCGGGCTGCGACCGTCAGCCCGCCGAATCCATGCTCAATAAGGCGAGCCATCTTTATGTCGGGCAGACCAGGCGCCATCGGCACCCTGCATCAGGGCCAGATCGTCGTCCGGGTACTCGACGGTGTCGCCTGGCAGCCTGTCCCCCACTTCGAGATAGACGGCGTCCACCTCCCCGTGATTGAGCAGCTGGTGGGCCAGTCCGCTGCCCCCCTTGAAACCGATGCACTCCCCCGGCGACATTTGGTACTCCTCCTCCCCGTGGCGCAGGGTGGGCGTGCCCGAGAGCACATAGACGAACTCATCCTGCCTGCCGTGATGGTGCTTGAGCGCCGAGATGGCGCCTGGCGCCAGGGTCGTCAGGTTGACCCCGAAGTTGGCAAGGCCGAAATGATCCCCGAGTTTGCGCTTGGTGCGGTGCTTGACCAGGGTGGCAAAGGGCTCCGGATAGAGGGACTTTGCCGTGTTCTCGGGAATTGCCGTTGCCTGAATGGGCCTCTTGCCAGCCATGTTTTGACCCTCCTTGTGGATGCTCTCTTAGTTATACCCCGAACCTTGACCCCGGATCTTGGCGGCGAAACACGGGCAAGGAGTAGAAGGGCTAGTCAGCAGTCCTGGGCACTTGCCACAGGCGCAGACTGAGGCCCCTGCCACCCCCTAGATCACCTCGAGCCTGACCTTGATAAGGCCGGATCTTGTGTTGCCTATGCGGCTGAAGGCCGCCCTGGAGAGATCGATGATGCGCCCCCTGGCGAAGTTGCCCCTGTCGTTGACCCGCACCACCACGCTCTTGCCGTTGGCGAGGTTGGTCACCCTCACCATGGTACCGAAGGGCAGCGTCATGTGGGCGGCGGTGCTGGCACTGCTGTTGTATCGCTCGCCGCTCGCCGTCTTCTTGTTGTGATAGCGATCGGCATAGTAGGAGGCGAGCCCCGTCTGGGTATAGCCACGCCAGCTGCCGTCCGATCCGCCACTCACGTCCGGCTGACTGCTGCAGGCCGCCAGCAAAAAGCCGAGGGGCAACAGCAGCCCTCTTTGCACCATGATCCTCATCATCGACTTCCTCGACCCGTTATGAGATATCGCGTTTGCCCCGCCCGGCTTTCATGGCCAGGCGGGCGCCCGCGAACAGGGGCCTACTCTCTCATATTTCCCATGGAAAACGGGAGGCCCAGGCCTCCCGTTTTGCGTATCGCTCCGTCAGCCCCTGTCAGGGGATCCCCCTCAGGCGATAAGCTTGTCGTCGGCAAAGCCGAAGCCGCGCAGACCCACCACGTGCACATGCTCGTGCTTACCCTGCACCTTGCGGATGAGCTTGTAGGTGGTGCCCTTCTCGGGGCTGATGTTCTCCGGCGCCGCGATGAGGAGCTGCATGTCCTGGCGTTCGCACAGCTCGAACAGGGTGGCGATGGATTTGCCATCCAGGCGCGCCGCCTCGTCCAGGAACAAGAGACGGCAGGGGGCGATGTCCTTGCCGCGCAGGCGGCGGGACTCCTCCTCCCAGCTGATCAGCACCATGAGCAGGATGGCCTGACCGGTACCGATCGCCTCGCCGGTGGAGAGCGCGCCGCTCTCGGCCCGCAGCCAGCCATCGGCCCCGCGCTGCACCTCGATCTCCAGCTCCAGGTAGTTGCGATAGTCGAGCAGCACGTCCCCCATCACCTGGTAGTTGCGCTCCCCCTGCTCCACTTGCGGGTTCAGGCGCTGGAACAGCTTGGCCATGGCCTCGGAGAAGCTGAGCTCCTTGTCGGCGAACAGATCGTTGTGCATGGCGCTCTGATCGGCGAGCGCCGTGAGCAGACGGGTGTGGGCCTCGCGGATATTGACGTTGAGGCGCACCCCGCGCACCAGGCCGAAGGCGATGTTCTGCAGGCCCTGGTTCAGCACCCGGATGCGGTTCTGCTCGCGGCGGATGATGTTGGTGATCTTGGCCGCCACCTCGTGAGAGGAGAGGGAGAGATGGGTTTCCCGCTGCTTGAGCTCGTCGGCCAGACGGGCCAGCTCGATCTCCATCTCCTCGATGGCCTCCACCGGATCGTCCGAGCGGATGATGTCGTTGCGGATGCGATCCTTGAGGTAACGGTAGACCTGCACGTAGAAGGCGACCTTCTGCTCGGTGTTGCGATTGCCTTCGGACAGACGCAGCGCATCGCGCAGGGCCTCGTCGTGGGCCACCGCCACTCGCAGGGCCCCGAGGGCCTTGTCCGACATGGAGCGCAGCTCGTCGCTGTCAAGATAGGCCAGCTCGCGCTTGTTGAGGCGCTTCTCGACGTCGGTCTCCCGCGCCAGACGCACCACCCGCGACCAGCTCGCCTTGTGACCCACCAGGGATTTGCGGGCGCCGTAGTAATCCTTGCCCTCCAGCTTGAGGCGGCCGCCGAGGGATTCGATCTCGCGCTTGCACACCTGCAACTGGGCCTCGGCGCTGGTGCGACGGGTCCGGGTGCGGATAAGCAGCTCCTCGATCTCCTTCTTGTGGGCGCGGGCCTTCTCTTCCATGTCGTCCGACAGGGTGAGCCCCATGGCTCCCAGCTCCTGCTCGAACTCCGCCAGGGTCTGGCCCTTGGCCGAGGCGCTGGAATCGAGCGCGGTGCGCAGCTGCAGCGCCTCGGTGTGGCGCTGGGTGATCTGCTTGTGCTGCTCACCGGCGGTGCGGGCGGCAAGCTCGGCCGCTTTCAGCTTCTCTTTGAGCCGCTCGCTCATCTCGGAGGCCTTGCCGAGCAGGTCTTGCGCGTCCTGATAGGCAAAGTGCGGCAGACGGGCCACCAGCTGATCGAGGGCATAGCAGCGGCGCTTCTGCTCGGCCAGCAGGTAGCTCACCTCATCATAGGCCGCCTGCAGGGCGGCCAGATCCTGGGGATCCTGACGCAGCACCTGCACCTGGGTTTCCAGCTTCTCGAGCGCCTTGCCGTGTCTGGCGATAAAGGCTTCGGCTGTGTTAAGGGCCTCCACATCGGCACGGGCCGCCTCGAGGCGGGCCGCCAGCTCTTTCTCGGCAAACAGGTGGGCGAAGGGCAGCATCCCCTGCACCAGCTGGATATGGCGAGTCAGCTGGGCGGCGGCCGCCTTGGCCTCGGCCAGCTGCTTGTTGCACTCGGCTATGGTTTCTTGCAGCTTGCGCTGCTCGTGCTGTTTGGCCTGCACTTCGGCTTCGGGGTCCGGGCGGAAGGCGATATCCAGATGCTGGCCGATAAAGTCGCGGAAGTGACCGTAGAGGCGGTGGTACTTCTGCTGTTCGAAGGCGGCCTTGGCGTAACCCTCGACCAGGTTTTCCCGCTCGAGCTCCAGCTGTTCAATCCGTTTTTCCCGGGCGGCGCGACCAAAGAGCGGCAGCTCGGGGTAACGGGAGAAGCGCACCTGACGCTTGCTGGTGCGCACCAGCACGGCGTCCCCCAACTCGTCGGCCTCGACCAGATCCTCGTCAAAGGAGTCGGGGTTACCCTGGATGAGGTAGATATCTTCCGGGCAATCTTCCAGCTTTTTCAGCCGCTCGATGGCGCCTTCGAGGTCGAGCACCACCAGGGCGCTGCGAGCCGGGCCGTAGAGCGCGGAGTAGTAAGGGGCATCGTCGATGGAGATGTCGTCGTAGACGTCGGAGAGCAGCACGCCCCCCACCTGCTCGGCGATGCGGGCCAGACGCGGGTCGGCCTCGCCGGCCCCCAGCTGCAGGTTGCGAATTTGCAGCTCCAGCGCCTGTTTCTGGCCCTGAATGTGGTTGCTCTCCTGCTCGAACTCCCGCTCCTTGTCGAGCACGCTCTGCATGCCGGCCGAGAGCGCCTCGGCAGTGGCGAGCGGCAATCCGCTCTGCTCGCGCAGCTGCTCGAGTTTTTCAAAGGATTTCAGCCAGCGCGGAGCCAGCTTGGTGAGCTCTGCGATATCGCGGCCGAGCTGGGTGCCCTGATGCTCGAGGCTGGCGCGGCGCTGGTTGACTTCCGCCTGCTGCTCACTCAGCTCCTCCTGACGGGTGCGCTGGGCTTCGAGGAAGATCTCCAGCTCATCGCTGCTGGCAATGTGCTGACCAGACGCCTGGGCCAGCTCGTCTCGCAGCCGCAAGAGGGTCTTCTGGCTCTCACTCTCTTTCTCGAGGCGAGCCAGCGCGGCGCGCTGCCCCTGCCCCTGGGCAATGCGGGCCTTGTCCTCGATATGGCGCTTGAGCAGCCCCTGCGCCGTGGGCCAGGCGGCCTCGCGCACGGTGTCGGGGGCGATGCTCAAAAGCAGCGCCAGGGCCGCTTCGTGCTCGGCCACCGCCGCCTTGGCCAGCGCCAGCTGCTGCTCGGCCCCCAGCACCCGGCTGGTGAGGCTCTGCTCGGCGGCGCGGAACTGGTGCAGGGTGTCGCTCGCCTGTTCGGCGGTCAGCCCCGGCAGCTCGCACTGCTCGCGGGCAGTCTCCAACGCCTGCACCGCCTGGCGGTACTGGATGGCGCGGGTCTGCTGGATATCCAGCGCCTGCTGGTAGTCGGCCAGCTGGGTCTTGAGGCTGTCCACCTCGGCCTGGGCCAGCTCCTTGCGCTCCTCCACCTCCAGCAACTGGCCGTGGATCTCTTCCACCACCGCCTGCTGCTGCTCCAGCTTGTCCACCAGCTCCGCCAGATCGGCGCGATAGAGGGCAATCTTCTTTTGTAGGGCCACGGCCGCCATCACCTTGGCCAGGTGTTCGGCGGCGGACTCCAGCTCGTCGGTCAGGAGCTTCTCGCGGTTGGTGAGCTGATCCACCTCGTCGGCCAGATAGATGGCGCGCTGCTTCTCTTCCGCCAGCAGGCGGCGCTTGCCCGCGAGCTCGGACCTGGCCTTGAGGGCCAGCTCGGAGAGGCGGTTCTTCTCGGCGGCGCCCCGCACATACTCAGCCGCCACATAGTGGGTGGTCTCGGTGATGAGGTTCTTGAACAGATCCCGCTGTCCCTGGGTCTCCTTGATCGCTTCCAGGGTGCGGCGGTTCTCGTAGATGGCCGCCTCCATGTCCTGGAACGCCTTGCGCACCCCGGAGTTTTCCGGTAGCAGGTATTCCCGCAGGGAGCGGCTGATGGACGAGGAGATGCCGCCGTAGAGGGAGGCTTCGATCAGGCGATAGAACTTGCCGCGATCCTTTTGATCCCGCAGTTTCTTCGGGGTGATGCCGAACTCGAACATGAAGTTGTGATAATCGGTCACCGTATTGAACTTGGCGACCTTGATGGCGCCGAGCTCCGCTGCCGCCCCCTTCAGATCGGCGAAGGCACGTACCCGGCCCTTGCCGTCGTCGAGCTTCTCCAGCAGCAGATCCGTGGGCGCCAGGTGCTCGGGCACATCCACCAGGGCGAACGGGGTGATGTTGACCTTGTTGTCCCGGTTGGCCACCTGTTCGAGGTGGACGCCGACCCAGATCCGCTGCTCGCGGCTGTTCATCACTTCCAGCAGCGAATAGCAGTGGCCGCGCTGCAGCTTGCCGTAGAGCCCCTTGTCGCGGGACGCGCTGGAGGAGCCCGCCTCCGTGGTGTTACGGAAATGGAGCAGTGACTGGTCGGGAATGAGGGCCGCGATAAAGGCCGCCATGGTGGTGGACTTGCCCGCGCCGTTGCCGCCGGACAGGGTCGTGACCAGCTGGTCGAGATCGAAGGTGCGGGCGAAGAAGCCGTTCCAGTTGACCATGGTCAGGGATTTGAATTTGCCTCTCACGCCACACTCTCCATCAAACCGGCAGACACCATCAGTGCCGGCACATTAACGTTGCAGATCATCTTCCACCTCCAGCTCCAGCTGCTCTTCGTCCAGATCCTCTTCGATATCCTCGAACAGGGAATCGCTGCTCGGCATCTCGTCGTCGTGGAAGATGGCCTCCCCTTCCTGGATCATCCGCAGCTGCACCGCGCGGGGATCCTCGTCGGAACGCACATCGGCGGCGAAGCGGAACACGGATTCGTTGACCCTGAACTTGTCGCTGTTGCCAAGGGGGGTGATCATCCCGAGGCGCTTGAGGCGACGCATGGAGGTGCGGATCTTCTCGAGGAGTTTCTTCTTGTCCAGATCCGTGCCGCCGGAGCGGCTGTTGACCATGCGCAGCAGTTGCTTCTCGTCCGCCAGACCCAGCACCTCTTCTTGCAGCTCGCTCATGGCGAACACCCCTTCCGAGGCGAGACGGTCCGGGCTCAGGAACAGGTAGCAGAGCACCTTGCCCACCAGCATATCGAGCTCAGATAACACTGTTGTTCCGATGTCGGCGCTCGGGCGCGGACGCAGATAGAAGAAGCCTTCCGGCGCCTTGATGAGTTCCACCTGATAGCGGCCGTAGAAGATCTCCAGCTCCTGGTGGTACTCCACCAGGGCCGAGTGCTGCTCGAATTCGTCGGCACTGATGTGGCGACCGGAGCGCAGGGCGGTATCGATGCGCGGAAACAAGGGGTTGGCGATGGCCTCTGCGAGGCGCAGGGGCAAGGGGAATTCAGTATTGATCGATGACATAGGCCTGAACCTTGGATCCAGCTTGGTTGATGGGTTTCCATGCGGGTTGGCGGTGGTGCTCGCGCTCACCGCTGGCATGGCCGAGACGCACGGCCTGATCGATCAGGAGGCGCGCCACGTCGAAGTGGGCATGGGCCGGGTAGTCCAGCAGGTATTCCCGCAGCACGTCGGCAAGATCCAGCCGATCTCCCTGCTCGGGGTAGCGGGCCAGGTAGCGCTCGATGCGCTCCGCCAGCTCCTGGTTGATGTCCACCATCTCCACGTACTCCATCTCGAGGGGCACCTCGCCGGTCACCTCCTCGTCGTGGATGGCGATGGTTTCATCCCGCAGCTCCAGCAAACGGGGCTCTTCGGCCACCCGCAACAACCAGCTGTGCTGCTCGAAGTTGCGGATGGATTCGCGCAGCCGCTGGCTGAAGGCGCGGTTCTTGTCCATGTCGATGGCGTTGCGGATGAACTTGTGGACGTGCCTGTCGTAGCGGGACCAGAGCTCGATGCACTGCTGGCCCCAGGCGGTGATGACGTCCAGACGCCCCTGCAGGGCGTGGGTCAGCTCCTCGACGTGGAACAGATCCTCACGCCCCTGGGCCGCTTCCTGAATGTTGAGCAGCCCCGCCTGCAGGCGGTGGCCGGCGGCGTCCAGGGTGTCCTGCAACTCGCGCAGGGTCTGGCCGGTCTCGTGCAGGAGCTTCTCGCAGCTGTGGATGGCATCGACCCAGTTCTGGGTCAGCAGGGCCGCGATCTCGCTCTTGACCTGGTTCTGCTGCTCGTCCATGGCGCGCTGGGTAAGATCGATGCGCCCCAGCGTCTCCTCCAGGGAGAAGGTGAGCCGTGGCAGCACCTCGGCATCCCACTGCTCCCGGGTGTTGGTCTCGAGCGCCGCCTTGCGGGCGGTGTCGAGCTCGGCGGCCAGGTGCTCGAGCAGGATGGAGAGCTTGATGGAGTCCACCTGGCGGCTCTCCAGGAAGAAGTCGACGATGCTCATGCCAAGGCGCGACAGGCGGTAGAGGCTCTCCCCCGCCACCATGTCGGTGGTGAAACGCGACAGCAGTTGCTGGCGAATGAGATCGTTGATGGCGTTGTTGGCGCGACCGGTGAGGGTCTCGTCCATCTGGCCGAAGGCACTGCTCACATAGCCGAAAGCGTCGTGCAGCGCGGCCTCGGAGAGATCAGACTCGTCCTCGGACAGCGTCTTGATCGCGATCAGAAAGGCCAGCCTGTCGGTGGGGAGGTTCAGGGACAACCCCTCCTGTCTGACCCATCCCACCGTCTCTGGCAGGGTACGGGATGTACTCATCATGACGTTATCATCTCGTTGTTATAGTCGGCGGGTCACTCGCCCGCCGTGGTGATATAGGCCGGGGTCGGTGGCGCCCCGGCGGCTGGATCCCGCATCGTATTCACGCCGGTGTGTCTCAACCGGCCGGTTTCTGGGCCATCACATGGATGTAGCGCCCAAGGGAGACAAAAGGTTCCTGACGGCAATATTGCTGCTCCATGGCGAGCAGATCCTCGAACTTCTCGTGCTGATCCTGCTTGTGGCGCATGTAGTCGTGGATGACGCGCACCCCCGTCTTGCCGATGATCCGCAATCCCCCCCGGCCTATCCAGTCGTAGACCTGCTCCGGCAACTGGGGGTTGGTGGGCGTCAGGGCGGTCTGGCGTTTCTTGCGAAGGCCCAGGCGCACATAGTCGAAATTGCCTACCACCAGGCTCTGGAACAGGAGGCCGTGACGATTGTAAAAAAGCAGCGACAGTATGCCCCCTGGCTTGACGAAAGGGAACAGACCCAGCAAGGTCTGGCGCGGCTCGGCGAGCCACTCCAGCACCGCGTGACAGAGCACCAGATCGAAGGTGCCGGTCAGGTGCTGCCTGAGATCCTGAATGGGGCAATGGATGAGACGAATTCTGTCTTCCAGCCCCTTCTGGGCGATCTGCTCCCGGGCCAGATCCAGCATCTCTGCCGAGAGATCGCACAGCTCCACCTGATGGCCCATGGCCGCCAGCTTCTGGGCAAAATAGCCAAAGCCGCCGCCGGCATCCAGGATGCGAAGGGGCCGGTTGCCCAGGCGCGCCAGGCAGGCTTCGATGTCGCTCCAGACAATGGTGGTGCGAATGCGCCCCTTGGTGGAGTCGTAAATGTTGCGTGCGAACTTGTCCGCACGCCCGTCAAAACTCTGATCTTGCTTCAAGACACACTCAACTCTTGGCCACAGGATTGGGCCAGACCAAAAAGAGGGGTATTCTGTCACATCCCGAATTTGCTGAAAACTCAAGGAAGTGTCTGCCGTGTTCGAGCTTAAAAAGTGGCTGGGTCATCTGTTGATGCCGCTCCCCTTCTCTCTCTCCTTGTTGGTGCTGGCGCTCGTGCTGCTCTGGTTCACCCGCTTTCAAAAAAGCGGCAGGCTGCTGGCGACCCTCTCCTTGGTGATCATCGCCCTGATGGGGACCCGGCCGGTGAGCTATGAACTGGCCCGCAGCCTGGAGCAGACCTATCCGCCGTTCGAGGTGAGCCAGCATCCGGACATCCAGGCCATCGTCGTGCTCGGCAACGGCCATGTGAGCGATCCGGCGGTGCCCGAGCGCTCCTGGCAGAACAACATCTCCCTGGCTCGCACCCTGGAGGGGGTGCGCCTCGCCCAGGCCTATCCAGGAGCCGAGCTGGTCTTCTCCGGTTATGTTTCCGGGGATCCGCTCTCCAATGCCGAGGTCAACGCCCGCATGGCCGAGACGCTCGGCATCCCCCGCGCCCGGATGACGTTGTTTGAAAACAACAAAGACACCCACGACGAGGCGGTCAGCATCGCCCGCCACCTCAAGGGCAAGCGGGTGGTCCTGGTGAGCTCTGCCACCCATTTGCCCCGGGCCATGGCCCTGTATCGCGGTCAGGGACTCGATGCGGTGCCGGCTCCCACGGACTACACCGCCAAGCAGAGTCAGGAGCCGCAACCCCTCTACAGCTACCTGCCGAAGGGGCGTTATCTGATGTATTCCGAGGCTGCCATTCACGAGTGGATTGGGGTATGGTGGGCCCGTTTGCGGGGGCAGGTCACCGAGTGAGCAATCGCGCCTTGCATTCCTGATTTGGATCAGGAAAGCGAAAAAAAATTACGTCATTTGCCGCCGGGTCAGCTATCTTGGGCTCGGTTCAATTCATATAATGTTGCGCAATCAAATGCCTAGGAGATATAGAAGATGAGACAGCACCTGGTAATGGGTAACTGGAAACTGAACGGCACCAAGGCTTCTGTAGAAGCCCTGATCAAAGGACTGACCCCGGCCGCTGCCGCTCATCCGTCCGTGCAAGTGGCCGTCTGCCCGCCGGTTATCTTTTTGGGTCTGGTTGAACAGCTGACTGCCGGCAGCAAGATCGCCTACGGTGCCCAGAACGCCGACGTCCACGAGTCCGGCGCCTTCACCGGCGAAAACGCCCCCTCCATGCTCAAAGCCTTCGGTTGCACCTACTCCCTGGTAGGTCACAGCGAGCGTCGTACCCTGCACGCAGAGACCGACGACGTGGTGGCAGCCAAGTACGAAGCCATCCAGAAGGGCGGCCTGATCCCGGTTCTGTGCATCGGTGAAACCCTGGCCCAGTTCGAAGCCGGCACCACCAACCAGGTGGTCGAGACCCAGCTCAAGGCCGTGATCGATCGCTGCGGCATCGCCTCCTTTGCCAACGCCGTCATCGCCTACGAGCCGGTCTGGGCCATCGGCACCGGCAAGACTGCCACCCCGGAAATCGCACAGGCCGTGCACGCTCACATCCGCCAGTACCTGGCCGGTTTTGATGCAAACGTGGCTGCCAAGGTACAGATCCTGTACGGCGGCTCCGTGACCGGTGCCACCGCTGCCGATCTGTTCGGTCAGCCGGACATCGACGGCGGCCTGGTGGGTGGCGCGTCCCTGAAGGTGGACGACTTCTCCCAGATCATCGCTGGCGCCGCCAAGTAAGCGGCCAGGAGAGAGGGGCCCCGCCCCTCTCTGCATATCGCTTTCCTATGGACCCTTCGCCATAGGAAAGCCGATATAGTAAAAACGGCTGTCCGTATTTTTCAGATATTGATTTTCGACAACTCAGATCCAGAGGCACTCATGACCAAACAAATCAAACGTATTGGTGTTTTGACCAGTGGTGGTGACGCACCGGGTATGAACGCAGCCATCCGCGCCGTGGTGCGTGCCGGTCTGCATCATGGCCTGGAAGTCTACGGCATCTATGATGGTTACCTCGGTCTGCACCAGGACCGTATCGTCAAGCTCGAGCGTCACAGCGTCTCCGACGTGGTGAACCGCGGCGGCACCTTCCTGGGCTCTGCCCGTTTCCCCGCCTTCAAGGACCCGAAAGTCCGTGCCGAAGCGATCGAGAACCTGAAGAAGCACGGCATCGACGCCCTGGTGGTCATCGGCGGTGACGGCTCCTACATGGGCGCCAAGAAGCTGACCGAAGAGGGCTTCCCCTGCATCGGCCTGCCGGGCACCATCGACAACGACATCGCCGGTACCGACTTCACCATCGGCTTCGACACCGCCCTGAACGTGGTGGTTGACGCCATCGACCGCCTGCGCGACACCTGCAGCTCCCACCACCGCATCTCAGTGGTCGAGATCATGGGCCGCCACTGCGGCGATCTGGCCATGTCCGCTGCCGTGGCCGGTGGCGCCGAGTACGTGATCGTGCCGGAAGTGGCCTTCGACAAGGATAAGCTGCTGCAACAGATCAAGGAAGGCGAAGCCAAGGGCAAGAAGCACGCCATCATCACCATCTGCGAGCACGTCACCGACGTGAACGCCCTGGCCAAGGACATCGAGGCCATGACAGGCCGCGAGACCCGTGCCACCATCCTGGGCCACATCCAGCGCGGCGGTTCCCCCACTGCCCGTGATCGCATCATGTCCAGCCGCATGGGCGCCTTCGCCGTCGAGCAGCTGCTGGCCGGCCAGGGTGGCCGCTGCGTCGGTATCCAGGGCAACGAGATGGTGCACCACGACATCATCGACTGCATCGAGAACCTCAAGCGCCCGTTCAACCAGGAGCTGTACGATCTCTCCACCACCCTGTTCTAAGCGCGGTGGCCTGACAAAAAACCCTCCTCTGGAGGGTTTTTTTATGCGGGCTCCTCACCCCCCAGCCCCCTCTGTGGGGCCCTACTATCCACTATCCACTTGCCACTGTCGCCATGTCTTACCCCTGCCCGACGGCCCTGAGCCTCTGACCCCACGACCTTCTCCTTTACTTCTTTCCCCTGCTTTTCTGCTTGCTCACCTTGTTCGCGACAGGTCCGGATAAAGGCCTTCGTGCCGCAGTGCCACGGCCCTGCGCCAGGGCTCCCCTGCGCTTCATCCCATCACACAGGCGCCATATAGCAACCCGGGTGGGCCGACGATATCTCCCGCTCCTCCTGCGCACGGGCCCACCGGCTCGCCATTCCCCCAGAAAACAGCGAGAAACGGGGCTTCCGGCCACCCAAGGCCCCATGAAGATCGATCCCCCATTTTCCCGCTTCCCCCTTTCCCTTCCATGCTCCTTTGGCGACCGTTTTGTCGTTTTTCCGTACTCTTTTTGCTCCCATCCTGTTTGGGATGAGCAGAAAATTGAGCCTTCATCGGATAACCCTGGCTGGAAATAGCCTTGCAGACTGGGGTTAGGGCACAAGTCGTGAGAAAACATGACATGGGATGACAAAACCTGGCTAGCAGCCACCAACCTCCCTAAGACGACATCAATCGGCGCATCCCGCAGGCCATTTTGCTGCCGTAAAATGGAAGTCACCACAAAGATTCCAATCGAAACCACCACGGAAATAGTTACAAAAACAACATAACTCAATGTATTTAAAGGTTTTATATATTTCTTCTTTCACTGACATCACCATGAAATCCTTGCCAGGACAAAAAACGCCCTTAAACTTGTAAAAATGCAGTCATATTTCACCGCATAACCATTTTTGCCTCATAATTACATTTTTCGTTGTTTTATCGCTCCGTTGTGGTATCTTGGTTCCATCATGAGCCAACCAAGGGAGATAGAATCATGAAAGAGTTCGTAGTTACCGCCGTTTTCACCGTGTTTTTCACCCTGGTTGCCGTCTCCATGCCTTCATTGGCACAGCTCTAAGCCGGTCAATCAGCCACTGTTGTTCGCCTGCGACTCGATACAGACCGAACGGGTTCAAAAAACAGACTGCAACATGGGTTTTTGACTCGCTCTGGCAAAGGATGGCGCCAAGCCATCGTTGAATGCGATCTGCGCGCATAAAACGACCTTGCGGCATCAATGCCATTTCTCAAGGGGAGCCCAGGCTCCCCTTGTCGCATCCGCCATCCCGGGATTTACTCCTGCTCCCCTGCCCGTCACAATGGCCGCTGGATTTGCCATGCAGGAATCACCATGACTCAGGATGCCTTGCGCCACTGGCGCCGCGACCTTCACCGTCACCCCGAAGCCGCCTGGTGTGAATTTCGCACCACCACCCTCATCGCCCAACGTCTCCATGAACTCGGTTTCTCCGTCGTGTTGGGGGATCAGCTGCTCGCCAGCAATCTCATCATGGGACGGGAAGTAGACGTCGAGGCCCAGAAGGCGCGCGCTTTGCACCAGGGTGCGCACCCGGAGTGGCTGGCACGCATCGACGAGCTCACCGGGGTGATGGGACTCTGGGAGAGCAATCGTCCCGGCCCCACCCTGGCGTTTCGCTTCGACATCGATGCGGTGGAGGTCGAAGAGAGCCAGGAGGCGTCACACCTGCCCGGCCGGGAGGGGTGGCACTCCGCCAACCCGGGCTGGATGCACGCCTGTGCCCACGACGGTCATACCGCCATCGGGTTGGTGCTGGCCGAGCGGATCGCGGCCCTCGCCGATCGCCTCCATGGCCGTATCAAGCTCTTCTTCCAGCCTGCCGAAGAAGGATGCCGCGGCGGCAAGGCGCTGGCGGCAGGGGGCCAGCTCGACGATGTGGACGCCCTGCTGGCGCTGCATATCGGCATTCACGCGAGCAGCGGCGAGCTGGTGGTCAACCCTACCGAGTTTCTCTGCTCCACCAAGTTCGATGTGGAGTTTATGGGGCAAGCCGCCCATGCGGGGCTCGAGCCCAACGCGGGCCAAAATGCCCTAGCGGCGGCCTGCATGGCCACCACCGCCATGCTCGGCATTCCCCGCCATCGGGACGGCATGACCCGCATCAATGTGGGCCAGCTCAACGGCGGCAGCGGGCGCAATGTCATCCCGGGCCATGCCCGCCTGATGGGAGAGACCCGCGGCGCGACGCCGGCCCTCAACGACTACATGTTCAATCAGGTGCAGCAGATGGTGGAAGGGGCCGCCCTGATGCAGGGCACCACCTACCTCATCCGCAAACAGGGCGAAGCCATCGGCATCGAGAACAGCCCGGCCCTGATCGAGGAGCTCGTGCCCCTCGCACAGGAGATAGCGCTCGAGACCATCCACACCCGCCGCTTTGGGGCCAGCGAGGACGCCGGTTTTCTCATCGAGCGGGTACAGCAGCACGGCGGTCAGGCCGCCTATGTCATCCTGGGAGCCAACCTGGCGGCGCCCCACCACCACCCGCAGTTCGACTTCGACGAGGCCGTGCTGGCCCCCGGGGTGGCGCTGCTGGAGGCCTGGCTGCTCGCCCGCCTCGGCCTCTAACCGGCGCCGGATGCAAACAAGGCAGCCCATGGGCTGCCTTGTTTTTTACGCCCTTGCGGGCAAGGGTTGTGCCTAGGCTCCCAGCACTATGGCGGAGAGATGGGCGAAGTGGTGGATCTCGTGGGTCGCGTCGCAGGGCCCCGCCTCGCGGCCCGGGTTGTACCAGCAGGTGGCCAGCCCCTGGGCGGCGGCGCCGGCGATGTCGGTCTTGGGGTTGTCCCCCACCATCAGCACCCGCGCCGGGCTCGGCTGCCCCATCTGCGCCAGGGCATGCTGGAAGATGGCCGCCGCCGGCTTGGTCACCTGCACCTCGTCGGAGATAACGAGAGGCTCAAACCATGCGTTCCAGCCCAGTTTGTCGAGGCGCCCGCGCTGGGGCAGGCTGAAGCCGTTGGTGATGATCCCCATCCTGACCTTGTCCTTGAGGGTCTTCAGCGTCTCCTCCACCCCCTCCAGCGGCACGCTCAGGGCGATGATCTGCTGCAGGAAGGTGTCGTTCATCGCCATGGGCGCCACGTTCACCTGTTCGGCAAACAGGGAGAAACGGGTCTGCTGCAGGTGGGCGGCGTCGATCTCGCCCGAGTTGTACTGCTGCCAGAGCCGCTGATTGAGGGCATGGTACTCCGCCATCTTGGGGGGAGTCGGCGCCACGCCGTAGATCTGCAGGGTCCGCTCCAGCGCCCTGGCGACCGGAAAATCGAGCAGGGTTTCGTCCAGATCGAACAGCACCCAGTCATAGCTTGCTTGTTTCACGCTTGTCCTTATTGGTTGTGCTTGGCCACATGTCATGCGTCGGGCGCGGCCATCCCCAGAGGGCTGTCGAGCAGGGTCAGGGTCAGCCTGACGCCAAAACCGGTCACCTCGCTGCCGACCACGCCGTTACCCCCCTTGCTGCGAAAACCGCTCAGATCGAGGTGCAGCCAGGGCGTCTGCCCGGGCACGAAGCGGCTGAGGAAACGGGCGGCATCGATATGATCCGGCGAGGCGCCGGGGGCACACTGTAACAGATCCGCCCACTCACTCTCGAGGTTGTCGTCGTAATCCTCGTCCAGGGGGAAGGGCCAGACGCGCTCCCCGCTCTGCTGGCCCAGGCTGATCAGCTCGGGTAGCCACTCGGATCGATTGGTGAAGGCGCCGCTGTAGCGGCTGCCGATCGCCCGCTTGCAGGCCCCGGTCAGAGTGGCGTAGTCGATGAGCAGATCGGGCTTGTCCCCGGCCGCCAGGGTCAGGGCATCCGCCAGCACCATGCGCCCCTCGGCGTCGGTGTCCACCACCTCTATGGTGGTGCCGTTCAGCGCAGTCACCACCTCCCCGGGCCGGTAGGCCTGCGGGCCTATGTGGTTCTCGGCGATGGCGAGCCAGCAGTGCACCTCAACGGGCAGTTTCGCCCGGCTGATGGCATGGAGCGTCCCCAGCGCCACCGCGCTGCCCCCCATGTCCAGGTGCATGCCATACATGCTGCCACCGACTTTCAGGTTGTAGCCCCCGGAGTCGTGACAGATCCCCTTGCCCACCAGCGCGAGGCGGCGCACCGGGTTGGCCGGGCAGTAGCTGAGCCTGACGATGGCGGCCTGACCGTTTTCCGAGCCCCTGGCCACCGCCAGGAAGGCGCCGGCGCCCAGGGTGGAGAGAGCCGCCTCGTCAAACTCCTGCCACTGCCACCCCTCCTGCTGCGCCAGTTGCTGCACAAAGGCCCGGTAGCCTTGGGCGTCAAGCTCGGAGGCAGGCAGCACCGCCAGGTGGCGGGCCAAGCCGTTGCCTTCGGCCTCCGCCGCCACCCGGGACGGGTCCAGCTCGCACGGGGGAGAGAGGTACAGCTGCTGATAGCCGGGCCTTGCCTCCTCGTCCCGCTTTTGGGTCGGCAGGGGGACGTCGGCGGCGAGCAGGGCAGCGATCACCAGCTCCGCCAGCCGCGCCCTGTGGACGGCATCGAAGCCCTCCAGGTGCAGCGCCAGCTCCGTCGCCTTGAGCCCCGAAAGGGGGGCCACCCAGGTACGCACCTGCTTGTAGAGTCGATGATCCAGGGCGGGGCTGGGCTCGACGAAGATCACCCGTTGCAGCCCCTGACTGTCGTCGAGGGAATAGGGGGCCTTCTGACCCAGGGCTATCTGGGTTGCCACGGCGGCAAAGGGAGGCGTCGCCAGCAGGGTATCGCGCGCTGAGTCGGCAATGAGCAGGAGTTTGACGGCAGTCGGCCCTGCCATTACCTCGGCGAGGGAGGCGGTCTGCATCGTGATTGTGGGAGGGGAGTAGCTGAAAGGGGTCATCACAGGTTGCGGCCTCATCCATGAACAGAAAGCAGGATGATACCGAACAATTGGCGAGAGGGATCGGAAAAACACACATCATTGTGTGCAAGCAACAGATGCTGGAGAAAATCAGAGAGGTAACGCAGAAGAAAAGCAGTCAGAAGTTGGTTGCGGGGGCCGGATTTGAACCGACGACCTTCGGGTTATGAGCCCGACGAGCTACCGAGCTGCTCCACCCCGCGTCCGAATTGTACTGCCACCACAAGAGACAGAGCAGTTGCCCCTTGCTGTCTTCGTCTCCACCGCGGCGCAATGCGCTTGCCATGACTACAAATAGTTGGTTGCGGGGGCCGGATTTGAACCGACGACCTTCGGGTTATGAGCCCGACGAGCTACCGAGCTGCTCCACCCCGCGTCCGAATTGTACTGCCACCACAAGAGACAGAGCAGATGCCTCTTGCTGTCTT
>NZ_CDBN01000023.1 GCF_000820085.1 Aeromonas sanarellii
CCTGACGGCACCCCGGGCAGCCGGCACCCTGGTGCCCCTCCCCGCGCAGCTCGTCTCACCCGTCGAGCTGCAGGCCCAGGTGCTGCCCCAGGGCCCCCTCTACCCGGGCCAGCCCTTCATCTATCAGTTGAGCCTGTGGCTGCCGGCCAACCTGGAGGCCCCCCATCTCGGCGAGCCCGCCGCCCCCGCCTTCACCATCCGCCGCCTCGGCGACGATCGCTGGGAGTCCCCCGCGAGCCCCGGCATGCCCGGGCGCCTGACCCGCAAGTGGCTGCTGCAGGCCAGGGAGCCTGGACTGCACGCCATCGAATCCCCCCGCCTGGAGGGGCGGCTGCCGGATGCCGCCGCGCCGACGGGGACGGAGGAGCGGCTGTCCGCCAGGGCGACCACCCTCTTCGTCAAGGTGGACAAGGCGCCGCTGGAGCCGGTGGCAAGCAGTCTGGTACTGCGCCAGCAGCTCAGTCCGCCCCGGGCCCGGGTCGGCGAGCCCGTGATCCGCACCCTCACCCTGGTGATGGAGGGAGGGGACGGCAGCCGCCTGTCCCCGCTCCCGGCACCGCCTCTGCCCGCCGGCCTCTCCATGCAGCCGGACGGCGAGCAGCAGCAGGAGCGCTTCGTGGCCGAAGGGGTGCTGCGCTTCGAGCGCCAGTGGCGCCAGGCCCTGACCGCAGGGGCGGCGGGTTCCTATGCGTTGCCGGCGCAGACCCTGCGCTGGTTCAACACCCGGAGCGGGCGCATCGAGGAGGCCCAACTGCCCGCACAGATCCTGGTGTTCGAGGCCGGCGCAGGCGAGGCCGCCGCTCCGCCGCCGGGTACTCAGAGCCTCTACTGGGTGGTGATGGCGATCTTGCTGCGCGCCTGGTGGCGGCGCTGGCCACGCTGGCTCGCCTTCTATCGCCTGCAGCGCGCCCTCGCCGCCCGCGCGCCGGACGCGGCCAGACGGGCCCTGCTGGCCTGGGCGGCGCTGCGCTGGGGTACCCCCTGCCGGCACCTGGCCAGCCTGCCCTGTCACCGGGACCCCGTCATGGACCCCCTGCTTGACGGGCTGGATCGGGCCTGTTTCGGCCCGCCTCAGGCCGTCGGCGACACGCTGCACTGGCAGGCGCTGGCCCGGGAGCTGTGCACCCGGGAGACCTTTGCGATAGCCTATGCTCTTGGCAAGCTGGCCTGGCGACGTTCCTGACGCCTGCCGGGAGCCACTCATGCAAAAGGACATCCCTTCATGGCGTTAGGTTTTTTTAGAAAAAAGAAGGCGGGAACGGGAAAGGATCCCTCGGCCAACCCGGTCTATCAGGAGATGGCAGACAGACAAACCAAATACGAGGCCCTGGTGCACGCCCTGCACGGGGACATCTACCGCTACGCCTACTGGCTGTGCCGGGATCCGCAAATCGCCGAGGATCTGGTGCAGGAGACCTTCCTGCGCGCCTGGAAGGGGATCGACACCCTGCAGGATGACAAGGCCGCCAAGGCGTGGCTCATCACCATCTTGCGGCGGGAGAATGCCCGTCGTTTCGAGCGCAAGCAGTTCGATCTCGTCGATCTCGACGAGCATCCCCAGCGCGATCAGGCCGCCCTGCACAACGAGCAGGAGATGGAGCACGAGTGGCTGAGGCGCCACATCGCCCGCCTGCCCGCCGAGTATCGGGAGCCCCTGCTGCTGCAGATGCTGGGAGGATTCAGTGGCGAGGAGATCGCCGAGCAACTCGGCCTGAACAAGAACACCGTCATGACGCGGCTGTTTCGGGCCCGCAACCAGATCAAAGAGGCCATGGAGTCTGCGCAGCAACAGAGAGGACATACCAATGGATGAGCTTGAATTTCGCCGCCGGGCCATCACCCATCCCTCGGACAGGGATCCCGCCTTTCTGGAGGCCGCAGAGACCTCCCCTGCCAATCGCAAGCACCTGGAGGAGATGAAGCAGCTCGACCGGCAACTGCGCCGCACCCTGGAGGTGGAAGTCCCGGCCGGGCTCGCCGACCGGATCCTGCTCAGGCAGGCGGTGGAGGCCAGCGACGAGGTCGTGATCCCCCTCACCCCTGCGGCCCCGCGCCGCACCTGGCGCCCCGTCGCCATCGCGGCCTCGGTCGCCTTCCTGCTCGGTATGAGCACCCGCTGGATCAGCTGGCCCCCGGCCTCCGAACCCTTCTCGCTGGCCCAGGTCGCCATGGCTCACGTCTACGGCGAGGAGCCCTTCATCCACGATGTGGACGAGAAGGTGAGCCTGCAGACCATCAACGCCAAGATGGAAAAGTATGGCGCCACCCTGACGGACATGCAGGGCATGACGGTGACCTATATCAATCACTGTGCCTTTTATCAGGGGCCGGCCCTGCACATGGTGATCCAGGGCAAGATGGGGCCTGTCACCCTGTTCCTGGTGCCCAAGCACCTGCCACTGGCGATCCAGCCCGATTTTGCCGATGGTCGGCTCAAGGGGGAGATACTGCCGCTCAAGGGGGCCAACATGGTGCTGATCGGCGACATGCAGGAGCCGCTCGCCCCCGTCGCCCGGCAGATCGAGTCCCGCCTGCAGTGGTCCATTTAACAGATCTTAACCCTGGCTGACCGGAACCGGTGCCACGCAAAAACACAGGCAGACGCCCTCAATGTCTGCCTGTTCATCTCAGAATCCCCGCACGTTCCCGCTTCTTGCCTCTCTGACATCACATTTTTGCCATTTATTTTGAATGACACGAACGAAACCCTTTGTTTCTTATTTATCCAATAATGGATAAAACAGACCAATAAAACGGCAAATTCAAACAAATGATTAACACAATGGAAACTTTTATGTATTCTGCTGTCACTGGTCTGATTTCTTACCTCCTACCAGATCCATAGAATCACGCCAGAAATGTATGGGAAGAAGCTGACATAACAACAGATCTTGTCGCCTACAGCGGCCAAAGAGCCGCGATTTCGACAGAAAATCTGCTACAAAGAGAGAACACTATGACGACTGCCTTTTTCAAGAAAAGCCTGATCGCTACGGCCATGACCCTGGCCAGCACCCAGACCTTCGCCGCCGCGTTCCAGCTGAACGAGCACTCGGCCTCCGGTCTGGGCCGTGCCTATGCCGGTGAAGCCGCCATCGCCGACAATGCAGCCGTGCTGTCCCGCAACCCGGCAGCCATGACCACCTTTGACAAGATGGCTCTGTCTGTCTCCGGCACCTATATCAAGCCCGACGTGGACGTGGCAGGCGACATCTATGCCGGTCCGACCAAGCTGGCACCGTCCAGCGAGAGCGACATCGCCCCCGATGCCTTCGTGCCGGCCAGCTACTTCATCCAGCCCCTGAATGATCAGTGGGCCTGGGGCATCGGCCTGTTCTCCAACTACGGCCTCTCCACCGAGTACTCCAAGACCTTCGCGGCCGGTGCCGGTGCCGGTGACACCGAGCTGGTCACCCTGAACATCAACCCCAACATCGCCTATCGCATCAACTCCAACTTCAGCGTCGGCGCCGGTATCAACGCCGTCTATGCCCAGGCCGAGCTGAACCGCTATGCCGGTGCGCTGGCTGCCGCCATCCCGGGTGCCAACTCCGATACCCGCCTGGCGCACCTGAAGGGCGACACCTGGGGCTTTGGCTGGAACGTCGGCACCCTGTACGAGATCAACGAAAACCACCGCCTCGCCCTGACCTACCGCTCCCAGGTGGACTTGAGCTTTGACGGCGACTTCCAGGGCGCCACCTCCGGCAACCGCGTCGTCGACGGCAACCTGAAGCTGGATCTGCCGGCCCAGGCCGAGTTCGCCGGTTACCACCGTCTGAACCAGCAGTTCGCGGTGCACTACTCAGTGAACTGGACCGACTGGAGCGCCTTCCAGGAGCTCAAGGCCACCAGCAGCAACTGTGCCGGCGGTGTCTGCCTGCAAAAGGACGAGAAGTTCAAGGATTCCGCCCGCTACGCCTTGGGCGGCACCTGGTACGTCAACCCGTCCTGGGAAGCCCGCATCGGCTTCGCCTATGACAACAGCCCCATCGAGCCGGAATACCGCAGCCTGAGCATCCCCGACTCCGACCGCGTCTGGTACAGCGCCGGTGCCACCTACCACATCGATCAGGACATGAGCGTCGATCTCGGCATGGCCTACCTGGACGGCAAGGAAGTGGACGTGAACGAAGGCCTGCGCAGCCACGGCGACGCCCTGCGCTGGAAAGGCACCTCCCACGGCAACGCCTTCCTGGCCTCCGCCCAGTTCAACATGAAGTTCTGATTTCATCGCCATCAAAAAGAGCGCCCCAGGGCGCTCTTTTTTTATACCAGGGCCCTGTTTCGGCGCACACATGTAGCAAACAGCTGTTCTCTTTTCGTTTTTTATCAATCTGTTATAGCCATGCCTGCCAGCATTTAATCCCGTTTTGCTCCCCTGGCCCCGCCGCCCGTTGCCTTACTGGTCGTACCATATAAAATCCCGGACCCAACCGAATAACAGAATGAACGTCCAGTTCACTCCGAGGACAAACCATGCATCCGACCATCAAACCCTCTCTCATCGCCCTGCTGCTGTTGTCTGGCCATGCCCAGGGCGCCGGCTTCCAGTTGGCGGAGCAGTCCGCTACCGGCCTGGGGCGTGCCTTCGCAGGCGAAGCCGCCATCGCCGACAATGCCAGCGTGCTCGCCCGCAACGCCGCCGCCATGACCCGCTTCGATCGCACCGCCTTCTCCGGTGGCGTCATCCATATTCAGCCCGACGTCAACATCGAGGGAGTGACCCGGGTCCCCACCGCCACGGGGCCGGTGGCCCTCGACGCCAGCGCCCACGACATCGCGGACAATGCCTGGGTCCCCAACGCCTACCTCATCCTTCCCCTGAATGAACAGTGGTGGCTGGGTCTGGCGGCAACCTCCTACTACGGCCTCGGCATCCAGATGCCGGATAACTACAACGCCGGCCACTTCGGCAATGTTTCCGACATCAAGACGGTGGATCTGGGGGCCTCCCTGGCCTACCGCATCAACGACAGCTGGAGCCTCGGGGCCGGCCTCTCCGCCATCCATGGGGAGGGGGAAGTGGGCGGCACCTTCCCCTCCAACAACAAGATAGCCAAGCACCTCAAGGGGGACGGCTGGGCCCTCGGCTGGCACCTGGGCACCCTGCTTGAGCTGTCACAGGCCACCCGCATCGGTCTCTCCTATCGCCACGACGTGAACCTGACCCTCTCAGGCGACGCCGTCGGCACGGATCTGCAGGGTCGCACCTTCACCGACACCGGCAGCCTGGATCTGCCCCTGCCCGCCACCGCCGAGCTGGCCCTGTTCCATCAGCTGACCCCGTCCCTGGCGCTGCACTCGAGCATCAACTGGACCAACTGGAGCAAGTTCGTGCAGCTCGAATCCGAGCTCGATCACTATGGCACCATGCATATCAAGGACGAGCACTGGGAAGACAGCTGGCGCTACGCCCTTGGCCTGACCTACCAGCTGGCGCCCCAGTGGCAGCTGCGCTCCGGCCTTGCCTATGATCGCAGCCCGGTGCCCGCCGATCGCCGCACCATCTCCATCCCCGACTCGGACCGGATCTGGTACAGCGCCGGGGTGGGTTACCAGATAGATCGCAATCTGTCGCTGGACGTCGGCCTGACCCTGATCGACGGCAAGAAGGTGGACGTGAGCGAGACCCTGCAGCTCAAGCCCGGCATAGCGCAAACCACCTCCACCTTCCAGGGCACTTCGGAAGGGGACGCCTGGCTGGCCGGCCTGCAGCTCAACTACCTCTTCTGACCCCAAATCCTCCGTGCAACACTCTGCCAGTTGTTGACCGTCTCGACCCGCTCGACACTGGCATAGTGATCCGCTTCACCATAGAATCAAGCCTGCACCCATGGTGGAGAGATGCATGTATTCCTATGTAGCAAGGCAGCCCATTCTGGATCGGGAGTTGAGAACCCAAGCCTATGAGCTGCTGTTTCGCGACAGCCTGGACAACGTGTTTCCCCCCGTCTCGGCACAGCAGGCCACCTCCCGACTGGTGGCCGAACAGTTTCTGCAGCAGAACATCGATCACCTGCTGGGGGGCCACCCCTGCTTCATCAACTTTCCCCACTCCCTGCTGCTGGACGGCCTGGCCGAATGCCTTCCCCATGACAAGGTCGTCATCGAGATACTGGAAGACGCCGAGCCCGATGACGCCCTGCTGGCCAAGGTGATCCAGCTCTACGAGATGGGCTATCGGCTGGCGCTGGACGACTTCACCCTGGTCGCGGAGTGGGACAGGTTCCTTCCCTATATCCACATCATCAAGTTCGATCTGCGCAGCACGCCGCTCCCCAGCATTGAGCGGTTCATGGCGAGCCATCGCCACCTGCCCCTCACCTATCTCGCCGAGAAGGTGGAGGATCAGGCCGAGTTTGAGCAGATGAAGCGGCTCGGCGTCACCCTGTTCCAGGGCTTCTTCTTCAGCCTTCCCCAGATAGTGCAGCAGCCTGCCATGCCGCCGGCCCAGCTGGTGGTGATGCAGTTGCTGGAGGTAGTCAACCAGCCCGAGCCGGATCTGGACAGGATAGAGCGGCTGCTCAATCAGGATCTCTCCCTCTCCCTCAAGCTGCTGCGCTACGTCAACCACCTCAAGCGCTTTCCCCAGCCCATCGCCTCCTTTCGCCAGGCCGCCAGCTCCCTGGGCCACGCCCAGCTGAAGCGATTCGTGGCCCTCATCGCAGCCACCAGCGCCGGTCACGACAAGAGTGCCGAGCTCTACCAGATGTCCCTCATCCGGGCCCGGTTCTGCGAGCTGCTGGCACAGACCCATGGCCCCGCCCAGCAGGCACAGCAGGCCTTCATCACCGGGCTCTTCTCCCTCTTGGACGTGCTGATGGGTCAACCGCTGGAGCAACTGCTCGGCACCATCCCCCTGACCGACGACATTCGCGCCGCCCTGCTGGCGCGCACGGGCACTCTGGGCTTCTACCTCGCATTCTGTGAAGAGTACGAGAAGGCCAACTGGCAGCGGATCGCCGCCAGCACTGCCCGCCTCGGCCTCAACGAGGAGAAGGTCAGCCACCTCTATCTGACCGCCACCGCCTGGGTCGATCAGCAGCTCCAGGCCATGGGGGTGGAATAGACCCCTCTCCCTCACCTCTAAATGACAACGTCCCTCATGGAGGGACGTTGTCATTTCATCGTGCAGGACCATAGTGCCCGAGTCCGTTGTCTGGCGTCAGCCCAGCTCGATGGCCATGGCGGTCGCCTCCCCGCCCCCGATGCACAGACTCGCCACCCCCCGCTTGAGCCCGCGCGTGCGCAGGGCGTGAACCAGGGTCACCAGGATGCGGGCGCCGCTGGCCCCGAGGGGATGCCCCAGCGCGCAGGCCCCGCCATTCACATTCAGCTTGTGATGGGGGATACCGCAGCCCGCCATGGCCAGCATGCTTACCATGGCGAAGGCCTCGTTCACCTCGAACAGATCCACTTCCTCCACCGACCAGCCCACCCGGGCCAGCAGCTTTTCGATGGCGCCGACGGGGGCGCTGGTAAACTCAGCCGGCAGGGCGGCATGGCTCTGGTAGCCCACCACCCTGGCAAGCACGGACAACCCCAGGCGCTCGGCGGTCTCGGCCCGCATCAGCACCAGCGCCGCCGCCCCGTCCGAGATGGAGCTGGCGTTGGCCGCCGTGATGGTGCCGGTCTTGCTGAAGGCCGGTTTCAGGGTCGGTATCTTGTCGGGCCTGGCCTTGCCCGGTTGCTCGTCATCGGCCAGCAGCAGAGCATCAGCGGCCATCACGGGCGCCAGCTCTGCCTGGAAGGCGCCACTCTGCTGCGCCGCCAGGGCCCGCTCCAGGGAGGCGATGGCGAAGGCATCCATGTCGGCCCGGGTCAACCCGGCCCGGTCCGCGCAGAGCTGGGCATAGTGCCCCATCAGCTGCCCCTCGTAGGCATCCTGCAAGCCGTCGAGGAACATGTGATCCAGCACGGTCGAATGGCCCATGCGATAACCGCTGCGCGCCTTGTCCAGCAGATAGGGGGCCCGGCTCATGCTCTCCATGCCCCCCGCCACCACCACCTCGGCTTCCCCCAGGCGCAGGCTGCCCGCCGCCAGCATCACCGCCTTCATGCCGGAGCCGCACACCTTGTTCAGGGTGGTGCAGGGAACGCTGTCCGGCAGCCCGGCCTTGAGCGCCGCCTGGCGGGCCGGGGCCTGCCCGACCCCGGCACTCAGCACGTTGCCGAAGTAGACCTCATCGACCCGCTCCCCATCAATGCCCGCCGCCGTCAGCGCAGCGCGGATGGCGCAGTCGCCGAGCTCGGGAGCCGTCAGACCGCTCAGGGCCCCCTGAAAAGCCCCCATAGGGGTACGTTTGGCCGCAACAATCACGATATCCATCGATAGCACTCTCCTTGTTACATTGGGATAACATATGCCGCCGCCGTCACCGGAACAAGACTTGCGGGGAAGTTGACGTTTGGGTAAGGTGCCAGCCTGCATTGACAATCAGATGACAGCCAAAACAACCCTATGACCAAATCCAAGGATGAGAGCCGTACCTTCAGCATCAGCGAACTGGCCCGCGAGTTCGATGTGACCACCCGCAGCATCCGCTTCTACGAGGATCAGGGGTTGCTGAACCCGACCCGCCAGGGGCAGACCCGGATCTACAGCCGTCAGGACAGGGTACGCCTCAAGCTGACCCTGCGCGGCAAGCGGCTGGGCTTCAGCCTGGCGGACATTCGCGAGCTGTTCGATCTCTACGACGCGGACAAGAGCAGCCGCTCCCAGTTGCAGACCATGCTGGGACTGGTGGCCGACAAGCGGGAGACGCTGCAGCAGCAGCTCGAAGACATTCAGATGGTGCTGCTGGAGCTGGAGGCGGCCGAGCAGCGCTGCCGACAGGCCCTGGCCCAGCTGGGCGCCTGAACTCGGGGCGTTCGCCCGGGCTGACGGAGAACACGGGGAAAAGAAGAGGGAGGCACTTGGCCTCCCTCTTCTGTTTATCACGCCTGGCCCGGTATCAGGCCTCCTTGCTCCAGCGATCCGGATCGTAATCCGGGCTGTAGCGATCGACGATGATGGCGCAGGCCGCATCGCCGGTGATGTTCAGCGCGGTCCGGATCATGTCGAACAGGCGATCCAGCGCGAACAGCAGCGGCAGACCCTCGATGGGGATCCCGGCCGCCAGCAGCACGGCGACCACCAGGAAGCTCGGGCCCGGCACGCCGGCCTGACCGATGGCACCCAGGGTGGAGGTGACGATGATCGCCGCCCAGGCTCCCATGGAGAGATCGATGTTGTAGACCTGGGCGAAGAAGATGGCGACCAGGCCGTAATAGATGGCATTGCCGCTCATGTTGATGGTGGCGCCGAGCGGCAGCACGAAGGACGCGGTGGCGTTGGTCACCTTCAGATCGCGCTCGCAGGTCTCCATGTTGACCGGCAGGGTCGCCATGGACGAGGCGGTGGAGAAGGCCACGATCTGCGGCTTCTTCATCGCCGAGAAGTACTTGCGTACCGGCGTGTTGGAGAAGAACGCGATGAGCAGCGGATAGACCACGAAGCCGAAGATCAGGATGGCGGCGACATAGACCACGAACAGCTTGAGCACCAGGGTCAGCACGTCGAAGCCATAGGTGCCGATGGCGTCGGCCATCAGGCCGAATACCCCGATGGGGGCAATCAGCATCACCTTGTTGATCATCCAGACGAAGGCGTCCACCAGGGTGTTGAGCCCGTCCACCAGCGGCTTGGCGCGCTCGCGGGGCTGCTTGGCCAGGGCGATGCCGAGGAACATGCAGAACACCAGGATCTGCAGGATGTTCGCCTCGTTCAGGGCGCTGAACACGTTGGTCGGGATCATGCCGAGCAGGGTGGCGATCGCATCGGGCAGTTCGCCCTTGTCGGCGTAGTCACCGGAGAACATGGCCGCGGTGGAGCCGAAGTCCACGCCGACGCCGGGCTTGAAGATCTGCCCCATCACCAGGGCCAGGAACACCGCCAGGGCTGAGGTAATGAGGAAGAAGGCGAGCGTGGTCACCCCTATCTTGCCCGCGGCGGGGCTCGCGCCCAGGTTGGCGGCACCGGACAGGATGGCGACCGCCACCAGCGGGATCACCAGCATCTTGATCAACTGGATAAACAGGGTGCCGAGCGGCGCAAACACCGTGGCCTGCTCTCCCATGAGCGCCCCCGCCAGCGCACCCAGCACCATGGCAACCACGACCTGGAAGCCGATATTTTTGATTAATCCTTTCGTTAACACAGAATGTTCCTTTATTTAGCAATTACTCACACTTTTGCAGCGTAAATGACCACCCAGAGCGTCAAATCCTCTCCATTGCTCTGGCGGTGCGCTTTATCTCATATTTGCATGCCGTTTAACATCCCGATTCCTGAACGGATCGAATTTTTCATATCTCCGAAAAAACGGGGCCTCATAGGAACCTCATCGGTTTTCACCTATTTCACCATGACAAAGACCAAAACAGTGTGCTACGTTGACCTTGCAAACGTGCATACAGGGAAGAAAAGATGCTGAAAGTTAACGAGTATTTTGACGGAAATGTTAAATCTATCGGTTTCGAGCAAAAAGGCGAGAAGGCCACGGTCGGTGTGATGGAAGCGGGTGAGTACCTGTTCAACACCGCCGCCCCGGAACGCATGACGGTGATCAAGGGCGCCCTCACCATCCAGCTGGCCGACGAGGATGAGTGGCACACCTACCATCAGGGCGAGTCCTTCGACGTGGCCGGTCACTCCTCGTTCAAGCTGGAAGTGAAGATCGCCACCGCCTATCTGTGCGAGTTCCTCGACTGATGGCGTCACGGGCGCCGTGGGATGCCGGATCGGCTCTCATGGCGCTCTTCACCCTGACCCCATTTTCGCACCGCCATCACACCCCGCCCTTTCCCCCCTTTTCAACGACTACAAAAAATTTACAATGTTTAGACGAAATCCATAATTGGAGTACGTCATGATCAGTGTCTTCGACCTGTTTTCCATCGGGATAGGCCCCTCCTCCTCCCATACCGTGGGGCCGATGCGGGCCGCCTTCGCCTTCGTCCACGCCCTCAAGCAGAACGCACTCCTCTCCCGTACCGGGCGCGTCGTCACCGAGTGTTACGGCTCACTGGGTCAGACCGGCAAGGGGCACGGCACCGGCAAGGCCATCATCCTGGGGCTGGCGGGTTTTGAACCCGAGTCCGTGGATATCGAAGCCATTCCCGCCTTCCTCGACCAGGTGGAGCACAGCCAGAGCCTGCACCTCGGGGGGGAACAGCCGAGCCAGTTTCCCCGGGTCGGCGCCATCCTCTTCAACCGGCGCAAGACCCTGCCCGCCCACTCCAACGGCATGACGTTGCGTGCCTTCGACGGCGAGACCCTGATCTTCGAGCAGACCTACTACTCCATCGGCGGCGGCTTCATCATCGAGGAGAGCCACTTCGCCAATGCCCGGGAAGAGGCCGCCCGCTTCGATGCCGCCCACCCCATCCCCTACCCGTTCGAGAGCGGTGCCGAGCTGCTGGCCCAGTGTCAGGAGAGCGGCCTCTCCATCTCGGGGTTGATGCTGGCCAACGAGAAGGTGTTTCGCAGCGAGGCGGAGATAAAGGCGGGCCTGCGCAAGATCTGGCAGGCGATGCAGAGCTGTGTCGAGCGCGGTTGCAGGAGCGAGGGGGTGCTGCCCGGCGGCCTCAAGGTGAAGCGCCGGGCCCCCGCCCTCTATCGCCAGCTCTGTGGCGAGACCAGCTTCAACAAGGATCCCCTGATGGTGATGGAGTGGGTGGACCTGTTTGCCCTGGCCGTCAACGAGGAGAACGCCGCCGGCGGCCGGGTGGTGACGGCCCCCACCAACGGCGCCGCCGGCATCATCCCCGCCGTGCTGCACTACTATGATCGCTTCGTGCGCAAGGTGGATGACGATCTGCTGATGCAGTACTTCCTCACCGCCGCCGCCATCGGCATCCTCTACAAGAAGAACGCCTCCCTGTCGGGGGCGGAGGTGGGCTGCCAGGGCGAGGTGGGCGTCGCCTGCTCCATGGCCGCCGGCGCCCTGGCCGAGCTGCTGGGGGCCAGCCCCGCCATCGTCGAAAATGCCGCCGAGATCGGCATGGAGCACAACTTAGGTTTGACGTGCGATCCCATCGGCGGCCTGGTGCAGGTGCCCTGCATCGAGCGCAACGCCATGGGGGCGGTCAAGGCGATCAATGCCGCCCGGCTCGCCCTGCGCGGCACAGGCGAACACAAGGTGTCCCTGGACAAGGTGATCAGAACCATGTGGGAGACCGGCAACGACATGAAGACCAAATACAAGGAAACCGCCCGTGGCGGCCTCGCCGTCAACATCACCGAATGTTAATGCGCCGTAAACCAGCCACATACGACACTCAACTACCCGGCCTTGCCGGGTATTTTTTTGCAAAACGTTTGCATGGCGCTTAACAAAATGGATAACCATCAAAATAAATTTTATACTCGCGCCGCGAATTCAACAAAAATAGATCTGTTTCAACTTTTTTTAGGCATAGAGCCGTTACACTGTGGTTATCCGGTTCCCTGGCCTTTGTGACGACAGACCCGTCCCATGGATCCCCTTTCTGCGAGCGGGCATGGCGCCCCCTTCTACCCTGAGGTAATTGTTACATGATCAGCGTTTTTGATATTTTCAAAATCGGTGTTGGCCCCTCCTCTTCCCACACTGTCGGCCCCATGAAGGCTGCCAAACAGTTCGTGGATGAACTGCGTGCTGGCGGCAAGATCCGTGACATCACCCGGATCCAGGTCGATGTCTACGGCTCCCTCTCCTGGACCGGCAAGGGCCACCACACGGATACCGCCATCATCATGGGCCTGGCGGGCAACCTGCCGGAAAACGTCGATATCGACGCCATTCCCGAGTTCATCTCCCGGGTCGAGCAGACCGGGCGTCTGCCCATCGGCCTGCACTGCCACACCGTCAGCTTCCCGAAGGGGGCCATGGTGTTCCATGACGAGGCCCTGCCCCTGCACGAGAACGGCATGAAGCTGACCGCCTTCATCGAAGACGAGGCCATCTACAGCAAGACCTACTACTCCATCGGTGGCGGCTTCATCGTCGACGAAGAGAACTTCGGCAAGGGTGACAGCGGCGACATGGCCGTCAGCTACCCGTTCAAGAGCGCGGCCGAACTGCTCGCCCATTGCGGCCAGAGCGGCCTCTCCATCTCCGCCCTGATGATGGAGAACGAGAAGTGCTTCAACACCCCGGAAGAGATCTACAAGAAGCTCGGCAAGATCTGGACCACCATGCGTGAAGGGATCGAGCGCGGCTGCCGTACCGAGGGCGTGCTCTCCGGCCCGCTGCGGGTACCGCGCCGTGCCGCACCGCTCTATCGCCAGCTGACCACCAACGAGAACCTCTCCAACGATCCCATGAACATCGTGGACTGGGTCAACATGTTCGCCCTGGCGGTGAGCGAGGAGAACGCCGCCGGTGGCCGCGTCGTCACCGCGCCGACCAACGGCGCCGCCGGCATCATCCCGGCCGTGCTGGCCTACTATGACAAGTTCATCCAGCCGGTGGGCCGTGACGAGTACACCCGCTTCTATCTGGCCGCCGCCGCCGTCGGCATGCTCTACAAGATGAACGCCTCCATCTCCGGCGCCGAAGTGGGCTGCCAGGGCGAGGTCGGCGTCTCCTGCTCCATGGCCGCCGCCGGTCTGACCGAACTGATGGGCGGCAGCCCGGAGCACGTCTGCGAAGCGGCCGAGATCGGCATGGAGCACAACCTGGGGCTGACCTGCGACCCGGTCGCCGGCCAGGTACAGGTACCCTGCATCGAACGCAACGCCATCGCCGCCATGAAGGCCGTCAACGCCTCCCGCATGGCCCTGCGCCGCACCTCCAAGCCGCGGGTGTCCCTCGACAAGGTGATCGAGACCATGTACATCACCGGCAAGGACATGGACTCCAAGTACCGCGAGACTTCCCGCGGTGGCCTGGCCATCAAGGTGATGCAGGTTGCCTGTGACTAAATCCGGATTGCGATGACATGAAGAGAGCGGGATATATTCCCGCTTTTTTTTGGTCGTTATTTCCCGGGCTTGCTGAGCAAAGCCCTTGATTAAGGCGAGTTTGATAGAGAAGCAAAGAGAAAAAACAGGCGACAAGCGGCCCGATGCGGGTGGCCATGAGGGGTGGGTCAGTGAGGGAGCAAGAGGCGACTATTCCCCGATGCGATCGGCCAGGGTGCCGACGGCCACCACGAAATAGGGGGAGCGGTTCCAGTGACGCAGCACCCGGTAATTGTCGTAGGCGAGGTAGCTGCGCCCGTGAATATCGTCGGGGCGGATGAGGGAGGCCTGCATGTCGGCCTTCGGCAGCGGCGAGCCATCCAGCCGACGCACCCCGAGGGCCTGCCAGGCCGAGAGCGGCTTGCGGGTCTCAAGCCCCAGCAGGGCAGGATCGAGATCGCCGGGCACCCTCACCCGCCGACCCCAGGTCTCGTCCTCGCGCCAGCCGTTCCGGTGCAGATAATTGGCAGCGGATCCAAAGACATCCGCGAGATTTCCCCACAGATCCTTCCTGCCATCCCCGTCCTGATCCACCGCGTATGCGAGGAAGGAGGAGGGCATGAACTGCACCTGCCCCATGGCCCCCGCCCAGGATCCCTTGAAGGCCGCCGGGCTCACATGCCCCTGCTCCAGGATGCGAAGGGCATCGAACAGTTGATCCTTGAAGAAGGCTTCCCGTCGCCCGTCCCAGGCCAGGGTCGCCAGGGAGGAGATCAGCGGGAAATTACCGGTCAATTTGCCGAAATTGGTTTCAATTCCCCACAGGGCGACAATAAAACGGGGTTGCACCCCATATTCACGGCCTATTTTTGTGAGCAGCGGCAAATGCTGGCGATATAAGGCGTTGGCTTGCTTGACTTTCCATTCCGGCACCGCGCGGGGAATATATGTGTCCAGCGTCAATTTGAATTCCGGCTGGTTTTTATCGTGCCGGATCGCTGCCTCGATGAGGCGGACATCGGCAAAGGCGGCCTGCACGGTGGCGGCCGGGATCCCGACTGCCACCGCCTCCTGTTTGAGGCCCTCGACATAGCGTGCGAAGTCGGGGCTGGCCTGCAGTGGCGCGCTCAACAAACCGCCGAGCAATAGCAGCGCCAGCAGACCCCGCATCAGGATGAGGCCTTCAATTGCGCCTTGTGCTGCTCCAGCAGGTTTTCCGGCGGGGGCGGTACCTGCAGGTAGAAGCCCTGACTCTTCAGGGCGGCCATCACCCGCTCGGTCGAGGCCAGCCCCAGGGGCTTGGCCGGGTCCAGTTTGGTCATCAGGACCAGCTCGGGACGCCCGAAGGTACTCATCAGTGCCTCTGGCACCCGGGAAAAGTCCTCTCTTCTTTCAATAAAGAGATAGGTCTCGGCTTTTTTGCG
Organism: Aeromonas sanarellii; assembly: GCF_000820085.1. Classification (GTDB taxonomy): domain Bacteria; phylum Pseudomonadota; class Gammaproteobacteria; order Enterobacterales; family Aeromonadaceae; genus Aeromonas; species Aeromonas sanarellii. Next base: position 15,355 of record NZ_CDBN01000023.1, read on the forward strand.
ACTTTTATAGACTGCACACAACATGGAACTTGATATAATCCGACGGGTTTATTGCCTCTGGTGGTGGCAAACTATAACATCAGGAATTGAATAACAATAACGTATTGCCGTCTCGGTTCGGGGAAGATTCATGGTTGAACGCGATAACGAATTGAAAGGGACCACCTTCACTATTTCTGTGTTGCATCTCAGCGATGGCAATCCGGCCCGGATCCGACAACTGCTGGAGGCCAAGGTCGCGCAGGCCCCCCAGTTTTTTAATTGTGCCCCCCTCGTCCTCAATGTGGAACGCCTCACCGAGATCCCGGATTTCGAACAGCTCAAGGAGCTGGTCGAGTCGGAGGATTTCGTGCTGGTCGGCATCACAGGGACCCGGGACGAGGCGATGAAGACGGCGGCCAAGGCGGCCGGTCTCGCGGTGCTGGTCTCGGGCAAGAGCCGCAAGGCCGAGCCCGTGGCACCCGCGCCGGCCCCCGAACCTGAGGCAACACCAGTCGCCCCCGTTCAGGCCCCCCTGGAGGCGAGCAAGGTCCACGTCGGACCGGTGCGCTCCGGCCAGCAGATCTATGCCGCCGGCACCTCCCTGGTGGTGCTGGGCTCGGTCAGCCCGGGCGCCGAGGTCATCGCCGACGACAGCATCCATGTTTATGGCGCCCTGCGTGGCCGTGCCATCGCGGGGGCCAAGGGCAATCCCCAGGCCCGCATTTATTGTCAGCAATTGCAGGCCGAGCTGCTCTCCATCGCGGGCACTTTCCAGCTCAGCGATGCATTGCCGGCAGGCCTGATCCAAGAGCCAGTCCATATCCGGCTGGACAACGAACAACTTCGTATAGACCGAATCAAATAGAGTTACAAGGAAGCGAGAATGGCGCGAATCATAGTCGTTACATCGGGCAAAGGTGGCGTTGGCAAGACCACAACCAGCGCGGCCCTGAGTACCGGTTTAGCCCAGCGTGGCCACAAGACAGTGGTCATCGATTTTGACATTGGCCTGAGAAACCTGGATCTCATCATGGGCTGCGAGCGCCGCGTGGTGTATGACTTCGTCAACGTCATCAACGGGGAAGCCAACCTCAACCAGGCCCTCATCAAGGACAAGCGTTGCGAGAACCTCTTCATCCTGCCCGCCTCCCAGACCCGGGACAAGGACGCCCTGACCCGTGACGGGGTCGAGAAGATCCTAGATCAGCTGGCGGAGATGAAGTTCGACTACATCGTCTGCGACTCCCCCGCCGGCATCGAGTCTGGCGCCCTGATGGCGCTCTACTTCGCCGACGAGGCCATCGTCACCACCAACCCGGAAGTCTCTTCCGTGCGCGATTCCGATCGCATCCTCGGCATCCTGGCCTCCAAGTCCCGCCGTGCCGAGCGTGGCGAGGATCCCATCAAGGAGCACCTGCTGCTGACCCGCTACTGCCCGACCCGCGTCAACCGTGGCGACATGCTGAGCGTGCAGGACGTGCAGGAGATCCTGGCCATCAAACTGCTCGGGGTGATCCCGGAGTCCCAGGCAGTGCTGCGCGCCTCCAACTCCGGCGAGCCGGTGATCCTGGACAAGGAGTCCGATGCCGGTCAGGCCTATGAGGACGCCGTCGCGCGCCTGCTGGGTGACACCAAGGATTTTCGTTTTCTGGAAGAAGAGAAGAAGGGCTTCTTTAGCCGACTGTTCGGGAGTTAAACATGTCATTATTGGATTATTTTCGTTCCAACAAGAAACAGAACACCGCACAACTGGCCAAAGAGCGGTTGCAGATCATCGTCGCCCACGAGCGCTCATCCAGAGGGGGGCCGGATTACCTGCCCCAGCTCAAGCAGGACATCCTCGACGTGATCCGCAAATACGTGGAGATAGACCCTGACAAGATCACGGTCCAGCTCGACAAGAAGAGCGACGAGCTGTCGGTGCTGGAGCTCAACATCACCTTCGCCGACGACAAGAAGGGATGAGCTGACGCCCCATGCGCGACCCTTTCCCCCAATGAAGACCGGATCCTTTGCCAGGATCCGGTTTTTATTGGTGCCGGCACATCTCGCCAAGGGTGACGGGGGCGGCTAGAATACCGCGCACCACGAGGGCCTGCCGACGGCGCCCCTCCCCATCATCTGGAACACCGAACTTATGTCTTTGCACGACGAAATGCACAGCGTCGAGGAACTGCTCGACACCGCCCTCGCGCTCTTCATGGAGCTGGCCTCCGACAACCTGCCCGAGCAGGAGATCGCCCGTTTCAACCAGGAGTTCAACGACCGCGGCCTGCTGGCGGAAACCGATCCCGCCGATGACTGGGCGGCGGACGTGGGCTTCGAGGTCAGCGATGCCGACTATATCGAGGTCTGGATCGGCCTTGGCAACGAACAGGAAGAGTACGAACACCTGTTCGCCCGCATGCTGCTCTCCCGCCGCGTCGACGAGAAGTTCTGCCACATCGAATGGCTGCCCCAATAATTCCGGATCCCGATGATCCCGGTCACTATGACTGGGACGCAGAGCCCGAGCCCGTGAGAACGACGGGGTGGCGACGCCTGCTGGGCTGGCTCGGCAAGCTGTTGCTGGCCGCCTTCCTCAGCACCATAGTTTCGGTGGCATTGCTGCGCTTCATCGATCCCCCCATGTGGACCTGGCGCCTCGAACGGGCGCTGTTCCCGCCGGCCAAGGTGGCCGAGGTGAAGCACGACTGGGTGCCGCTTGAGCAGATTTCCCGCGAGCTGCAGCTGGCGGTCATCGCCGCCGAGGATCAGCGCTTTGCCGAGCACAACGGCTTCGACATGGATGCCATCAGCTCCGCCCTCAGGCACAACCAGCAGAGCCGGCGGGTGCGTGGCGCCAGCACCCTCAGCCAGCAGACGGCGAAGAACCTCTTCATGTGGAGCGATCGCAGCTTCCTGCGCAAGGGGATCGAGGCCTGGTTCACCCTGCTGATGGAGCTGGGCTGGGACAAGTCCCGCATCCTCGAGGTTTATCTGAACATCGTGGAGTTCGGACCCGGCATCTATGGCGCCGAGGCCGCCGCCAGGCACTACTTCGGCAAGCCGGCGGCGCGGCTGACCCGCTACGAGGCCTCCCTGCTGGCCGCCGCCCTGCCCAACCCCTGGCGCTACCGGGTCAAGCCCCCCTCGCCCTATGTGCAAAAGCGCTCGGCCTGGATCCGCCGCCAGATGGGCCAGCTCGGCCAGATCACCCTGAACCGGGTCCACGAGGCGGGCTAGGCGGGTCGGCGGCATCGGGCGCAGGGCCAAGATGACCGCCGACGGTTTCCCGGTGCAACGGCAGATAGTGCCACCACCAGGTCTCCCGTCGCCGCGTGATCCGTCGCCTGTAGTGTCGTCGCTTCATGCTGCCTGCACGCCTCGTCATGCCGCCCGCGCGGCGGCTCTGTTAACCTTATCCCCTGATCCCGCCATTTGACAGCGCGGTGTCGCCGACCCAGGCTGGCTGCCACCCCCAATAATTGCTAAAGTGGCGAACCTGGACGTATCTGGAGTGATTTCATGGAACAACGTAGCCCGGATCAGCTGGTCGAGTGGGCCTATGATCAGTTTCTGGAGCAGGCCGCCGACATGCTGGCCCCCGAACAAATCGTCGACATTACCCTCGAGTTCGAGCAGCGTGGCGCCGTCGAGGCGACCCTGCCCAATGCGGACTGGTCGACCGAACTCGGCGAGCCGGTCGACATGGCGCGTTGGGCCGAGGTCTGGGTCGGCTTGCTGGATCACCAGGAGGAGTTCGAGGTGATCTACGCCATCTTCCTGCTGCCCCGGGATCAGAGTGAACACGAGGTGCACGTTCGCTGGCACCGCCAGCAACAGGCATAAGAAAGGCGCCCCTGGCGCCTTTTTCGTTTTTGCGATTCACCGGTTCAAGGCCGTGCCGCGACGGCCTTGGCCAGGCAGCGCCGGCACCAGCAGGCTCCGGCATCGCTCATGGGCAGAGCCGGCAACTGGCTGCACCAGCAGCGTTCGATGGGCTCACCGGCAGAGACGGCGCAAAACGCCGGCTCGCCGCATCCCGGGCAGACATGGGTGCTGATGGTCCCGTCCAGCTCCGCCATGCGCGCCAGCTGGGCCTCGCTGTCCATGGCGGACCACTGGCCTATCTCGGTCAGGGTGCGACCGCAGCCGAGGCAGAGCCCATCCCTGGCCTGGCACTGGCCTATGCAGGGGCTCGGCACCTTATTCGCCGTCCCCGGCCGCATTCGCCCCGGTGAGGCTGATACTGTTGTCTTCGATGACGATCCTGCCCTGCTTGTAGAGCCCGCCGATCGCCTTCTTGAAGGTGCCCTTGCTCATGTTGAACATCTTGTAGATGAGCTCGGGGTCGCTCTTGTCCCCCACCGCCAGACTCCCCCCCTGCTTTTGCAGCCGGGTCAGGATGCGCTCCCCGGCGTCGTCCATGCGGGCCAGCCCGGGTTTTTGCAGGGCCAGATCCAGCTTGCCATCCTCACGCACCTGCTTGACCCAGGCGGTCAGCGGCCGACCCGTCATCACCCGGCCGAACACCTCGTTCCTGAACAGCATGCCGGCGTACTGGCCGTTGACCACGGCCTTGATGCCGAGGGGGGTGTGTTCCCCCGGCAGGGCCGTCACCTCGTCGCCGGCCTTGAAGGGGGGATCGCTGCGCAGGAACCGCTCCAGGCGGCTGGTGCCCACCATGCGCCCCTCGTTGTCCAGCATCAGGTGCACCAGATAGACGTGACCCACCTGCATCGGCTTGTTCTGCTCGCGGCTCGGCACGAACAGATCCTTCTTCATGCCCCAGTCGAGGAAGGCGCCTATCTTGTTGGCGTTGACCACCTTGAGGCCGACGATGTCCCCCACCATGGCGAAGGGCTTGTCAGTGGTGATCACCGGCTCGCAATCGGCGTCCAGATAGAGGAAGACGGACACCTCACCCCCTTCGGCGACGCCTTCCGGCAGCTGGCGCCTGGGCAGCAGCAGCTCGCCATATTCCCCCGCAGCCAGCCAGGCGCCGCGATCCTCGAGCTCAACGACGGTGAGGGTGTTCATCTTGCCAATCTGTAACATGGTGATCTCTTCTTTCAATATCCGGATGGGCCCGTTTTGCCGGCCCGTAAATGGAGGCGCATCGCCGCCGTCGTCCGACGTAAAGAGGACGGGGGCTTATTTCTCATGCAGGCGCGCATGTTACCCCAGAGCGGGGGCTGGACCTAGTCCCCTGCCCTCTGGACGCGGACTATTTTCCCGTCCCCTGGCGCCCAGATTGGCGATATTAGCAGCATTCGGTCGCCCCTTTACTGCAAATAACCCCACTTTTAGGTAGACTTCGCGGCCGTCAAATCCGGAGGAAGCGTCGATGAACCCAGCCACTCGTACCCGTCATCTCAATCAGTGGATCCAGGCCCACAGCCGGCAGGACATGAGTTATCCGGCCCTGCACGGCTTTCTCTGCGCCCGCCTGACGGGGCCGACCGTCCCCGACTGGCGGGATCCGCTGGCCGGTCTGCTGCCCCATGAGGCCGAGCTGGACGAGAAGAGTGCCGAGGCGCTGCACCAGCTGATCGCCGAGCTGGAGGCCCAGGCCGACGCGGCACAGCTCGCCCTGCCCAGCCAGTGTCGCCTCGCCACCGACAACCCGGAGCAGGTGTTTGACAAGAGCCATCCTCTGGGCCAGTGGAGCTACGGCTTCAGCCAGGGGGTCGCCTGCTGGCCCACCCCGACGGACCTGAACGATCCGGCCACCCGCCAGCGCTTCAGCCTGGTCGCCGAGCTCTGCCTGTTTCGCGACAAGCCCATGGCCATGATGCTGCACCAGGCTGCGGCCAGCGAGCTGCCCTTCCTCGATTTTTGCAAGCGCCAGCGCCAGCAGATGAAGACGGCCCTGAACCTCCTGCTCGGCCTTGAACACTACGAGGCCAGGCCCGAGGAGCCAGAGCTCCCCGAGAACGACCAGACCCGCCAGTGGCAGCAGTGGTTCGAGCAGGCGGCCCAGAGCCGCGACCCCCTCGCCCGCCTGGCCTGGTTTGATCGCATCGTGGCCGATGCCACCCCCCTGTTCGGCGAGACGTTCTGGCAAGCCCACGCAGGCCATGGCTGGCAGGCCCCCGAGGCCCGGCCCCTGATCGCGGCCAGGGCGGGGCGGGCCGACTGCCTGCTGCGCCTGGGACAGCTGGCGCAGGCCAGGGACGAATACCTTGCCCTGCTCGCGCTCTGCCTCGCCGACGAGCCGGGTTGCCGCCATCCTCTCTCCAGCCTCTATGCCCGGCAAGGGGAGTGGGACGCCCTCAAGGCACTGCTGGTGCGCTTCGACGAGGCCTCCTGCTGGCTGCTCTACAACAGGGCGCTGATGAGCTTTGTCTGCGAGGGGCCAGAGGCGGCCCGTCCGCATCTGGCCGCCGCCCTTGGCGCAAACCCCCATGTGCCCGCCTGCCTGCTGGGCCAGCGCAAGCTCCCCAGGCAGGATCCCCCGCACTGGCAGCCGGGCAGCCGGGACGAGGCCGCACTCTATGCCTTGCAGAGCCGTGAGGCCTGGCTTGCTCATAATGCCTTGATCTGGCTGCGTAAAGGGGTCAGCAAACAGGTCAGTTGAGACCCTATTTGTCCCCTTGATGATGCAACACGTGCGCAAACGCACATTTTTCTGGTGCCTGGTCGGACAAATGCCCCTGTGTTACGTATCATCAAGGTCAAAGTATCAAGAGAAACTGCACTCGATGCAGCCGCCACAGCAGGATGTCATATGTCGAAGATCATAGAGCTGCTCGCGCATTACCCTCCCTATCAGCTGGTGCACGCCGCTGAGATGGTGCGCGATACCTTTGAACAGTTTTATCAGCAGCGTTACCAGCTGACGGTACCCCAGTGGCGCCTGATGATGGTGCTCGGTCCCCACTACCCCATCAGCCAGAAGGAGCTGGTGGAGGCGAGCGGCATGGACAAGGTGCGGATCTCCCGCGAGATCCACCGCCTGGTGGAGAAGGGCATACTGTTCACCGAGAACAGCGTGCAGGACAAGCGCATCAGCCTGGTCTCCTTCACCCCGGCGGGGCTCACCCTGTTCCAGCAGCTCAAGACCGAGGCGGGCAGCTGGCAGCATACCCTCACCGACTATCTGCCGGAGGAGGCGCGCCAGAGCATCCGCTTCCACCTGCAGAGCGTCAGCGACGCCATCGAGCAGCTCCACCTGCTGGACAAGGAGCAACAGTCATGAAGCTGACCCAGTTTGCCACCATGGACGTCAACATGCTGCTGAGCCTGGTCAACATGCAGCTGCGTGATCACTACGATGATCTGGACGATCTCTGCCAGTCCCAGGATCTCGACAAGGCGGCCCTGGTGGCCCGCCTCGCCACCGGTGATTTCCACTATCTGCCCGCACAGAGGCAGTTCAGATAGGGATCCGGATCACAACCCGGCCCATGCCGCTGGCGACGGCGACAAAAACTGCTATGGTGATGGCTACCCGGTCAGTGGCCAGTGGCAAGGCGTACGGATACATCTTGCTGTCACAGACCGAGGTTAGCCTCTCGTTCAGCCCAGCAGCCAAGGATGACCCATGATGCGCCTGACCCGTTCCACCAGCCTGATCACCCTCAGCGCCCTGCTGATGATCAGCCTCTTCTCCCCCCAGTTGCCTGACAGTGCCGAACAGTGGCTCACCACCCTGCTGCTGGGGTCCCTGGTGGCGGTCTGCCTGATGGTCGGCAGCGGCTGCCGCCACTTCCTGCGGGAGTGACTCGCCTGCGATACCTCGCAAAAAAACAACGCAGCCCAAGGGCTGCGTTGTTTTTTTCACATCCTTGGGGTGACCCCGAGGGACATCAGTAGGCCAGGGTCTCCAGCTGCTCCTTGGCCTGCTCGATCCCCTTGGCTTGCGCCTCCGGCCCCATGCCCATGCCCTCGGCATAGATGAAGTCCACGTCCTTGATGCCGATGAAGCCCAGCACGGTGCGCATGTAGGGGGTCACCAGGTCGGTGGCGTTGCCCACGTGCATGCCGCCACGGGGGCTGACCACCAGGGCGCGGGTGTTCTCCACCAGGCCCACCGGGCCGGTCTCGGTGTAGCGGAAGGTCACGCCGGCACGGGCCACCAGATCGATCCAGTTCTTCAGCTGGGTCGGGATGTTGAAGTTGTACATGGGGGCCGCAATGATCACCAGGTCGCTCGCCTTGAGCTCGGCGACCAGCTCGTCGGACTGGGCCAGCACCGCTTGCTGACGCTCGTTCAGGTTTTCGCCGCCACGCAGGCCCATGGCCAGCTCGCCGTCCAGCACCGGCAGGTTCAGGGTCGCCAGATCGCGCACCTTGATGGTGTCACCCTGGCGATCGGCCAGGTAGCCGTCGATCAGCGCGTTGGATTGGGAATATTGGCCCAGGATGCTGGACTTGAGTACGAGGATATTGGCCATGGTGAAACTCCATTTGATTGTCAATTGAACAGCCAGGCTGTCGATGGAGGTCACTATAAAGATTGAGATTCAAGCCTGATAGCGAAAATAGATGCTCAAGTTATTCAAAAAATTTGATGTTTCGACTCCCTCAGGCCAACAGAGGTACTCAGCGAACTCCCTGCCCTTGGCAGAACAAACGATTGCCGTTATGATCCGCCGCACTTTTTTTAAGTGACCCGGATCCCATGACCTCCTCCCGCAGGCACTCCCCCTTTGCCGGCGCCGTCTGGATGATGGTGGCAGGCCTCTGCTTCGCCGCCGTCAACAGCCTGAGCCAGTATGTCAGCTTCCAGCTCGGCCTCCCCTCGACCCAGGTCGCCTTCCATCAGTACCTGATCGCCCTGGTCTGCCTGCTGCCCTGGCTCATTCGTCACGGCCTGCGTCAGTCCCTGATGACGAACCAGCTGCGGTTGCACCTGCTGCGGGTCGCCTTGGCCGTGGTCGGCATCCAGTTCTGGCTCTGGGCGCTGGCGGTGCCCGTCCCCATCTGGCAGGGAATCGCGCTGCTGATGACCTCGCCCCTGTTTGCCACGCTCGGCTCCGCCCTGCTGCTCAAGGAGCAGGTGAGCCGGGCCCGGATCCTGGCGACCCTGGCAGGCTTCGCCGGCGCCATGCTGATCCTGGCCCCCTGGACCGACGACTTCAGCTGGGCCTCCTTGCTGCCGGTGGCGGCCGCCCTCTTCTGGGCCGGTTACTCCCTGCTGGTGCGTTATCAGGCGGCGAGCGAGTCGTCCCACACCATAGTCGTCTACCTGCTTATCTTCAGTACCCCGTTCAACGCCATGCTGGCGCTCCCCGACTGGCAGTGGCCAAGCGAGATCCAGTGGCTGCTGGTGGCCGCCTCCGGCGTGCTGTCGGCCCTGGCCCAGATGTCCATCGCCCGCGCCTACAGCGTGGCCGAGGCCTCCTTCGTGCAACCCTTCGACTTTGCCAAGCTGCCCATGAACGTGCTGGCCGGCTGGCTGGTGTTTGGTTGGGCGCCCCCCGGCCGATTGTGGCTGGGGGCCGCCATCATCATCGGGGCCATCACGCTGCTGACCCATCTGGAGCAGCGCGCCCACAGATCCGTTTCCTGAGGCACGCCATGCGTGCCTCTTTTTTTGCTCACCCGGGTCAGCCCCTCTGACCCTCGACCTCAGGAGAGATCACATGTTTGGAACCGCCACCCGCCCCGGCGCCACCCGTGCCCTGCTGCTCGGCTCAGGCGAACTCGGCAAGGAAGTCGCCATCGAGCTGCAGCGCCTCGGCATCGAGGTGATCGCCGCCGACCGCTATCCCAACGCCCCCGCCATGCAGGTGGCGCACCAAGCCCACGTGCTGGACATGCTCGATGGCGCGGCCCTGCGCGCCCTGGTGACCGAGGTCAAGCCCGACCTCATCATCCCCGAAATTGAAGCCATCGCCACCGACACCCTGGCCGCCCTGGAGCAGGAAGGGGTCAAGGTAGTGCCCAATGCCCGCGCCACCCAACTCACCATGAACCGGGAGGGGATCCGCCGCCTCGCCGCCGAGACCCTGGGGCTGCCCACCTCCAGCTACCGCTTCGCCCAGAGCCAGGAGGAGTTCGTCGCGGCCGTCGAGGCGATCGGCCTGCCCTGCGTGGTGAAGCCGGTGATGAGCTCCTCCGGCAAGGGCCAGAGCCTGCTGCGCGATCTCGCCAAACTGGAGGCGGCCTGGACCTATGCCCAGGAGGGGGGCCGCGCCGGTCGCGGCAAGGTGATCGTCGAAGGCTTCGTCCCCTTCGAGTACGAGATCACCCTGCTCACGGTGCGCGCCGTGGACGGCATCCACTTCTGCGACCCCATAGGCCACCGTCAGGAAGACGGGGACTACCGCGAATCCTGGCAACCCCAGGCGATGAGCGAGCTGGCGCTGGCTCGCGCCAAGGAGGTGGCGGCCAAGGTGGTCGAGGCCCTCGGCGGCTACGGTCTGTTCGGAGTGGAGTTGTTCGTCAAGGGGGACGAGGTGTGGTTCAGCGAGGTTTCCCCCCGCCCCCACGACACCGGCATGGTGACCCTGATCTCCCAGGATCTCTCCGAGTTCGCCCTGCACGTGCGCGCCATTCTGGGGCTGCCCATCGGCACCATCACCACGTTCGGGCCAAGCGCCTCCGCCGTGGTGCTGCGGGAGGGCCACAGCCAGGACATCCGCTATCAGGGGATTGGCGAGGCGCTGGCCCTGGTGCCGGGTGCCCAGTTGCGCCTCTTCGGCAAGCCCGAGATCGCCGGTCGTCGCCGACTCGGGGTGGCGCTGGCCCGTGGCCAGGATTGCACTGAGGCGGTCGAACAGGCCAAGACGGTCGCCGTCCGGGTCGAGGTGCTCTTCTGACCTCATTTTTTACCACGCAAAAACAAACGTTTGCCGGCATGACCCGGCGCAAGGGGCAGGCGACTGCCCCTTTTCCATCGGGGCATCTCGCTTATAATCCCCCCTTCACCTATGTCAGGAGTACAAGATGTTAGCTGCCGTGATCTTCGATATGGACGGTGTTCTGATCGACTCGGAACCCTTTTGGCAACGAGCCCAGATGGCCGTGTTTTCCGAGCTGGGCCATCCCCACACGGAAGAGGACTGCAACTCCACCATAGGGGTGCGCATCGATCAGCTGGTGGCCCACTGGTATCGTCTGCGCCCCTGGAGCGGGCCGAGCCAGGAAGAAGTCGTGCAACGCATCCTCGATCAGGTGATCACCCTCATCCTGCAGGAGGGTCAGGCCAAGGCTGGTGTGCTGGAAGCCCTCGACCTCATCGATGCGCAAGGGCTGAAAGTGGGTCTGGCTACTTCCTCCCCCTTCGCCATGGTGGAGGCGGTGCTCGGCAAGCTCGGCATCCGGGATCGCTTCCTGGCGGTGCACTCCGCCGAGGTGGAGCGCTTTGGCAAGCCTCACCCGGATGTCTACATCCACGCCGCCGAGAAGCTGGGGGTGGAGCCCGTGCACTGTCTCGCCATCGAGGACAGCTTCACCGGCCTGCTCGCCGCCAAGGCCGCCTCCATGACGGCGCTGATCGTGCCGGACCCTGCGCTGGTCGGCGACCCCCGTCTGGCCATCGCCAACCATCGGCTCGCCTGCCTGAGCGAACTGGATGCCGACATGCTGGCTCGCTGGGTCAAGTAAACAACAGGCAGACGCGGATCGTTCCAATGAATCCGCCCTGGTCGGCGACCCCCGGCTGGCCATCGCTAACCATCAGCTCGCCTGCCTGAGCGAACTGGATGCCGACATGCTGGCTCGCTGGGTCAAGTAAACAACAGGCAGGCGCGGATCGTTCCAATGAATCCACCCTGGTCGGCGACCCCCGGCTGGCCATCGCCAACCATCAGCTCGCCTGCCTGAGCGAGCTGGATGCCGAGATGCTGGCTCGCTGGATCAAGTGATCCCGCAGGGGCGTTTGCAGTGCCCTCCACGGGCGCCCCTTGATCCCGGTCATAAACGTGCGCTTGCTCGCGGTTGCGCCGCCTCTTGGCGACTAGAATCAGGGGAACAGAGGCGGCCAGTTGGCCCCGGGAGGTCATCATGATCGAGTACACCAGCAAGCGCATCGTCTGCCCCCACTGTGGTCATCACACCCGAGTCGAGCTGGATGCCAGCCAGGGGGATCAGGAGTTCTACGAGGATTGCATGGCCTGCTGCAATCCCATCCACCTGCGGCTGCACCGGGACGAGGCCCGCGACTGCCTGCAACTGTTCGTGGATGCGGACGACGAGCAGGTCTTCTAGGCTTTCGAGAGCTTGGCCCGGGATGGCCGACAGAGCGGTGGCATCTGGGCCGTGACGGCTCCCCCCATGCGAACGTCAAGGCGCCGCGCTGAGCGGCGCTGTCGACGGGTCGCCTTTCAGGGCTACACCAGCCAGCAATACAGCAGCACGCCACCGCCTATCCAGAGCGCGACAAACACCGCCGCGGCCACCCGGCTCACGGGCCGCTGGGCGGCCCTGGCGGCGGTGGCCCTGTGCTCCTTCATCACCTTTGGCGGGATCAGCCGCACGGCCAGCATGATCCCGAGCGGCACCAGGACGAGGTCATCCAGGTAGCCGAGCACGGGGATGAAGTCCGGGATGAGGTCGATGGGCGAGAGGGCATAGGCGGCGACAAACAACGCAAGCGCCTTCGCATACCAGGGGGTCCTGGGATCCCGGGCCGCGAGCCACACCGCATGAACATCGCACTCGATGGCTTTAGCCCACTGCCTGGCTTTCGAGATGAGCCTTGTCGTCATGATCTCCGTCCCTCTGCCCCCCGTGTAACGGGAGCTCCCCTTCGAGACAGGGCGCCTCCCCTGCCCCATGTCACGCGATACCCGGTACCGCCTTTGACCCATCGCCCCGAGAGACGACAGGGGCCTGCCTGTCGCAGGCCCCTGTGGCCGCGGCGTCCGCATGGGGGCATCAGTCAGGGCGGCGCGCCGCCAGCACCCGCTCCACCGTGTCGACGATGGCCTGGGTCTGGGGATCGATCTCGATATTGGTCTGCCAGCCTGCCTTGACCCAGCCGAGGTTGGTGCGGGCCAGGGTCTCGGGGATAAGGTTGACGCAGAACTCGCTGCCTCGCACCTCCCCTACGGTGAGGCTGATGCCGTCGATGCCGATGTAGCCCTTGGTCAGCACGTATTTCATCAGTTCGGGGGCGAGGCGATACCACACCTGGCGGTTGTTCGGGGTGTCGATGACCGAGGTCACCTGCGCCGTGCCCATGATGTGGCCGGACATGGCATGACCGCCGATCTCGTCCCCAAAGCGGGCGGCCCGCTCCACGTTGATCTTGTCCCCCACCGCCAGTTGCCCGAGGTTGGTGAGGCGCAGGGTCTCCTGCATCAGATCGAAGCTGACCAGATCCCCCTCCACCCGGGTGACCGTCAGGCAGCAGCCGTTGTGGGCCACGGAGGCGCCGAGCGCCAGCCCCTCGCCCCAGGCCGGGCTCGGCATGCGGATCACGTGGGTGCGAAAGTTGGGCAGCGCCTCGATGGCCACCAGTTCGGCGGTCCCCTGTACTATGCCGGTAAACATGTGTCTCTCCACGCTGTGACAAAATTGTCGGCAGGTTACCCCCGCCCCCCCTGCAAGACAAGCATGCCGGCTGACAAGGAGAAGCGCGATCGCTATAGTGACCCCATTCAATCCAGGCTTAACGAGGAAACAAAAATGCAGGTATATCAGTGCTGTGAAGCCATTCGAATCGCCTACAACCAGATTGGCTCCGGTGAGCAGGGTTATGTGCCCCAGGCCATCGCCGCCAGCATACGGGCGCTCAACGCCGTGGCGTCCGACGAGCGGGTGCCGGCAGATCTGCGCGAGCAGGCAGCCTATGCCGCGGCCAACCTGCTGATCAGCGATCACGAGGACGCCTGATCCCGGGCACAAGTCGACCGCCGACCTTCCCCGTTGGCGGATTTTCAGGCTAGAATGACACCCCCGCATTTTGTCTCCTCAGGACGAGGAGGCAAAAGCCCATCTCTCTTACCCGCTCTTTCTCTATTATCTGATCCACTCGGAGGTGTCAGTGCAACGTTATTGGTCCGAGGCGAAGCAGCTCCTTCGTCTAGCCAGCCCCATACTGGTGGCCCAGGTGGCCCAGATCGCCATGAACTTCGTCGATACCGTGATGGCGGGACAGGTGAGCGCCGTGGATCTCGCCGCCGTGTCGGTGGCCTCCAGCTTCTGGCTGCCGGTCATCCTGCTGGTGCAGGGCATCATCATGGCGCTCACCCCCATCGTCTCCCAGCTCAACGGCGCCCGCAAACAAGACGAGGTGCGCCCCGCCGTGCACCAGGGCTTCTGGCTGGCGCTGATGGTGACCCCCATCGCCATGGTGGCGCTCTACTTCAGCCCCCTGGCGCTGCAGTTTATGGACGTGGATCCCGTCATGGCGGAGAAGACCGCCGGCTACCTGCACGCCATCCTGTGGGGGCTACCCGCCTTCGTGCTGTTCCAGGTGCTGCGCAACTTCAGCGAGGGGCTCTCCCACACCATGCCGACCATGGTGATCGGCTTCGTGGGGCTCGCGGTCAATATCCCGGCGAACTACATCTTCATCCACGGCCACTTCGGCATGCCCAAGCTCGGCGGGGTCGGCTGCGGCGTGGCCACCGCCATCGTGCTCTGGGCCATGCTGCTGGCGATGATCCTCTATGTGAAGTTCTCCTCCCACTTCCAGAAGATCAACCTCTTCGCCCAGCTGGCACACCCCAACGGCAGCCGGATCTGGCGCCTGTTTCGCCTGGGGTTCCCCATCGCCATGGCCATCTTCTGCGAGGTGACCCTGTTTACCGTGGTGGCCCTGATGCTGGCCCCGTTCGGTGCCGAAACGGTGGCGAGCCACCAGATAGCGCTGAACTTCTCCAGCCTGGTGTTTATGCTCCCGCTGTCCATCGGTGTCGGCGTGACCATCCGGGTCGGTCACAACATAGGGGAAGGGCAACCGGATCAGGCCAGGGTCGCCGCCCGCACCGGCCTGATGCTGGGCATGGGGGTCGCCGCCGCGACCGCCGCCCTCACCGTGCTGCTGCGCGAGCCCATCGCCGGGATCTACACCGATGATCTCCAGGTGATAGGCCTGGCCGCCACCCTGCTGTTCTTCGCCGCCATCTACCAGATCTCCGACTCGGTGCAGGTGGTAGCGGCGGCGGCCCTTCGCGGCTACAAGGACACTCAGGCCATCTTCTACGTCACCATCGTCGCCTACTGGGGCATGGGGCTGCCCACCGGCATGATCCTGGGACTGACCGACTGGGTGGTGCCGCGCATGGGGCCCCAGGGCTTCTGGGTCGGCTTCATCGTCGGCCTCACCTCTGCCGCCCTGATGCTGGGAGCGCGGCTGCGCGTCATCTATGGCCGCTTCGCCAGCCCCGCGGCCTGCACCGCCCTCTCCCGGGCGCAGTAGGGCGCAGCCAGGAGCACAGGGAGCCGCGCGTTTTTTGGCGGCTCGCCTGTAAAATCAACAGGCTGCGCAAGAACTGGGCAAACAGTCTCCTTTGTGCATGTCCCTTGTTGACAGCCTTGGGGGCCATGGGTAGTATGCCGACCACGCCAGCAGTGCTGGCGGGAATAAAGCGGGCTTTCGGTCCGGTTTATGAAGTGGGTTTATAGCTCAGTTGGTTAGAGCACTACCTTGACATGGTAGGGGTCGTTGGTTCGAATCCAATTAAACCCACCACTTTTCGTGATGCGTCCTTAGCTCAGCTGGTTAGAGCACCACCTTGACATGGTGGGGGTCGGTGGTTCGAATCCACTAGGACGCACCATCACGAAACCCTGTTATGCGTCCTTAGCTCAGCTGGTTAGAGCATCACCTTGACATGGTGGGGGTCGGTGGTTCGAATCCACTAGGACGCACCATAACAGTTTGAATAAATTGCAGATATGAATTTGATGTGGGTTTATAGCTCAGTTGGTTAGAGCACTACCTTGACATGGTAGGGGTCGTTGGTTCGAATCCAATTAAACCCACCACTCCCCTGCAATCACACAAAGTCGCCTTGCGCACCCTGCGTCCTTAGCTCAGCTGGTTAGAGCATCACCTTGACATGGTGGGGGTCGGTGGTTCGAATCCACTAGGACGCACCAGATTGAAAAAGCCCGCTCCTAGAGCGGGCTTTTTGCATTTCTCCCCTTTCCTGCCCGTATCTGAACGACTGAATCCGCCGTGCGTTCAATCATGCCCGGCAGGCAGGCCCCCCGTCCGAAGGCGATCTCGTCAGAAGAGATCGAGCTGCTGGCCGCAGATCCGCTCGAACGATTCGCCGATAAAGGGCAGGATGGCGTCGGCGATGGGCCTCAGTTGCTTGTCGATATAGTGCTCGTAGTCGATGGCGCTGCGCCTGTATTCCAGCGGCTCTGGCCCGTTCAAGGTCACCAGGTAGGCGATGGTGCCCCTGTGCTGGTAGCGCTGGGGCTGACCGCGGCGCAGGTTCTCCTCGTCGGCCAGACGCGCCGCCCGCACATGGGGCGGCACGTTCTTCTGGTACTCCTCGAGCTTCTGGCGCAGCCGCTTGCGATAGACCAGCAGATCGTCGTGCAAGCCGGCCCGGGTCTCGTCCACCATGGTGCGCACATAGCCGCTGGGATCCTGGTCGTGGAAGACCAGCTCATAGAGCCGGGTCTGGAAGGCCTTGGCAAGGGGCGTCCAGTCGGTGCGCACCGTCTCCAGCCCCTTGAACACCAGGTGCTCAGCTTCCCCTTCACCCACCAGCCCCGCATAGCGCTTCTTGCTCCCCTTCTCCAGCCCGCGGATGGTGGGCATCAGGAAGCGGCGGTAGTGGGTCTCGTACTGGATCTCCAGATGGCTCGGCAAGTCGAACTCCCCCCTGATCCGCGCCGCCCAGTTGTCGTTGATCAGCTTCGCCAGCCGCTGGCCAATCTCGTCCGCCTGCTCGGGGCTGGCATCCCGCCCCAGGTGCACGAAGGTGGAGTCGGTGTCGCCATAGATCACCTCGAACCCCTCCCCCTCTATCCACTCCCGGGTCTGCTGCATGATGCCGTGACCCCGCAGGGTGATGGAGGAGGCAAGCCTCGGGTCGTAGAAGCGGCAGCCCCCCGAGCCCAGCACCCCGTAGAAGGAGTTCATGATGATCTTGATGGCCTGGGAGAGCGCCTTGTTGCCGGCCGCCTTGGCCCTGTCCCGCGCCGCCCACAGGGTGGCGATGAGATCCGGCAGGAAGTGCCGCTCGCGGGAGAACAGGGCGCCGCGAAAGCCAGGAATGGCGTGCGCGGGGTGTTGCAACCCCTCCACCAGCCCCATGGGATCGATGCAGAAGGTGCGGATGATGCTGGGATAGAGGCTCTTGAAGTCGAGCACCAGCACGTGGCGATAGAGGCCGGGTTTGGAGTCCATCACATAGCCGCCGGGGCTTGCCAGCCCGCCGTCGGCCGGCAAATTGGGGGCCACGTAGCCGCCGCGGTGAAGCCGTGGCAGATAGAGGTTGGTAAAGGCCGCCACCGAGCCCCCCACCCTGTCGAGCTCCAACCCGGTGAGGGAGGCCCGCTCGATGGCGAAGGGGATGAGGTGGCAGAAGTCAAAGATCTCCCACACCAGCTTGCAGTCTTCCAGGTTGTAGCGGGCCAGCGCCTCCTTGTCGGAGTGAAACAGCTCGGTGATCTTCTCCCCCCGGTTCGCCACGTCCTCGATGTCCTTGCCGCGGCCGAGCAGCTCGCTTGCCACCGCATCCAGGCTGTAGCTCGGGAACTGCCAGGTGGCGCTTTTGAGGGTATCGATGCCGTCCAGCACCATGCGCCCGGGGATGATGACGCTGCCGCTCTGGGGGTCGTTTCGGGACGAGCGCCAGAAGCAGAGCTCCCTCCCGCGCCCGAGCCGCAGCCGCCGCTTGCCGAGCTCGGCGCGGCGCAGCAGCAGGCGAAAGTCGAAGTTGACCACGTTCCAGCCGATGACGAGATCGGGATCGTGCAGCTGGAACCAGCGCTCCAGGGCGCCGAACAGGGCGCTCTCGTCCGCCACCCACTCGACCCGGGTGCCCCAGCTATCGGCATCCGCCTCCGGGGTGCCAATCATGATGACCCGCGCATCCTCACGGCTATAGAGCCCCACCGAGAAGAGGGCCCCGTCCATGGCGCACTCCACGTCGAGGGACACCCAGGAGAGGGTCGGCGTCACGGCCTGGGGCGCGCAGCGCGCCTCGTTCACCTCCCAGTAGCCCTGACTGCCCCCCCTGCGCCTCGCCTTGCCATCGAAGCGTACCCCTGCGGTGATGAAGCGCTCCATCAAAAAGCGCTCCGGCAGCCGGATATCCGCCTCGAAGTGCTCCAGGCCGCGGATGAGCAGCAGCTCGATGGCGCGGTGGAAGGCGCTCAGGGTCGCGAAGTAGCAGCCCACCACCCGACTGCCCTCGAAGGTGTGCATGGGCAGGCGGCGAAACCGCCCCCGCACCCCGGCGCCCTTGAAGAGCTCGGCCGCCTCCTCCAGGTGGCGCTCCGGCAGGAAGAAGACCGGCTCCTGTCCCGGCACCACCAGCCGCACCGGCCCCTGGGCGCTCCAGAGCCACATCACTATCTCGGTACGCCCCTGCACATCCCGGCCGTGACGGGTCAGGATGAAACCGTCGAGCGGCGGGGTGGCGGGCGGAGCGGGCTGGATCTCGGTCATGCAGGCTATGGGGTTCAAGGCTGGGATGAGACTATTGTACGTTCATACAGTAGCGACCCGCAATCCTGACTGCCCGGGACTATGATATGCCGTATAATCCGCTCAAGATCAGCCTCTCTCCCAGGAGTCTCCATGCGCGTCATTCTGCTTGCCCCCCTGTTTGCCCTGAGCCTCGCCGGCTGCAGCTCCTCGTCGGACGGCGGAGCAGGGGCCGGCCCTGGTGGCCCTTACGGCGGTGTCTATGGCGCCTCTTACTGGTGGTATGACGACTATTACGGCTATTGGAACGACTACTATCCCTGGTGCTGTGACAACCAGGGGGAGTTCGACGAGCTGATCAAGAAGTGGTGGAATGGGCTCGATCCGGCGCGCCAGCAGGAGATCAAGGAGAAGTATCAGGATTGGCAGGAGGACCATGGCCAGCCAGACCTGGCCACCCTGCGGGGGGATCTGGCGACCCGCTGGCATGCCATGACGCCGGAACAGCAACAGGCGCTGCGCGACAACCGGCAGAACAGACCCAGCATCAGCAACCCGGACAAGTCCCCGCGCTCGCCGCTGGACGACAGAGGCGGCACTCTTCCCAGGGCCGAGAATGGCCTGCTAGCCCCCTCGACTCTGCCCAAGGCCGACAACGGCTTGCTGACGCCTTCCGCTCAGCCCAAGGGGGATGCCAGACCGCACCTCCCCCGCACCCTGGCCACGCCGGTACGCCCCGCCGTCAGACCGGCGATAAGACCCGGCTTCACCCCCATGCGCAGCGTCGGGGGAGGTCGCCGCCGCTAGGCGGCCGCTAGCCTAACCCCATTCCCTCTTCCCGCACAAGGAGCACGACATGACACATGAGTGGCAACGCATCGCCTCCCGCCTCACCGACGTAGGCGGCATCCCCGTGGCCCGGGCCCTCCCGGTCAAGGAGCGGCGCACCATAGGACCCTGGTGCTTCCTCGATCACATAGGGCCGACCCGCTTCGCCCCCGGCGCTCCCGGGCTGGACGTGGGGCCCCACCCTCACATCGCCCTGCAGACCTTCACCTGGATGCTGGAGGGGGAGATACTGCACCGGGACAGCCTGGGCAGCGAGCAGGTGATCCGCCCGGGCCAGGTCAATCTGATGACCGCCGGGCACGGCATCGCCCACACCGAGGAGTCCCTCCCGCACCAGCCCGATCTGCACGCGGCCCAGCTCTGGATAGCCCTGCCCGAGGTGGATCAGCACACCCCGCCCCGCTTCGATCACTACCCCAGGCTCCCCCGCTGGCAACAGGGGGAGATCACACTCACCCTGCTCATCGGCGAGCACGACGGGCAGCGCGCCCCCACCCTGCACTTCTCCCCCATCCTGGGGCTGGATCTGCACGCCCCCGCAGGGGGGCAGATCACCCTCTCCCTGGATCCCGCCTTCGAGCACGGCCTCTTCCCCCTGCAGGGGGAGACAGTCGTCGCCAACGATCCCCTCGCCCCCGAGCAGCTGCTCTATCTGCCGCCGGGAAACCGCACCCTGGAGCTGACCCTGAGGCCCGGCGCCCGTCTGCTGCTCATCGGTGGAGAGCCCCTGGCCCAGCCGCTGCAGATCTGGTGGAACTTCGTGAGCTTCGACAGGCAGACCATTCGCACCGCCGCCGCCGACTGGGAGCGGGGCGATCCCCGCTTTGGCGAGGTGCGGGGCTATGCCGGCCCCCGCCTCAAGGCGCCGCCCCTGGCCGGGCTCTGACAGGCCGCACGAGCGACACAGCAAAAAGAGCGCCTGATGGCGCTCTTTTTGACGACGTGACGACAGGGGCTCAGAACCCCTCCTCCTGCTCCGCCTGCAGTCTGGCGCGGCGGGCCATGGCCTCCGCCTGGGCGCTCTCGATCTCGTGCAGCACCCCGTCCAGATCGATGGCCTCCCGGCTCTCCTCGAACAGGCCGGTGAGCTCGGTCTCGGGGCCCAGCTTGCCATCTTCGAACAGGGCCCACATCTCTCTGGCGTAGCGGGTCTTCAGCAGCTCGGGGGCATACATGCCGTAGTAGTTGCGCATGTTGTTGACGTCCCGCTCCAGCATGGCCTTCGCCTGGTTGTTGGCGGCGGCGTCCACCACCTGGGGCAGATCGATGATGACGGGGCCCTGCTCGTCCACCAGTACGTTGAACTCCGAGAGATCCCCGTGGATGAGGCCGGCGCAGAGCATGCGCACCACGTAGCGGATCACCTTGCCATGGTCGATGAGCGCCTGTTCCCGGGAGAGCGCCACGTCGTTGAGGCGGGGTGCCACGTTGCCGTCGGCATCGGTGACCAGCTCCATCAGGAGCACACCGTCCAGGCACACATAGGGTCTGGGCACCCGCACGCCGGCGGCAGCCAGCTTGAACAGGGCGTCCACCTCGGTGTTCTGCCACACCTCCTCGTGCTGCTGGCGGCCGTACTTGGAGCCCTTCTCCATGGCGCGGACGTTGCGGCTGTTGCGTACCCGGCGCCCCTCCTGGTAGACCACCGCCTGCTTGAAGCTGCGCTTGGAGGCCTCCTTGTAGACTTTGGCGCAGCGCACCTCGTCGCCGCAGCGTACCACGTAGACGTCGGCCTCTTTGCCGCTCATCAGCCGGCTGATGACCTCGTCCACCAGGCCGTCATCAACCAGGGGCTGGATTCGATTTGGAATTTTCATGACCGCCCTTTCACCCTATTCATGCCTTAGTTGCCTCTGTGTGTCCCCTGACCGCCATGGTCATCACCGAAACCGGAGCATGCGGTGCCTGCGTCATCAGGTCAATAAAAACGGCCCTCAGGCGGGCCGTGTCGCTCAAGGTTCCGGGGGCAGACCCTGGCGGATGCGCCGGATCCCCTCCTCGTAGAGGCCCTCCTCTCCCTGGTTCTCTTCCTGGGTCTCGAAGATCTTGAGAAACCACATGTACTGCTCGGGGAAGCGGGCGAGCTGCTGCTCCACGGTGCGGTTCATGGCGTTGACATCCGCCAGCAGATCCGCGGTGGGATAAGGGTCGAACGGCGGCTCTATCTCCAGCCGGTAGCAGCCCTCGTCCTCGTCATAACAGGCCAGGATGGGCACCGCCCTGGCGCCGGTGAGTTTCACCAGCTTGGGCAGGGCCGGCAGGGTCGCCTTGGGATGCCCGAAGAAGGGCACGAACACGCTCGCCTCGCGGCCATGATCCTGATCCGGCAGGTAGAAGAAGCTGTCGCCAGCGCGCAGGGCCTTGATGGCGGGCTTGATGCCGACGCTGCGCTCATAGACCCGGCCTCCCTTGCTGCGCTCACGGTTGATGTACCAGTCGAACACCAGATCCTTGGGGCTCTTCATCATGGTGCACAGGGGCACCCCCTCGTTGGTGATGAAGCGGCCTATGGTGTCCACCGCCCAGGTGTGGGGCACCACGAAGATCATGGGGCGACCGGCGGCCCGCTCCGCGGCCACGTGCTCCCAGCCCCGCACCTTGATGCGCCCCTTGAGGAAGGCCTGGCTTCGCCAGGTCAGCTCCCCAAAGCCCATGAAGGTCTTGAGACCGACCCGGATGGATTTCAGCAGCAGGGCCTCACGGCCCGCCTCATCGAGCGCAGGGAAGCAGATCCTGAGGTTGGTATCGGCGATGTAGGCCTGCTTCCTGGAGAGCCGCAGCAGCGTGGGCGCCAGGACGTCGGCCAGTTTGTCCCGGGCTCTGGCCGGGATCCAGGCCAGCAGGGAGAGCAGGGCAATCGCCAGCCAGCTGCCCCACAGGCGGGGGTGCAGCAGGCGAAGATGAAAGGAGGTGTCAAACACCGGATCTTGTGCGGACATGGTCGCCATCGAATCATCAAAACAGACCGTCATTTTAGTGATCCTGACAGTTTTTTCTACCCTGCCCTGCGCCGGGGTCTGACGCCAAGTCACTGATCAGACTAGTTAGAAACTAAAAGTGGTCCGCTTGGGACCACCTTTGACCTGCACTCAGGGATGGGGCGACAACCCCCGGCGAATGCGCCGGATCCCCTCTTCGTAGAGGCCATCCGGACCCACCTGATCCTCACGGGTGTCGAAGATCTTGAGGAACCACATGTACTGGCCCGGGTGGCGGCGAAGCTGGCGTTCCACGCTGTCGTTCATGCGGCAGGTGTCCGCCAGCAGATCCTCCCCGGGATAGTCGGCGTAGGGGGCCTCGATCTCCAGCCGGTAGCCGTGCGCCTGCTCGTCATAGCAAGCCAGCACCGGCAGCGCCCTGGCACCGGTCAGCTTCACCAGCCGTGGCAGGGCCGGCAGGGTCGCCTTGGGGTGGCTGAAGAAGGGGGCAAACAGGCTCGCCTCGCGGCCGTGATCCTGATCCGGCAGGTAGAAGAAGCTCAGGCCGGATTTCACCGCCTTGATCACCGGCTTGATGCCGGCGCTGCGCTCATAGACGCGGCAGCCGTGCCGGGTCCGCGCCCGGTTGATGTGCCAGTCGAACACGGGGTTGCGGGCGCTCTTCATCATGGTGCACATGGGTAGGCCCCGCTGGGCGAAGTAGTAGCCCGCCGCGTCGATGGGCCAGCTGTGGGGCACCACCAGGATCACCGGCCGGCCGGCGGCCTGCTCGGCCTCGATATGTTCCCAGCCGCTGACCCGGATCCGCCCCATCACGTGGGCAGGGCTGCGCCAGGTGAACTCGCCAAACCCCAGCAGGCTCTTGAGGCCCACCCGGATGGAAGTCATCAGAATGGCGTCGCGCTCGGCCTCGCTCTTGCCCTTGAAGCAGATGGCGAGGTTGGTACGGGCGATGTAGACCTGCTTCTTCGAGATCCTGAGCACCAACGGCGTCAGGGCCTCGGCTAGCCGGTCGCGCCAGCGCGGCGGCACGAAGGCGAGCACGCCGATGGCGCCGAGGGCGAGCCAGCTCAACCAGTAGCGGGGATGGAGCAGGCGGGTCTGGAATCTGGCGTCAAAAACGGGGTCGTGAGAAGACATGGAAATAGGGCAAAGGGTGGCGGTGGGATAATGGCACGCATCCTGACAGGTATTACCAGTTAACGCCAACTGAATGTCGCCTGTATGAGCAACTATTTAAGCCGGATCACGGATTGACAAGGAGATCATTTGCCTCATCTGGCGACGCTCATGCAAACGGACCCCGCAGGGCGGGGTCCGTTGCTCGCTACACCCTCTCAGCGATGCAGGGGGGCTCCCAGCGCGCCGCCCTGGCCCAGGGGCAGGAAGTACATCAGGTAGCGCAGCGCCACGTACCCCACCACCAGGGTCGCCACCCCCAGCTCCAGATAGGCCAGCTGATGGAGCTGCTCGGCATAGCGGGCCGCTTGCGGCCACTGCGACAGCAGGTGACTCACCTTGAACAGGGCGGTGGCGCCGATCACCAGGGGGAAGGTGAAAGCGGCATAACCGGGCGAGAATGGCAGGCGCAGCAGCTTGATGAAGGCCAGGTAGATGATGCCGGTCATCAGCACGGCGATCCCAAGCAGCACGGCCACCAGCAGCAGCGACGGATCCGGGCTCACGGTCAGGTAACCGGCCAGCGACAGGCTGGCGGGAGCCGCCAGGATGGCGATGGTCGGCTTGGCGGCGTCCGGCACCTCGTGACTGAAGATGAGACGATAGATCATCAGCGGCAGCATCAGGGCGTAGCAGCCCATGCCGAACCAGAGCAGGCCGTTGGCCAGGGTGGCGAAGGGGCCGCCCGGGTAGGCGACGTCGGCGACGATGATCCCCACCGGCGGCACGAACCAGCTCGGCACCATGTGGTGGATTTCAAACTCCCTGGCCCTGTGCCAGACGAAGGTGGCGAGAAACACCAGGTGGATGACCACCGCAAACAGCCAGAGTCCCTGTCCCAGGGTCGGGGCCAGCAGGCCGACCGCCTTGGAGACCACCATGGTGCCCATGGCGTAGGTGGGCACCACGCTGCCCACCACGGGGTGGGCGAGATCCTGCCACAGCAGGCGCGGGTGGAGCAGGAACTTGAAGGTGAGGACGAGCAGCAGCACGGCGGCGATGGCGGCCCCCAGCAATTGCAGGCGGCCATCAAACCGACCGGCATTTTCCCAGGCCCAGCCGAGGCTGGCGATCCCGAGCGCCAGCCCGGCCATGGGGGTCGGGGCCTGGCCCAGGGAACGGCGGGTGCGTGCGATCATGGCGTATACCCTCTTCATTGGTGACGATGGGCATAGGATAAAGGGGGGCTATCGTTTACGATATCTAAATGATTTGAACCAAGCGTTTAGGAAAATCAAACGACATGAAGCTCACCCTGCAACAACTCAAGGTGTTCGCCACCATAGCCCGCCACGGCAACCTGGGGCAGGCGGCCGGCGAGCTCTGCCTCAGCAAGGGGGCCGTCTCCCAGGCGCTGCAGGAGCTGGAGCGCCAGCTCGGCACGCCGCTGTTCGACCGGGTGCACCCCAGGCTCCAGCTCAACAGCGAGGGGCGCCTGCTGCAACCGGCCGCCGATGAGATGCTGACCAGGATGCAGGAGATAGAGCAACTGTTCAGCCCGGATGCCGAGCCCAGCGGCCAGCTGCGCCTTGGAGCCAGCCAGACCATAGGCAACTACCTGCTGCCCGATCTGCTGGCGGGAGGAGCCAGGGATCAGGGCGCCGCCCCCAGGGTCACCATCGCCAACACCCATCTGCTGTGCCACGCCCTGGCCCACTTCGAGCTGGATCTGGCCCTCATCGAGGGGGAGAACCACCACCCTGAGCTGGTGAGCGAGCCCTGGCTGGAAGACGAGATGCTGATCATCGCCCCGCCCCACCATCCCCTGGCGGGCCAGCCGGAGCTGCCCCTTCGCCGGTTCGCCGGCGAGACCTGGGTGCTGCGCGAACCCCAGTCAGGGAGCCGCGAGCAGTTCGAGCAGCAGATCCAGCCCCAGCTGCCGCACTGGCGTGCGGGGATCGAGCTCAACACCTTGGAGGCGGTGATGCTGGCGGTGGAGAAGGGGCTCGGCATCTCCTTCATCTCCCGCCTCGCCGTCGCCGATCGGCTGGCACAGGGGCGCCTGGTGGCCCTCACCCCGAGCAGCCGCTTCCCCCGCCGGCTCTCCCTCGCCTGGCACAAACAGAAGTTCCACTCCGCGGCCCTGCGCCGTTTCCTGACCTTCTGCCGCGCCCAGACCCTGCCCTGAGCCCGGGCCGAGAAGGCAAGAGAGGGCGCCTGGGCGCCTTGGGATGACGGCCGCTTAACGGCCTCACCCTGCCCCCTTGAGCCCCCCTTCGACCCAGCCCAGCACGCGGCGCGTCAGGGCGTGGGGCAGCCAGGGGGAGTCCAGCAGGCGGTGACGCAGGCAGTCGGCGAAGTGATCCGCCTCGTGCTGCATGCCGCCCCCCTCCACCGGCAGGTAGATGTCCGCCGGCCAGGCGACCGGCGCCCCGCCCCCCTGCCAGCGAATATGCTGGGGGTTCCACCACTTGCCCTCGATGACGAGGGACCAGTCCTCCCCCTCCAACCAGGCATCCCGGTCGAGATCATCGGTGATGGAGGCGCCGAGCTCGGCCGAGAAGGGGTAGTGGAAGGTGAAGCTGGCGGCCAGATCCACCTCCCCGCTGGCCCGCGCCAGGGTCACCTCGGGCACGCCGCAGGCCAGCCCAAGCCGATCGCAGAGGGCGGCATAGAGCCAGAGCGGATAGACCCCCACGTCCCAGGCGGCGCCACCATCTAGGGCGGGATCGAACAGCTTGCCGACCGGGGGCTGGGCCGAGCCGAACGCCGCCCTCAGACTGCGGGGCGCCGGCAGCAGCGGCAGGCGTTGCAGCAGGGCGCGCATGGCGGGGAAGCACATCACCTTCATGGCCTCGAGCAGCAGCAGGCCGCGCTCATGGGCGAGCGCCACCAGGGCGTCCCAATCCGCCACCCGGGTCACCGCCGGTTTTTCCACCAGCACGTGCTTGCCCGCCAGCAGCATCTGCCTGATCAGGGCGGCGTGCTCCGGGTGGATCACCGCCACATAGACGGCCTCCACCTCGGGGCTCTCGGCCAGGGCCTGATAGCTGCCATAGGCCAGTGGCAGCCCCAGCTCGCGGGCGAACGCGTCGGCCCGCCCCTGATCCCGGGCGGCGATCGCCACCACCCGCCCGCCCCTGGCGTGCTGGTTGACATCGCGGCAGAAACGCCGGGCGATGGCGCCCGCCCCGGCAATCCCCCAGCGCAGGGGCCCCTTTCCCTCTTCTTGCATCTCGTCTCCTCACTGCCCTGTGGCAACGCGCATCCTGCCCCGAACCTCAGGCTGCTGCCGGACTGGTCTGCAGGCTGCGCAACCAGCGGATCTCTTCACCCCAGATCGACTCGTCTATGGTCTCGAGGATCAGCGGGATGCCGTCGAAACGCGCGTCATTCATGATGTGGTGGAACACCGCCTCCCCCAGGTTCCCCTCCCGCAGGCTGTGGTGGCGATCGACCCGACTACCGAAGGTACACTTGGCGCCGTTGATATGCATCCCCTTCAGGTACTCAAAGCCCACGATGCGCTCAAACTCGGCGAACACGGCGGCGCAGGACTCCGGGGTGCGCAGATCGTAGCCGGCGGCGAAGGCGTGGCAGGTATCGAAGCAGACGCCGACCCGGCTCTTATCCTCCACCCCCTCGATCAGGGTGGCCAGGTGCTCGAACGACCAGCCGAGGTTGGTGCCCTGGCCTGCGGTATTCTCGATCACCGCCGTCACTCCCTGGCTGCGCTCCAGCGCCCAGTTGATGGACTCGCTCACCAGTTTCAGGCTGGCGGCCTCCGGGATCTGCTTCAAATGGCTGCCGGGGTGGAAGTTGAGGTAGCAGAGCCCGAGCTGCTCGCAGCGCTTCATCTCGTCCAGGAAGGCATCCCGGGACTTGGCGAGGCCGTCGGGATCCGGGTGACCCAGGTTGATGAGGTAGCTGTCGTGGGGCAGGATCTGCTCCGGGAGAAAGCCTGCCTTGTCGCAGGCCGCCTTGAAGGCGCGGATGCTGGCATCCGACAGGGGCGCCGCCTGCCACTGGCGCTGGTTCTTGGTGAACAGGGCGAAGGCGTTGGCCCCGATAGCCTGGGCGCGGGCTATGGTGTTCTCCACCCCGCCGGCCGCACTGACGTGGGCTCCGATAAATTTCATCTCATCTCCTCTGCGCGTTGCCATGGACCTCCCCGGGCGCTTCTGGCTCGGGACAAGGCACATGGTGATGGGGCGCCATTATGCCCAAGCCGCGCCACTGCGCCAAACCGGGATTGTCGATGGGGGCCATGGAAAAGGCGCCCGAAGGCGCCTTGGTGATGACAGATGTCGGGGCTCGCTCTCAATAGGCCAGGCCGGCACCATAGGGGTAGAGCGGGTTCGCGGAGTCCTTCGCCACGTCCGGGTACTGGTTTTGCACCGCCTGCCAGCTGGAGGGCAGCTCGAAGGGCAGCTTGCCGCGGGCCTTCTGCTTGCCGCTGATGACGTCGAACAGGGACTGATCCAGAGCACCGAAGTTGGCCAGCAGCACCCGGGCCGCCGGCGCCACCTCGGTCAGGATGGCGGGCCTGTCCAGATAGACGGAGAGCACCAGGGGCACACCGGCCTGCTCGATGGCCTGGATGGCGGCAAAGTCGTCGGCCCCGTGGTAGATCCCCTCGTGGGCCGTCTCCTGCACCACCTGGTCATTGCTGGCAAAGCCGAGCTGGCCATAGTGGATGCTGCCAAACGGGAAGCGGGGATCCTGCTCGCCCGGGGCGTTGACCCGCACGATGGCGAGCTCCGCCTGGGCCAGGTCCGTCACCACGGTATAACCGTTGGCCGCGGCCACCTCGGCATTGACGTTGTGCAGGTAGACCCGCTTGCCGTCCGCCTTGAGTGGCAGCAGGGCCCCCTCGTTCTTCAGCAGCACGTGGGACGCCGCCTGGGCAGCCTGGGCGGCCTGCTGGAACTCGGCCTTGCCCACCAGGGTCACCGCCGCCTCGGCATCCACATAGGGATTTTCGAACAGCCCCAGGGCGAACTTCTGCTCCAGGATGCGCTCGGCCGAGGTGGTGAGCGCCGCCTCGGTCACCAGACCGCTCTGCACCGCCGCCAGCAGGGGGGCGGGATCCTCCACCCCGCCAAACTGATCCACCCCGGCGGCGATGGCCTTGGCGTAACGCTCGGCCTTGGTGAGCTTCTCCACGCCCCAGGACATGCCAAAGGGCACTGTCCAGGGGCTGACGCCCGCCGTCACCTCATCCTGGGTCAGCCCCTGCTCGCAGCGGCTGTCGCAGTCGTTGACTATGCCCCAGTCGCTCAGCACCACGCCGTCGAACTTGAAGTGGCCCCGCAGCAAGTCGGTGAGGATCTGGCGGTTGAAGCCAAAACCCACCTCCTCGATGGCCTGGCCCTCATGGGTCAGCCCCTCGGGCAGGGCGTAATAGGGCATCACGGCCCCGACTTTGGCCTCGAAGGCCCCCTCGAACGGCACCAGGTGATAGGCAAACTGGCCACCGGGGTAGACCTGCTCCTTGCCCCAGGGGTTGTGGGCGTCCAGCCCGTCCTTCTGGGGACCGGCCCCGGCGAAGTGCTTGACCACGGTGACCACGCTCTCCTTGCCAATGCCGTCACTCCCCTGCTGGAAGCCCTGGATATAGGCCTTGACCAGGGACTTGGCGAGCTGGTTGTCTTCGCCGAAGGTGCCGTTGATGCGCCCCCAGCGCGGCTCGGTCGCGAGATCCGCCTGGGGCGAGAGCGCCTCGTGAATGCCGACGGCGCGGTACTCCTGGCGGGCGATGTCGCCGAAGCGCTGCACCAGGGCGGCATCGCCGATGGCGGCCAGCCCCAGGGTCTCCGGCCACTGGGAGAAGGCCCCGGCGCCGACGCTGGTGGCGTTGGGATCATGGGTGAAGTGGTTGCGCGGATCCGTGCTCACCGTCATGGGGATGCCGAGCCCCACCCCCTCCAGCAGGGCCTGCAGCCGGTTGTTGTCTTCGGCGATGGCCGCCGGATCCCCCGCCATCCGGGTGATGAAGGTATTCACCCCATCGGTACGCAGCATCTTGTCCATGGCGGCGAGGTCGACCCGGCCGTCGGCATCCAGCACCAGGGTGCCGTGCATCATCAGGCCCGCCTTCTGGGCCAGGGTGAGCCGACCCGTCAGGTCCCGCGCCCGCTCGGCGGCGCCGAGGCGCCAGTCCTCGTAGGGGGTCAGGGTGCCATTGCCGTCCAGATCCTTGAACTGCAGGCCGTCCTGCTCGATCAGGGCGACGGTGCGATGGCCCAGGACGGGCTGTTCCGGTTTGGGGGTGGAGTCGTTGTCGTTGCACCCTGCCAGCAGCAGGGCCCCTATGGCGAGGGCGACACGGGTTCGGGAGAGCGAGTGGTGTTTCATTATTGTTATCTTCCTTGTGTGTGTAGGAGTGACCACTCTATGCAAATGCGGCCCCCCTCACTTGCCCGTCGGGTGCAGGAAGTTGCCGGTTGGGAGCAGGGGTGAAAAGTGTGAAAAGGGTTGCAGGGTTACCCTTGGTTACAAATCCGAAACATAAAAGCGGCGCTGGCTCACGGCAATCCAGCGCCGCTGACGGATGATGGAAGGCCACCGCCGACAAGGATTTTTGCCGTGAAAACCGTCTCCAACCGGATTGCCCTGCACTGCCTCACCCACTGGCAGAGACAGGGACGAGATCCGGCCCAGCTCCTGCAAGGTGCCGGGATTGCCAGAGAAGAGCTGCTGCTCCCCCAGGGGCGGATCGACGCCCAGCGCCACTTCCGGCTGCTGGCCCGGGCCGCCCCCCATATGAACTGCGACCACTGGGGGGCGCCCCCCACGCTCACCGGCCTGTTCGCCGACTTTCTGCCGCTCGCAAGCCTGTGCTGCAACGCCGCCACCCTGCGCCAGGCGCTGCACTTCTTCCTCTCCTTTCGCCCCCTCATCGGCGAGAGCGACCGGATAGTGCTGCGGGAGGAAGATGGTCAGGCGAGGCTGAGTTACCACTCGGAATCCGATCACCCGGACGTCATCGCCATGAGCAGCCTGGCGAATCTGGGCAATCTCTATGCCCTGCTCCAGTTCTATCACCCGGGGCAGGGCCAACTGGTGCTGCCCACCCTCGTCAGGCCTGCACTCTGGCGCGACCTGACGACCTGGCTGGGCGCCCGCCTGCTGCGGGGCCAGGGGTTCGAGCTGCGCTTCCCCTCGGCCCTGCTCGATCTCGCCCACGGGGGCTGCAACCTCCCCCTGCAGCCCCTGCTGCTGGGGGAGATAAACCGGCAGATGGCCCTGCTGCGCCCGCGCACCCGCTACCGGGATCGCGTGCTCGATCTCATCCGTCAAACGCTCTGGCAGGAAGGCCTGGAGGAGCGAGCGCCTCTCGCTGTGGTCTGCGACAGCCTCGGGCTGACCCGCTGGACCCTCAACCGCCACCTGCGGGAGGAGGGCTGCCACTTCTCCGGGCTGCTGGATCAGGTGCGGCGGGAGGAGGCGTGCCGCCTGCTGCAGGATCCCGCCCTGCCGCTGCAGGCGGTGGGAGACAGGCTCGGCTTTGCCAGCCAGAGCAGTTTCACCCGCTTCTTTCGTGCGGCCTTCGCCCTCTCCCCCCGGGAGTTTCGCTCAAGGCGCGGCCGCCTCTGACTCCCCGGCCAGGGAGCGGGCGAGCAGCTCGCCCAGCCAGTGGATGAAGAGCTGGACCCTGGGCGCCAGCTGGCGGCGGTGGGCATAGAGGGCGTGGATGGGGAGCGGCGGCGCCTGCCAGGAGGGCAGTATGCTCACCAGCTCGCCGCGCGCGAGCAGCTCCTCCACCCCCACCCTCGGCATCTGGATGATGCCGAGCCCCGCCAGCGCCGCCGCCAGATAGGTCTCGCTGTCGTTGACCGTCAGGGCTCCCGCCATGGGCAGCAGGGCCCGGCTGCCGTCCTCCCGCAGGTATTCGAAGCCGGGCTCGGGGCGCCCCTGCCCGCCGCCGCTCCCCGTGCCAACCCCGGGGCCATAGTGCACCAGCCGGTGATGGGCCAGATCGGCGAGGTGCTGCGGTACCCCGTGGCGGGCCAGGTAGGCGGCGCTGGCGCAGTTGATCTGGCGGTAGTGGCCAAGGGGCCTTGCCACCAGGCTGGAGGGTTCCAGGCTGCCGACCCGCACCACGCAGTCAAACCCCTCGCGCACCAGGTCCACCCGCCTGTCCGTGCTGCTCAGCATCAGCTGCAAGGCGGGGTGCCTGGCCAGAAAGTCCGGCAGCGCGGGGATCACCAGGTGGCGCGCCATCCGGCTCGGCATGTCGAACCGCAACTGGCCCGAGATCTGGCCCTCCTGGCGAAACAGGCCGTCAAACTCCTCCATGTCCGCCAGCAGCTCCCGGCAGCGGGCATAGCAGATCTGGCCGTCCGTGGTGAGTTGCACCCGCCTCGTGGTGCGCTGCAACAGCCGGGTACCCATGCGCTCCTCCAGCCGGCGGATGGCGGCGGAGAGGGTCGCCTTGGGGATGCCGGACAGCTCGGCGCAGCGGCTGAAGCTCTCCAGTTCGGCGACCCGCACGAAGGCCCTCATCGCATCTAGGTGATCCATGGCCTGATTGTCTCTCTAAACGGAACAGTGATTTCATTATCACGCTATTTATCGGGTTTGAAACGAACAATACAGTGATCCGGTCGGCTCGCACCGAGCCCTCGTCATTCACCCGGACAGGAGTCACACCATGACCAGACCCATCGCCCTCATCACGGGAGCCAGCCGCGGCCTCGGCAAGCACGGCGCCCTGGCCCTCGCGGCCAAAGGCGTCGATCTCATCCTCACCTACCGCAGCCAGGCCGGGGAGGCCGCCGCCGTGGTGGCCAGGGCCCGCGCCCTCGGGGTACAGGCCCATGCCCTGGCGCTGGACGTGGGGGAGAGCACCACCTTCGCCACCTTCGCAGACGAGGTAAAGCAGCTGCTCGCCCGGGAGTGGCAGCGCACCCATTTCAACTTCCTGGTCAACAACGCCGGGATCGGCATCCGCGCCAGCTTCGAGCAGACCACGGAGCAGCAGTTCGACACCCTGCTCAACATCCACCTCAAGGGCACCTTCTTCCTGACCCAGGCGCTGCTGCCGCTGATCGCGGATGGCGGCCGCATCCTCAACCTCTCCACCGGCCTCACCCGCTTCGCCATGCCGGGCTATGCCGCCTACGCCGCCATGAAGGGGGGTGTGGAGGTGCTGACCCACTACCTGGCCAAGGAGCTGGGTCCCCGCGGCATCGCCGTCAACGTGCTGGCCCCCGGCGCCATCGAGACCGACTTTGGCGGCGGCGTGGTGCGCGACGACAAGGGGGTCAACGCCTTCCTCGCGAGCCAGACGGCCCTCGGCCGGGTGGGCCAGCCCGACGACATCGGCGGCGTCATGGCCGCCCTGCTCTCCGATGACAGCCGCTGGATCACCGCCCAGCGCATCGAGGCCTCGGGGGGCATGTTTATCTAGGCCGCGCTTCGCGCCAGCCCCCTCAAAACAGCAGGCCCCCTCGGATGAGGGGGCCTGCTGGCATTCAGGGCGGGCATTCTCTGCGCACTGCCGCGCTCACTCGCGCCTTACAGGGTCTTGCCGCCGGAGGCGATCACCTGGCGGTACCAGTGGAAGCTCTCCTTCTTGATGCGGCGCAGGGATCCGCCCTGCTCGTCGCGCTCCACATAGACGAAGCCGTAGCGTTTCTGGTAGCCGTTGAGCCAGCTCAGGATGTCGGTGAAGGACCAGGCGCAGTAGCCAAGCAGCTCGACCCCGTCCTGCATCGCCTCCTGGCACGCCTTGATATGGCTGCGCAGGTAATCGATGCGGTAGTCGTCCCTCACCTTGTCTCCCGCCTCCAGCTTGTCGAACTCGCCGAGGCCGTTCTCGGTGATCATCAGCGGCAGGCCGTAGCGAGACGAGAGGCGACGCAGGGCGATGCGCATCCCGGTGGGATCGATGGCCCAGTCCCAGTTGCTGGTCTCGAGGTGCGGATTGGGGGCCGTCTTGTAGAGGCCGGGCACGCCGCTGGAGGGCGTAGTGCCCTTCTTGCCCGTGGTGTTGATGCGCTGCATGGTCTGACCGCCGAGGGGATTGTCGGTGAAGGTCAGGGTGTAGTAGTAGTTGACGCCTATGTAGTCCGGCGTCCCCTCCTTCAGCAGGGCCAGATCCCCCGGCAGGATCTCGGGGGCCTCGCCGGTTTCCCTCAGGTAGGCGAGCGCCGCCTGGGGGTAGCGGCCGAAGCAGTAGGCGTCCAGCCACCAGAGGTTGGTGAACTCCTCGGCGTTCTCGAACGCCAGCATGTCTTTGGGATCGCACGACGCCGGATAGGCGGGCGAGTAGGCGAAGCTCGGGCCGATCAGCCCCCCCGGCACATGCTCGCGGAACGCCTTGATGACCCGGGCGTTGGCGAGAAACGCGATGTGGTTGGCGGCAAAGAAGCGCTTCCTGTCCTGCACCGCGGGCGGGTGGGTGCCGAGCTGGTAGGCGTTGGTCAGGTTGTAGTTCTGCTCGTTGAGCGACACCCAGTACTTCACCTTGGCGCCGAAGCGCTGGTAGAGGGTCACGCAGTAGCGCTCGAAGTCGTCGATGATGCGCCTGTCTTCCCAGCCACCGTACTCATCCTGCAACGCCTGGGGCAGGTCCCAGTGATAGAGGGTCAGCACCGGCTCGATGCCGTGGGCCAGCAGGGTATCGACGAGTTTCTCGTAGAAGGCCAGCCCCGCCTCGTTCACCTCGCCGCGGCCGGTCGGATAGATGCGCGGCCAGCTCACCGAGAAGCGGTAGGCCTTGAGCCCCATCTCCGCCATCAGCGCCACGTCCTCCTCCATACGGTGGTAGTGATCCACCGCCACGTCGCCGTTGCTGCCCTCAAAGGTCTTGCCCGGCAGCTTGGTGAACAGATCCCACACCGAGGGGCCCTTGCCATCGGCATTCCAGGCCCCTTCCACCTGGTAGGCGGCGGAGGCGGCGCCCCACAGAAAATCGGTGGGGAAGTCGTTGAACTTGTGATGATGCATCTGGTGTTGCTCCTTCTGCGCGAATGGCCCTGCCCCCCTGCGGGGAGCCCGAAATCAATTGGCATCAGCATCCAACACTTCTAAAATTCCGTCCAATGACAAATATGACCACTCAAGATTCCCAATAGGAATGAAAGGGGAAACCATGGAGCTAAGGGATCTGAAAGCCTTCGTCACCCTGGGGGAGGTATTGCACTTCGGTCAGGCGGCGGCGCGCCAGCACATCACCCAGTCGGCCCTGAGCAAGCAGATCCGGCGCCTAGAGGCGGAATTTGGCGGCGATCTGTTCGAGCGCAGCGCAAGCCACACCCGGCTCACCGCCCTGGGCCGCGCCCTCTACGGAGACGCCTGTGCCCTGGTGGCCCAGAGCGAGCAGCTCGCCCGCAGCGCCCGCGACGTGCTGGCGGGCAACGGCGGCACCCTGCGCATCGGCTTCGGGGTCGCCACCAAGCTGTTGGTGCCCGCCGCCATCGCCCGGTTTCGGGCCAGCCGCCCCGGGGTCGGCATCGAGCTCTACGATCTCTCCACCCACCACCAGTTGCTGGCGCTGGCCGAGGGGCGGCTGGATCTCGGCTTCTGCCGCCTGCCCGCCCCCAAAGGCTGGCACTGCCTGCCTGTGGTGCGCGCCCATTTTGTCGCCGTGCTGCCTGCGAGTTACGCCGGGGTCAGCGGCCTCAAAGATCTGGTGGACAGGCCGCTCGCCATCCTGCGCCGGGACAAGGCCCCCTCCTTTTACGATCAGTTCGTCCACTACCTGGCCCAGAGCGGGCTGAGGTTTCAGGAGATCCAGTACGTAAACGACTTCGCCGCCGGCATCGCCACCGCGGCGGCAGGCATCGCCTGGACCCTGGTCCCCTCCTCCACCACCATAGAGCACCCCGACGTGCTGACCCTGCCCCTGGAGGAGCCCGAGGCGAGCTGGATCATCGGGCTCATTCGCCCGCCAGGCAACGACAACCCCCTCATCACCCCCTTCTGGCAGACGGTGGCGGCGCTGGCGGATCCCGCCCTCGGCGATCCGCCCGGGCAGCAGATCAGGGTGTCACCCGACGACCCTACCCCCGACGGGAAAGGTATCATCTGAGAACCACATTAAGGGTAGCTTTGGGCGGACACCCCCCTTAAAATCGTGCCATTGCCTCTGGCGCCCACGACAAGGATCCGTTTCTTCCATGCCATCCCACTGGTTGCTGAGGTTTGACCTTCATCGCCTCATCCTGGCCCTGGCCGTGCTCGGCGTGCTGGCCACCTTCGGCAACAGCTTCTACGCCATCCATCAGGCCCAGCGGCAGTTGCTGATCGACAGCACCCTGGAGGCGAACCGGGTCTATGCCGCCAAGCTGGCCGCCTCCACCGACGCCATGCTGCGCTCGGCCCAGGGGCAGCTCGCCTATGGCGCCAGCCGGCTGGCGCCCATGCTGCTGGCCAATGACGTCGAGGGGCTCGATGAGCTGATGAGCCAGCTGCGCCAGCAGACCAACACCTTCAACTCGGTGGCCGTCGTGAACACCGAGGCCACCGTGGTCGCCGTCTCCCCCGAGACCCTGAAAGTCAAGGGGGTCAAGCTTAGTTCCCGCAGCGCCCGTCAGAGTCTCGCCAGTCGGAAGCCACTCATCTCGGACCCGCTCATCGCCCTCTCGGGCAACTACCTTATCAGCCTCTCCTATCCGATCTTTGCGGCCGACGGGCGCTACCTCGGCTTCGTGGCAGGCAGCATCTATCTGGAGTCCGCCAGCGTGCTCTCCAGCCTGCTGGGCCAGCACTACTATCAGGACGGCTCCTACCTCTATGTGGTAGACCGGCAGAGAACGCTGATCTACCACCCCAATCCCAAGCGCATCGGCCAGAAGGTCGGCGACAACCGGGTGGTGGACGAGGTATTGCAAGGGCGGCAAGGCGCACAGGCCGTGCTCAATTCCGGAGGAAACGAGATGCTGGCGGGCTTCGCCCCGGTGGCAGACGCCGGCTGGGGCGTGGTGGCCCAGCGCCCCCGCAGCGCCACCCTGGCCGGGCTGGATCAACAGATGTTCGAGATCCTCAAGGGGATGATCCCGGTCACCCTCTTCATCCTCTTCGTCATCTGGCTCTCGGCCACCGCCATTGCCAGGCCGCTGCGACAACTGGCCAACCGGGCCAGGCTGATGGATCAGCAGGGGGCGGCCTCCAACATCTCCGGCATCCGCGCCTGGTACTACGAGGCGGCCCAGCTGAAGCTGGCCATCCTCAAGGGGCTGGGGCTGCTCAACACCAAGATAGACAAGCTGCACACCGACAGTCACACCGACCCCATGACCGGGCTCTTCAACCGGCGGGCCATGCAGCAGATGCTGGACGACTACCAGGCCCAGTCACGCCCCCTGGCCGTGATCGCCCTCGACATCGATCACTTCAAGGCCATCAACGACGGCTTCGGCCACGACGTGGGGGATGCCGTCATCATCGCCCTGGCGACCCTGATGCAGCAGGATCTGCGCCCCGACGCCGCCCTGTGCCGCAGCGGCGGCGAGGAGTTCCTGTTGCTGCAGCCCGGGGTCTCCCTGGCGCAGGCCCAGCGGATCGCCGAGCGGCTGCGGGCCAGGGTGGCCAGCCACGAGATGGAGACGGGCGGGCATATCACCATCTCCCTCGGGGTCGCCCACTGGCCGGCGGATACCACGGATCTTGCCGCCGTGCTCAAGCAGGCGGACAAGGCGCTCTACGAGGCCAAGCGCAGGGGCAGAAACTGCGTGGTGGTGGCAGAGGCGGATTGACATGCGGCCCCATGAGGGGCCGCGTTGTATCAGAAGCTGTAACCCATCTTCAGGTAGATGCCGGCGTTATCATCCTTGCCCATGGCGTATTCGAGGTTGGCCACTATGCCCGCCTCCGGCTTGAGCAGGTACTGCACCCCCGCCCCCCAGGCGGGATAGACGTTGTCGCGGTCGCCACAGTCGAGGGCCTCGCCGTTGACGCCGTCCCCATAGAGGCAGGCCACCCCGGCAAAGGCGGTCAGGGTCCAGCGTTCCGTCAGCTGGTAGCGCTCCTCCACCTCCACCGCCGACATGTGCTGTCCCAGGTATTCCCCCGGGGTGTAGCCACGCAGGTAGATGGGGGAGTAGGAGCCCGTCGGCGCCTGGTGAGAGAACTGGTTGCGATTGCGCCAGGCGAGCACATGGCCATCGCCGTGGCTCCAGTAGCCGCGATAATCCACCCGGTAGATATCGAAGTCCTCCTCTCCCCCCAGTCCCTCCCGGTAGGCCAGGTTGTTGACGTTGAGGTACCAGCCCCTGGTCGCGCGAAAGTCGCTGTCCCGGGAGTCGTGCTGCACCACCAGCCCCAGGCCCCCCGAGGTGAAGCCCTCCAGCCCCAGCTCCTCCAGGATCTGGTCGGACTGTGGATCCTGCCCCTGCATCTCGTAGTTGGAGTAGGCCGCCATGCCGCCGACGAACCAGTCCCCCTCCACCCGATGGAGGTAGCGCAGGAAGGCGGAGCGGAAGTGGTCGTTGGTCTCGAGGGGGCGGCCGCTGCCGAGGTAGTCCTCGTAGTCGTTGTTGATGTCCCCCGAGATGATGCCGCCGACGAGGCGGTGGTGGTCCGCCCCGAACGACGTCTTGGCGAAGGCGCTCGCGATCAGGGACTCCGAGGTGGTGTACTTGGCCGAGACGGTGAAGAGCGAGGGGCGCGATCCCTCGTCGAACTGGTGCAGGTAGCCCACCATCAGCCCCGCCGCCGTGTCCAGCTTGGGGCTGGAGCTCAGCAGCGGCACGAACAGCCAGGGCGAGCGCCCGGCCTCCCCCTTGCCGTTCGCCCCGGCCTTCTCCTTGTCCTCCCCGCCCTCCTGGCTCGCCTCCTCGACGGGCGCCGCGTTCACGATCGGGCTGGCCAGGATCAGGGCGAGGCTGGCCAGCAGCGCTGTGCTTGAATTCAACATCTGTGGGATCCGTATCGGGTTGAGTGCACCGCCGCTCGGGATTGACCGACGCGGGCGCGCCACTTCAGGTAACCGTCCCGGCCTGGTCGAGGGGGAGCGGGAAAGGGGCAGAAGCATAGGAGCAAGCGCAGGCCCCGGCTACCTAAAGGTGGTCAGCCATACAATCGCCATACAGCTTGGCCACACATTGGCCCGGATGAATACCACCCAAGCCAAGACCCCTGTCATGGACAGGGGTCTTGGGAGGGTCAGAGGTTGACGGCCAGGCTCGCGGCCTGTGGCTGGCTTGGGGTCACCAGCACGGGCACCGACTTGGAGGTGGGGGTGAAGGAGCCCTCCCCTATGCTGTCGATGGCCACCAGGGGGTTGGTCTCCGGGTAGTAGGCGGCGATGTTGCCCTTCGGGATCTCGTAGAAGATGACGCTAAAGCCGCGCACCACCCGCTCGCGCCCGTCGTTGCAGATGGCCGCCATGTCCACTAGCTGCTCCTCGGCGAGCCCCAGCCTCCTGGCGTCCTCCTCATTCATGAAGACCACGTTGCGTCGCCCCTTGATGCCGCGATAGCGGTCATCCATGCCATATATGGTGGTGTTGTACTGATCGTGGGAGCGCAGGCTCTGGAGCAGCAGCACGGGCTGATCCTGCATCTGCTCCGCGTGGCTGGTGCACTCGGGCAGGATGGAGTCCGGCAAACGGCTCGCCCTGAATTCGGCGCGCCCGCTCGGGGTGTTCCAGCGCAGCAGGGCGGCGCTGTTCTCCAGGTGGAAGCCGCAGGGCTCCTCGATGCGGCGGTTGAAGTCGCCAAAGCCCGCGATGGTCTCCTCGATGAGATCCCGCAGCAGCCCGTAGTCATCCCGCAGCGCCAGCCACTCCACCCGCTCGCTGCCGAGCGTCGCCTCGGCCATGCGCGCGACTATGTCGATTTCGGAGAGGCAGAGTGGCGAGACCGGCTCGTTCATGCCGGTGGAGGCGTGCACCATGCTGAAGGTGTCCTCCACGGTGATCTTCTGCACCCCGGTGCGCTGCAGGTCGAGCTCGGTGCGGCCGAGACAGGGCAGGATCAGGGCATCCTTGGAGACCATGAGGTGGCTGCGGTTGAGCTTGGTGCTGATCTGCACATTGAGCTCGCAGCGGCGCATCGCCTCATAGGTGAAGTCGGTGTCCGGCGCCGCGGCCGCCAGGTTGCCCCCGAGGCAGATGAGTACCTTGCTCCTGCCGCCGTGCAGGGCCTTGAGGGCCTCATGGACGTTGTGGCCCGGCGTGCGCTTGAGGCCCACCGGGAAGCGGCGCTCCAGGCGATCGAGGAAGGCGGCGTTGGGTTTCTCGTTGATCCCCATGGTGCGGTTGCCCTGCACGTTGCTGTGGCCGCGCACCGGGCAGAGCCCGGCCCCCGGCTTGCCGATCTGGCCGCACATCAGGTGCAGGTTGACGATTTCGCGAATGGTGTCGACCGAGTGCTTGTGCTGGGTGATCCCCATGGCCCAGCAGCTGATCACGCGATCGCTCTTGGCGAAGATCTGCGCAGCCCGGGTGATCTCCTCTCGACCGAGCCCGGATTGCGCCTCGATCTGTGCCCACTCAGTGGCCTTCACCTGGGCAACATACTGATCAAACTGCGTCGTATGCTGCTCGATAAAGGCGAGATCGAGGCGATTCCCCTCCTCTTCCAGGATGTATTTCGCCATGCCGCGAATGGCCGCCATGTCGCCGCCAAGCTTCGGCGTGAGGTACTGGTGGCTGATGGTGGTGGCCGCCGGCGTTAACAGCTCCGCCGGGCTCTGGGGGCTCGCGAAGCGCTCGAGGGCCACCTCTTTCAGGTTGTTGAAGGTGACTATCTGGCAGCCCTGGCGCGCCGCCTTGCGCAGGGAGTTCATCATCCTCGGGTGGTTGGTGCCCGGGTTCTGGCCAAAGACGAAGATGGCTTTGGCGGCGTCGAAGTCATCGAGCACCACAGTGCCCTTGCCCACCCCGACGGACTGGATGAGCCCCACCCCGCTCGCCTCGTGGCACATGTTGGAGCAGTCGGGGAAGTTGTTGGTGCCATAGAGGCGGCCGAACAGCTGATACAGATAGGATGCCTCGTTGCTGGCACGTCCCGAGGTGTAGAACTCCACCTCGTCGGGGCTGGCCAGGCTCTTGAGCTTGTCGGCGATGAGGGCAAACGCCTGGTCCCAGCTTATCGGCTCGTAGTGGTCGGTGGCCGAGTTGTAGCGCAGGGGCTCGGTCAGCCGCCCCTGGTATTCGAGCCAGTAGTCGCTCTGGGTGGCGAGGCGTCGCACCGAATGCTCGGCGAAAAAGTCGGCCCCCACCGTCTTGCCGGTGGACTCCCAGGCCACCGCCTTGGCGCCGTTCTCGCAGAACTGGAAGGTCCCCTGCTTGTTGTCACCCCAGGCGCAGCCGGGGCAGTCGAAGCCGTCGGTCTGGTTGACCCGCAGCAGGTTCTTGATGTTCTGCCGGGTCTTCTGGCTCTGCAGCACCTGCTTGAAGGTGGACTGCAGGGAGGAAAAGCCGCCGGCCTTGGCCGGTTTCTCAATATGACGGGACATGGGGTTCTCCAACGTGATCCTGGGCGCGGGGGCTGGCATAGCAGACCGGGGCGTCGGATCGGGGCACATGAATGAGGGTCAGGTTGTACTTCAAGGCCAGTCGCACCGCGAGCTGGCTGGGAGAGGCAAGGCTGATG
Source organism: Aeromonas sanarellii (assembly GCF_000820085.1). Classification (GTDB taxonomy): domain Bacteria; phylum Pseudomonadota; class Gammaproteobacteria; order Enterobacterales; family Aeromonadaceae; genus Aeromonas; species Aeromonas sanarellii. The sequence continues at coordinate 56,289 of NZ_CDBN01000023.1, forward strand.
AGGTGGGGGGCGCCAAATTGCACCGCCTTGTGAATGAGTTCGCTGCCGCAGCGGCTGGTGATGACCAGAGTATCGGCCTGCGCAGATTGGCGCAGCTGCATGCCGATGAGCTTGTCCAGGGCGTTGTGGCGACCTATGTCCTCCCGGCAGGCGAGGATGTCGCCGCGATCATTCAGCGCCAGGGCGGCATGGAGGGCCCCGCTCTGGCGGGCCTTGCTCTGCCAGGGGGCGATGCGCTCGCGCAAGTCCCGCAGACGCTCGATATCGAAGGGGACGCCCGGAGTCAGGGGGGTGAGCGCCGGCAGCGCATGCTCGATGGCCTCCACCCCGCAGATGCCGCAGCCGCTCGCCCCGGCCATGCGACGCTTGCGTTGGCCAAGCGCCGCCAGGCAGCGGTTGGCGATGGTGACGTCGAGCACCACCCCCTGCTCGGAAGGGGTGCTCTGGATGTCGTGCACATCGTGGTTGCCGCCGATGATCCCCTCGCCAAACAGAAAACCGATGGCGAAGTCGTCGAGATCGTCCGGGGTGGCCATCATGACCGCGTGGTTGATGCCGTTGATGTTGACGGACACGGCCACCTCTTCCACCAGCTCATCCAGCCTGGGCAACCGTGAATTGAAAGGGTTCATTCGAGACGCTTATAAGCTGTATTCGGGCCTCAAGTTTAGATAAGCCGCCGCGCCAAAACCAATGAAACAAATCTATTCGCTGATAGACAACCTCTATTGCCATGGCTATGTCGATTGATTAACTTTGTCAGCCATCCTCCACCTCAATCGCCTCTCTTCGATGAACATCAAGCAGTTGCACTATTTCCACGAGCTGGCCCAGCACAAGCACTTCGCCAAGGCGGCCAAGGCCTGCTTCATCACCCAGCCGACCCTGTCCGCCAGCATCACGGCGCTGGAGAAGTCCCTCGGCACCGAGCTGGTGGTGCGCAACAGCCAGTTCGTGGCGCTGACCCAGGCAGGGGAAGTGGTGCTGCGCCACGCCGAGCGGATGCTCCGGGAGCAGGACTCCCTGCGCCAGGAGCTGAGTCTGTTCAGTGGTGGGCTGTCGGGGGCCCTGCGCATCGGCGTGGTGCCCCAGTCGAGCATCGACATCATGCCGCTGCTCAAGGGGTTCAACGACGCCTTCCCCAAGGTCGGCCTGCACCTGTCGGTGATGACCCACGGCACCCTGATGGATCAACTGGATCTGCACCGCATCGACATCGGCCTCGGCTTTGACGAGCTGCTCACCGAGCACCAGCGCCGGACCCTCGACGTCCAGCTGCGCCACCCCAACCCCATGGCCCTGCTGGGTCCCCTGCCCCCTCACCTCAACGAGAACCAGCCCCTGAGGCTGGCGGACCTGCAAGATCTCCCCCTGATCCTGCCAAGCACCACCATGCAGTTTCGCCGCTACCTCGACGAGACCGCCGCCCGCCAGCAGCTCAGCCTGCGGGTGGTGCTGGAGACCGACTCCCTGTTCCACCTGGTCAACGGGGTGAGCCACGGCCTGGGCTGCGCCGTGGTCAGCGCCGGCATTGCCGCCACCGCCAGGCAGCTCTTCAAGCTGCCCTGCCACCCCTTGAGCGATGCGAGCGCCGGCACCATCGCCTTCATCACCCGAAAACACAGCGTCACCCCCGCCATGAAGGCGTTTCTCGCCAAGGCCGAGACATGAAAAAGGCAGCCCACCCTGGGCTGCCTGCATCTGTCGTCTGGGGAGCTGTCGCCTCCCGTGGCGTCAGCGCGCCCCTTGCTGCTTGTCCAGCGCCGCGATGAAGGCGCTCGCCAGGGCGTGGTCGGAGAAGGGATTCTGGCCTGTGATGAGCTCCCGATCGATCACCACGCCGGGCTGCCAGGGGGCGACGAACTGCATCTTGCCACCGGCTTGCGCCATGGCCTGCGCCGGGTAGTAGCGCAGCTTGTCGCCCCCAAGGGAGCCTTCGAACACCACCTCTTCCTTGTCGGAGAAGATGGTCATCCTGTAACCGTCGTAGATCCACTCTCTGGCGCCGTCCGCCTTGCCTGCGATGACGGCCTGCTCGAACCCGGCCGGATCCGCCTGCGCCGCCAGCAGCGCGATGGGGCCGTGGCAGATGGCCGCCGTGGGCTTCTGGTGTTCGTGGAAGTGGCGCAGCAGGGTGCCCACCTCGGGATCCTTGGCGAGATCGATAAGCGGGGCATGACCGCCGGGAATGAAGAGGCCGGCGTAGCGCTCGGGACCGGATTGCAGCACCTCCCTCAGGGAGAGCACCTGGTTGGCACCGAACAGCCCCTCCACCACGGCGCCGATGCGCGCCATCTCCTGCGGGTTGCCGCCAAAATACTGGGGATCGATGGAGCTCTTGTCGGCTTCGGGCCGGTTCCCTCTCGGGGTCACCGGGGTCAGGGTATAACCGGCCTCCAGCAGGGCGGCGGCAGGCACCCCCAGTTCATTCTGGTAGAAGCCGGTGGTCAGGCTCTTGCCCCCTTGCAGCGGCAGCTCGGTCTCGCTCGAGAGCAGTACCAGGATCTCGCCTTTCGGGGCGGCGCTGGCCGCGGCGGAGGTCGCCAGCAGCAGTGAGGCCAGCACGGCCTTGAGGGTGTTCTTCATCGTGATCTTCCTTCTGATGGCAGTGATCGATCGGGCGGCCACCGGGCCGCCCTCGATGAGCAATTTACTGATTACCCACGGGCGAATAAACTCACGCCAATGAACTTGTTTATTTACATGGATGAACATATGTCCCGTGCCTTCGACCCCGTCCAGCTCGGCACCATAGAGCTCTTTTGCAAGGCAGCCGAACTTGGCAGCTTTACAGCCACGGCTCAGGTGCTGGGGGTGACGCCCGCCTCGGTGAGCCGCTCCATCCAGCGTCTCGAGGCCAGGTTCGGCGTCAAACTCTTCCATCGCACCACCCGCAGCGTGCGCCTCACCCACGACGGTGAGCTCTATCGGGATCAGTGCCAGCAGGCGCTCGAGCAGATCGCCGAGGCCGAGCGGGCCATCACCGGCCGCCAGCGCCACCCCAAGGGGGTGCTGCGCATCAGCGTGGGCACCGTCTATGCCCACCACCGCCTGGTGCCCCTGCTGCCGGGCTTCATGGCGGCCTATCCCGAGGTCGAACTGGAACTCAATGTCTCCAACAGGAACATCGACTTCGTGGAGGACGGCTACGATCTCGCCATCCGGCTGGGGGAGCCGCGCGATGGGCGGATCATCGCCCGCAAGCTGGAGGATGCCAGCCTCGGGGTCTTCTGCGCCCCCGACTATGTCGCCCGCCGCCCCGCGCCGACCTCCCTGGACGCCCTGCAGCAACACGATCTGATCCAGTTCATCACCCCGAGCACGGGTCGCCCCTTCCCCTGGCAGTTTGTGGACGAGCAGGGATCCCCTGTCGATCTCCATGTGCACAGCCGCCAGC